>NZ_AUBZ01000083.1 GCF_000429505.1 Aliagarivorans taiwanensis DSM 22990 | reverse complement strand
AGTTGGTCTGGTACGTTTTGTCATGGTTCACCTGTATTGTTGCGAGGCGATGATATCACCTCTAATCAGGTGGCCAAATTTAGTGTGCCACTACATAGCCGCGCTTACGGGGATCTGCGACGAGGAGCGCAAAAAGCAGGGCGTCTCGTTTCATAAATGCCATGAGCAACTGTTTGAGTGGTTTTCCGATCCGAATATCGTTTGGGTTAGCTTCCATTTGCAACACGACTGGAATTGGCTGCATTATAGCTTTGACAGCCACGGCATGGAGCTACCTAAGCGTATTAAAGGGCTGTGCTTAAGCCAGGTTGTCGCAGCCGGTAACCAAGGGATCAAGAAACCCCTGGATAAGGCAATGTCCGACCTAATTAATGAGGCTCGCTATGAGCAGTTACAGCGGAAACTTCCCTTGCAACGACATCGCGCACTCCATGATGCGTTAATTCATCGATATCTGTTCGGGTTGCTGGCTAAGCAGGCTGGTGGCACTGCTGAGCTTGTCTCAAAGCAAGCGCTATTCACGGCCACATCTATCGACAAAGTGTAAGGAAAATTTTAAGGAGATTGTATGGCAAAGGAACGACCAATTCTCTTCAACGAAGATCGGTTGGTTGTTGGCCGCGCTGCACCAAACTGCGCGTTGTGCTGGTCACAACTGATCACCTCTACTGGCCCATTTTGCATGAGTCTAAGGCCATAGAGAGATAATGTGGATGTCCTGCTATCTCTTTGACTAATTATTATTAAAAGAGGCAAAAATCTTTCTTCCTTCAAAGTAGACCCTTACCATTTGCTCATTAGATATTTCGTAGTAGTAACTCAAATCGTCAGATAAAGAATCAACAGAATCATATGTCACTTTAGAAGTGGGCAGACAAGGTTTAACATGTTCGTATATCTCTCTAAACAAGACATCAGGATGACGGCCAGAGCGAATTTCCATAAAAGTGTACTAGCTCAGACCTGATCTGACAGTTACCCAATTTTGAATCGGTGCCTGTCAGTTTAGATTTGAGCTAGGTTCTTCTCAGCCCAAATC
>NZ_AUBZ01000081.1 GCF_000429505.1 Aliagarivorans taiwanensis DSM 22990 | reverse complement strand
GCGCCATGCAGCAATGGTATTCGCCTTCAAGTTTGTATCGACCACAACGACTTATGGTACTCTTGCTAAAAGCAATCAGCCCTATGTTATGTATGTACATGGTCAGACGGCCAATTTTTCTATCAATAAAGGTGATATAACCTTCACAGGCATGATTGTGGTCTACATCTACAACCACAGCACTATCAAACTCCTGAGCCTCGACGTATTTTTTGGTGGGTTCTCCTACAAACAATTCGGCATTGCTCAAGCCACAAAGATTGGTTACCCCTATTCTCTCGTAGGCTAACGCACCGGGCGTCTTAGGGTTTGCGATCAGTTGGTTGCCATTCCACAGCAGCCGGATCTTGTTGTTAGGCAGTTGCACCGCAACCGTGTTAGCACAGGGGTATACCGCACATATCGTTCCATACACCACGCCAGTGTTGGTATAAACCTTGTCGCCCTCTCTGGCGCGCCGAACTTCAAGCCCAGCAAAGGTATGCTTTAGTAATTCGTACATAGTTACCTCGTTAAATCTCAAGCAATAAACCTGTGCCGATAATGCCAATCCACTGCATCACCACACAGTAAATTAGGCGTTAGCCTACAAAAGAGAGCATGCTGTTAATCACGACAGCATTAGCAATATCGATAAAGAATCCACACACCAATGGCACGACAATAAATGCGCGATGGGATGCGCCATATTGCTGGGTGACCGCAGTCATATTGACAATAGCCGTTGCTGTCGACCCAAGTGTTATGCCACCGAATCCGGAACTGATTACTGCCGCGTCATAATCGCGACCCATAAATCGAAATACCACAAAAACGGTAAATACCAGCGAGAGAATTATCTGCAGCAACATGACGATGCTTAAAAAGCCAATGGCATTAATCAGAGTCCAAAGCTGAAGACCCATTAGCGCCATGGTAAGAAACATACCCAGGCAAATATCCGATATCAGGCCCAAGCCCATATTGGCGTTATCAGACATTGGCCGCTTTAACACTAATGTCTTAACGTTGCTGATGATGATCCCGGCAATTAGGCAGGCGACAAACATCGGTAGGTTAAGCCCGAGCTGGGTTAAACCTAGGTCCAGCATGTAACCAAGAATCATACTTAGGTTGAGCAACAGCCACGCATAGAGGTAGCCATAATGGTTAAGTTGT
>NZ_AUBZ01000080.1 GCF_000429505.1 Aliagarivorans taiwanensis DSM 22990 | reverse complement strand
CAGGGTGAGATCGCGAACATTTTTTGAGCGCTTATAAGCAATTTGACCTGACGTCCGTGCTGTGATCTTATACTCCCTTTTTCGGGAGCCTTCCATGACCATCGATGTATTTTCCCAGCATTTCGGCAGTATTAAAGATCCTCGACAAAGCGCTAAAGTAAGCTATCCGTTGTTCGATGTGCTGTTCCTAACCGTATGTGCAACGATTGGCGGAGCCAATGGCTGGGAAGATATCGAAGACTTTGGTGAAGCCCACTTCCACTGGTTCCGTGAAAAGGGGCTATTTACTGCAGGCCTACCAGTACACGATACCATTGCCCGATTGATTTCACGCCTCGACCCAGCACAGTTCCAACAGTGCTTTAGCAAGTGGATGCTCGCTGTAAATGAGCAAACCAATGGGCAGCTAATCGCAGTCGATGGCAAGGTGCTCCGCAGCTCCTATACACGGGATGACCGCAAGTCGACGATACACATGGTCAGTGCCTTTGCCACCGCCAATGGCGTCGTGATGGGGCAAGTAAAAACCGATGCCAAATCCAATGAGATTACGGCTATCCCCGAGCTGCTCAATGCACTCGACATCAAGGGAGCGCTGGTGTCGATAGACGCCATGGGTTGCCAAACCGATATCGCAAAAACGATAACAGACAAGAAAGCTGATTACTTGCTGGCGGTAAAAGGCAATCAGGAAACCCTCTACAAAGCGGTGAAAGCTCAACTGAAGCCCGTTATTGAAGACCCGATTGTGTGTATCGAGAAAGGCCGTGGCCGTAAAGAAGCGAGAGCGTATGCGGTGCTACCTGCCACCGAACTGGCGGAAGAGTTCGCGCATTGGCCTGGGCTGAAAACGCTCGGTGTTGCAATGGGTTACCGCTTGGCAGATAACGGCAAAGAGTCGCTAGAATACCGCTACTACATCAGTTCGGCAGAACTCAGCAAAGAGCAATTCGCCGACGCAGTACGCGGTCATTGGGGTATCGAAAACAGCCTTCACTGGGTACTTGATACATCGTTCAGCGAAGATGACTGCCAAATTTACCGAGAGAACGCCGCTGAGCTTTTGGCGATTGTCCGCCATATGGCGCTGAACTTGCTGCGACAGGAAACAGGTAAAAAAGCCAGCATCAGGCGTAAGCAAAATATTGCGGCAATGAACACAACTTACCTTGAACAGGTGCTATCAGCAGGGTTCTCAGAGAAATAGAGTGAAAAGTAACCATTCACGCTCTCACCCTG
>NZ_AUBZ01000079.1 GCF_000429505.1 Aliagarivorans taiwanensis DSM 22990 | reverse complement strand
GAAGGCCGCAAAGACTGCATGTATGCCGTGGCCGTCCAGTATGTCCGCCGAAGTCGCCGAGCTAGGATTTCCGGCCTCCAACGGCAGCTTCGAATTGGGTTTAACCGAGCGGCGAGGCTAATGGAGGCACTTGAGGCTGACGGGTTTGTATCTCAGCCGGATGAAGAAGGATTGAGAACAGTGATCCCGCCTGCGTCGTCTACATGGGAAGCAGCAGATCTCATTGATATTCTGAACAAGTCGAACAGCAAGCTAGAATTCGAGCCGCCTTCGATGGGCTTCTCATTTCCCTGCTGTATTTGCAAGCACAGTGATGAGCCAAATGGCACTGAAGATGGCATTTGCAACCAGTGTGCACACGCCCACTAGAGTAAGGAATATAGGCTATGGGCTGGATATTAGACACCGAAACAACAGGGCTAGGGGCCGACGATGAAATTGTCGAGCTGGGCATCATTGATGCTGAAAGTGGCGCAGTCGCGTTTAGTTCGCTGATAAAGCCAAGCGGCCCTATCCCTGAATCGTCCACTGAGATCCACGGTATCACAGGTGACGATGTGGCTGAGGCGCCAATCTGGAGCGAGGTTTACCCGCAGGTCTGCGAGCTGTTGAATGGCGCCTCAGTGTTTATGTATAACGCTGATTTCGATAGACGCATGATAAGACAGACTTGCCGCCGCTATGAGTTGGCAGAGCCAGAGTATCAGGCATCGTGCGTTATGCTTCGCTATGCCCGAATGTGGGGCGAACGTGACGAGTCTCGCGGTTCATACCGCTGGCAAAAGCTGGCCGCCGCCGCCGCGCAGCAGAATATAGACATTAGCGATCTCAATACCCACCGCGCCACTGATGACTGTGAAATCACGCGCCGCTTACTGGTGAAAATGAACGCCTTTCAAATCACTGAAAGCCCAGAAGTAAAAGCCGCACAAGCAAGAGCGAAGCGCAGAGCTGCTTCGCAAGCTCTCCGTGCCCGGGTATTTGATGCAATAGTGCCAGATGGTGTCGCACTTGGGCCTGATAACGAAGTTACTGACAGAGCTGGAAACAGCTATCGCTATTTCGTGGGTGGTTGCCCATCGGACTATACGACTGTTTCGAAAGTGCCACTGCGTGACATCAACCAATATAAATTTGTCGGGTTGTGCAAGAGCAGCTTTGGCGAACTGGGGTATGTCGTAGAACGACTTTAAGAGTAAGGAATATAATCACCATGCCCCGCAGACGACATCACGAGCGCAAAACCACTTACACTCGGGCGAAAGCAAAAGCTCTGCTGGGCCCAGAAAAGACCAAGCC
>NZ_AUBZ01000078.1 GCF_000429505.1 Aliagarivorans taiwanensis DSM 22990 | reverse complement strand
CGAGCTGGGTTAAACCTAGGTCCAGCATGTAACCAAGAATCATACTTAGGTTGAGCAACAGCCACGCATAGAGGTAGCCATAATGGTTAAGTTGTACTTAACGAGACACCCATAATAGTGGCATTTGATATCTCAGAGCAGAAAAAGCAAGAACAGCAGCTCAGGCTAATGAATCAGCAGCTGGAGCAGATGAATCAGCAGCTCAAACGGATCAGCTCCTTAGATGGCTTAACCGGCATCCCCAACCGGCGAATGTTTGATCAGAGCCTGGAGAACGAGTGGCGTCGCTGCCTGCGCGAAGACGCACCACTGTCGCTGCTGCTCATCGATGTCGACCGTTTTCGCGACTACAACAGCTACTACGGTCACCTAATTGGCGATAGCTGCTTGAAGCAGATCGCCTTAGTGACTCAAATGGTCGCCAAACGCAGCTCAGATTTGGCAGCGCGCTATAGCGGTGAAGAGTTCGCGGTGATTTTGCCAAAAACCGACAGCGCTGAAGCCGGGCAGGTTGCCCAAGACTTACTGTTTCGGGTAGAGCAACTGGCAATGCCCCATGGCGATGGCAAACCCAACTCGGTAGTCACTGTGTCGATTGGCGTCGCGACGCTGATGCCTGACGCCGAAACCACCTGCGCCGATCTGGTGGTTAAAGCCGATGAGCAGCTGTATCTGGCGAAAAGCCATGGCGGCAATCGGCTGTTCAGTGAAGGGCGTTTTTGGAAAACAGCCCAGCAGTTGGATGCTGGGCTGGGGGATTTTCTCTCTCGCGGTGGCTAAGAACTAGCCACTCACTCAACCTAGGCTTCGACACCTTCTGGGGCCTTCGACTCGTCCCAGTATACCGCTTCAATCTTATGCCCATCTAAATCTCGGACATAGCAGCCGTAGTAGGCCTCGGTGTACTCTGGGCGCGGCCCGGGCTTGCCATCACAGGTCGCTCCCGCTTCCATCGCCGCCTGATAGAACGCATCTACCTGCTCGGTGGAGTAGGCCATAAAGGCAAAGTGCACGCCGTTGGCGGTTTGCGCGGGTTCGTGGTTGTAGGGCTGCTGCACCCAAAACTCCGGGAACACCTTGCCGTAGGCGACACCTTCCGGGAAGTCGAGCACCCGGCGGGCGCCGATGGTCGCCATCACTTTGTCGTAAAAAGCCAAGGCTTTATCGAGTTGGTTGGAGCCGACCGACATATGGCTCATGATGCTGGGATTGTCTTGCTCGTTCATAACGACTCTCCATGTGTTGTTGTAGTGGCACACTAAATTTGGCCACCTGATTAGAGGTGATATCATCGCCTCGCAACAATACAGGTGAACCATGACAAAACGTACCAGACCAA
>NZ_AUBZ01000077.1 GCF_000429505.1 Aliagarivorans taiwanensis DSM 22990 | reverse complement strand
ATCAATATAACGGCGGGCTGACACCCAATGAGTCAGAGCGAAGGTACTGGCTTGAATACAAAACCGTGGCCAATTTAACTTGACCACTACAAACCGGGAAGACGGTTGCACTGGGCGGTTTTGGGAAGGGCGGTTTAAATCACAGGCCCTGTTAGATGAAGCTGCGCTAGCCGCATGTATGGCCTACGTTGATTTGAATCCCATCCGCGCGGCTACCGCGGTAACGCCAGAAGAGTCCGATCATACCAGTGTAAGGCGACGTATTGAGCAGGCGAAACAAGGCAAACAACCTGTCGAGTTAATGCCCTTTGTAGGCAACCCGCGTAAAGATATGCCCGAGGGATTACCGTTTTCGCTTACTGACTATCTCGAGCTGGTTGAACTCACCGGGCGGGTAGTGAGGGAAGACAAACGCGGTTTTATTGATAGCCAACATAACCCGATACTCCAGCGCCTTGGCATTGATGAGCAAAGCTGGCTAGCCATCAGCACTGGTATAGAACAGCACTTTGGTGGGGTGGTAGGCGCGCATAAGCGTATGCAACGTTACAAGGCAGACCACCACCAACAACGACTACAGGGTATGGGCTCGGCCAAGCGCTGGCTTAACTCTGCCTGACCTACTCCACACATTCACAAGCTGAACGGCTGACTCCCTGTCAGGGACCGGTCGCGACCAGCTTCCGTTGAAATCCTGTCAATAGCATTAGAAACACGTTGCTTGGGTCGATTTCATCCTTGAATCAGAGGGCTGTGGCGCCCCGCTATAGGTTGGAGTGAGTACCTGTACTTGCTTCACTAATAATGGCTGTCTTAATATTTTTCCAACACCTCCTCAATTGACCAACCTAGCGCCCTTGCTTGGTTTACATGCAGGACCACATGACTGTGGTTGCTCATCACCGCATAGGCACACACATCGATGGCAAAGACCTCGGCTAAGAGCACCAACTGCTCTTCAACCCACTGACGCCGGTGCTCATAACTTTGCCCAGTTACCGCATCTTCGCCACATAGATAAGCGCGTCGCACACAGCGCGAGATGCAGTGATAATAGGGCGTATCCGACAAACTGACTTGCTGGTTTCTAGCGCGAGGCATAGCAATCACTCGATGATTGAGGCTTTCACCAAGCGTAGAAGAGGGAGAGGAATTCTTCCACTATTATGGGTGTCTTGTGATCCGTTTGCTAGAGTTTGCAATACCTTGATGAAAAAACGGTTATCCGTCCCAGCAAGAGCCTGAAACTAGGACAAGGCAAACCATGCCGTGTGGGTGTATAGGTGGCTGGGTTCGGATCTCATCATGGCGCTTGAGCACAGTTAGATAGGCTCATACAACGACGCCGGATATATGTCAGCGAACCGATCTTGATTCAAAGTGTTGCAATAACCGGGGCGTCCATATATGTCCTAATATTTCTCATTGCACATACGGTTAGAAACAG
>NZ_AUBZ01000076.1 GCF_000429505.1 Aliagarivorans taiwanensis DSM 22990 | reverse complement strand
TCCGTAACCCGGCGTTTTGAGTTGCTAGCAGCTGTTTTTCTAGTTCCAGCTGTGCGATCTGCTGTTTGAGCGTTAGCTTTGCCATGCCAAAATTTGCCTTACCGTTAAAACTGGAACCATGGTCCCAGTGAGCCTGTTAAATTAGCAACCGCAACCACGTTCAAATACCTCGTACCCAAACGCTTCACCTAGAATGCTTTCGGCAGCAGCGGCGTGAGCCTCTTCCTCTGTAGCAAACGTGGCCAACTCTTCATTTTCATAGAGCATTGGCGTGATACCACCCTTCTGGGTTTGAAGCATCACAAAAAAGTTATCGTTATCCATTGCCTTGAATACCCTTACTCAAAATTTCGTTTCATTTTGTGCCCAGGGGCGAAACAGCGAGTCCTGTCCTTGCTGATACGCCAGCCCGCATTGCGAGCTTGCTTAGCCACCTCAGACCAATTCTCGCCGACATACTCGCCGAAACCCGGATGGTGCTCGACTTCACCTTGATATGCTTCGCAAGCATCACAATCGCAGTAAAGGTGGAGAGTGTAATTGGCAGCGATCATCGTCAGTTGCCTTTATCCAATCCCATCGTTATCGACAGCATCATATTGTTTCGGCCACCACTGATTTAGCCATTGCTCAGCCGCATCTGCATCACCAACACTGATACTGCTTTCATCCACCACGTGCGACTCAGTGAACTGGCAGCGGAACTGGCCTTTATCATCCCTCCACACTTCAACTGAACCTTCCGGCCCTGCATCCATCGAAAGACCATACTGTTTTGCGGCGGCAAGCAGCCTTTGAGGGCAACAGTGTTGCTGCAACTTCCAGTCAAAGGGACGAGGTTCGCGGCAACCTTCCAACTCAACCATCACTACTTCTTCTTGCATCATATTCCCCTTACCTACTGGGTCATTGCCCGGTTAAAAAGTTCCCTTTGTTAAACGCTGTATGTCTCAACAGCCCCACAGTGGCTGCAAACGCACTCTGTAGCAGTCACAGCACTATCATCATCTTGCAGGTCCGTTTGGGGCAGATCGGTTAGTGGACGCATTACGCCCTCGCCGCACTGCTCGCAAATTACTTTATCCATAGAGCACCTAGATTCCTTGGTTCTATTTACACAGTACCGACGCAAAGTAAGAGCCCCTGCAGGGTTTCTCTACGCGATGGTGCCAACAGCTGTATCCAGAGTCCTCGCCCGCTGGAACAACTTTGTAATTTGACTGGTAATAGTCAGCCGCTTGGAACTCCTGCAGATCATCTTTATCAATGACATTCTGATCGACTGCCGCCGCGAGTATCGCTTCTTTTGAATGGTCGCCTTTGGCCACCAAAAACTGGTTTGAGTCAGAGGTGTGGTAGTCCACTGTAATTCCATCAGCCATATCGAAGATTCCTTTGTCCTATTTGGCCGCTCGCAAGCGGCGATAAAACCTGTTTAATCGGTTAAACCTCACACCTGATCGCGTCTTCGCTAAACAGGAG
>NZ_AUBZ01000075.1 GCF_000429505.1 Aliagarivorans taiwanensis DSM 22990 | reverse complement strand
TCGGTCTTGTGTTCTTCATTTCTACCACCTTTTGTCCGGAAGTGAGTCTATCACTTCGTCTATTCAGGTGGCCAAATTCACTATGCCACTACAATCGTCCAGAAGTTCTCCCATGTGGGAGTCAAACTTGCCACATGTAATGTGCACTTTCACATTTGCTGGAAGACTAGGGTACCTTTGAACGATGAGGGACTTCAGATGATCACACCGCTTAGGATCTTTCTCGATGAAATAGAAGACTACTTCGGGACTCAGTAGATTTTGATGCTTATGTGCGATAAGAGCGTCTAGCGCGAGTATGGGTGAGCCCAACTGGCCGCCTTTGTATTCACCTGGACCGGCAAAGCCATCAATGATGAGCAGACGTTGGTTGTATTTGCTCATGATAGGAAGCCAAGCATTTAAGTAGTTACATAAAACTAGGTGTTTGCCGATAGAGTGCTCTTCAAGTTCCCAAACAGTCTCTTTTGTTGCCATGTCCGTAGAAATCTCACTAGCGTCTTTGAGTTTGTTATCTGATTTTGCCTTTTTTACTATTGATAATCACGTACATAAGTAAATGTTCTTGTATCAATCCTAAGTATGTCGCAAGTTGAAGTTGTCTATAGTGAACCATATATGATTTGCAATTAATCATATATGGTTTATATTGGTCATGTATGGTCTTTTTTGTGAGGTGCAAATGGCTAAGGTTATCGAGGTATCGGAGTCGACTTATCAAAGGCTGGAGAACCTTGCTGTAGGGTTTGATTCTCCAGAATCTGTTATTTGCAGGTTACTGGACTCGGTGGAAGGGAAGCCTGAATCTAAACCTTCAGTAGTGTTTAACCCAGAAGATGAAGACGAGTTTAAGCGACTACTCATAGAGCGCAAAGAAGCGGAAGTGTTACTTTTCAAGCTTGATGGAACTAGGGAAGTTCTGCATTGGAGAGCGAGTAGGTTCTCGCCGACCTCGAGTCTGCGAGGTAATTTGTGGTCGGGTGTGCTTCGCGATTGGAAGAAAAAAGGAATAAAGAGAGCTGAGTTTTCCATAATGCCTCTGCAAACAATAATGGATGATGACAACACCAATCAAGTTAAGGCATTAGCTCTAGAGTTTGGTCTAGCGTTTAGTGAAATGCAGAGGCTCGACTATGAAATCGATACAAATGAAAGTAGTGATGGTTTGATTTACGACTATATAGTCTGCTTTCGCGAAGACAACGATCCAGAGCTTATGGCTATGATAAAGGGGTTGGACGACATGCGTTCTGTACGAGTTGATTCGTCTGTTCTCAACGATTGTGGAATACAAGAATCAACTAACGAAGGTTGGTAAGTATGATACTTTATTACTTTTATGAAGTGGTCGAGCAATCAAATTTTTCTATCTAGTATGACACTTTATTTTTTACCAATAAAAAACTAAGTGCCAATAACATGCTGTTAGAGTCAATTTAGTATGAAACTTTATTACTCTCCCACAGGAGGGCTCAGCCCTAATGCCGATCAGTTAAGACAGATCCATTGACGATCTTTCT
>NZ_AUBZ01000074.1 GCF_000429505.1 Aliagarivorans taiwanensis DSM 22990 | reverse complement strand
CTGGTTTGGTTGCACATACCATTAGATCACTTCGCGGGTTGCACTCCAAGCGCAACACTCTGATTTATCGGCTAATTATGTGGGGATTCGTCAGCCCTACGCATCATTGAATATTGACACTGGAGAACCACCATTTGCTTATATTGTCACTTCTTGGGTACTCCATATCTTCGATTGCACTTAGAACTTGTAACTCAATCCCATCGAAACCAGATAGTCTTCATTCTCATAGAAGTCTATGTTGGAACGGTTGAGGTTAACGCCGTTCAGCGATACAAAGTTCCAGTTTTGCCAGCCCATTACGTTCGCGTACTCGTAAGCGATAAACAATTTGTGGCGATCATCCGCACGTTCTTTGTTAAAGATCGGGTGGATTTCATCATACTCCCTGCGCGCATAACTACTGGTTAGTGCCAACGACTGAACGCCGTTGCTAATAAAATAGGTAACTTCTGCCTTGTACTGATCAAAACTCGCCGCTTTGCCTTCAGCATCCAGGTGGGTGTATGCAAACGAGGTCACCAAGCCTGAACGTTGGCCCAGCTCAAAGCCGTAACTGCCTTTTACATAGTAGGTATCGTTATCGCGGTGAAGGCTTTGGTATTCAATGCGTTCATTGTCAACTTCCGATGTAGCAAAGGCCATGTCCAGAGAGAAGCCGCTGTTCATCAAGTTATTGATCTTCATACGGTAGGCATACCCTTCAATGTCTTCCTTACCGCGTGCTGGGCCGGTTTGATACGGGTTGGCCCATACCTCCCCCGAGACCACAGTAGGCAAGAATGCCACGTCGATTTGAGTACCGTTGGCAAAGTCATATTGATAACCCAGCTCGAACGCTAGATCACCCACCGCTAAGTCATCACGGGAAGTCCCTAAGTAGATACGTTGATTGTTGTTGGCACCCAGTGAGTAGGCAATGTGACCCAGCGGCGCAACCAGGTAGTCGTCTTCGCGCTCAGCGCTGCCGCCGAGACCGCGCAACGTCGCATCGGTATCGGTGCTCAGGTTAGAGTTCGTCGAAGAGTAGCCAGACAGCAGTATCAGCTCGCCGCTGAGCTTCGAGGCATTGACCGAAAAAGCCGGCGCGCAGAGCGAGGTAATTGCAGCAATGGTTAATAGGTGATTACGTTTCATCGTTGTTCCCGTTTGGTTAATTATGACGCACGATTGATATGCGCTTGAACTTGCTGCGTATGATAGTTTTGTGAGGTTTTCTAGCCTATGGTTTACAGATATTCATTTTCAATCGAGCTTGATTCAATGCCTATTTAAGCAGGCAACCTCAATACGTGTGATAGATAGTGCATAGGTCGATATTAATTTCTGTTAACGAGTAGCGAATTGAGAATGGGTATAAAAGGCAGGGGTGTTTTAGGGAGTTAAGAGACTTCCTTCCGTGGAATTATCTCGTTAGCGCAATGAGGCTAAGCTGGCGCCATGCAGCAATGGTATTCGCCTTCAAGTTTGTATCGACCACAACGACTTATGGTACTCTTGCTAAAAGCAATCAGCCCTATGTTATGTATG
>NZ_AUBZ01000073.1 GCF_000429505.1 Aliagarivorans taiwanensis DSM 22990 | reverse complement strand
GGAAGGCTCCCGAAAAAGGGAGTATAAGATCACAGCACGGACGTCAGGTCAAATTGCTTATAAGCGCTCAAAAAATGTTCGCGATCTCACCCTGGATATTAGGTTACTCAAAACAAAAGAGAGGTACTTGTGGCAGCAAAATTCAGAAAAAGAGGAGGTTCGGCTTCTGGCTTGTTGGAACCCCAAGGCAGCTTGAAGGCTGAATTCTTGACGAACACCAATGACATTCAAGGTAAGGAAATCAGTCTTGCTTCTGGGTTTTCTGACATAAAAAGTGAAATTTACGAGTTTGCCTCTGATGTGAGCAGCTTCTTTCCCTTTCACTCAGATATTCATGAGGTGTCTGTTCTTGATTCTAGAAGGGTTCTTATTAAATCCGAACACGCCAAAGTATTGCTTAGATATAAATGTTCTGTCGGCTTTGGGTTATTCAACAATCTAGTAATAACAAGAATAGAGATGCCCATTGAAAGAAAAGGATTAGGAACGGAGTTCATCGCTAACCTTTTACATATATCTGAAAAATATGAACTGAACCACTTTTCGATAGAAAGCACAAATGAGGCTTCCGGAGGACTGGCTGAGAAGCTGGGATTCACAGCTACAGGTGTAGACTTGGATCACTATCATATTGACACGTTAAGTCTAAAAAAGCAGCTCAAAGAGTTGGCACGGTTAACTGACTTAACAGCTAGAAGCTAATCCTATTTCTAGGATAGCTCCCAATAAATCACTCTCTAAAATCGTTAACTCTGTCAGTTGGTGACATTAGTACCGCTCGTGGCCACGAGGAGGCGTTAAGCTAAGGCCATGTATCTTGAACAACACAAGAACATCGCCTGAATAAGTCGCTGTGCGTTTTAGTCGGGAGCAACCAAGTAGTTTTAGGAGGGAGTATCGGCCCCGCGCTATGTACGACGCTAGAAGCGCCGTCGACATAGCGCGGGGCCTGGCCCAGAGCACTTTCACGCAAATACGCGTTGCAACAGAATTCGTGCAAGATTTTGCACGGTGTATCGAGCACCTAATCGCAAACATAGAACTAAGGTTCTATCGCTGCGCCTCGGTCAGTCCCGAGGTTAAGCCAGGCTGCGTCTCCACGGGGGATGTCTTTATCGGCCAAAGCGGCCACTAACTATCAGTATGCCCTTACAAGGGAAACGTGAATCCAATCGACAGGCATGGCCTTGTCCAATACCAACACAGTATGTGTAGCGCTTAAGAGCGCGATAACCCCAACTAACCTGTGACACGTCGATAATCAACACGCGTGTCAAACTCCAACAGGCTGTCTGTTTACGCGCCCGTCGCGATTCAACCACGCCTGTCCAACCCCAACCGTCGCTGTTAACGATGGACATGAGCGAATACCTTTCGATGTGAATTTTGCCACTCAGGCTACATCCGAAATGGACTATCGCTGTCATGTCACGACCTACACGCGACCGCAACCTGTGTGCAATGCACAAACAGAGAGCTCACTCACTAAAGCAGGTGGACAGTCCGACCTTAAAGGGGCGAATTCGGTGGTTATGCCATCGTCAGCAGCGGTGCTGCTGGTTCTTACAAATGTCGTAAATCAACAGGTGTAGTGGCATAGTGAATTTGGCCACCTGAATAGACGAAGTGATAGACTCACTTCCGGACAAAAGGTGGTAGAAATGAAGAACACAAGACCGAC
>NZ_AUBZ01000072.1 GCF_000429505.1 Aliagarivorans taiwanensis DSM 22990 | reverse complement strand
GTTAGCTCAGTTGGTAGAGCAGTTGACTTTTAATCAATTGGTCGAAGGTTCAAATCCTTCACGACCCACCATCATTTTAAAGCCTCGCATAAGCGGGGCTTTTTTGTCTTTAGTCGGACAGACAAAGGCAAAGTGCCGTAGTATAATTCCCGAAGTTTTTTTTAACGATATATCGCTTATGTTGCAGTCTCCTTACTTTAATGAGTCTATCTATCCGTTTCCTCCTAAACCTGCTCCCCTGACCGACGAGCAGAAGGCCCGCCATATCGCACGCATTAAACAGTTGCTGGTTGAGAAAGACGCGGTATTAGTTGCCCATTATTACACCGACCCTGAGATCCAAGCTCTGGCAGAAGAGACCGGTGGTTGTGTCGCTGATTCTCTTGAAATGGCTCGGTTTGGCAACAACCACTCGGCATCGACCTTGTTGGTCGCTGGGGTGCGCTTTATGGGCGAAACCGCCAAGATCCTCACTCCAGAAAAACGCGTCATCATGCCGACCTTAGACGCGGAGTGCTCGCTAGATTTGGGCTGCCCAGAGAAGGAATTCAATGAGTTCTGTGATGCTCACCCTGACCACACCGTGGTGGTGTACGCCAATACCTCAGCCGCGGTAAAAGCGCGTGCTGATTGGGTAGTGACCTCGAGCATTGCGCTGGATGTTGTTGAGCACCTCGACAGTGAAGGGCATAAGATCATCTGGGCGCCAGATCGCCACCTTGGCGGCTACGTGGCCAAAGAAACCGGTGCTGACATGCTATTGTGGCAAGGTGCCTGTATCGTTCATGATGAGTTTAAATCCCAAGCGCTGATCCAGCTTAAGCAGCAAAACCCCGACGCGGCTGTACTGGTACACCCAGAGTCGCCACAAGCGGTGGTTGATTTGGCAGACGCTGTGGGCTCTACCAGCCAGTTGATTGCGGCAGCGCAGACCTTGCCCCATAAAAAGCTGATTGTGGCCACCGACAAAGGCATCTTCTATAAGATGCAACAAGCTTGTCCAGATAAAGAGATGATTGAAGCTCCTACTGGTGGTAACGGCGCAACCTGCCGTTCCTGTGCGCATTGCCCTTGGATGAAGATGAATGGCTTGAGAGCCATTGAAGAGGCACTGATTGACGGAACAGGGCACGAGGTGTATGTCGATGACAACCTACGCGAAAAGGCGCTAGTGCCATTAGACCGTATGCTTAACTTTGCCGCGGAAAACAGAGTCAAAGTTAAGGGCAACGCCTAAACCGAAAAAGCCTGCTTTAAAGCAGGCTTTTTTATGGGCAAAATCATGATCAGTATAACGTATTAACTTTTCTGTTAATTGCATTTTTTTGCTAGCATAGAAAGGTTTGTGTCTAAGACAATAGGAATACCGATGAGGATCGAAACCGATATTAAGCTGGGCTTTAAAGATGTGTTAATTCGCCCGAAGCGTTCAACCTTGAAGAGTCGTTCACAGGTTGTAATTGATCGGAAGTTTACCTTCAAACATACCAACAGTCAATGGGAAGGTGTGCCCGTTGTCGCCGCCAATATGGATACCGTAGGGACCTTTGGTTTGGCCAAGATGTTTGCAGAGCACCGTATGATGACTGCTGTACATAAACACTACAGTATTGAGCAATGGGCCGAGTTCCTGGCGAGTATCCCGCGCGACCAGCATAAGTACCTGATGGTGAGCTGTGGTACGTCAGAAGCTGATTTCGAGAAAACTAAGCAGATCCTGGCACTAGATAGCGATGTGCAGTTTATCTGTGTAGATGTCGCCAACGGCTACTCGGAACACTTTGTCGGTTACGTTAAGAAGATGCGTGACACCTTTAGCGACAAGGTCATTGTAGCAGGTAACGTGGTCACCGGTGAGATGGTCGAAGAGCTGATCCTAAGTGGTGCCGATGTGGTGAAAGTGGGGATCGGACCTGGCAGTGTATGTACCACGCGTGTAAAGACCGGGGTTGGTTATCCGCAGCTGTCGGCTATTATCGAGTGTGCCGACGCCGCGCACGGCTTAGGTGGCCAGATTGTTGGCGACGGCGGCTGTACCTCTGCTGGTGATGTGGCTAAAGCCTTCGGCGGTGGCGCTGACTTCGTCATGCTAGGCGGCATGCTGGCAGCGCACAAAGAAAATGGCGGCGAAGTGGTTGAGAAGAACGGTGAGAAGTTTATGCACTTCTATGGCATGAGCTCACAAACCGCCATGGACAAGCACGCTGGTGGTGTTGCAGAGTATCGCGCTTCAGAAGGTAAAACCGTGCTATTGCCGTATAAAGGCAGCCTGAAAACCACCATTCAAGATATCCAAGGTGGTGTGCGTTCTGCCTGTACCTACGTCGGCGCGTCGTCGCTTAAAGAGTTGACCAAGCGTACCACTTTTATCCGCGTGCAAGAGCAAGAAAACCAAGTGTATGGCGTGACCAAGGTCTAGCCTGATACGCTCAAAAGATAACGGGCCATTGGGCCTAATGCCGATCAGTTAAGACAGATCCATTGACGATCTTTCT
>NZ_AUBZ01000071.1 GCF_000429505.1 Aliagarivorans taiwanensis DSM 22990 | reverse complement strand
AATGGTCTAGGCAAAGGCTGGGGGTTTGAAACCGCAGGCATTGATTTTGGGAATGTAGCGGTAGCGGCGCTGGCAGGCGGAGCATCCAGTCACTTTGCGGGCGGAACGTTCCGGGATGGGGCGCGTACTGGGGCATTGGCCAATTTATTTAACGAGCATAACTTAACCGAAAATATAACAGAAAAAATGGTCGCCCATATCGCTAGTAATCCACCCGATGGGCAGTGGCAAGAAGGAATGGACAATATGTTTAACCTTGAGGTTGGCCTTGGTATGTCAGGGAGTGCAGGCTATGTACTTTTTGGGCATTCTCATGAACTATCAGGAGTATGGAATACTCAGGGACAGTGGTGCTTAGTTAAGACCAGTTGCTTGAAAATAGGCCCAACGTTAGGTGCCGCAATAGGTCCATCTGGTTCTGTCAACCCACTTTCAGAGGCTATGGTTGTTGGTGAAACAAGTAAATCATTTGGATTTTTTGCTGATGCGGTCAAGGTTCTTGGGTTTAGTGGCTCGACTACTGGTATGTCTTACGCTAATGGGGGGGCGCGTTGGGGATACTTGATGGGGGCTGGTGTTCAAATGTGTACATCAGAAGCAGTTTATTGTATGTAATCAAATCGATAGAAATCAGAATGTTAAGCAAAATAAAATTCTTAGTACTGAAACATGAAGCCTGTTTGTTCGTTTTTTTTCCAATGGCTTTGTGTACAGTTTCATTTTCTTTGTTTTATTATGGCCTATTGGGCCGCTTTACTAATTTAGTAATGTCGGCAACGTTGTTTATAGGCTTATCTCTTCAAGCTATCTATCTCTACATGAAGTTGACAAGTGACTCTGATCGCTAGTGCTTTACATGTGAATAATAAGAGTTGAATCATCAGTGTGTTAGTGGTTCCGCAATAGGGGTTCGAGAGGTCTAAGCCATCATTATAGATAAACTGAAGAGCTTATTAAGGTGAGTTAAATGAAAAACATTAATAAAATCTTGTCATTTTGGCGCATTTTGTTATTGACTGGGATTTCACAGGTGGCTGCTATAGCCATTAATCCGTACGAAGGTCATTTTTATTCCCCAGAGGTTGACCTTTGGCACTCTGGCGCAGTTTATGGCTATTGGGGTTTTATTTTTGGATTGTTTTGGCATATTTATACTAATCATCATAAGTTAAAAGAAGAAATGTATATTTTGGCATTTTTGTTATCAGTAGCAACTGTTGTTTTTGTCATTGGGAAGTTCTTTCATGAGCAGTGGATCACATGACAGAGCGGGTTAAATCACTGATATCAGCTTTGCGCTTTAAGAAAACGTTACTTGCTACGATAGTACTTCTTATAACTATGGGATCTTTTCCAATCTACCGATATGTGTACCCCCATATCTATCGATTTGTAGAGCTCGAATGGCCTATCCCTTCTTACTATGTGGGGCCTAGGGAAGCAGATAATTCTGCTAGCAAAATCATATCGTTCAAATCTCCATTAGCAATAGCTCCTATTTACCATAGTGGCGCAGTGAGGTTTTATTTATCCCACAAAGGGTCATCAAATGAAGGTAGAGTTGAGGGGGATATCGTAGGTTGCTTTGGAACGTATCCCGCAATAATACCCGACCTTTCGAAAAATTCTGATTGGAGCATATTAGCTTTTCCTATCGATGAGTACCATTTCGTTATGTACACAGGTGATAGTGTTGAGTTAATACGGGAATTTCTAATAAGCTGTCCTATCGCAAATGGCCTATAGTAACACTCTTGGATTAGAAATATCTGCATGAGCAAGAATATGAGAGGCATGTGGTTTCTCGCCCTCATCGGGAAAAACTTGGGAGGATAGACCAGAACCATGGCCTGCAAACTAGTGGTGTTGTTGCTTTCTCTGTTGGTAATCGGTTGTGATAGAGCGCCAAGTAACATGTTATTACAAGCAAAGCTTGTCGTCTCAGAGTCTATAGAAAATGAGTACGACTGGGCATACATCTATTTCAAAGGACGAGCAGACGATAACGATGGTGAAGCACTGTTCTTTCTAGCGGCAATTGATATCAAAAAGTGCATCAGTCAAGACGAATGCGATTCTGACACAATCAGTTTGATAGAGAGAAACTTGGAGGCCTCACATATCAAAGGCTACCCTCTCTCATCCGCATTGTTAGAACACGCTTACAGGAGTGGATATCTATTTGGTGTTATAGATCCAACTAAAGCCGATGAGATAAAACGCTCGTTTGAGGAGAAGGTGGACGCTGGTGTGTTTGAGTACCCTATCGATACATATAGAAATACCAGCATTAAGCTATTGATAAGGGAGCCTAAAGCAACACCCTGAGAGGAGGTTTTGCCGCCTACACCGAGATCTACTCAGGAGTATATGAAATGCGCTATCACGAAGGGCTGGAAGGCTATCAGGCAGAGCAACGTAACTATCTGTATGTGGGAGGCCGCGCGATTGGTGTATCCATCAAGACAGAGCGCGTATCAGACAGTAGCGAACTGAGCCGGGAGTTGCACTACTTCCATCAGGATGCACTGAACTCGGTAAATCTTATCACTAACACTCTGGGACAAGTGATATCCGAAACCTGGTTCGACCCTTGCGGGAAGTGCGGGCGATCGACTGGTAGCAAAACCTCTCCGTTTCCCGCGGGGCTGCTATTCGGCAGTTTGACCAACCGCGGCTTTACCGGCCACGAGCACGTTGCTGAAGTGGGGCTTATTCATATGAATGCCCGGATATACGATCCCAACCTGGGGATATTCTTAAGCCCCGACCCCGCCATGCAATCTCCGGATGATGCCCTGAACCATAACCGCTATGCCTATGTGGTTAATAACCCATTGAAATACCACGACCCCAGCGGAAACATCTTCGGTCTAATCAT
>NZ_AUBZ01000070.1 GCF_000429505.1 Aliagarivorans taiwanensis DSM 22990 | reverse complement strand
CGGTGCGCATAATGTATATTTGTTAGTCTGCTAGGTGCGCAGGTTGCGCAATACATACCTTTCCTATATCGATGTTGTACTCACGCAAAAAAATCTTCTTGTGCCGATAAAATGTTTCCCTGGGAAGCAAGTAATCTACCCGAACGCCAATACGCCATGAGATGTAAGTAGACCGCAGGCTCGATTTCAAGCGGATAATAAATAGCTGTTCTTTTGGTGTGATTACGATGTCCGAGTCATACATAAAGTTGTTTGCCAAATTAAAGTAAATAGGGTGGTCATGGGTTAAGGTTTTACTCGTGAACTAGCGAAGCCAAATGGAGCCTGGGCATCTAGATAGACTTGATAAAGAGCGCTGTACTCTTCGCTGTTTTTGTCTTCCATGCTGGCTAGCTTGGTTTGCAACTCCTGGCAGATATCATCCAGTTCAATTACGCCTTTCGCGGTTAGTTTTCCGCTTGTGGTATAGCAGCTGAAAATCCGATCTTGGTATTCAGTAATATCGCCCATGTTCTTAGCTCCGGTTCGTTAACTGAGTCAGTGAGGGCTGGCGCTTAGCGCCTTTTAGCCCTCGCTTACTCAGGTGACAACCTTGTGTATTGCTAGGTAAGGTTCAGTCAATGACTGGAGCGGAGGCCGCAGCGATTTTTTATTGCGAAGCGTTTTTAAAAAATTGACCGGGTGAGCATCCAGCCGAAGGGTATCATTGACGGGTTCTTGCCTAGTGATGCACGGAGCGCTCTAGTAGCCGAATACAAAAATGGCTGCCTAAGCAGCCTTCACATTTTGAACTTGGCGCTTCTCGAGCAGAGCGCCAGCGGCGCGAGAATGCGCCAAGTTCAATAAGGAAAGTATATCTTCGGAGGCGGCTCCGGAAGATCGTTGATTTCGATAGGAACGTAGTTACCTTTCTGAGCTGACTTAACATCCTCACCACACATAACGCATACCGGGGGAGTTAGCCCAGGGCAAAGCTCACTGTAATTCATACTTAACTTCCAGTACAAAAAACCACACCCTGAGCACTGAAAATCTGGCTCTAAACCGTCAGTGTAAAAGTAAAATGGTCCTGCTTTTACATACTTCATTGCGAATCCTCATGTTAGTTGTCTCCAACAGCTTGGGTTAAGGCCGCAATAGTGCTTTGTTTTTCTACTTCGGAGCTAAATGTGACTTCGCCTGACTCAATTTTACTGAGCAGCAGCTTAACCACGATAGGATCGGGAGAAGAGGGCGAAGCTACAGCAGAACTCAACTTCTGAATAAAACCTTCTTCATCATCGATAAAGCTCTGCATTACGAACAACATCTCAGTTTCAGAGATGGCATTCATCAGGTTGCTTACTTTACGAACGAACTCCGTAGTCTCTAACTTCCCCGAACTGAACTGACCACGGCAAATCTCGCGCTCGGTGATATCCAGGATCTCGCTCAACATGGCGACTTGGCTTGCTTTGGGTTCGGTTATTCCTCGTTCCCACTTGCTCACTGTTTGAACAACCACTCCCATGCGCTCTGCTAAGTCTTCTTGCTTCATGTTTAACGAAATGCGTCGCTCTTTAAGTACATTTCCTACATTCATGCTGGCTTTATCCATATCCACATTAACTTCCGTTTTAGTTTACTAGCACTTTTGGTTGGCCTATTATCAACATTAACATGTGTGTTAGTGCTTAACCATTTTTATACTTGCGATAGTGCTTGACGCATCTTGAGGGCTGAACGGAGTCGGGGGTCTAGTAACACCCGACTTTTGTCTCATTTTGATAACTCTTGGACGGATAAATGATCGATTGGGCAACTGTCGAAATCCCTCTAAACCATACGCCGATTTATGGTGGTGAGGTGATCTCAATTCTGCCTGACGGAACCCAGGAGTGGTCAACGCCTAAGCGAATGCAAGCCGTTGGAAGCTACGAAAAGAAGTTGTCGTTCAGAAGTGTTGGAGGTGATGGAGCAGGGAAGGCGACTCACCTCTGGATTAGCGGCAATCCATCGAAGTTCCTCCAAGGCCACAACGTGTTTGGCAGTGATGACCTGGTGTCATTAGTAGCTGATACGTTCGCTATTATTGCCAAGCAGTTCTGCTTAAAGCCAACGCTCCAGGAGCAACACGCGATTGCCATAGGTGACTATCAAGTCAATAAGGTTGATATCAATTATTCCTTCGACTTGCCATGCCGATCTGATGTTCTGGCATTCATTCGGGCAATGGAATTTAAGGCCAAAACCCGTCATGGCCGGCCGTCCATGAAAGGTGGAACGTTGTACTTTGGCGACAACCGTTCACCATACTGGTTTATCAAGTTGTACTGCAAAGCAGAAGAAATCGAAACCAATCGCGGCGCCTTACCAATCGCGCTGCAAAACCTCGGCATAGAACAATGGGTAGAAAATAAGCTCAGAATCGAACTGACACTAAAGCGTAAACAGCTTCGCAAGTTGGATGTTATCAACGCGAAAGATCTGAGCGCTGTCAGAGTGCGAGAGCTATTTAACGACTACTTGAGGAAGCTAGAGATGAAAGAGCAAATTGCATTAACCAGTGAACAGCAGATGAACCTGCCGCATCGGCTCCAGTCAACTTACATCTTATGGCGTGAAGGCCGCGACTTACGCAACGTACTACCAAGGCCAACATATTATCGACATCGTAAAGAGTTGCTGGAACACGGTATCGATATCAACTTGTGCCAAGAGTCACTGGATCGCTCAAACGTAGTGCCACTAGTGAAAATCATCGAAGCACAACCCGCAGTAATCCCTCGGTTCGCATACGAAAAACGCCTGGTGCATAGCTCAGCTAACAGTAGTGCCGCTTAGATCTGACAGCGCCAAAACTCAAGGAGCTAAAGAGATGGAAAGCAAACTAGAAGCAGCAACAGAACTGGAAGATCTGCTAATAAGGTTCCAGGTCATCGTTGACCTGGTGCCAGAATCGGAAGTCATGTTTAAAAGGATCCTGGGCAGTATCGAGGAAGAACTGCAGGAGATCGCAAATCACTTAGCTGCAAGTCAACGGCCAGAGCTAAGGCTTTATAAACACCAAGCCAGCCAGTAAAATCACGTAAGTCATTGAACATAATGGATTTACCATAAAATCTAAATACTGATGACACTTAACAGGCCAATGGGCCTGCTAAGTGCCTCAGATTTCACCTAGGATTGC
>NZ_AUBZ01000069.1 GCF_000429505.1 Aliagarivorans taiwanensis DSM 22990 | reverse complement strand
AGTAGGTCACTGCCAGGCACCCAATAAGAAGGCCCTGCTCTAACGAGCGGGGCCTTTTTGCATTCCTCGCACACTAAACTGACCTACTTTCGAAACCCTGTCCCACTGCCAGGCACCCAATTCGAAAACCCAGCCTAACGGCTGGGTTTTTTCGTATTGGGCCCCTGCCAGTGACAGACGTCCACATTAGCCCACAGGGTGGGGCATCCAGCTCCGGACTCCGTCCTACGCGCTCCAGCGGCACAAACCTCCGGTTTGTTAACAACGCTGCTTCCGCCCCCATGTGAAAGGCTTCGCGGCGACTAAAAATACTGATTCTTGAAGCGACAGTTACTAAATTCGTAAAACAGCTAAGAGCACAACTCCCTAAGACTTCGTCTCAGAAAGCTTTCAATTTACAGCGATAACTCAGCGAAGTAGATCGAGCAGTTATCTTCATGGCTAGAGTAGTAGCTGCAATAGATCTTGTCTCCTTGCTGTACTAAGCCCGGATAGCTGCAATCTCCGCCGGAAGGCAGGGATAGGATCTCTTCCAGTTCTGGCTTGTCGCCCAAATGTAGCGAGCAAAGGCTGGTGCGGACGGGCTCATACAGGCGCACAGCGCAAAGTAGGCGCTCGTTGCTGAGTTTAATCATTGCTGGTCCGCCAATACGCGTACCGAGATCGTGCCATTGCCAGTTGGTGTAAGGGGGATCCGCAATGCCTAACTGGGCCGATGCAGTATCTGCATCGCGTCTGAGAAGACAGGCTGCGCGGCTACCGTCTACTAAGCACATGTCGTGCTCGTTGGGATAGCCAAGGCCATTGAGCTGCTTGCTAAATAGTGGCGCAACCCATGGTTGATAGGCCCTTTGCTCCATACGGTAGAGGGTGACTTGCTGTTCCGCAGCCTTGTAGCCGATGGAATAAATGCCGTCGCTAAGTGCGCGGCTTCGCCAGAGCCACATGCTTTTTTCTGCAACCGGCTTGAGATCGCTCCACTGTTTGCCATCGCTTGACCAACTTAGATAGCTTTGATGGTAGGGGCGCTCGTCGAAACCCTGTTTCGCCGCGCAGGTCAGCATTAGTTGCTCTTCAAAGATCATCAACTTGGGGTCGCGCAAGTCTGCATCGGTAAGGGTTATCCGCGCCTGTTCCTGCCAGCTGTTGTCGCTCGAGTTGAATTTAAGTATCAGTACTTGGCCATCAGGGCTGACATGTGAGTCGCCTTCACGGAAACACAACCAGAGAGAGCCGTTAAACATACAAAGGTCGGTAAACGCGCAATGCTTGCCTGAATCCCATACCTTAGTGACCTTATTTACTTTCATAAATTGACCATCAAGACGCTGTTAGTTTTAGCCTATGGCTAGAGTCTAACAGTTAGTTATGTTGGCTAAGGCACCAGTTTCGAAAACAGCAGCGAGTGTCGCAAAGTCCACATTTTGTTGGGTCTGGTCCTACCTGTTCGACTGGCAACGAGTCATTAGTTTATGAAAAACAAAGAGATAGCCTCCGGCGCGCTAATTGCTCAGTATTCCTTGATAAATGTAATGTTAATCCTTGTCGGTCATAGAGTATGTAGTAAGGAAGACCAATGAAAGATGCTGTTGAAGAGTTAGATCGCTATGTGAGTTTTTGCGGGCTAGATTGTGATGGAAAGGCTGATACGCTGATTGCAAAACTAGAAAGTCAGCTTGATTCCGGAAGTGGCGGGGAGACTTGGTGTCAGTACTTTCAGCAAAAGAGGGCCGAGCAAGCAAAGATGAAACGTGACAATCTGCACTTTATTGGCAATCAACTTAATCCTCTATACGAATACTTCGAAGCTTGTGAAGATGCATCTGCGCTTGAGCTGTTGTATCAGATTGAGCAAGAGTGCTGTTAGCATATTGCTGCTGAATGATTTCGTAAAAGGTTTGCATGACTTAGGCTGAGCTATCAGTGTAGTAATTACATGCAACCCACTCAGCCATCGTTAGTTATAGTTTGTGCTAAAGCAAACTTGTGGGTGGTTGTTCTGCGCGTAAAATCACTGCTTGCTTGAGTAGCTGGTTTTCTTCTAAGTAGCGAGCAATCGATGTGAACGTTGCTGTTTTAACCTTCCCTTTATGATCGGCAAGGCTGACCTCATCGACAAACCAGGATCCCAGTCGCAGCTTAAGGCGGCTCATACCGATTGATTGCGGTGAAAAGTACGCTTGAGTGTTAGCTTTTAACTGTTCGATATCGGTGGTTGAGTAGATGGCAGAGTTGACTATGTTCAGAGTGTGCTCTGTGCAGTTTTGGTATTGATTGTTGAACGGGTTGGCTATCAGAGAGTAGTTAGGGTTGTGGACTTTTTCGTTGTCACTGTTAGCAAATGCTTGAAGTAAGCGGGCTTGTAACTTCGGGCTGGGAATAATAATACCAGCTTTCAGCTCATAAGCTCCCCAGTAAAAATCGACCGGATAATCGACGACTAACTCGCTTTTATCTAACTCGCCCGGTAACTGATACAAGTTATGTATCGCATAGCCATTTACAGTTTCACCGCTATCGGTAGTGATTGCGCTATAGATGGCAACTGCAGTATGGGTGAAGTGGATGCTATCCGGTAGCTTATCTTCTGGTTGCCCAACTCGTCCGATAATGAACACCCTAGCACCTTGTTTAGCCGCATAGTGCTCGACAGACTTAGCGAAGCTGACCAGTTCTTCTGTATCGAAGTGCTTTTCTCCTCCACTTTGACTTCCTGCCAATGCGTACTCTAAAGGAAGACAAAAACAGATCAGAGCCAGTAGTAAACGCTTCATGGTTACTCCTGCTCTGCCATCATATGCTGCGGTGAGGGTTGAGCGGTAATGGTGTGGTCGGTAACGTCGAGTGGCTGATCAAACTCTCCAGTTGCTGACTCGGCCAACGAGCCGCCAGCTTCTCCACTTACTGTTCCCAGTTCACCAGCGACGATGAGTGGTACTGCTGTAACTGCGCTTGCTACTTGGGCTCCTCCCGCAACACTGTGTCCTGTGGCTAATGCGGATTGTTCAGCCCCTTGGCTGGCGTTGTTACTTGCATTTGCTGCGGCTAATTGAAAAGAGATGGCTGATAGGCAAGCGAGAAGAACTGCTCGGTTCATTTTGAAATGTCCTTATAAATAAATCCTTCATAAAAGTGTATCGAAGAGTGGTTAATTACATAAGTGTTGCGCTTGATTATCAGCCTGCTCTTTGACCTGACTTTCAATATAATTGGTACCATCCTGAGCTGCTCGAATCAGTTAGTTCAGGCTTAAGATTGATAGGTAGAAATTGCATTGGTGGATACTAAGACATATCAAGCGGCTTTCTAGCGATCACCAAGTAACTTCCATGCACTACCAGTAACAACAGACACATACTCAGTGGGAACCAAAGTGCCTGGTAGCCATGGGTGTTAAATAGCTTGGTTGCGATAAACCCGCCGAGGATAAAACTGCTGAGAATGATCAGAAAGAGCCGGGCCTTTCTTTGGTCTTGCTTGTGGCCGCGTAGTCGCCGTCCGAGCATTAGACCGAGATCGGTCACGATGCCGGTTACATGGGTGGTTCGCTGTATGGCACCGCTATAGGTGGTGAACATACTGTTTTGCAGGCCGCAGGCAATTGCGGCTAGGTAGTGGCTGATAGGAGTTTGGTTATCAATTGCTAACAGAGTACCTGCTATGAGCAGGGACTCTAGGGCGAGCACCAAGGTGTAGTTGTGGCTTAACCTTAGCGCTGATCGCCCCACAATGAATCCACTTAGGGCTGCACCGAGCGCGAAGCTGACTAAGATACCTAAAAGGCTCAGTGTATGGCTTTGATCGGTCGCTAAGTCTTCACCGAGTCGCGACGCGACACCGCTGAGATGAGAGATGGCCTGGTGCTCAAAAGCGAGCTGTCCGACTACGTTGAGGCTGCCTGCTATTAGGGCTAAGGCGAGGGTTCCTCCCTCTAACCAAGGGGGATGTCGGGTCTACATGGCTGATTCCTGTAAAGCATCTAATACAAGTGTAGTTATCCCCTATCGATAGGGATTGTAATTCCCGATTAGCTGGTTATAATGCCTGCCTCTCGAATGATTACCTCGGCTGTGGCGCTAAAGCAGACGAGCTAAGAGACAAGTTTTTGCCTGGTGGCAATAGCGTTGTGGAACCACCTGACTCCATGCCGAACTCAGAAGTGAAACGCAACTGCGCCGATGATAGTGTGGGGCTTCC
>NZ_AUBZ01000068.1 GCF_000429505.1 Aliagarivorans taiwanensis DSM 22990 | reverse complement strand
AAACGCTGAAGCCGAAGTGGCCTATCAGTTCGAGCGTCAAGGTTATTTCTGCGCTGACAACAAAGACAGCAGCAAAGACAAACTGGTATTTAACCGTACCGTCGGTCTGCGCGACAGTTGGGCCAAAATCGCTGGATAAGCGTATACAAGTCTGACGTAAAACCAAAAAAGTAGCTCCCTAGTTAATTAGTGTGAGCTACTTTTTACTATCTGCGGGTCTGTTATGGGCACCAGATAGCAGTAATACCAATCTGGATAAGTTAATGATCAGATATTGCGCAGGGAAAATCATTGAGGACAAGGAGGCGCTTGCCGTAACTAGTGGACTAATTACAAAAGCGTTGACGCAGTCATCAATGATTTTAACCAGCAAGAATGATCAGTTACTTATGTAGATTGGTATAAGAGGACATGGAAATGGGTAAAACCGAGTTAATCAATGCAAGCCAAGCCTTGCCCGGCCGCGACACCGCCCTCGATATCAGCGGAACTCACGCGGTAAACGGTAGCAACATGCTACCTCCCTATGATGCCAATTATGAGATCGCCCACTTCGCACTAGGTTGTTTTTGGGGCGCCGAACGCCTGTTCTGGCAGCTAGAGGGTGTGGTATCCACCGCCGTTGGCTACGGTGGCGGTTTTACGCCTAACCCGACCTATGAAGAAGTGTGCAGCGGTGATACCGCCCACGCCGAAGTCGTGCTGGTGGTGTTCGATCCAACCAAGATTTCCTACCAGCAGTTGGTCATCGCTTTCTTCGAGCACCACGACCCAACCCAAGGCATGCGCCAAGGCGGCGATATCGGTACCCAGTATCGCTCTGCGCTGTATGTGCACAACGAGCAGCAGCAAGCGGTAGCAGAAACCGCCTTAGCCAACTACCAGCAAGCGCTCAGCGAGCAGGGCGTTGAATCGGCGATTACCACCGAGGTAACTGCGTTCTCCAACTTCTATTTTGCTGAAGAGTATCACCAACAGTATCTGTACAAGAATCCGCAGGGCTACTGCGGGCTTGGCGGGCTAGGGGTATGTATGCCGCCTTCGTTGCAGGGTTAAACACCTAACAACAAGTAGGTTTTCCAATAGCAATATAGGCAGCATTGTGCTGCCTATATTGCTATTGGGCTCTGCGATTTTGTTACAGAGAGTCCAACGGGCTCGCGACGCCGTCTGCGCCCATATTGATAACGTGGGTATATATCTGTGTGGTTTTAAGGTCACTATGGCCAAGTTGCGCTTGTATCGTGCGTATGTCGGCGCCGCGTTGCAATAAGTGAGTAGCAAAAGAGTGGCGAAGGGTATGGCAGGTAACGTGTTTCGTGATACCTATTCGGCGACTACTCTGGCGGATGGCACGGCTTATTGCGGTTGGATGGATATGATGACGTCGTAACTCGCCGCCATTGGGATCGTGGCAAAGGGATTGCGAGGGAAACAGGTAATGCCAACCAAACTGCTTATTTGCCAAGGGGTACTTTCTCTCCAGTGCATGGGGTAGCGATACACCGGCGTAATCATCAATTTTAAGATCACGTTCATAGTACTGTCGTGCCACACCAATTTGCTGCTGTAGTGGCTCAAATAATCGCTTAGCCAAGGTGACTCGGCGGTGCTTACCGCCTTTCGCATCCCAAATTGCGATATTGGCATAGTCAAAATCAATGTCGTGTACCCGTAGCCTTAGTGCCTCCATTTTGCGTAGTCCGCTTCCGTACAGCAGTTGAGCCAGTAGAAGATAAGGTGGCGACAAATATTGTAGTAGCGTTGCTACCTCTGCTTCTGTTAACACTACGGGCAACTTTGGCTGGCGCTTGCTTTGTCGGTAGTCCAGTTGAAGAGAAAGAGGCTGCTTAACCACCTCGCGATAGAGAAATACCAGCGCATTAAGCGCAGTTGCTTGAGTTTGCGGTGCACAGTTGCGCTGATTGGCCAAATAGCTCAGAAAGCGCTCTACCTCCGCGTTGTGCATTTTGCTGGGGTGCCTTTTGCAATTGTACAGAATGAAACGCTTTATCCAGTGACGGTATGTTTTGATCGTCGCTTCGCGAAAGCGTTTTGTACGCATGCATTCTTCAACATAGCTGAGATAGGGAGAGCCCATGGCAGCTTCTCTGGATGTGAGTGTATATATATACAGTATTGGGCGTATGCTCTGTTTGCGCCAGCTAGTGTGCTCTCTTTTTTGCTATGTATCCTCCACGATACCGCTAAACGTTTGTTGTAACAGCCTATTTTTAGGTGATAAAGTAGACATTATGTGGTGGATACATAGCGGAACGCTCTGTTTAAAGAGAGCGTTGTGCTATTGAATAAGCTGTTATGTTTACATATGGGATTGATCGAATATAAAGATGGTTTAAAATACGATTGCCTATATATTTTGAGTCACAGAAAGTGGACAATGCTCGTATTATCATCTCGCGCCTAAAAGAATGGGCGAGATCAAATCAAGTACCAATTACCCAAGAGTTAAATCAAATTGACCGAAAGTTGGCTGAGTTTTATAAACATTCAGCATCGGTCAGCGCTAAAAATCTTACCCAAAAGCAGAGTAGCAAAAAGTCTAAAATTAAGAGGAAGCCCAAAACAGTTGTTAATAATAATCCAATAGAAAGCTGCCTTGACAAAATTAACTTCAATATCAAAAAAGTGATAATCCCAGTAAAGGGTTCCTGTCACTTTTGTAAAGTAAAAGGCATTTCTCAGGATGCATACAAACTTACAAATAACCAAACCGCAATTGTTTGTTCAAAGTGTGTAAAGAAGCAGCGAAAGATAAATAGCCCAAAAAATAAAGTTATTTATGTTGATGCTATGGAGCGCCTAGTGCCTGGAAGTTATGGCAGCGGTAAAAAAGCGCGATAAAATGTAAACATAACAAACTGTTAAAGAGTGATTCGCAACGCGTGGCATTTTTACTATGCGTTGAATTTAGTGTTTAAGGTCGTATGCGGGAGCTTCGGCATTGCGTTGCTCACACCTTAACAGGGCGTTAGTTGCTACATTTACATCATGCGGAATATCAATAACTATCAATGAAGGGCAAAGTGAGTTCATTTATGGATGACAAATTACTGAGCAAGTATTTGGAATACGCAGGCACAGAAGAAGCTCTAGCGGTTCTATTTGTGAAAAAACATCTCAATAAAGCAAAAGGACATTGGGTTGATATATCTGAATTTCGCAGGTACGAAATGTCCGAGGATGATATGCATTTTAAATTTGTGAACGGTAGCTTATATAAACGAAAGTTAAAGCCCAAATATCCCCCAAAATCCGATTTTACGATTAACGGTAAGTTCAAAGAGCGCGAATATTATCTGGCAATTCGAGCCATTACATGGGAAACAGCACATAGAGACATAGAGCAGCAAAAAAAGAAAAGGGTAAGGGCAATGAACTTCAAAATAACTGGGGTAAGTTACGACAAAAATCGTGGCAACAAAAACTACTTCAGAGCAGATGCTCCTCCTGAAATAAAGGCTCTTGCTAGAAACCTCAATGATCGTACAAACCCTCTCTGGGATAGTGCTATGGCATATGTTAATGAGCCAGAGTTTGTTTATAAAATCAAGCAAGTCCAAATCTGCTAGAAGTATGCACCTAACAAATTGTTCAAGCAGACAGCTAACAGTCGGCGATTTTGGTTTGAATTGAGTTTAGTGATTACTGTGGCTTTGTTGGGGTTCAGTGGTAGTTAGCTGCTACTTAAAAAGGCGTTATATGCTCAAGGAAAGTATGGAGTAACAATGAAAGTTCAATCAATATTTTTGGCTGCTATATTCACTTTGACCGGTTGCCAATCTCCCATCGATGATATGTTAAACAATCAATTTGTTTCCATTTCGCCTCAGGCCACACCGAAATCTTTAGTTGGTAACTGGACCGGAAATATGGGGCCTTATTTAACTACCTTTAGTTTCGAAAATGACGGATATGGAGTGTTTTGCTATTCGTATGGCACGGCTAATGTAATACAAAAGATAAAATACGCCACGAATATTATTTACATTCAAGATGGCACCAAGCTGGAGCTTAAATCAATGGATGTTAATTCATTTATTGCTAACTCAATCTATTTTGGCGGTAATGAATCAACTTTTTATAAAGACACGGCATTAAGGGAAGCATCTCAATTTTGCGCAAGTCAATTGAGCATATAACAAGCGGTTTATGGATGGGGAAAATAAACAAGACACCCATTTTAGGAAATAAACAAGACACCCATGGAAATAAACAAAGTGGAAATAAACAAGACACCCATTATAGTGGCAACAAACACCAACCTTATCTACGCTTAAAAACACGCTCGTTATCATAGGAATTTGCCATGCCCC
>NZ_AUBZ01000067.1 GCF_000429505.1 Aliagarivorans taiwanensis DSM 22990 | reverse complement strand
CTCGCCTTTATTGCCACCCGTTTACTGCAGTTACGTTTTATCAAAGAGGTCGAGCCGAACGGCACAACCATGAACTGCGAACACGTGATGAGCACGAAGGCTTGGAAACTGTTGTGGATGAAAACGGTAGGAAAGCCACTACCCACGGGCATTCCGGATATGCACTGGGCTTACGAGAGCCTCGCCAGACTAGGTGGATGGAAAGATACAAAACGAACAGGCCGAGCGTCTGTGAAGGTGTTGTGGGAAGGATGGTTTAAGTTGCAAACCATCCTTGAAGGCTATGAGCTTGCGATGTCTCTTGAGCACGGGGACTTGTGATCAAGAGACAGCCGTAACGGTGGCTTTTTTATGGGTATCACCAGCCTTGGGTATGGTGCTCAATAAGCTCACGATAGAGTGCCAACTGGTCGGCGCCATCGTTTAGCGCGGGAATGTAGTTATAGTGTTCGCCGCCCGCTTCCATAAACTCTTCTCGCAGCTCGCTACCCAGCTCTTCGATAGTCTCCAGACAATCGGTCGCGAAGGCTGGAGAGATAATGTCCACCGACTTCACGCCCTTTTCCACTAAGCCCGCCAGCAGCTCGTCGGTGTAGGGCTGTAGCCAGGGCTCTTTGCCAAAGCGCGATTGAAAACACAAGCGCCACTGTTTTTGGCTCAGACCGAGCTCCAGCGCGACGGCCTCGGCGGTGGCCTCACAGTGCTTGGCGTAAGGGTCACCGAGCTTAGAGTAACGCTCAGGGATGCCGTGGAAGGAGAACAGCAGCACCTCGCCGGGCTTTTCCGTCTGCCACTGCTGGCGAATGCTGTTGGCCAGCGCCTGAATGTACCGGGGTGATTGGTAGTAGTGGCTAACCATGCGCACTTCGGGCAAGCGATAGAGTTTTTGGCTGGCCCGATGATAGGCGTCGAACACCGGCGCCGTGGTGGTCACCGAATACTGGGGATACATTGGCAGCACCAGCACCTTTTCAAAGCCCTGCTGTACCACCTGCTCAAGTACCTGAGCAATGTCGGGATCGCTGTAGTTCATTGCCAGCAAGACCTCAGCGCGGCCATCTAGCTCCTTGGCCAGCTTGGCGCGTAGGTTTTTGCTAATCACCGCCAAGGGCGAGCCTTGATCAAGCCAGATCTGTTGATAGAGCTTAGCAACACGGCGGGATCGCAGCGGAAGGATCACGCCGTTCAATAAAGGCAGCCAAAGTGCGCGGGGCAAGTCGACCACCCGCTTGTCTGACAGAAAACGCCGCAGAAACTTGGCCACCCCTTTGGGTGTGGCGCTCTCGGGCGTACCGAGGTTACACAGGATAACGGCGAATCGTTCATCGCTGGCTGGGGCCATCGCTCCTCCTTGATTTATTTGCTAATGGCTTGGATTATCACATAAAAAAGGCGGCCTACCTAGGCCGCCTCTACCCTCATAAAGGGTAACTAGTCGAGAAGCTCAGCAATCTTGTTGCTCACTTCTGCGACTGCCAAGGTGCCGTCTACCTTGAAGCACTTGCCGTTACCAGCTGCGGCTTCGTTTTGGTAGTAAGCAACTAGCGGCTCGGTCTGCTCGTGGTAAATGTTCAGACGATCGCGAACGGTGGCTTCTTCATCGTCAGGGCGAATAACCAAGTCTTCACCGGTTACGTCATCCTTACCTTCAACCTTTGGTGGGTTGTACACCACGTGGTATACACGGCCACTGCCTGGGTGAACGCGACGGCCGCCCATACGCTTAACGATGTCTTCATCGGGTACGTCGATCTCTACGGTGCCATCGATAGTGATACCGGCTTCTTTTACCGCATCAGCCTGAGGAATGGTACGTGGGAAACCGTCGAACAAGAATCCTTTCGCGCAATCGTCTTGTGCAATACGCTCTTTAACCAGTCCAATGATCAAATCATCGGGAACTAATTGTCCTGCGTCCATCAACTCTTTAGCTTTGAGGCCTAGTTCAGTGCCCGCTTTTACAGCAGCGCGCAACATGTCGCCGGTGGAGATTTGTGGAATTCCGTAACGCTCCATAATGAACTGAGCCTGAGTTCCCTTACCAGCGCCTGGCGCTCCCAAAAGAATGATACGCATGATTGCTTATCCTTTGATTAATAGTGACTATTTTAGACGGTGAATTTACACGTTCAGGCCCGCTATCTCAAGTCACACGCGACTAAAGTTCAGCCTGGCGGCGCAACTGATAGTAGTGTCGCTTGTTCTCGTACATTTTTTGGTCGGCCAGCTTGTAAAGATCGCCGAGGCTCTGCTCTGAACTTCGCGCATAGCCGAAGGAGAAGCTCACTAAGGGCTCGCCGCCGAAGGCATCTAGCGCAATAGACAGCTTGCTGTGTTGGCTTTTCTCTAGCCGCTCCAGCAACAACACTTCCCGTTGCAGCTCGGTATCGTGCATGACGATGGCAAACTCATCGCCGCCTATACGGAACACGCTTTGAGTGATATCGGCGCTACATTCTTGTAGCTGTTTAGCCACCGAGCAAATCAGCATGTCCCCCTTCTGGTGGCCACGCTGATCGTTGGTCTGCTTCAGGCCATTCACATCGATAATCACCAAGCCAATATCCGCATCGAGCTGTGTCGATAGCTCGAACTGCAGCTCGTCGAAGGACTTACGATTGAGTAGCCCGGTAAGCGAGTCGACCCGCGCGAGAAATGCCAGCTCCTCATTCAGGGCGCGGTTTTCCAAGTAGGCACTGAGCTCTGCCACCACCAGCAACACTTGGTTGGAGCTTTCTTCATCCAGCTCTGCGTTATCCACCAATAGCCAACCCAGTTGATTCTGACCACTGGGAATCGCAAATACCAGCGGCTGCCAATCGTCAAACTCGATACTGGTGCGCTCCCAGCGCTGGGTTCGATAATCAGGTACACGTTGGTTGATTGCATCAAAATCAAACGGGTCAAGTCCCACCGATTGTTGCACCAAACGATGCTCGCCGGTTTGAGGAAGCTGCAAGGCCATGCCTAAGCCCGGGAAACTGCCGCTTAACAAATGCAGACTGGCGCTAACGATCTGCCGGTTGCGACCACTAGCCTCTAAGGTTCGGCGGAACTGTACCAACTGTTCGAAGAACAGGTTACTCCCAGCCAGTTTACTCATGGAGGCTTCCAGCTCCTGAGTCCGCTCTTCGACTTTGAACTCCAGCTCGTTGTTTAGCGATTGCACCTCTTCCAGGTAAGCTGCGCGCAGCTCATCGACCCGGGCCAGCTCTTGGTTCTTTTGGTTTACCGTGCGCAACTGCTCGCCGATGGTGTCTTTCATCTCGCCCAATAGCTCTTCAACATGAGCAAACTCTTTGATGGAAAAGTGCGAGCGGCGGCGATGCTCGATGCTCTTGCCCAACTCAAAGTCGGTGAGTAGCGCATAAAGACCGCCAAATGCCCGCACCGCAAAGTGCGCCATCACCATCACCGCAACAAATACCGCCAGTAGTATCAACGCACCGCTGATAACACTGGGGCGCAGCGCTTCTTGGACTAACTCATCCAGCCGAGCAATATCTTGACCCACCGTTACGCTGAGCCACACGGCGTTTTGGTAGCTGTGGCCGCTGAAGGCCACTCTGGAGGAGTGAGTTACATCATGGGTCGCATCCCCCACGACATTGCCTTCAAGTCGCTCATGGCGATAATAGATGGCAAAGCTTTCTTGGTTGGTCAAAATCCCGTTGGCGATATCCACCAGCTTGTAGATGGGGACCACCGCCACCAAGTAGCCTTTCACATCGACCCTGTCCATCGCCTTATCGGAGTAGATCGGCACACTAAACAGCAGCGCCGAGTGGCGGCCTGTGCGCTGCACTAACGCATGGTTCTCCACGACTTCGACCTGGCTCATGGTATAGACGCGCTCACCCAGCTCCGGGTCCTTATAGCGATTGGCGAGGATCTGCGACTGTTCCAAGGCCAAGATGTTGCCTTGATAGGCTTCCACCACTAAACCGTCGGCACCGAGTAAGTAGAGCGACTCAATCAACGGTGTGGCTTCAACAAAGTCTTTAAGGATGTCCGGCAGGTAAATCGAGTGGATCAGATCATCGATGCCCCGCACCACCCGATCTTGCTCTGACAACAGCTGTAGCCCGTTGGTCATCACTTCTTGACGATGCGACAGCTCACTGGCAACTTGTTGAACCGTGGTCTGCAGCTGCCGATCAACATCTTTAAAGACGAACTGCTGGACCTGCTTGTACAGGGTCAGCGCAACAATAGAGGTTGGGATAATCGAGACGAGTATAATGAGCAGGAGCGAAAACGTGCGTAGCCGCATTCTCATTAACGCAGCCCTGCCCTGTTGATTTGCGCATCCGCCAAACTTTGCATCATTGTGGCGGTCTGCTCAGCCGTATAGCCGTGATCCATAAAGCGGTTGAAGCCACGTTGCATCGCAATCCATGCGATCGTCATCAACTTATCATTAGGCATTGCGCGGCTTAAGGTCATTTGCTTTTCAATCACCAAGTCGTTGTCATCACGAAGTTGCTCAATACCAGCCAAGGCGTCAAGGTTGGCCGGAATCAAGCGCCCGTTCTGATATACGATCTGTTGCGCCCGTTCGCCTTGCATAAACTTAGCAAACTCACGCAGTGCTGGGAGCTTGTCTTGGTCGGGATCGGGGAACACTAATACATAACTGGAGAACATTGAAACCAACGGCTTGGCTTCCGCCTGAGGCAACAAAGCTACCCCGAGTTTGTCGCCTAAGGCGTCACGCAGGGTTTGATAGGTCCAGTCACCGTTAATCATGTAGGGAGATTGGCCATCGATAAAGCGCTGTACCCCACAGTCGTGATTACAGTTGGGATCAACCAAGCCTTTATCTTTCAAACCACGGTAGTAGTTAAGCGCCTGTACCATGGCAGGTGTATCTAAGGTAACTTTGTCATCTTCCAACGGCCAGCCGCCAAATGCGCCTAAAAAGCTGACAAACCAGTACATCTCCCGGTAGTGCCAGGTAATCGGGAATGCGTGACTGAGCAGTTGGTCGGACGCTTGGCTACTTAAGGCCTCAAAGGAGGCGATCGGGTTAGTCACTAGCGATTTGTTGTAGTACAGCACCAAGTGATTGCCTTGAAACAGCGGGATGCCATACTGCAGCCCATCCACCTGGCCACTGGCTAAGATCCGCTGATCTAACTGTTCACTCAGCCACTCATCGGGGACCAACGAGGCCGACAGGGTCTGATTGATACCTACAAAATCGGCAGGTACATACAGCACATCGGGCAAGGAGTTGGTCGAGGCTTGATTGAGCACCTCTTCCCTTAGTTTCTCTGACAGGAAGTTGTTTTTAATAACATCGTTATTATTTTGTTGATGAAACAGCGCGAGCACATCATCAAGATAAGAAGAGGGGTTGTGGGCGTTCCACAGGGAGATTGTAGTCTGCGCTTGTGCCTGTCCATAAGCCAGAGGGCTTAGCCAGAGCAGCAGCCACAAGAAAGTCTTGCGCATATCCATTACCGTTTGAAATTTTTATTATTTTAGCAAGGATAACCCGGCGCTAACCGAGAAGTAGTAAAAAATCCACCTGCAGAGCAGGTGGCTTTGACACGGCCCCCTAGAAGGGGGCTCACCTATACTACTGCATTTCCAGTAACATCTGACGTTCTTGCTCCTCTTTCTCTACCTTGTCTTGATGCCTGACATACCGCCTGATTATGTCTTCGTTCGCCCCTACGGAATCAACGAAGTATCCTCTTTGCCAAAAGTGATTACCCCACAGTTTCTTCTTTCTCAAGTAAGGAAACTTCGCAAACAGCCTAATCGCGGTTCTTCCTTTAACAAAGCCTACATACTCTGAAACACTCAGGCTCGGG
>NZ_AUBZ01000066.1 GCF_000429505.1 Aliagarivorans taiwanensis DSM 22990 | reverse complement strand
AATTAGCATTGCTCAGGGTGAATTTTGGAATCAAATTCGGCCCGGCTAACTTCGAACTCCACAGACACAAGCATGCCACGTCATCGTTCCATGGAACGACCTCCTAGTATATGGATGATCTCGGCATTGGTCGGTTGTAGATATGCAAAGCTCAAACAGACGGGTAAGTAGTGATATATAGACAACTCATTCCATGGAACGACCAGTCACGATTAGTATTGCTTAGATAGCATCGTGGTATCAGTTAGCGGTTGTTGCTTTAGCGAGCGCTAACAGCTTGTAACCAAAGTCGTTCCATGGAACGAAGAGAGGTCTACTCCATTAACTTAGAAAGCTATGCGCTTGTATGAGCAATACTCGAATTAGTATGCATTGAGGCGAAAAATGGTATTGGTTTGTGAACTGGTTCAAACAATTCCCCGTGCCGCAAGCGCTCCATGGAACGAAGGAGCGCCCTCAAAAACAAACTTAGCAAAAAAGCCATGTAAATAGGGTAGGGCACACAGGCACCTTCTCCGGTTAGTATTGAATGCACATTGTGTTGAAAACAGTTGCAGAGAGTCCTCTTACCATTCAGGCCCTGGTACTTTAGCATCGCTTGTTCACTAAAGAGAAAATGACTCCATGGACCGAAGAGCCCATTAGTATTAATGGGTTTGAAATTTGGACACAGATCTCATTTAAGGGGATCCAGTCCACGCAGCGGTTAGTATTCATTGAGTTGCCTGATGAACACATTAACAGGAACGACTCGGTAACACACGCTCCTAAAGGATTTAGCATTAGTTCAATGGAAAATTGGTAAAGGTTTAGATGACGACCTATGAGCGCTGACAGTCCTTACACTGACGGCCAACTCTTGCTACAATCAGTGATGTGCTCAGACACATTCCTACCTAAAAGACCTCTAGAAGAAAGAAACCACCAACCCACTGTTATATAGAATAAGTATATGAACAAAGTATATATATAGCTACATAGCATATAGTGCAGTGTATGGCGCACTGAAATTAGCAGAGACAGGCGCTTAGTAGTATTAATGCGGGTTGGGCCGCACATAAATAGTGAGTTATCCCAAGTGATGGCCGATTATTGAACAAATATTTGATCCAATACTAATGCCAAGTTGATAGAGCGTTAGTTAGGCACTGGCTAACTGTAGGAAAAGAGCGACTTGGGGTTGATTTAACAGGCGAAAAGACTTGGCGTTACAGATGTCTTCAATCGTGTGGTTTGCTAGCAAAGATTTGAACGTTTGCTCCTGATTCTCAGGAGATTGAGCTGCTAACGACGTTAACACACCATCAATTCCACCAGGTTCGGCAATACTGTTGTCCGCATAACTGCCAGCTGACGTCAGAAACGGCGTAGAGCCAAATAGCTTACGGCGCTTAGCTAAGGCTGCTTTACGAGAGTCAAACCTATTTAAGTTCCCGATAATCTTTTTGATACTGCCCAATGCCTTGCTACAGACTAGCTTGAAAAAGTCGCTTGATATGAAGACCTCACCAATGGAACAGCGCTTAGTAGAGGGATTGTACTTAGTCTTGATAACTGCCATACCGGCGGTCTCTAAGTCCTTGTAGAACCGGGATACCCGATCCCAACGCTGCCGCTGCTCACTACCACCCAGCAGATCACACCTTTCCGCTATTGCGGCAATGGGTAGGGTTAACCTGAAGAAGTCCTTACCCTTGAGGTTGCCAGCGAACTCTAGGTTATAAATGGTATGCGATACCACCGACAATAACTTGTCGACCAGAGATTGGTGGGGGAGGGCGCGCTTGTTACACTGGTTTCTAAAAATGGCCCAGGCGTCTGTGGTAAACAGGTACCCGGTATCAAAACGCGACTGAAAGTCTTCTAGGATCTCTAACATGCCCCGGTGACGAGTGATACTAGATACCTCGAACTCAGAACCATTGCGATACTGAGCGATTTGCTTGAAGACGATACGTTTATTGATCATAACGCTTTGATTTTACACAGCAGATAGCCCCTTTCAATTTTGCAGGCTTGGAGATCACGATCTAAATTGATCCAATACTAAAGAAAAACGATCCAATACTAATAAGATCTGATCCAATGCTAACCCACTCTAAAATAACGCCTTTTTTAGTTAGCGAGAGAGGTCTCTGTTGTGTATTATTTCTATAACAAAGATGACTAGCCAGTGACCCTTAATGCGCGACCAGCTCGATACTGAACTACAACCACCGTTTATCTCCTTTTCATGTGATTACGATTGGATGTATATGTTTGCGCATAACAAAGAGTTGCTAATCGACGAAGATCCAAAGCTTCAAGCCTTTCTCAAAGCGCTGTACAAGCTGAGTACTGCCGGCAACGAGTTCATCGAACAGCATGACAATTACTATCTTGTATCGGCGAGGTACTTCGATTCGCTGGGCCGGGGCTGGGGACGCACCACCGTCGAACGTCTAATAAAACGGCTGATCAACGATATCAAACTAATCAATGTAGAAACGGTATATAAGAACAACACCAAGTATGCGATACGCTGTTTTACGCTTAACGATCCTGTAGACATCGTTATTGCAAATGCAGACAAGTTTCGCATCAAGCAAGAAGCCCGCAAGGCGAAACTTGAAACCATCTCAAGTGCAGAGCTAGCCACGTCAATGGGTAAACTTGGGGACATGTTTGAGCAGCACCAAGTCACCTTGTTTTCATTTTTGGGCCAGTTCCTGTCGAAGGTGATGTCACCTTCTTTGCACCGACGTAATAGCTACAAGCATACGATCAAAATCATGGGGGAGGAGGCTGTTGTAGAGACTACCTCCACTGAGGAATTCGGCGTATTTAAGATTAACCCCGATTTTCGCTATTACCTGGCAACGCTTACGTGTGCAGAAGAAATTTTGCGTCACCATCAAGCGCACCAGCCCAATCGAAGCTTAAGTTCGTTCCGGCAGTTCAAAATCCCCCTCTACGACATCAAAGAGAAGTCATCGAAGTCCATCGCTCAAGAACGCTCCGGGGATACGACTAGGCAAGTGTATAACAGCCTCAATCGGACATATCGCAGCTTTGTGGATATACGAGATCTACCGAAGACATTTTTGCAACAGCTTAACCTTGACGCTGGTGGCATCAATGAATTTTCTTTCAGATTTATCTCGACCTTAAGCTTCCGAAAAGAAGGCAAAAAAGACAAGCAGATCGCGTTGATTGAGTTTCCTGACAACATACATCGAATGCTAGTTAACCAGGTCAGGACCAATGCCAACAACCCCATAGCATCAGTAGAGTTGCTCCAAGAACAAGATGAGTTCTTGCAGTTAATGGTATTCCTGCACAGTGAGTTTGAAGCAAACAATTACCTGAAAGTGGACATGAACATCAAGCGTATTATTCGGGTGCTTCAGTTGTTTAACGGGAAGCGCTCAGCCCTTGAAGTATTCAACTGGTTAGCTGAGAAGCTCAACCTTCAAATGGTTGGCAGTGAGTCCCAATCGGTTAGAAGTTACGGACTAGAGATGAGTCTGTTTCTGTATGGCGATGACTACGATCTGGCAGCCGATGAACGTTATGGCTTGCGCATCAGCAACTACTTGGAACAGAAACGGTTACACGATGACTTAGTTTGTTCCGTTAGCAAAACATTCATCACCTCATAATCCCTAAGCCGAGCTTACGCTACGGTTGTGAAAGCATCTTTTTGAGGTCAGATACAACTTTTCTGAGCTTCATACTCGTTTTCGGCTTCCCGCTCCTGCTGCCTAGACTGTTCCATAAGCCCTTCGTGAATGAGATCTTGCCTAGCACTCCCATCCCGCCGATTACAGCCTCGTTTTAGGTTAGACATGTGGTTTTGCCGCGCCTTTTCATACTTTTGGGCACACCTGCCCATACGACGATGTAAATGACCGGATCAGCAGTTGGGGTATTAGTCCGCTGGCGGCACTGTGCAGCCACGTTGCGCCAACGCTGCGCTAATGCAGGCAACACTGCCAACCACCAGCTCTGCGTCCGCTAAAGATACCTTGGCGTTTAGCATGTCTTCGGCACTATAGGTTCGGGTAGAGAAGCGCTATATCCGAACGGTCAACTGGTATCGATGACACGAATTAGGAGTGATAACACCGATGCCATGAGAAGGCGGGGTGTTGACCGCACAACGATACAGGGCGTGCTGGGCCATGCTCTCGAAGCACACAAGAATCTCTATTCAACTCGAAACCCTATCAAAGTCACCTTGCCCTCCAGAAAGAAATGAAACACAATGGTACGCAATGCGTATTATTGAGTGAGAGCATGAGCCAACAGGAATATCTCAAAGGTGTGAAGGTAGAACTTGGTGTTACGTGGGATAAGCTCGCTGAACTAGCGAACATTAAACCTCGCGCCCTAAAGACATATCGAATGGCTGAAACATCAAAAGATTACAGGGTGTTACCGCCCCTCGCCAAAGATGCGATTGAGCGTGTCAGAAGTGATGCGCAGCGCACAAAATAAATACTTGAAAAGGTACGCAATGCGTACCATAATGGAGTTGTGGAATTTGTGGAATTTGAGAAGGGAAAATGCAACAAGGCGTGGTGTATCTAGTGGAAGTTGGCCTTGAAGACGGGTCAGTAGAAAAAATGACAGCACATGTAGCGCTATTCGGTGGTGAGCCCACAGCAAGAGTAGCTGTTGTAGACCATTGTCGTCGCCATCGCCGAAATGCAGTTTCGACGAGAATTGTGGCGCAAAAGCCCAAACCAAGGACGCGTGAACGGTTAGGAGCAGTAGTGCTAAATAACAAGCAAACAAAAGCAGAACTGGAAGAAGACGGTTTTGTGTTTCTAACGAAATTTTTAAACGCTTCTTACTGAACACAGGGCGCTCAATGAGCGCCTTTTCTTTATGCCCGTTCTGGGCGTTTGTTTCCTTACTGCCCGGTATTCATGGGCTATTGTTACCCTAGATGCTCAAAAATCGTATTGAGTAAGGCTTTTAGCCCGATCTGGAGGAATAGCCTTGGTCCGACCACTACCTAAAACGCTGGACCCAGTTGGAGGCTTCAGACCCAAGCAAGCGGGTGTTATCAGCCCTCGTGAGTTCCGAACTTTGCTAATGCGGATTGATATTAGAGACAAAGATCCAGTGTTAGTAGCGCGGGATACAACGATGCTTTGGTGTTGCTACGCAAGCGCATTTAGGGCTGTGGAGATAGCTGGCTGGTTAGTTCGCGAAGCGTTGTACCCAGATGGCTCGCTGTGCCCTATGACCCGCATAAGAGCGTCAGCGACTAAAGGGAGCAACCCCACGGTGGCACCAGTGGTAGTCAAAGACCAACGCGCAGCGCTAAACAGTTGGTTTGATATGCGGGTGCAAAAAGGGATCATGCTTGGTTCGCCCAAAGAATATAGAGGTCTACATCCTGACAGCCCGGTTTTTCCAAGGTACTACGCTGGCAGAGTGTTCGAGTCACTCGGGTCGGCGTAGTGTGGCCGATGCACTCAGCAGACGCGGAGTAGATGAAACAGTCATTCAGGGTGTGCTGGGGCACAGCTGTATTGAGTCTCAAAGTCTATATAGCGATCTTGATTTAGCCGCGTTCGATGAGGCTCACGAACGCTTGTTTAGCGGCAAGTCACCGAAGTTCTAACCACGTCTTCGTCGGTGCCAGTGCCTTCGCCACGCATAAGGGTTATTGGAGGGTTTAGCGACCGGGCAGGCTTTTAATAACGCTTGCTTGGCTGTTTCTTCGTCAATATCGAACCACTCACCGAGCTTGCGACGCCCCTTAAATAGTTCGTGCAGCTCTAGTTCTACTTCTCTTGCTTCGCGTTTTGGTGTCCGGGCTGCGACCAGCCTTAAACGGTATCCGCAAGCGCTCTCTAACCCGGCCTTGCGCTTCTTTGGCTCTCGGCTGATACCGATCTTGATAAAGCCACTTAAGTCATTGGCTATCAAGTAAACTTTCTGGCGCAAACAGGTAATTCCATTGTGACAACTACCACAAGCGTAGCAGGTTGAAGGGTGTATATACCCCAAAATGCTGATATGCTCACACTAAAGTAAATTACTTTATTTAAACCTTGCAAATAAAGCGAAACACTTTATATTAATGAGTATGGAATTAATTAAGTACATCGAAGAGTACTACAACGGGTCACAAGCAGAGTTTGCTGTGGCTCAAGGGGTTAAGCCTCAGCAGGTCACACAGTGGATTAATAAAGGCTTCGTGGTTTTCAACCACACGCTATATAGCCCGAGGCGTGACTTACAGTTGAAATTGGAAGAGTAAGGGAAATTTTGGCATGGCAAAGCTAACGCTCAAACAGCAGATCGCACAGCTGGAACTAGAAAAACAGCTGCTAGCAACTCAAAACGCCGGGTTACGGATGATGCTTGAAGTAGTGTTAGATACAACTCCTGATCGCGCTAACTTGCATAGCGCCATCAGGAAAATGTTAAACGAAACCAAGTAAGGATATT
>NZ_AUBZ01000065.1 GCF_000429505.1 Aliagarivorans taiwanensis DSM 22990 | reverse complement strand
ACGTTTGCTACAGAGGAAGAGGCTCACGCCGCTGCTGCCGAAAGCATTCTAGGTGAAGCGTTTGGGTACGAGGTATTTGAACGTGGTTGCGGTTGCTAATTTAACAGGCTCACTGGGACCATGGTTCCAGTTTTAACGGTAAGGCAAATTTTGGCATGGCAAAGCTAACGCTCAAACAGCAGATCGCACAGCTGGAACTAGAAAAACAGCTGCTAGCAACTCAAAACGCCGGGTTACGGATGATGCTTGAAGTAGTGTTAGATACAACTCCTGATCGCGCTAACTTGCATAGCGCCATCAGGAAAATGTTAAACGAAACCAAGTAAGGATATTGAGATGCAGAAACAAAGTAATGTAACTACTTTTGCGGGGGTGGCTCCTGGCACCAAAGAGGGGGATATTGACTCTCTACTTGTTCAAACCTGCATTGATTTTGTTAAAGGTGGCCCACACGGTGATCGCATAGGACAAATCAACTACGTCAGCAACGCTGCTCCACTCAAAACCTTCGCTGGTACTTTGGTTGCAGCCCCACAAGTCAATTTTAAATTTGCCAATGGAGAAGGGCGCGGCTTGATTAAGTTGCAAGCCGAGAAAAATGACGAACAGTGGTTGGTCAGAGAGCTACAAAAGGACTAAGGGAACTTCGATATGGCTGATGGAATTACAGTGGACTACCACACCTCTGACTCAAACCAGTTTTTGGTGGCCAAGGGCGACCATTCTAAACAAGCGATACTCGCGGCAGCTGTCGATCAGAATGTCATTGATAAAGATGATCTGCAGGAGTTTCAAGCAGCTGACTATTACCAGTCCAATTTCAAAGTTGTTCCAACGTCCGATGACTCTGGATACAGCTGTTGGCAACATCGCGTAGAGAAGCCATGCAGAGGCTCTTACTTTGCGTCGGTACTGTGTAAATAGAACCAAGGAATCTTCGAATGGCTGGATTTACAAAGAGCAGCAAGTACACGCTGCATGAGCAAGGCATCAAATTTGAGTGCGACACAGCCATAGAGCTTGGCCGCTTAATGGTTGAAGCTGGGGTTAAAATACAGAACCCATACGACCTATCTACTACAGATTTCGACGACTTCAATTACGGTGTAAATTTAGCCAGAAGTTCAGCTGTAGAGACAACTATCACGCATTACCCCAATCAGAGAGTGGTTTATGTGAAGCAATCAGAAGGGTTAGACGACAAGGAACTAAATCTGACAGGTAAATATGCGTTAACCGGTGCAGAGCGAGAAGGTTTTATCGAAAAACTGCGTGATCTCATTAACGAGTACCGGACTTGGGACTGAGGGAAGGAAACAAGAATGTCAGTTGATCACACTTACTACGTTGAGTTCAAAAAACCGCCAACAGAAAAGAGGCTAGGAGAACTTGCATACCACCTCATTGATGCCTTTGGCGTTAATGAATTCGCGAGCCTAGCACAAGCGGTTGATGGTTATCCCTTAGAAAAGTATGTCCTGCTCCCTGTCAGGCGAACTGATTCTCATGGAGGCGTAGAAACCCTCGACTGGGACTATGACTTCAATAACGAAATAGAAAAGGCAACCTTGTATCAGGTTTCCCCTAGAGAATCTGCGCACTTTGAGGGGTATGAGAGAGGTGATGTCTGGGTGCATCTTTTTGTAATGAAATTGTTTCTATCACAGGACGATATTATCGCTACATACAGAAGCTCTGGCGATGCTAATTTGGGCTCTCTGGTGTCTCTCGTAGATGTCGAAAACCTGTTAAATAATTTCGTTTCAAGAGGCTATTTCAGTCAAAATGATAAAGATGGTTTCCATATTCAAGCGAACCCTATTCACCCTGAATGCGTTTGTGGAAAACCTCTCAGGCACCGTTCTAGCGTTAGGGATAGTCTGAACTTCACATGTTCAGCGCAAGGTTGTACAAAGCCCCCGGTTCGAATACAAGGTGCCGCTGCTCAAGCCTTGATTCATGACGGTGTATTACCGCAGAAGTATAAAAAGGTCTGTGAAAACGGCTTCGAGGTTTGGGTTCCTGATAATGAAACCAACAACCCAATAACAAAGATTTTGTCTAAAGCAATGGGAAAATAGCAGGTGTACCTTTGCGCCTCGTTCGGCAGCATGATGCCAGATTCGAGCAAACGGATATCAAGTAAGGAATATTTGAGTTGGAAGCATTAATCTCAGATCTAAAAGAGTTGGCTCTTGAGCTAGCTGCTACCGAGAAAATAGATCAGCAGTTAAAGCAAGAAAGGCCCGATATGGGCGACTACTTTGCGGCTCGAATTGATGGTTTGGCCCACGCTAGGGTGAGCTTAGAGGAGCTTATGCAACAGCATGGGATAGAAGTCCCGAGGCCAGTCACGTTAGAAGGTCAAGCTAGCTCGCCGACAGATAAAATGATCGATCATCTAGATAAGCTGTGTGGGCCTAATGCGTACCACCGTCTCAACAACATAGAGTAAGGCAACAGAAGTTATGAATAAAGAAGTGAAGAAGAGCACGAAAGTACAGTGGTCAAAGGTTTCTAAACTAAGCGTGCTGGCCGCGCTCTCAGGTGCGGTGGCTCTGATAGTCATGATGCTAAAACAGGGTTGGGTCACTGAGCCGCATTCATGGGTGTTTGCGCTGGCAATGGTGTTTGTCTCAGCGATTGCGTGGATGGGGCTGGGGGTATCGATATTTAAGTCAACTCTGAAGTCAGATTTTGGCCAGAAAGCGTCTGAATAAACCAAGGCAAATTCAGATTATGGCGTTAGGTGATGAAAGAAGGCACTGGCGAATCGAGGCGTTAACTACAGCTGCAACGTTGATTGAGCAGCATGGTGGTACTTATGCCATGGCGGCCCTGCCAGAGTCTGACCAACAGATATTTGATGAGGAATGTAGAAAGTTAGCAGAGCGCCTGGAAAACATGGCGAAAAGCCTCGGTTGGGACGGTAAGCATAACAATGAATCCGTTCACGAACCTGACCTAATGTGACAAGGAAACTAGTGTGGAAAAACTGACTGAAAAACAGAAAGAACTGTTGCTGGCAATTTATCACGGAAGAGTTCAGAGCGGTCACTTAGACGGTGTAAGACAGATTCACGAAGGTACATACAACAGCCTGCATTCAAAGGGATTTATTCTGAGGGACTATGAACTCTCTCATGATGGTAAGAAAGCGGCAGAAGCCATTGACCCGCCGATTAGTGCAACTATCTTGAGAGGCGAGAGAGAGGCCGTTGTAGAGTTACTGGAGTTCACCAGTACTTTTACCGCTGTCAAACGCGAACAATCACGCCATGAGCTTAAAGGTTGTTTTGAAAAAATTTGGGGTGAAGCGCCTGCACAAGTGCTCTTCTCCGATGAAGTTTAGCTGTGAGGAAGCAAATAGTGAAAAAGACAATTTCAATAGCACTCGGCGCAGTACTAGGCGCTTTGTCACTCTACTCTTATCAACACCTTGCGACACAAAATGTCATCGAGCCGGTTCCTGTAGTTTTTGAGTCCATTCGGCCAAGTGAAGAGACAGCAAAGCGCGTTTGCGCAGCCTATGCAAATAACGACTATCACGAACGGGATAACACTGGAGTGATTGTTGGCCATGTACTGGAAGTAGAGGCGTTCGCTTTGGCTGCTGATGACATTTGGTGCAAGACTCTTGCGATAGTTGAGAAGCAAACAGAAACCAGTAACGTGAGCCATAACCACATCCGACACTTTCGACTGAGTTCATCTAGCCAGCTTAAGCTAACGCCAGTCACCAACGCGGACTTGTTAGAAGCGAAGAAGCAGTACGATTCAGCTCTTTGAAGAACCACTCGGATAACAAAGGAAACTAGGGGGTAGGTATGGCTCGCAGCGTCTACATCATTCATCACAAATCACAGCGCAAACTGGTTTGCGAATATGAAGGACACAACTTTAGCTTGGATCGCGATCCTAATGATGGCTATAGCTTCGGCAACTGGTACGCACGTGTGCTCGATGAAAGCGATGAAGTTGTTTTTGAAGATTGGATCGATGATAGCAGTAATGTCGGTGAATATAGCGCGATGCTACAGACTTGCGATTGTGTCGGATTAGAGCCGCCAACACACTGGCCTCCGCATCCTGCAAAGCTAGGCAGCTTTTGCCACACGAATAACCTTACGGCTTAACCAAGGAAACTATAACCATGAATTTAGAGAATGATGCGCCAACCAACTATGTCGCCGGTGCCGGTACTGCTCTTTCGTACATGGCTGAGTTAGGGACTCCAGAGAGTCAGATTGTTGAGGTGGCTAAGAAAATGGATGTTTGTTTTGAATCGATTGATGAAAGTGACAAGGAGCGTTTAATCGCTGCTTATGGGAAGTTGCCGGAGCAAGGCTAAATAATCATGCTTGGACGGACTAGCAAAGTACATGATCGTCGGCTTGATGTGCTTAAGAGCTTAAGGCCAGATAAGTTTGAACGGCCAATCGATATTGGTGGTTATGACGCATCCCACCACTCAGCTGACCTGCGCTGGCTAGCGTCAAAAGGGCTAGTCATTAAGGAGCGTACCCCTACTTGGGTTAGGCCACAGTACCACTATAAACGCTCTGAAAAAGGCACTGAATACGTGCGGAACAGCAAGAAGAACTAGGAAGGAAATTCACCGGGGCCACGGTCCCAGTTGGTAAGGAGAAAGAAATGTCTGAGAAAACGGCACTTGTGTATAGGCTTACTCACTACTACGACATTGGTGATCAGTCGAAATATTTTACTTTTGATGATGTGGAGCATGACCCTGCTGATCTAGCCGTTTATTTGCAATTCAAAGCAGAGGAAATATTTGACGATTCGATCTGCTTACCAGCTGAAGCGATATTGGGATATCTAACAACGTTCGGAGCTAAACAGCTAAAAAGTACAGATGCCAATGTTGTGATTGATATGTACGACGACAGAGAGCTACGTTGCGGTGACTGGTACTGTGATATTTATGCTGGCCTGGACAGTCAGCTTGGTGTTCAAGCAGAGTCATATCTTCGTGGTTTCGCAGCGGAAACCGTTAACTAAGAGAAAGGCATTTAGCTGATGGCATCAAAAGAGCACGACGAGATGTGCCAAAGAGCTGCGAAGTACCTGAAAAGCAACGGCTTCAGCGTATCGTTCGATGACCGTTTTCAAGCCGCTACTGGCGCGGGTGAGCTACCTGATGCTCTAGGGTTTAGAAACGGCGCTAGTTGTTTAATCGAGGTAAAAGTAACTCGCTCTGATTTTCTATCGGACAAAAACAAGCGATTTAGAAAAGAGCCTGAAATGGGAATGGGGGATTGGCGTTTCTATATGTGTCCTCCTGAAATCATCAAACCCGATGAACTGCCCAGTGGCTGGGGGTTGCTCTATTGCTACCCCAAGATGGTGAAGAAAGTGGTTGGATGGCCGCCCAATACGCAGTGGTCGAACAAGCCTTTTAAGTCAAACAAGCAGGCCGAATGTGACTATATGTACGGTGCTTTGCGTCGGATTCAAGTGCGCGGTCACTTAGATGTTGTGTACCAAAAAACTTAGACACTATTTACCAAGGAAACTTTTGAGGAAGGAGAACGATAAAGATGGCTAATTACACAAGCGGAAGGCATAAGTTTGCGCGTGGCCCAGTAACCGATGAATTGGGTAAAAAACTGGTCGCGATGATTAAAGGCAGTTCTGGCAAAGAAGAACTGCTGGCCGAAGATGTAATCGAACTGATTGCTGTGGCTCGCAATGATAATGATGGCTTCAGAGCAGCAAACAGAGCTGCAGATGAACTATCAAAAGCATACAAAGCCGAGTAAGGCAAATGCGGAATGAGTGAGCCAGTATCAAATGTAGAGGAAGGCCGCAAAGACTGCATGTATGCCGTGGCCGTCCAGTATGTCCGCCGAAGTCGCCGAGCTAGGATTTCCGGCCTCCAACGGCAGCTTCGAATAGGGTTTAACCGAGCGGCGAGGCTAATGGAGGCACTTGAGGCTGACGGGTTTGTATCTCAGCCGGATGCAGAAGGATTGAGAACAGTGATCCCCCCTGCGTCGTCTACATGGGAAGCAGTAGATCTCATTGATATTCTGAGCAAGTCGAACAGCAAGTTGGAGTTCGAGCCACCTTCGACGGGCTTCTCATTCCCCTGTTGTATTTGTAAGCACAGTGACGAGCCAAATGGCACTGAAAATGGCATTTGTAATCAGTGTGTACACGCCTACTAGAGTAAGGATATTTTTTGATATGGCAACAGAGATACAGGTATACCAGCAACTAGCCCAAGCCTATCGAAAAGACTCTGGTCGATGCGGTGGGGTTGTCTTGATCTGGGAAAATGAGGTCTACGGTTGGAGAGATGTTTTGCGAGATGCGAACACCGAACGACCGGGAGCGATAGCCGTAGATGACGACGGGCATCTGTTTGAAGCTACTGGGGGCGACGACCAAAATGGTGCTCACCATTGGGTTGTAGTGAAACAGTAATCGAACGGAATCAACCAAGGAAATTGACGATGATCGCTGCCAATTACACTCTCCATCTTTACTGCGATTGTGATGCTTGCGAAGCATATCAAGGTGAAGTCGAGCACCATCCGGGGTTCGGCGAGTATATCGGCGAAAATTGGTCTGAGGTGGCTAAGCAAGCTCGCAATGCGGGCTGGCGGATCAGCAAGGACAGGACTCGCTGTTTCGCCCCTGGGCACAAAATGAAACGAAATATTGAGTAAGGGTA
>NZ_AUBZ01000064.1 GCF_000429505.1 Aliagarivorans taiwanensis DSM 22990 | reverse complement strand
GGCGAAGGTTAACTGGTGAGTCATGGATGCACGTCCTTGTTGATATCCTTATGCCTATGATCTCACATCAGGGACTTAATCGCACCTTCCCTAGCGGTGAGCAGCAACTGTATATCGACAACCCACCGCACATTCAGCGCTACCATGTGCAAAACATCCAAGCGCAGCTGTTCTCAGGTATACCACACCCATCCACTGGTGTTAGCGCTACTCATACCGCATGGGTGATGGAGCAGATACTTAAGGGTGCGGATTAAAGCTCGTTTAAGGCGCGGGAAGGAACTGGAGCTGCACAAGTTGCAGCGCAAACGGCCCTGGCTGCTTATCAGCAATCAATAGCCCCACCTGATTTATCGCTTCAGCTTTGAGTGAGGGCGCATCGCTAATAAGCCTGCCACGAAATGTGGCTTGGAAGTCTCTGAGTATGAAGCGTTTGCTGTGGCGCTGCCCTTGAACGGTGGCAAACTCATGTTTGTAACGGACCAACTCACCGTCGAGCATCGTTGTAAAACGTAACTGATAGCGGCGTCCATCGCCGATAAATACCAGCTCGACCCGGTCAATGGCCGCGGGAAGGTTCGCAATGGGGCGGTTGACCGAACTAAAGCCTCCATTGTTTCTGAACGATAGCTCCCCCGAGAACAAACTCCAGCGGCCATTAAACGACAATCCGCCTTGGGAGAGTCCACCCATCACTCCGTCATTGGTAGCACGCCATTGATGGTGTTCGTCAGGTGCGGATAAGTCGATCATCAGGCTTCCTGCTGTAACCGGGTGAGCAAGCGATAGTGCAGTAAAGGCCAGGAAACATGCGCGCTTAAATATGTTCATGACATAGGTTCACTGGCGGTCAGTGCCAGGCAGCGCTCGACCAACTCATTGTAGCTGGCGGGCTTGTCATACTCGATTTTCAGCGAGCCGTGGAACATCAGCGTGACCGTGACATCTTTATAGCCGAGCCAGCAGGTGTAGCCGTCGAAGTCGTGCCATGCACTTAGCCCGTCTAGTTGGTACTTAGACTGGCGCTTGGTGCCATTAGAGCTGACAAGGTCAAACACGCGTAGAAAATCTCTGATGGTGAGTCTGCTGTCCATAGATGGCTCCTGCTTGGTTGGGCCAACACGCGCCCTGATTGGTCGATTTCACCTGTTTAGCTACGTGTGGGTGTTCCTCCTCGATCAATATGGCGTGCCTCTGATACCTTTTTGTGGGTTGATCAGCCAACGTGACACGCGCGTTTACTAGAGCGTCGACAAAAGCGTTCACAACGGAAATCACCGGCATGATCGCCTATCTTTGAAAAAAGAAGGTGTCTAGCAGGCTCGCTTACAAAGAACGCTCACTATAACGATTCATTACAAGCGCTCTGTTCTCGAATAACTACAAAAAGGAAGTTCTTATGGCTGATATCAACAAACTACTCGGTGGACTAATGGGCAGCGGCGCCGCAGGTGGCTTTGCCGGCGGTTTGGCAGGAGGGCTCGCCAGTGGGCTGCTCACCAGCAAGTCTGGCCGAAAAATGGGCAAGCAGGCCCTAAAACTTGGGGGCGTTGCCGCGGTGGGCGCACTTGCCTATAGCGCCTATCAGAAATACAGCGACAAAAGTGGCGCGGCGGCAAGCGGGCAGGCCCAGCCAGATGTAACTTATCGTCCGCAGCCTGCGCAACAAGCGGCTCACGCTACGTATTCCCCAGCAAATTCGGCGGGGCATACCGGCACGCTTACTCAGGCGCCCGCTGGCTCAGCCTTTATGCCAGCGGCAAATGATATCGCCGCTCAGGAGGCCTTGGGGCTTACCCTGATCCGCGCCATGATTGCTGCGGCGCGTTCCGACGGTCGGCTGGATGCCCAGGAGAGCCAAGCGATCTTCCAACGTATTGAAGCGCTCGGCTTAGATGCCGACACCCAGCGTGTGTTGGTGCAGGAGATGGGCCATCCGGTGGATATGGACGCTATTGTTGCCAGCGCCACCTGCCCAGAGGTCGCCGCAGAGATCTACGCCGCATCGCTGCTGGCCATCGAGGTCGACTCCGCCGCTGAGCGTGCCTATCTGTCGATGCTGGCAGCGCGCCTTAATCTGCCGCAAGGCTTGGTGAATGAAATAGAAGCCCAAATGGCGCAGTAGCCGCCATTCCCCTGTCGCTGTAGTAAGAGGCATGCAGCGACAGGGTTTGTACCTATCTCTTTATCTAACCCCTTATCGAACTCGGCCGCTGTTACTAGTCCCCTTACTAATTTGAATCCTGCATCTTGAGGTTGCTTGGGTATAAGCCACTGATGGATATGGACAAAACCAAATGATAGAGTGAGCACTATTTCGTCTGGACTGAAACCTCGGGCGGCAAGTTAGCCCTGTTCGTGCGCTGCAATCTAAGGAAGGACTCACATGCTCTACTATGTTGCTGCTCTGCTGTTGGTGTTTATCGGCGTTGCCCACTCCTACTTAGGCGAGCGCTACCTACTGATCCGGCTGTTTCGGCGCGACAACCTCCCAAAGCTCTACGGCGGCCAAACCTTCACTAAAAACACCCTACGTTTTGCTTGGCATGTCACCACGATTGCGTGGTGGGGCTTTGCTGCCATCTTGGTTCACTTATCCCAAGGGCCGTTAAGCGCTCATGTCATAGCGGGCATTATTGGTATTACCTTTTTGCTGCATGCGCTGGTTTCCTTAGTGGGGGCCAAAGGTAAGCATCTGTCTTGGCTGTTTTTTATTGCTATCGGTGTCTTGGCCTTGCTGGCATCGACTCGCTAGTACGCGCCCAGTAACGCCGTTTTTAACGATTGCTTTTAACTATTGTTTTCAACGCTCTATTTTTAAAAACTAAATCATTATGACGACATTTAATATCACGCCGATTTCCCTCGACCAAGCCACCGCGATCCAATCCAAGATCGACCTTAAAACAAAGCCGCTCGGAGCGCTGGGTAAGCTCGAATCCATCGCTTTTCAGCTGTGCTGTATTCAAGACACCTTAGCGCCCACCCTTAGCCAGCCGACCCTTATCGTATTCGCCGCTGACCATGGCATCGCCAAAGATGGGCTAGTGAATCCCTTTCCTCAGGAAGTCACCTTTCAGATGGTGATGAACTTTCTGCAGGGTGGGGCGGCGATCAACGTGTTTGCCAGACAGCACGGTATCGCACTCAAGGTGGTCGATGCGGGTGTGAACTATGATTTTGGCCAGGTCGATGGCTTGATTGACGGCAAGATCGCCTTGGGTACACACAACTATCTAGAGCAGGCTGCCATGAGCCGCTCGCAATGTGAGGCTGCTATCGACAAGGGCGCCCAGATTGCCGAAGCGACGCTTCAGGAGGGCTGTAACTGTATCGGCTTTGGTGAGATGGGGATAGGCAATACCTCTGCTTCAGCGCTGCTGATGAGCGCCATCTGCCAGTTGCCGATTGACCAATGTGTGGGCAAGGGTACTGGCGTGGTTGGCGCCCAATACCAGCAAAAGCTAGATACGCTGGCGAAGGTACAGGAGATACACCGCGATGTTGATAGCGATGACCCCATCGCGCTGCTGGCCACCTTTGGCGGCTTTGAGATCGCTCAAATCTGTGGCGGCATGCTTAAAGCCGCGGAGATGAAGGCGACTATCTTGGTGGACGGCTTTATTACCACTGCGGCGCTGCTGGTGGCACAGCGCATCAATCCCTTGGTGCTCGATTACGTAATTTGCACCCATCAGTCCGAAGAGAGCGGGCATAAAGCCATGCTCGAGCACATGGGCAAAGTGGCGCTTATCGATATCGGCATGCGACTTGGCGAGGGTAGTGGCGCGGCGGTGGCGTATCCCATCGTTGAGTCCGCCTGCGCCTTTATCAATCAGATGGCCAGCTTCGACTCAGCCGCCGTTAGCCAGCCCGATGAGTAGCAGCGGCAATGTATAGAGAGTTCAATATCTTCTGCGCGGCGCTGATGTTCTACACGCGCATCCCGTGCCCGCCGGGGGCCCAGTTCGATCCGGCTTACAACCAGCAAAGTGCCCGCTACTTTACCCTGATTGGCTGGATAGTCGGGGCTATCGCCGCCTTGACGTTTTATGTGAGCAACCTGCTGTTTAGCAGCGATATCGCCTTGGTACTTAGCTTTATCGTTGGCGCGCGATTGACTGGCGGCTTTCACGAAGATGGCCTGGCCGATGTGTGCGACGGCTTTGGCGGCGGCTGGAGCAAGGAGCGGATCATGGTCATCATGAAAGACTCTACGCTGGGCACCTTTGGTGTGCTGGGTCTTATCCTGATTACCTTGCTGAAGTTCGTTAGCCTCAAAGAGTTTGCCGCGGCAGAGATCCCATTGATGATTATCGCCGGACATGTACTTAGCCGCTTTACCGCTGCACGGATGCTGGCCCGTGGTCGCTATGTGCAGGAGAAGAATCAAGCCAAGGCGGGGAGTGCCGCCGACAAGCTACCACTCTCCTCACTGCTGGCCAATGCGGTAATGGGCCTGAGCGCATTCTTGCTGTTCGACTCGCCCTATGTGTTGCTCGCCCTGATCCCCTTGTTGCTGACTGAAGCCTCGCTGTTCCGCTTTTTTAGCAAATGGATTGGCGGTTATACCGGCGACTGTGCCGGTGCGGTGCAGCAGGTTTCAGAAGTAGTGTTTTACTTGAGTGTTATCGCGCTATGGAAGTTTATCTAGTCAGGCATACCACCCCGAAGGTGGAGAAGGGCGTCTGCTATGGGCAGAGCGATCTGGATGTGGCCGACTCCTTTACCGACGAGGTTCAAGCGATTGTTAGCAACACACCCGAGCTTCGCCAGATTGACGCTATCTACGCTAGCCCCTTGCGGCGTTGTAAGCGGCTGGCGCAACAGTTAACAACTGACTTTATCGCGTTCGATGAGCGGCTAAAAGAGCTGAACTTCGGCGACTGGGAGCTAAGGCGCTGGAACGATATTCCAGAATATGAATACCGCGACTGGGGCAACGATTATGTGAATGTACGCTGCCCGGGCGGCGAGTCCTTTGTCGACCTGTATCAACGGGTCAGCGCCTTTAAAACCGACCTGCTCGCGAGCGGCCTTAAGCGTGCGGTTATCGTTACCCACTGCGGCGTGATCAGAGCGTTTTTGAGTATCGCGCATAACACCGAGCTTAAGGATGCCTTTAGCTACCAGTTCGAATATGGTCAGGTGGTTCGGGTGAGCCTTTAATTACCCGCGTTAGCTTTTAATCAAAAGAAAAGTCACAACGACTAGGGGCATGCGCGAAATCAAGTACGTAACATCACTTGATGACTCTTTGCAGCGAGATCACAGTTTCTCACTCGCTAGGGGGGCTTTAAGTCTGCAAAAACACGCACCCTTAATTAGCAAAATTCTATTATAACAATGGCATAGGACAATTAGTGGCGTTTAAGAAACAATTAAACGCCTTAAAGCGCCTAATCTTACTAATGCGCTGTTGCTAACCTGATCCGCAACATTCCAATAGGCATCAGGACGATGACATGCAAGTGAAAGATAGCTATGAGCAGTTTGTGAACGCGGCCGCCGAGTTCATCCCCAGCGATAGGTTGATCACTGATTATTTCCGCTCACTTGCCTATGGCACCGACGCCAGCTTCTACCGTTTAGTTCCCAAGGTGATTGTGCAGGTCGCCAATGAAGGCGAGGTGATCCGCTTGATGGCGCTAGCCTCTGCCGTGGGCCTGCCGATTACCTTCCGCGCCTCGGGAACCAGCCTCTCGGGTCAGGCGCTGAGCGATTCGATTTTGCTCTCCTTAACGCCGGATTGGAAAGACTATGAAATACTCGAAGGTGGCGCCAAGATCCGCATGCAATGCGGCGTGCTAGGGGGCGATGCCAACCGCTATCTGGCACCGCTTCACTATCAGCTCGCACCCATGCCGGCCTCTATCGATGCGGCAAGCATTGGTGGTATCGCGATTAACAATGCCGCGGGCATGAACTCGATGGATACCTACGGGGTGATGGAGTCGGCGCGCATTGTCTTGCTCGATGGAACGGTTCTCGATACTGGCTCCGAGGCCAGCCGCAGTATGTTCAAGCGTACTCACGCCGATTTGCTCGCCGGTGTTGCCGAACTCTCCGAGCAGATGCGCAGCCACAAGGCGCTTAGCCAGCGGGTTGCCCGCAAGTACCAAATCAAAAACACCACCGGCTATGGGCTGCGCTCTTTGATTGAGTGGGACGACCCCATCGACATCATCGCCCATTTGCTGATTGGCTCTGAGGGCACACTGGGCTTTATCTCGGAGATCACCCATAACACCATCAAAAAGTACCCGCTTAAAGCCTCGGCGTTTTTGGTGTTCCCTGATATCCGCACCGCCAGCGAAGCGGTGATGCGCTTTAAGCTCAACGACACACCGGTGTCTGCAGCCGAGATGATTGACTACTACGCGCTCAAAGTGGTGCAGCATATGGACGGGGTGCCTGAGTTTGTCGCCAATTTGCCGCAAGGCGCGACGGCGATCTTGGTGCAAACCGAGGCAGAGATGCTGTCGGTGCTAAAGGGGCAGATCCACACCATCTTGGGCGAGGTCCACGACTTGCCGCTGGTGGTGCCAGCCAGCTTTACCGATAAGCCTTCTGAGTATCAGGCTTACTGGAATATCCGCAAAGGGATCTTCCCCGCAGTGGGAGCCACTCGGCCCAAGGGCACCACCGCGCTTATCGAAGATGTCGCTTTCCATATCGAAAGCCTGGCAGATGCCTTAACCGACCTGCAGCAGCTTATGCAGCAGTTTGGCTACGACGATGGGGTTATCTACGGCCATGCCCTCGATGGCAACCTGCACTTTATCTTCTCCCAAGGCTTTGGCAGCAGCGAGGAGGTGGCACGCTACGAGCGCTTTATGGAGGCAGTGTGCGATATCGTGGTGAACAAGTACGATGGCTCGCTCAAGGCCGAGCATGGCACGGGCCGCAATATGGCGCCGTTTGTGCGCCGCGAGTGGGGCGAGGAAGCCTACGGCTACATGCTTAAAATCAAAGCCCTGTTCGACCCGCAAGGGCTCCTAAACCCCGATGTGATGATTACCGATAATCCCAAGCTGCATATCAGTAATCTCAAGCCCATGGAGGCAGTCAGCGATATCGTCGACCAATGTATTGAGTGTGGCTTTTGTGAGCGCATGTGCCCCTCTCGAGCGCTCACCCTTAGCCCGCGCCAGCGGATCATTGGCAAGCGAGAGCTGGCCTTGCTCGACGGCGAGAACAAAAAAGCCTTCGCCGACAAATACGATTATATGGCGATCGATACCTGTGCTGGCTGTGGGCTGTGTTCAACGGTGTGCCCGGTGGGGATCAACACCGGCGACTTGGTCCGGCAGCTACGCCATGACCGCAACCGGGATAAGGAAGGGGTGTCGGAGTGGATTGCCGACAACTTCAACATCGTCACCAAGGCTGCAAAAACCGCCTTTGGCGCGGCCAATGTTAGCCATGGCGTGCTTGGCAGCAAGGCGATGGGCGCGCTTACCAGTGGTATGCGTAAGGCATCGGGCAAACGTGTGGGTCACTGGACGCCGTCTATGCCGACTCCGGCGGCGCAGCTTATTCCGGTCAATCAGTACATCGAGAACAGCGAACCCGCAGCCAGCCCGCTTAAGGTGGTATATCTGCCAAGCTGCTCCAGCCGCACCATGGGGCCAGCGCGAGGCGCAGAGCAGCAGGCCACACTGTTCGAGAAAACCGAAAGCCTACTGCGTAAAGCCGGCTTTGAGGTGATCTATCCCAAGGGCTTAAAAGACCAATGTTGTGGTTTGCCGTTTAAGAGCAAGGGCATGTTTAATCAGGCAGATGCAAAGGCCAGCCAGACCATAGAGATGTTGCTCGAAGCCAGTAACAACGGCGAGATCCCCATCTACTGCGATACCAGCCCCTGCTTGATGCAGCTAAAAGAGCACCCCCATCCCAAGCTTAAACTTTATGAACCGGTGGAGTTTATCCACGAGTACGTGATGGATAAGTTGGAGTTCGAGCCCACCGACGACAAGGTCGCCTTGCACATTACCTGCTCGGCGCGGCGGATGGGGCTAGAGCAGAAGATTGTCGAACTGATGAACGCCTGCAGTACCAACGTGGTTGTCCCTGACCAAATCACCTGCTGTGGCTTTGCCGGCGATAAAGGCTTTACCACCCCAGAGCTTAACGAGTCGGCACTGCGCACCTTATCCGGTCAGGTGGAAGGCTGCAGCAGTGGTTATTCCACCAGTCGTACCTGTGAGATTGGCCTTAGCCATCACTCGGGTATCGATTATCAGTCGATTGTGTACTTGGTGGACCAGTGTACCCGCTAGCGCAAGTTGCTTCGGATGAGTGTCGGCAGTAGCTGTGATTGGCAAAGTGTGGGGCGGGTGCAGGAAATCGCTCGGGCTATCTCTTAAGCTTATTGCAACAAACTCAAACACTGTTGCAATAAGCGTGGTTTATGCTCAAACATAGCGACGATTTTCTGATCTTCTACCACCTCATCGAGCAAGGCTCTTTTAGCAAAGCCGCCGAGCAGGTTGGTTTAACCAAGTCGGTGATTAGCAAACGCATTACCCGCTTAGAGCAGGAGCTGGGCGTGCAGCTAATCTACCGCACCACCCGCAAGCTGGCGCTTAGCGAAGCCGGCGAGGTGTTCTACAAGCATGCGCGTGAGGTGGCCAACTCGGTTAACAATGCGATGGAGGAGCTGCAGGGGCTTAACGATAGCTTGTCAGGCTCTATCAAGATTACGGTACCGACCATCTCCGGTGAGCTGGTGCTCCCACAGGCCATTGCCGACTTCAGCAAAGCCTACCCCAAGGTTCATGTGCATATGGACTTAGAAAACCGCTTTGTCGACCTGATTGAGGAGGGCTACGACATGGCGATCCGCACCGGGGTGCTGCCCGATTCCAGTTATATTGCTCGCCGCTTGGTAGATGTGCACTGGGTGATATGCGCCGCACCTGAGTACTTAAAAGAGCAAGGCCTGCCGCGCTCACCGCAGGACTTACTTAAACACAACTGCTTGGGCTACTCGTTTCAGGAGACCGGTGCCTATGAGTGGCTGTTTAAGGGCGAGCAGGGTAGCTACACCCTGAATGTGGCGGGAAACTTTTGCACCAATAACGCCTCTGCGCTGCGCAAGGCGGCCTTGTATGGCCAAGGCTTGGTGTATGTGCCCAAGATCTTAGTCGCCGAGGATTTAGCGGCAGGCCGGCTGATTGAAGTATTGAACGATCAGGTGGGCAAAAGCTTAGGCATCTATGCCGTTTATCCTTACACCAAACATGTGCCCCGCAAAACCAAGCTGCTGATTGAGCATATCCATAAGTATTACAATTTGCCCGATGTGCCTGCCCAGCGAGGTGAGCGTCAGCGTGTCGCTGCTTTGCAGCGCCTTGACAGCGGTTATAAGGGTATCGAGGCGCTTTTTGTGCAGCTCAGGGCAGTTCTGATAAAGCGCTTGATATACAATTTGTAGTGGTCAAGTTAAATTGGCCACGGTTTTGTATTCAAGCCAGTACCTTCGCTCTGACTCATTGGGTGTCAGCCCGCCGTTATATTGATGCGGCCTGAGCTGACTGTAATACCCCGTTACGTATCGTGATATTTCACTCTGTGCCTCACTGATACTGCGATAGCCGGTCATCGGTATCCATTCTGTTTTTAAACTTCTGAAGAAGCGTTCCATCGGGCTATTATCCCAACAGTTACCGCGTCGACTCATGCTCTGTTTTATCTGGTAACGCCAGAGCTGTTGGCGAAAGCGTCGGCTGGTATAGTGGCTTCCTTGGTCACTATGGAACATCAAGTCTTTCGGTTT
>NZ_AUBZ01000063.1 GCF_000429505.1 Aliagarivorans taiwanensis DSM 22990 | reverse complement strand
GAGTCAGAGCGAAGGTACTGGCTTGAATACAAAACCGTGGCCAATTTAACTTGACCACTACACTGATACACCTCTTGTTGTAATGAAAAAGCTACTGGAAAACAGCAAATGTGAGCTGTACATATCGCTGATGTACGAGTTTATAAACAGGTTTAAAAATAGTCCTGAGTTTGAACCTCACTTAGACTCATTATTTGGGTGTCAGGACTGGAAGGAAATGTGCGAAATTGATAACAAAGAAGAAAAAAAGTCGTTCCTAAACAAACTTTACAAGAAGAAGCTCAAGGAGTCAGGCGCTGAACAGGTAGTTCATTTCGAGCTATATAAGGGTAATCGTCATGTGTATACCATCTTCTTTGCAACGAAGCATATAAAGGGTTCGGATAGCATGAAGGCTTCCATTTGGAAAGTCGTTCCTGAAGGAGACTTTAAGTTCAAAGGAGGGAAGGACAAAGATCTACTAATGTCACAAGATATGCACGATTTTACCTCATTACAAAACTGTATTCAGGAAAGATTTTCAACAGGGCAATGGATAACAAGCAAGACAGTCCAAGACTTCGTGGCCTCAGATGAGACTGATTATCATTCATCGCAAGTTAAAAAGCATGGACTAAAACCATTAGAGGAAAAAGGATTTCTAACTATTGGTCAACTACCTCCTGGGAAGAAAAGAAGAGCAGGAACGTATCCCCCACAAATATTATTCAGAATCACTGCCGAGTAGTTTTTGCTAAATCGACTAAAGAACGTAGCGCTTTTGATAGTGCTTTTGCATGAGCATCGCTCCCATCCCATACGTCAGATAGAGCACTCATCAATACCTTAGATTTAGCAGGATCAGGTTTTAAGTAATAATCCAAATCAAAAATTTTAATTAGCTTTTCCACCTGCCTACCGCGAGTTTTCCAGTTTTTTTGCCTAACTCTACTGATAGTAGATTGACTAACACCTAGCTCTTTAGCTGCCTCTACTTGGGTTAGTTTGTTCTCCTTAAGAAACTCACAGACTTTCTCGGATAACGCTGATTTTAGGTGCATTTATTCATCATTCATATATAATATAACTTGTGAATATTATTAGCTTTTCAAGTGTTCTGCAAACACATTGAATTAAAATGAGTAAAGTGAGTTCAAGGAGCGTATGACATGTCAACCCAGAGCAAGATTGAGTGGACTGAGCAGACTTGGAATCCAGTGACAGGCTGCGACAAAATAACTGCAGGCTGCAAGCATTGCTATGCAGAAGCTATGGCGAATAGACTGAAGTCAATGAGGACTCCAGGTTATGAGAACGGATTCAAGTTAACACTACAGCCATCAAGGTTAGAACAACCTCTAAAGCGAAAAAAACCAACAAAGTACTTTGTTAATAGCATGAGTGACTTGTTCCATGAAGATGTTCCATTCTCATTTATTGATAAAGTTTTCAATACCATTGAAGCAACACCACAACATGTTTATCAGATTTTGACCAAGAGAGCAGCTAGGATGGCAAGCTACTTTCAGGAAAGAAGTGCACCAACTAACGCTTGGATTGGTGTAACTGTCGAAAATAGGAAGCAAGGATTGCCACGAATAGATGAGCTAAGGAAGATTGATGCTCAAATCCGCTTCTTATCTGTAGAGCCGCTATTAGAAGAATTAGGGGATATTGATCTATCTGGAATTCATTGGGTTATCGTCGGAGGAGAATCAGGCCCAAAATCTCGAGAAATGAAGCCAGAATGGGCAGAAGGAGTTCAAGAGTCCTGCGAGCAACAAAATGTAGCCTTCTTTTTCAAACAATGGGGGGGATGGGGTGCCGATGGCAAGAAACGCTCGAAAAAGGAGAATGGTCGACTTCTCAAAGGTCAAACTTGGGATGCAATGCCCATAGAATTCAGGGTATATTAGATATACACACAAGTAACGTGGTTTTCTCTAGCGGATGGCGAAAACAGAGTATGAATGGGTCGATTCAGGTTCATTACCTGAAATTGCAGAACATAGTGAAGTCAAACATAGTGTAATCGTTCAGTACCTTAAGCAATATGTTAAGGTGTTGACGATAAACCCTTCGATACCTAACCTCAACTTGCATATTGTGGATGGATTTTCTGGGGGTGGAAGATACTATAGCCCCAAACACAAAAGGGAAGTCTACGGGTCGCCGATTCTTCTTCACAATACCATCAGGGAAGTTGAAGCAGAAATAAACACTACCTCAAGGACAAAAACCAAACTTAGTGTTAATGCTCAGTTTTACTTCATTGAAAAAAAGAAGCCTGTCTATCAGTGCCTAAAAGACTCGCTATGTAGCGCAGGAATAGATATTAACAGTGAAAACATTCATATAATAAACAAATCCTTCACGGACGCTATAGATCCAGTCATCAACAGTATACTAACGCATGGCCGAGGAGATCAAAGGGCTATTTATCTTCTAGATCAGTACGGTTACACTGATGTTCCTATCCCCTATCTCCGTTACATTTTTGGCACCTCAGGAAAGAATTCTGAAGCAATTCTTACTTTTTCCACAGACTCAATAATAAACTATCTATCAGACTCTCCTAGCTACTTAAAAGGTATAAAGAAGGCTGGATTGCACGAGGTTCTTTCACTCGAAGCAATCAACGACCTAAAGGAACTCAAGCAGGTAGACTCTAAACAGACCAGAGCTCTGATTGAGCAAAGTCTCTATGATTTTGTCTGGAAAAAAAGCAAAGCTAGGTTTTTCACGCCTTTTTTCATTAGATCCGATGTTAGTAATAGGTCCTACTGGTTAGTTCATCTTTCTAACCACCCAAAAGCACGAGATGAAATGGTTAAGATCCACTGGAGTTTTCAGAACTCATTCGCCCACTATGGAGGACCAGGGCTAAAGATGCTATTTGGCTTTGATGCAAACTTGTCGCATCTAGAGAACCAATTGCAGTTTGACTTCTTGTTTGATGAAAGCGCAGAATCAAGAACGAGGGACGCTTTACTTGAGGGAGTTACAGAATACTTCAGTGATGAACCTCTCGAAATCTTTGAGCTTATTTCCAGCACATGTAACGGATCTCCTGCACATTACGAGCAGTATCTCGACGCGATATATTCTCATTTGTGTCAAAAGGGAATAAAAATCATAGGAAAGAATGGTGAGCAAAGAAGATCGAGAAAATCACTGCGTCTCGACGACAAAATCGTCCTAGAAAGAAACCTAACCTTTATGTTTTAACTTTAACTGCTTTTATCTCTACTCGCACAAGACTACTTACGTTCTTCCTTCAACTCTTTCAGCCCATCGCTCGATATCTTCCTTCAACAAAGCCCCCTGCAGAGAGGACTTTGGATGAGGTATCGACTGATGGCTGTGTTTTCCAAATACCTTATCTAAGTACTTGCTAGGCCATCGTAATGACCCCTTCAGTACGAGCTCCATCAACTTGTCCAGTTGCTCTTGAGTGAAGCCTTGCCCATTATCTTCTATCAGCTTGGTGGATAAGGGCTTGGCGGCATCCGAGGTGTCGACTTCCATTAGCAGATACGATTTACCGTTTAACTGAACCCTGACGATTGCTATGCATCGAGGGTTACTGTCGTTCTGAAGCAGATGTTTCTTGCACCTCGGCACTTTCGGTAACTTGGTAATCAATGGTTTTGACGCTACACATCCATGACTACGCTTTAGGCATTCAACCATCTCGATAAACGCGGCGAACTTGCCGAGATAGAGGTGGCTATCGTCAGATACATCTTCGAGGTTGTTGAACACACCGGTAGGAAGGTCTCCGGCAATAGTCGGTTCGTTGGTGCTAACGTCTTTAGCTTCTTCAACGTATTCGCCTTCACCTTCTCCTTTGCCGCCTTTTGACACTTTGTTCGCGACTTTTTTCGTGAGGATCGGCTTAACAAACTCGATTTGCGTCGCTGACGTTCTGATTAGACTGGAGCCAAGTTCATCATTGGCCCCACCTTCATCAACAATATTGAAGCCTCCACCATAGTGCTTTCCAGAACGCTGGCCACCTTCACCCTCTTGATACGTTTTTAGTTTTGGGTGGTAAAAACTCACTTCTGCAGGTAAAACGGCAGCCAAGTTGCGTATGCCAGCAACTTCCCACACCAGCATGCTGCGAGTATCTGAGTCTATCCAGCCCTGCAAGGTCAGCTCTGCACCGCTGAGGGGTGGTGGGTCGAACTTAAAATCCCACGTTCGATAACGGTTTGTATCTACACCGTCAGTTATCTCGTAGCTTGAAATACTCTCGAAAGAAGCGCGGACATGAGGATCGAGTAGCACCCAGCTTAAAAAACGCCTGCACTCCGGGTTGTTTAACAGCTCAACACGATAACCCGAGTGCTCCAGCACAAAAACTTCCGCTTTGTTAGCAATAGCATCGCGTTGAATATCAAACTCAATGTTCAGCACATCATGCTCAAGTGCAGCTCTCGATAAGTAGCTATCGTGGAAAAACATAGCCCTCGCCAGCTCGAAGTGGGGAAGGTAGATATCAAAGCCATCCGCCGATCGAATGCGGAAACAATACTGGTCTTTATCTTTGGGTCGATGAAACTTGTAGCCGGGGCAATCTTTTACCCTGCAGGTATCCCACGTATAGGTATGAGGTATAGCGACTAGCTTAGTGAGCCCAGCAGGCAGCTCTGAGCTAGTGGGGTTAAGCGTTCGTTGCCTTACCAGTAGCGGCGCATTGGATAGCCGCACAAAAGGCTTATCTTGTTTTGGAGAAAGGTTTAGGTTTACGAACCAGGTGCTGCCATGTACTGGGCGAAACAGACCGCCAACACCCTGAATCTTTACATCATCATCAAACTTGTCAAAGCTTACCTTGTCCATACTGCTTTATTGACCAATCCAGAATCGCACTAGCTTGTTCTGTGATCCTCTCCCTGCTAAGCCCTGAATTTTTAAGCACTTTCCATCGCTTCACTTTTCCACTATCCACAATTAACTCACTAATGGCAACCGCAATTCTTCGGATCTGATATTCGGAAACAGTTTCGCTGTACATACTCAAGAATCGTTGGGTAAGAGGCAGCTTATGCATGTTCTTTTCGATGGTGGCGGGATAACGGGTTTGCGTTAAATAGCGATTCTTTGTCCACCGAGGCGCGGTCAGCTGGAGCTCTTTTTCATTGCGTAACCGGATAAGGTAGCGCACAACAGACTTGTCGCGCACTCCCCATTGCACACGGTTATTTACCTGAGCAAAGCGAACCCGAAAGCGACGATTGCAGCGCTTTAGCCATGAACGGTCGTTACGATACAACCACGCATACTCGGCGCCTGAACCTTGAAGCCGAGCAACCTTGGTACCGAGTTCAATAACTTGCCTTAGCCAGCGCCGGCGGTAAAACCTCAGCAAGGCTCTATCTTGGTTATTAGCTGTAGAACGCAGAGGCTGCTTGGGCACAACACGCAGCCTACCCACACCATTAATCACCGGTATTATCTGTAGCTTATTGCCATGCAAAGCTTGCATCACGGCGATGTGCTGCAAATAGCTGAATGCTTTGCGATGCTTCCTGAACATAGACTTCAGCCACTCAAATTGACCATCGGCGATACTAAGGCCCACCGATGCTAACCAGGCATCACTCCAGTACTCACTGATGCATTCTCGGATCAGCGCATGGTTGATGTGCTTTCCCTTAGTCGCACCAAAGTCTCTTGCTAGTTGCCAATAGTGTTTGGTCCATTGGGCAAACTCTGGTGATGGAGAAGTTCGGCTGTTTAGCAAATCTTTAGCATGCTTAGACACAACCAGGCTCTGCCAATTTGCTGGAGATTGAGCAACCAAAGGACAGGTATCAGGAGTTACCATGTAGCACTGGTGCCGATGCTCTAGCCTGACGGGAAGCTTGGCTTGGATAAGCTCACCGTGCTCTGAACAGGCGCTTACTCCCGCTATCTGCCAACTGCGTTTCCAGTACCCCTCACCATAAAGCTCAAACTGCTTGGCTACACACAGCGGGCAATAGCGAAGCTTTTGGATAGCCTTAACTTTGGATGACGCGACTCCACAAAGCATATGTGCAGCACCTTGGGAGCGGCCAGCTAAATGCTTAAGTATTCGCGTCCTGCGTGACTCGGGAACAAACGCACCACAGAGCGGAAACAAGGTATGTCGATAAGCCAACTTCTCGGCATCTAAACCGAGAGAGTCAGGGTAGTGCGTTGATAGCTCGATCAAATGGCTCGGCAAGTCAATTGAGGCAATCGCAGTGCGATTTGCAAACACCTCTTCAATCAACTCCTTAGGTGAGGTAATCCCCTCATAGCTTCCAGCTCTGGCAATCACGCTATAAAGCAGCTCATCGGGATAGGGAACCGGGAAACCAAGCATGTGTTACCGCCTGTATTCAAGCACTCAGTTTCTCAAAAAGTATAGCTCTATTCAGCCAACCGCTCTCGGAACCATCAGCTGTGATGATCAGCACAACAATAAGCAATAACCGTCATTTCTACTACGCAGCAATCGCAGTTACTGAGAGTGTAGCTCCAGAGGCATAATGAGTTTCGGACTTAAGAATATCCCCAAGTAGGGATCGTATATCCGGGCATTCATATGAATAAGGCCCCACTTCAGCAACGAGCTCGTGGCCGGTAAAGCCGCGGTTGGTCAAACTATGCCACCTCAAACGAACAGAATTTGCGAACGATTCCACAAGACCATTCTTAACGAGTTCTACCAAGTGACCATCCGCAAAAAGCTGTAGGGAAGCTTAGAATAACTACAGAATATCTAGACGAACGGATGGCTTATTACAACAATGGGCGAACTCGTCAGGAATAGCCTATTGTGACAGAACAATACTGTCAATGTTACTTGATGAAAAACAGTTTTGGCTGAGAAGAATTTAGCTCAAATCTAAACTGACAAGCACCGCATCAAAAACGGGTAACTGTCAGCTCAGGTCTGAGCTAGTACATGTGAACCGACCAGCCTTCCGAATACCACTCGTTAGTATAAAGTAACCATTCAAGCTCCCACCCTAGTATGGTATAATACAGTGTTCTGGATAACCTGTATCATCAGCATCTCTGAAACAAATGTATGAACATTAAAATCACACTTTTTGTAGTTTCACTCACCCAAACACTCTCAGCTATCATGTGGCCTGGTATATATTTATATGGATGGTACGCGTTAGGTTTTAGCGAGTTCAAAGTTATATATTTACTAACCGCCATTTTGGGAGGGATCTTTTTGCTGGCTCCGATAGCATCACTTATCGGAGTTTACTTTGAAAAAAAATGGGCTGGATATACTCTTTTCATATTCCCTCCCCTTGCTTTTTTACATGGGGTTTCAGCAGTTCCATACTTATCAAGATTAGCCCCCGTTGGACTTTGGAGAACACTACTTCTTATTCTAATAAATGGAGGCATGGTCTTGATCATCAGTAAATTAATATCAAAGAACAAATAAATCGCCAGGTAAAAGCAGGCTTTCTAAGTAGCAAGCCTTTCTCACATATTTCAATCTGAGCCGCTCCATTCGCAAACCTAAATAACAGGACTGGAGCAGTTATCACAACTATAGACTATATCTCAACACTCCAATCAAATAACTTTTATTTCATCCAAGTTCATGGTTATTTGAGGAAGATAACCTTCGCACGGATTAATAGCAGTTAGCTGTGAAAACCAAGACAATACTAAAATTCGCCAAAATGGCAAGATTTCATAAACCCCTCCTAATATCCACCCTCGAGCAAATTATTTTCATCAGGAGAAGACTGGATTAGATAGCACTGGCCATTGCCAAACTAAAGCACAAATAGTACATACTATTAAAGATACAAGAAGGAAAATTCTTTCGGCTTTATGTTCTCGCCCCAGAGAAAGCGCACCCATTCCAACAGGCAAACCCAAAGCCATCTCAACTAAATACATAGACACAACACCTAAGCAAATAACCACCCCCATCAAATCATCATCCAAGTTGTAAAACTGAGAGAGTAAAATATGGTAAATCGTTAGAAAAAACGCTAAAGAAAAAAACTTAACAATGTAGTTCAAAACTAAAACCTCTAGTGATCATCAATAATAATCCCGCCAATTGAATTTGTAAGGCCACCTGCTTCAATTGCCCAATCAGCTTTGCTCATATGATGGAACTTTCTATCAGGAAGAACTAGCTTCCCACTACCAACCATGATCTTTCCTGTAGCAGCTCTGACTGAGGTACCTATGTCAACTACTGTTGACGTGACTTTAGCCCCTTCTTCTGACATCCCAGCCTTTTGAAGGTTTGTCTCTAACCAATTAGATCCGGTAAAGGCTGTTTGCATATTATCAACACCTCTAGCCATCAATATCATGCCGCCCTTGCATGCTAGCCCGAGGGAGACTTTACACATCATAAAGCCCCCTGCAACTTGCGTTAAGCCATCAACTCCCGTCAACAGATTCGCCTAGCGAGGGTAAATCCTCGCAAATGGGCTCACCGTAGATATCACGCTTATTAACAATTTCCCCATATTCAATCGCTCTTCGGAACTTTGTCTACTGGGCAAAAAGCTCATACCAGAACAAGAGTTCATACGAAGACGGACCAATGCAGGCGACTTTGCACGTAATCGAAGATGGCTGCGAGTGGTTGCTTTACACATTTGAATGGCTTAATTGCACCTTCCCTATACCAAGAAAACACTACGCAGTGACATGATCACTACTTCTTCCTTTTTCTAAGCGTAGCACTGTTGGTCAAAGCATAATTGCCTATATAAATGGAAAAAACCATCATTCCAAGCCCACTCCAAATACTAAGCCCACTAAAAACCAAAAATACAGAAACCAAAAAAATATGAAGCGCCAAAAGGATATATATTATCTTTAAAAACTTTTTCATTCTAAACAATCCACAGAGCAATACATTACAGCGCCTACCTGAAAGCCAACTGCACCAACGCCAATCACAGCCCCAACTGTATTAACCCTTGAGAAGACCTTGATTGACTGCTCCTCGACCTAAAGGACGAGGAGCAGTCAAATTGATTAGGTGTTATCGGGAAACTTCTCAGGGAATGAGATCAAAAAGCAATCATTCACGCTCTCGCCCTGCCCACTAGCTGAGGATCATTTGCTCCTAAAAAATGTCTGTAAATAGCATTACTAAAAAAGCCCAGTTTACTACGGTCACCACAACTGAAAATACAAAGACAACCAGTAGCATAAACCACCTTGGCCCATTTAGATCTTTGTGTAGCGTTCCAGAACCGAAGCCCATTGGCTTTCCTGAGCTCATCTCGTAAAGCATTTTTACAAATAATCCCCAAAGAAGAAGAGGGAAAAAAGGGCCGCTTTTACTAGCTACATCTTCATAAGGCGCACTCACAAGCAAAGCTACTATAGCGTAACAAAGAAAAACCAAATCAGTCATAAATCAACCAGGTACTCTACTTGTCATAATACTCTTGACCTTTAATGCTGGCGTCAACGCCCTCTAAAAACCACTCCCTTTTTGACATATGCTGAAAGCTCCTATCTGTTCGAGCCCCCCTAGACCAAAAAGGAATTTTTGCTGGAACTTTGCGAAATATGCCTGTTAAAGAAGTACCAACATCAAATAAGTCTCCCGCCATTTTTGCATTGTCACTCGACATATTCATTTGCTGAAGCCCCATTTCTAATCCACTGTGTCCGGTAAAGACTGATTGCATGTTGTCTATCCCTCTCATCCCTATTGCCCCTCCAGCAGCACAGGCGATTCCGCCAGATACATAACACAGCCCTACACCTGTACCTATCTGACCCACTCCACCAAAGAACGTTACCGCATTATTAACCCTCGAAAAAATCATCTCTCGATTCTCGCTAATTACACTTTTTGCTCTGCCCCAAAGGCCGGAAACCTCGTCCCCCTGCTCATTAAACAAATTAGCCAATGCCCCAGTTCGCGCCCCATCCCGGAACGTCCCGCCCGCGAAGTGACTGGATGCTCCGCCTGCCAGCGCCGCTACCGCTACATTCCCAAAATCAATGCCTGCGGTTTCAAACCCCCAGCCTTTGCCTAGACCATTGTCTCCTGTGGTAAGCCCTTTGGCGAACGCACTACTTAAGAAGCCGGTACCAAAGTTATCCCCTTTCACCACATTCAGGCTGCCCCCTGCCATGCCGTGCACAAAGGAGCGGCCAAAGGGCGATTTGCCAAAGGTTTCATGCAATATCCCCGTATCACCGAGTGCATGCCCCAC
>NZ_AUBZ01000062.1 GCF_000429505.1 Aliagarivorans taiwanensis DSM 22990 | reverse complement strand
TACGGTTTAGCCCCGCGGGTGCGGGGAACTCTCTGGGGCGGGCAGGCGCCCGCTTTTCTCAGCCGGTTTAGCCCCGCGGGTGCGGGGAACTCGTAGAGTTCTACCTTGCCCCCTCTTATTTTTGCGGTTTAGCCCCGCGGGTGCGGGGAACTCCCCTGAACTGAGTAGGCTAACATCCGGGCCTGCGGTTTAGCCCCGCGGGTGCGGGGAACTCAATATACAGCGCACATGTCATAAGACCACTCACGGTTTAGCCCCGCGGGTGCGGGGAACTCTCCAATTGTAGATGTTTGATCAATAAAGAAAATATACGCGGCTAGAAATTTACCAACTTTTTAAAGAGCAAATTACAGTGGTTCATCTCTGTTCTTCGGGTAGAAAACGAACTAACCGAAGACCATCCATATCTACCGGTTCTCTGCGATTTGTACCATAAGTCTGAAACTCAAAACCCGACTCATTATTGGATGCCCAAGCCATCACCACATTGCCCTCTTCGGCTAGCTCTGTTACTTGGTACCAGATCATCTCCCGAATGCGACGGGACACATCCCCCACATAAACACCAGCTCGCACTTCCAATAACCACACAGCCAAACGCCCCCGTAATCGAGGAGGCACAGCTTCTGTAACTACAGTTAACATCGCCATTCAGCTCGTCCTATGTCCATCGTTGCCTACATTTTCCGGCTCTGGGATAGCTGGAGGCTGGCTATCTGCCGGCGCTTGAGGCGGCTTTATCTCACCGGCACGTAATACCTCCTCGATTAACGGTATTAATTTGCTTAACAACTTAGATTCTCTGAATTTGTTACGGCAGGCTATTCGCACTTCACGGTCGGGAGAATGAGGTTTTTTCGCAGCAATCCGAAACGCCTCGGGCACCACCAAGTCAAATTTCACGATATCCGCGATGTCGTAAACGAAAGAGAGCGGTTTACCCGAATGTAAAAAACCAATGGAGGGCGCATAACCAGCAGCCAGGATCGCCGCTTCGGTAACGCCATACAGGCATGAGGTGGCCGCGCTGATACATTGGTTCACCACATCGCCTTTGCTCCAGTCTTTAGGATCGTAGCGACGCCCCTGCCACTTTACGCCGCACTGCTTTGCCAGCAACTCATAGGTTTTACGTACTCTTGCACCTTCGATACCGCGCAGTTGATCCACACTGCGCCGTTCCGGCGCGGCTTCACCAAAACGAAGCTCAAACATCTTGCGAACCACCTTGAGGCGAAGCGAGTCGTCCAGCGCCAGCTTCGCCTGATAAAGCAATTTATCTGAGCGTGCGCCTCCGGGCTGGCCTGCGGCGTATAAACGCACCCCCGCCTCACCCACCCAAATCAGCAAAGTGCCCACCTGAGCAGCCAGTTTGATGGCGCCGTGAGAGACCCGGGTACCGGGCTCGAGCATAATGCACACCACCGAGCCAACCGGAATATGCATACGCTCGCCATTCACTTCGTCAACAACCACAAAGGCGCCATCTTTTACGTCGATACGTCCCATACCCACAAAGATCATCGAGTTGCGATCTTTGATGGGAATGGGTTTGAGGGGGATAAATGCCATTCCCTATCCTTAGGCTGTTACGCAGGACGAATCATCATCAACCCACAACCCATCCCTTTAGCACGGCCAAAACCCCTGGCATATTGGCTCAGGAACTTATCAGGGTCGGCTATTGTCAGGAGCCCCTGATAATCCACACTGGAAAACTGGATCTGATGATTCTTTTTCTGCACCCGGTGCCGGGTGTAACACTCAACATCGGGCTGGCAGTCCAGGGTGATGCCCCACTCAGCCAGGCGCGTCTCATTTGCAAGCCAGTTAATCGCCGCTTGCTCCATGCACTGCTTTAACGCCTTTGCATCCAGCGATTTGCCCTTAGCGGTGTATTTCTCCCGCATCATCACATCATGGCGCTGCTGCTTTCCCTTTTCATCTTTGGTGCAGACCGTTGGGTTGGCCCTGAGCTTATACGAGAGCCTCTGTCCTGCAGTTAATGTTGGCGCGAAGCGCTTACTGCGGCACGCAAATATCGGTAACTCGGTTTGGGGTTTACTCCGGGAAAGAAGATAAAACTCCGGTAAGCCTGTCGCCCCCTTTTCTTCCCGGTAGAGGAAGCCTCGCTCCTGCTGATCGGCAAACAACTTCCAGATCAACTGATGAGAGGCGTAAACACCGTTACGCTGCAATTTGGCTAACTCTTGTGCCGTTTGAGTGGAAGAGACCATCGTCACTTTTGACAGATACATCTTATGCCTCCCTGATGGTTAACTGGTGCATCGCGCGCTGCTTAAACTGCCAGCGCCCCCTGTGCTGAGGCTCATCCCAGGGGTGATAGGTTTGTGTCGCTGCGTGTTCAATTGCCTTCACATCCCCCTCCCAGAAATAGGTGGTGTAATGATTAGCGCCGAGCCAGTAGGGATCGGCTTTTTCTGAAACCAGCGCCGGGAAGGGATGATCCAGCGCTTGCTGCAACGATGTTTCAGGTAAAAGCTGTGGCATCAAAGGCAGTGCCAGAGGGCAGGACTTCCTGCCGAGGTATAAGGTAAACACCGGCTTTTGCAGTGAAGTCTGTAGCTGTTCAAGCGTTAGCTCCGCTTTTGGACTTAGCCAGGCCGCAATAACCCATAAGGCATCACATCGGTAATCTCTGCTGGAGAGGATCGCATTTGGCCTTGAGTTTTTAGCATTGAATTTCTCTTGGTGCTGACACTCATCAATCTCGGCTTTTCTAGTTCGACAATGTCTTAACTTCTCTGGTGTACCGATAGGAACCTGAGTGGTGTGATAATCACGCATAAGTGTGCCCGGAACGCACTGTTTAATACCAAAGCAGACGCTTTGCTGAAGCCGGGCTAAACCCGCCTCATCCTCGCGTTTAATGCCTAATGCGGCCCCCAACAGTCCAAGCAGTGCCGAGCGGGTTGGTGCTAAAGCCGTTGGCCGATCTCCCCCTACCGCAGGTTGCCCCCAACTCGCCATCGGGCCATAAAGCCGAAAGACCAGATATTCTCTCATCCTGGTAGCCTCTACTTAGCCAGCAACAAAATCAAGCAACTCGACCAGCGTCCCTTCGCCTTCAACGGCGTTTATGGTGTAACGCGCTTCAGCACAATCACCATAAACGGCATCAAAGTTCCGGGTCTGCTTCTCCAGCGACAAAATCGCCGCCGCAGCTTGGTCATCATCCTGAACCGGCTTTAAGAATGAAACCGAGAGCGAGCGGGGTTGCTGTTCGCCCTTTTCGGCTAACACATAACTGGCGTAAGCGCGGGAAGCAAAGCTGTTCTGCTTCCCTTTGGGAGAAACCTTAACTGCCGCTTCGGTCAGCGCTTTAATTGCCTGATTTGCCAGCGCTTCATTACCGCCTAAGTTTTCGACCAGTTGAGATTTATTGATGCAGACATAGCTATAAAACAGCGCGGCAGCGAAATTAGACTCGCCAATATGTGCAGAGCCCATATCCTCTTTGCCATCATTGAGATCATCAACTGCAGTAAAGTAGTCATCCTCCACAACAACCTTATGCACACTAATGGCGTGAGCGACCTGGCACGCGGCTTCAACATTAAATTCAGGGCTTGAAGCTAACATTCGGCCGAACAGAGCAATATCTACAGAGGTACGATCTGCGCGTAACAGATTAAGCTCATCTTTTGCTGGCTCGCGCTGCTCTGCGGCCAACTTAGCGGCCAGATCCAGTACGGCTTGCTGCTCTGCCGTGCTCACATGAGCAAGTTGCTCAATTTCTAGTGGGTTGTCTTTTTTTACTTTGCCAAACACTCCGGCAATAGTGGAGGCCCATGCGGTCGCTTGTTTCTCTTTCACTCCGCCATCGACTAAGGCGGAAAAGACCATTTCTCCCAGTTTTTTAGTTCGCGTTCCAATATTGCCGGTCATCGCTTGTTCAAATAGCTCTGATACCCGCCAGTTTCTTTTCAGGCTTTGAGAGCTGACCCTGAGACGATCAAAACCGCCCATTCTGGCGGTTTTAGGACGGCCTAAATCATCCCGATTCAGGTTAGAAGGGGCATACGAGGTTAACAAGTGAAGCTGAATAAATTGGCTCATGATCTCAATCCTTTTGAAAAAAATAATGCTGTTCAGCCGCTATTGTGCGGCCTGGTAGTAGTCCATTGCCCAGCGCACCACTATACGCTTGTCGGCCCTACGGGATTGTTGCGAGGTATGCTCCCGATACCACTGGCAAATATCCTCAACCAGCCGCGCAACCGAGGCTTCTCCTTTAAGCTGCTGCAGGATACGCCTGAGACAACGCACAAACTCCTCAGGCGATTGAGATTGCTGCAACTGGGCAAAACGCATCTCACTCACCACCGGCTTATCCCCCTGGCCATTTTTTCCGGCTAACCTGGCAAAGCTGTCGTCGGAATCTTTAGTTACAAACGTCAATGCGGCAGCGACCATCGCCCAGCAGCGCATGTTATTAGCTACCCGGGCCTCGGGCCCTGTTATGATGGGCTCTCCCAGGTTTAACCAAAGGGCCCGAAACCCTTGAGTCAATAGAATGGCGTCTGGTGATTCACAGCGTTTCAGTTCGGCTTTCCAGGCACTGGGCGCCGGTTTTATCTGCTCTTTTTTCAGCGCCTCCGCGCTTAGGTGCATGGCTTTCCACCAGTGCAGTGCCACTCCCAGCCCTTGCTGGGCTGTTTCTCTATCCATTAGGCAATCTCCTTGTTCGATTCAATCCGGTACTCTGCTTCAAAGTCTTTAAACGGCTTTGCATGCAGCCCCTTCATCAGTGCCTTTCTCGCTTTTATACGTTTTGCCATTGAGCGCTCAGAGCCCAACTCCGACAGTGCCAACTCGTCAAACAGGTCAAAGGCGGTTGCCCTAAGTGCGTTCAACCAGCTTCGGGCTTGCTCAGGGGTTAAATAGGTGTCGTCACTTTCAATCAGGTGTTGAACGGTGGTAAAAAACAACAACTGAGTACGCTGCCAGAACGAAACTTCAACAAAGCTAAAGTCACCTTTAGGAATCTTTGCCTTTTTATCCTTCAGTGGCGATTTAAACCATGCTTCCTTTACATTTTTCACACAAGATGTCAAAGCGCTATCAGCCAAGGACAACAACTGATCCGTTCTTTCACAGATAACAGAGGAAAAATCTGTATTCATTTTGAAATATGGAAACGATGAAGAATACCAGCCATGTACCTTTTTTTGTCCCTGCTCCATGTGGTAACCAAAAACCCATAAAAATGGCTTCCTAGGTAAATTAACAAGTTCAAAATCAATTCGATTATACCTATCAACGACTCGAGCACACTTGAATCCAAATCTCGACGAGCTGAAAGATATCGATTCCCAAATTTTGTATGTAGAAGATAGCTTATTTGCCAAGACTGGCCTTGGGGTAACTTCGCTTTTCCCGGGAACCCAGTATCTTGGAGTTAAAGAATGAAGCCAGTCACCATCATAGTTATTCCCCTTATTTTTCCTTCGATATACCTCAACTACTCCACGTCGAGATTTCCTTGTTGAAAGCTCACAATGAACGTCAACCTGTTCCTCAGAAATATATAACCTAACCCTTTGTGGCATTGCCCAAAAAACATGTAGAGGATGAACCATATTTGGGTAAATAGTCTCATCTGATTTTGTTCTATCTAACCAAGGGAAAACTTCAAAGCTAGATAAATCAGGTTCAGGGTAAATCCAAGTATTTCGATCCAGAACATTAAGCCATAATTTTTGCCATAGAGCAGAATCATCTTCTCCTGGCATCAGAAGTGTTGTTAATGGACCGCTTTTTCGTATGCCTGAACGGTACCCAGTTCCTATACATGGACCATTGATTTGGGAAGTAAACAAGATCCAAATAGCCATCTCAACAGATACCCTTTTGGCTCTATTACGCTTTACAAACAAATCTTTATTATGTTTAAGAGTGTTATCACCAGGGGCATCTACGAGTAGTGAGTCAATATTGACAGGTTCCACGTCGTCCAAGCTCTCATAGTCCTGCATAAATAATGGGCCATCACCGGTGGCATTAAAGGCATGAGCGGCTCTATCAAAGGCTTGTTGCAACTGCTCCTCAGAAGGGGCTTGAAGATAGAGATCTTCCCACTCATATTTATCAGCTGGAGCAAACAGGGTTTGCAGTAACCCAATGGCAAATTGGTAAGCCGCTCCCTGAAAATCGGCCCGGGGCAGCGCAAAATCAATCACCTCCGGCTTGGCGATTGCGGTTATCGGCAGCTCCTGCTCTGAAATCCTTCCGTCCGGCTGCTTTACCTTAAATAGCAGCCAGGGATCTTGCACTAAGTTCATTGATCCTCCTTGGGCTTGTGTTGATAGAACCCCATATTAGGTTGATAAATATATTCATTTTCTAAGCTCGGCAACCAACACTGTTGGTACTTTAGCTGCGGATAACGGGAGGCAAGTTGTTCTAATTGAGCCTGATATTGCTCAGGAATAGTGGTAAGCCTGTCGGCATACTTGTTTTTAGCCAGCTTAAGGGTGCTAAATTGCAAAGCAAAGCGCGGGGCATCGCTCCAGAGGCTTAACCCGCCTTTATCGGTGAGCTTTAACAGCACCACCTGCACCTCTTCATGCTCGCTTAGGCGCGTATTGATCTCTTGCTCATCTTCTTCCCAACAGCCACTTGTAGCCGAATAGCCATAGGGCCAATTCAGTTTGCGGCTATAGGCAATATTCTCGCGGGCCCGCTCTTTGCCGAGCAGCTCTTGCTCCTGCTTTATCAGAGACACGGGGATCTGCTCGCGGGCTTCATCGCTGTAAACCGCTTCAATTAATTGCCTGGCCTCTTGGGGCATTCGGATCGCGCCCAGCTTTTTAAGCTCGCGCATCCCCAACCATAAGCGCCCCGCAGACGGGTAGACATAACTGGTATTCTTAAAACCTTTGCTTAGCCAGTCGGCCTTGGGTTGAGCTGCCCATTCTGGTGAATGCACGATCAACTCGGGAGGCTTTCGTTGATCTTTTTGCTGAGGTTGGTAGCAGCCGTTTTCATCCCGGGTATGGCGGTGCAATCGTCCCGCTCTTTGGATTAGATCATCAATCGGGCAGAGATCTGACAACATCAGATCGCAGTCGACATCGAGGCTTTCCTGAAAAACCTGCGTGGCAATTAGTACTCTTCCCCGCCTATTTTCAGGAAGGGTATTTTTACCAAACACTTTTAATACCTTAGCTTCAATGCGATTTCGGTCCTCCAGGGTAAAGCGGCTGTGAAACAAGATGCAGTGCTTCGGCTGTGACATTCGAGCAGAAACCTGCTCATAAGCTGCTAATGCATCATCAACAGAGTTACGCACCCACACTACGCATTGCCCCAGCTCCGTCGCCGCAATGATCCGCTCAATGCATTGCTCAGGTTGATGCACAAAGGTTACCTTCAGCTCTCGACTGACATCTTCTCGGCTTGATAACCGGCTCTCTTTAACCGGGAACTCTGCGCCGGGCGTTACCTGAGTCGCTAAAGGAAAATCTGACAGACTGTTTTTTTGCGTGAGCGTTGGGGATACGCCTGAGGCTTGCTGCCAGATGTCCACCAGCTTTTGTCGCTGTTTGATTGGCAGGGTTGCGGTTAATAAAATAACCGAGCCGCCCTGATGAAGGTGCAGTTGCAGCAAGCCCTCCAGCAACTCAAACATATACTCATCGGCAGCATGCACTTCATCAAAGATCAGCACTTTGCGGTGTAAGCCCAGTAGCCTCAATGATTGATGTCGCTTCGGCAAAACAGCAAGTAATGCCTGATCGATGGTGCCAACGCCAACAGGGGCCAATAGGGCTTTTTTGCGGGAGTCGGCTAACCAGCTATGGCACTCTGCCGAAGCGGTTTGATCGTCAGAGCGGTAGTTTGAGCCATCCTCACCCGATGCAATCACAGCCTCCTGAAAGAGCGGGTTCATCTCTCTGGCGCCATGCGCCAAAACAATGCCGGGCTTCTCCTGCGCCGCCTCATACATACGAAGATAGTGAGCAGCCACCCGCTTAAACATGGCATTTGAGGTCGCCATGGTTGGCAGGCCAAAGTAGAAGCCATCGGCAACACCTTGCTGCATCAGCCGGTGGGTTAGCGTTAATGCCGCCTCTGTTTTGCCGGAGCCGGTCACATCTTCCAGAATGAACAGTTGCGGCCGGTTGGTGAGCTCAACCTGCTCAGCCCAGGCCTGCAGTGGCGTAGGCTCGAAAGAGAACAGCGCCTTCACCGAAGTAAAAGGACTGACGGGGTAAACACTTATCAGCCTTTTATCACGTAGTGCTTTTGCGGCCTGCTTTTTTGCGGTATTCCAATACTGCTCCAACGGTACAACTTTACTTTGATAAGGGAAGTCGGCCTGATCAGAGCCGAGCCAGTCACAAAGCACCGCGATACCCGCAATATGCCAGCTCACCTGCTTTAGCTGGCTCAGCCACAGCTTGTCGTTCCGATAGAAGCATTCAGGAAACTCTGGTTTGAAGAGCTCAAGCAACTCTCCAACAAACTCATCAGCCGCTTGCAGATTGCAAGGCTCGGTAAAGCCTTCGATTCCCGCCTCATCAGCTTCGACCGGAACCCCATGATGTCCCAGCATGCAATCCATCAGGATATTCAGTGGGTCTGTTATAAAACGCTGCTGACGCTTGTCTAAAGCCGTTTTACTGCTCCAGTACTCTACAATGTTCTGCCGCTGACGACGCCAGAACCAGGTGCCTAAGCGGTCATGGCGATAGCTTCTACCATCGTAGGGCTTGCGATTATCAGGCGTTATCAAATCAACGAATTGCTGTGGTGCAAGCGCCTGAAAAGCAGAGGAAAACTTACCCAGATCATGCAGCGCAATCAGAAAACTCGTTATGACTTTCAATTGCCCCGGGTTGACACTCAGAAACTCGCTTAAGTCTCTGAGCAAGCCCTTATCTGCATTCAACCATTCAAAGCAAACTGCAGCCACATCCAGTGAGTGGTAGGCCAGTAAATGATAATCAGCGCTCGAATGTACTGAGTCTTTAGACACTTTTCCCCAATACTTAAAATAGGTTGCGAGCTCCGTCACCTAACGCTCCCTTGTGTCATTGACGCCGTGTACGCCTTATTTTTATATACAAATACATTAATAATGTACTGTTTCTACAGGAGAACAAAATTGACTGAGTTCTAGAAACTGGAATGATTTCGCATTTAATCAATGGTTTATACCATCTACGAGTGGCACGCGCGATCCAGCCTAATCACAGGAATTCCAAAGACTTAACAAGGAACTGCAAAAAGACGAACTTACTATCAACTACAATATTACAGCTAGAAAGTGACTCCCCACTGGATAGTTTCTCGGGTGCAAGACAAACCGATATCAATCTCAGACCATACACAGTCCCATTTCTTAAAACCTGGGCGCTATATAGGGAAATTCCGTGGGGGTTGAAGAGCGTGAATTTAAAATTATTTTTAATATAAACAATTAGTGCTTATTTTACAGTACGTTAAGCTCAGTCATTCACCCGGTAATGGTAAGAAACAAACTCACCGCTCTCAGTTTCTCGGAGTGAATCCGGAGTCACCTCAACTTCCATGTGTTCAACCTCGGTCCAGCCGCCATGGCCTCGTGTGTAGATCTCTGTGGTTGAACTTTTTTGGTGAGTTAGCCGTTTCTGAGGGCTGACACCCGTTTTTTCATGAAGCGTTGCAGAAAGCGCGCGGATTTCATGGTAACTGGGCCGCTCTCTGGCTGGCAGTTCTGCATAGAGCCCTAGCCGGTCCCTGACCGCTGAGAACGCTTTAGACAGATACTCGGGATTCACCTGTGTGGGATGATCTACGTTCTGCGAGACTTTGTTGCTTGAAGTACCCTCAGGGCCAGGGTGAGATCGCGAACATTTTTTGAGCGCTTATAAGCAATTTGACCTGACGTCCGTGCTGTGATCTTATACTCCCTTTTTCGGGAGCCTTCCATGACCATCGATGTATTTTCCCAGCATTTCGGCAGTATTAAAGATCCTCGACAAAGCGCTAAAGTAAGCTATCCGTTGTTCGATGTGCTGTTCCTAACCGTATGTGCAACGATTGGCGGAGCCAATGGCTGGGAAGATATCGAAGACTTTGGTGAAGCCCACTTCCACTGGTTCCGTGAAAAGGGGCTATTTACTGCAGGCCTACCAGTACACGATACCATTGCCCGATTGATTTCACGCCTCGACCCAGCACAGTTCCA
>NZ_AUBZ01000061.1 GCF_000429505.1 Aliagarivorans taiwanensis DSM 22990 | reverse complement strand
CGCCTTTATTGCCACCCGTTTACTGCAGTTACGTTTTATCAAAGAGGTCGAGCCGAACGGCACAACCATGAACTGCGAACACGTGATGAGCACGAAGGCTTGGAAACTGTTGTGGATGAAAACGGTAGGAAAGCCACTACCCACGGGCATTCCGGATATGCACTGGGCTTACGAGAGCCTCGCCAGACTAGGTGGATGGAAAGATACAAAACGAACAGGCCGAGCGTCTGTGAAGGTGTTGTGGGAAGGATGGTTTAAGTTGCAAACCATCCTTGAAGGCTATGAGCTTGCGATGTCTCTTGAGCACGGGGACTTGTGATCAAGAGACAGCCCTAGGGAGCCTTTTTTAGTTCATCTGAGATTCTTTACTAGCGCGCGGTATGCTCTGCAAAAAAGCGCTGTAGGCATTGGTCGCATCCCAGCAGTTGCTTTGAGGTGGTGTTGTTTTTAAACAGCAAGATCATATGCGGAATAAAGCGGCCGTGATGCAGCCAAGTCGCCATACGGCGCAGCTCTTTTATCGCAGGAGCTGGCGCTCGTTCAGCCCAGGCAGACAGCGCAACTAAGCGCGGATCTGCGTCCATCGCCTCGTAGCGAAACGAATCCATCAGCAGTAAAAAGGCATCACGCGCCATCAGCTGGCTGGAGCAATCCCGTTGTGACTCTTCCAAGTCTAAAAAGCTCACCTGGCCATCGTCTGAGGCAACAATATCGCGCAGTGCAGGGCGGCCATGGCACATATCATGGTGATGAAAGGCAGACAAGGCTACAAACGCGCGTCTTAGCAGCACTTGTGAATCGGCGCTTTCTGGCAGCTGGCGCAGGGTTTTGCCCATATCGCGGGTGACCAAATAGTCTTGAGTCGTCAGGATCGGTTCTACCACCGGCAGCTGCTTGCGATGCATCCGCTCTAGCATGTCGCATTCATGGTTAAAACGCTGTTCGGTACTGAGTGCGGAGTTGACCAACAGCATCCGTAAGCGAGGAAAGGAAGCGAGCTTAGTGGCCAGCAGGCGCAGCAGGTTCTGCTTATTTTCGGCGCAAAACTTTACCCAATAACGCTCGCCGTTCCACTCTAAACGCTGGACCGGTTTAACGCGTGTCATATTGTCTACGGCTTGCTGTAGCGTGCCAGGAACCATCGATACCTCATCATTCGAATAAATAGTTAACCTAAGTAAAGCCTTGTTAACCGTTACCAACATGAAGCATAGACGTCATTAATACGTCATATCACCTTGGTAGGGTATTTTCGCAGCAATCTTTATATGAAACAATGCCAGTCTTTGCTTACGCCCCAAGCCATGCCCTATCAACACCTGATCTTTGATCTCGACCATACCCTGTGGGACTTTGACCGCAATGCCAACCGTGTGTTGGAGCAACTAACCCATGAATTTCTGGGGCCTTTTGGCATCTCGTTTGATCAGTTTATGGTGCACTACACGCCGCTAAACGCAGCGCTGTGGGACGACTACCACCACCACCGCGTTACTAAGCAGCAGCTACGTGAACGGCGCTTTCCGGAAACAGTCAAGGCCTTAGGACTTCGCGAGGAACAGTTGCATCAACCCTCGGTGCAGATGGAGCAACTGTTTATTGAGCGCTGCTCAGATATGGATGGCGTGTTTCCTCATTGCCATAAGGTGCTGGAAACGCTGGCTAAACGCTATCAGCTGCACATCATGACCAATGGCTTTGCCGAAGCACAACACCGCAAGCTGCGTGCAGCCAAGCTGGAACAGTACTTCGAGCAGGTGTTTATCTCCGAGCACATCGGTGCCAACAAGCCTTCACCGCTGATCTTCGAGCATGCATTGAAGGCGCTAAACTGCCCGCCCGAGCAGTGCATTATGATTGGCGACAACCTGCATGCCGACGTGGGAGGGGCGCAAGCCTCGGGGATCGATCAGATCTGGTTTAACCCCACCGGCCTCGAGCGTGGCAAGGATATCCAGCCAACCTACCAAATTGCCTGCCTTAGTGAGTTACCCGAGCTACTACTCTGTTAAGCTGAGCTTTCACTGTATATACTAGCCCGAGCTGGTCGCTCGTCTAAAGCACGCCAACGCAAACAAACGTGAGGCTCAGCCAAGTAAACAAGGAAGTTGTACTCTATGAAATACGCGCTCGGCGCAGTGCTAGCAATTGTGTTGCTAGCCGCAAAACCTGCTCTCGCTTACCAAGGTATTACACTGGCAGCCAGTGGCTCCATCCCGCCTTACATCATTGAGCAACACAACGGTAGCCAACTCGAAGTCATCAGAGATGCCTTGCTAGCCGAAGAGTTGCTTATCGACGAACTGATGTTCGTGTCCAACTTGCGTGCCATGCGTCTGCTTAAAGCCAAACAGGTCGATGCCGTTATCAACGCCCCTTCAGGCTCGCCCGATATCTACTACTCAGAACCAGTGGTGCACTACCAAAATGTCGCCATTTCCCTGCGTGACAGCGAGCTATCCATTAACTCGCTGCAAGACCTGCGGTCTTTAAAAGTCATGGCATTTCAAAATGCCTCGCGCTACCTCGGCCCTGAGTATGCGCAGGTGTTAGAAGGGCAAAACAACTACTTTGAGGTGGTCAATCAGCAAGCGCAGATCGAGCGGCTACATCGTCAGCAAGTGGATGTGATTGTTCTAGACCGGGAAATCTACCACTACTTCGCGCAAAAGCTCGACGAGCAGCGCCTCACCCTGCACCCGGTCACCTTTCATGAGCTGTTTCCCGCTTCGCCAAGGGTGCTCGGCTTCCACAGCCCGCAACTGCGCGATCGCTTCAACCGAGGCCTTAAACAAGTTCAAGGCCTAGAGCAGTAGTAACTTAGCTGCCCTCGACCTTGTGCTCAGAGCCCGCCACTGGCGGTACCGCGCTGGAGCTTCGTACCAACAACTGAGTGGGGATCACGCTCTCCTGCGGAGCTTGCTCGCCGTTTAGGATCTTCAGCAAGACCTTCATGGCGGTCTCACCGATCTGCTTCTGTGGCTGACGAATCGTGGTGAGCTGCGGCGTGGTGTACTCGGCAAACAGCAGGTCGTCGAAGCCAACAATTGATAGCTGGTCGGGCACCGAGTAGCCCACCTCCATGGCGGCGCGCATCGCTCCCATCGCCATCATATCGTTAAAGCAAAACAGCGCGGTCATCTGATACTGCTTGTGCAAGCGCTTAAACGCGGCATAGCCCGAGTGAAAGCTAAAGTCCCCCGACTCCACCGCCGCCGCTTCAAAGCTCAGCTTGCCTTGCTGAAGGCTGTCGAGATACCCTTGTTTGCGCACCCCACACAGCGGGTTTTCTTTGGGGCCAGTGATACAAGCAATCCGCTTATGGCCCATATCCCGCAGGTAATCGACAGCGCGCTTGGCCCCGCCATAGTTGTCGGAATGAACGGTGGGCACCGGATAGCCTTCGAAGAACTCACAGGCCATTACCATCGGTATGTTCGAGCCGCTCTTAAACTCGGCCGGCAGCTCCGCGGTAAGCGAGATAATGCCATCGGCTTGCTTGGTTTTTACCAGGTCGATATAGACGCTAGCTTGCTGCACTGTGTGCACCGAGTCCCCCAGCAGCACCTTGTAGCCGTTCTGTTGAGCCACCAGTTGAATACCCCGCACGATATCGGCAAAGAACATATTGGCGATATCGGGCAGCACCACCACGATGGTCTTGGATTCACTTTTGCGCAGGTTGCGCGCAATCGCATTGGGAGTAAAGCCGGTGGATGCGATGGCCTGTTGCACCTTTAAGCGGGTCTTCTCTGATACCCGCTCTGGGCTCATCATCGATCGCGACACCGTGGCGGTGGATACGCCCGCCACCCGAGCGACGTCCTTCATTGTTGGCATGGGTCTTCCTTATCTGTTCGCTGCCCTCATTCTAACCTATAAATACTCTGCACCGAAAATGCAATCGATTACATTTTGTGAGTATTTATTTTTTATTACTGTTCAAAAAAAACACAGGATAGATCTCAAAAAAAATTGCCGTTTTCGCTCCAACAACCATTTTGATCACATTTTGTACTGCAGAGCAGGACAATTAGCTAGATAACTCGCTATAAATAGACCCATACCTACATGATGCGTGGTAATTCGCTGGTTCAGCTGAATGATAATTGCTTCATCTTGGCTGCTCCTTCTAATCATCAAAATGTAATCGATTGCATTTTGTCTACAAATGACGCTAAAAAGGGAAGACAAGCAATGAGAACAATTAAAGGTCCCGCGCTGTTTCTGGCTCAGTTCGCCGACGACAATCCGCCATTTAACTCCCTCGACAGTATTGCCAAATGGGCCAGTGGTCTGGGCTACAAAGGTGTGCAGATCCCAAGCTGGGATAGCCGCTTATTCGACTTAGAACGGGCTGCCAGCGATCAAGGCTACTGCGAAGAGATCAAGGCATTGCTCGCCCACCATGGCCTTGAGCTGACCGAGCTAAGCACCCACCTACAAGGGCAACTGGTTGCGGTCCACCCCGCCTACGATGAAATGTTCGACGGCTTTGCCCCGCGCGAAGTGCACAACAACCCGCAAGCGCGCCAAGCCTGGGCGGTGCGGCAGATGATGCTGGCTGCCAAAGCCTCTAAAAACTTAGGGCTAACGGCCCATGTAACCTTCTCCGGTGCGCTGCTTTGGCCTTATATCTATCCTTGGCCACAGCGCCCGCAAGGCTTGGTGGAAGCTGGCTTTGAAGAGTTGGCCAAGCGCTGGATGCCGATCCTCGATGCCTTCGACGCAGCCGGTGTCGATGTCTGCTACGAGATCCATCCGGGCGAAGATCTGCACGATGGCGCCACCTTCGAGCGCTTCCTAAGTGCGGTGAACAACCACCCGCGCGCCAACATCTTGTACGACCCCAGCCACTTTGTGTTGCAGCAGTTGGACTATCTGGCCTTTATCGACCGCTACCACGAGCGCATCAAAATGTTCCACGTTAAGGATGCCGAGTTTAACCCCAGTGCTCAGCAAGGCGTGTACGGCGGTTACCAATCGTGGGTTGAGCGCGCCGGACGCTTCCGCTCACTGGGTGATGGCCAAGTTAACTTCAGCCAGATCTTCTCCAAGCTCAGTCAGTACAACTTCGACGGCTGGGCGGTGGTGGAGTGGGAATGCTGCATGAAGCACCCCGAAGCCGGGGCCGCCGAAGGCGCCAAGTTTGTCGAACAGCACATCATTCCGGTCACCGACAAGGCCTTCGATGACTTCGCCGACGCCGATGTCGACAAGCAAACCAACCAGCAGATCCTCGGACTGAGCTAAGGAGCGAACATGGAAAAGTTAAAACTGGGCATGGTCGGTGGTGGCATTGGCGCATTTATCGGTGGGGTACACCGCATCGCCTCGCGTATCGACGATGAATTTAGCTTGGTAGCTGGTGCACTGAGCGCCGATCCCGAAAAAGCCGCGCAATCGGCGCAGGCTCTGGGCATCGAGGCCGAGCGCAGCTACAGCGACTACCGCCTGATGGCGCAAGCAGAAGCAGAGCGCCCCGACGGCATCGATGTTGTGGCCATCGTTACGCCAAACCATATGCACTTCCCCATCGCCAAGGCGTTTTTGGAAGCGGGCATCCACGTTATCTGCGACAAGCCGATGACCACCACCTTGCAAGAAGCCGAGCAGCTACAAGCGCTGGTTGAACAGCACGATAAGCTGTTTGTGCTAACCCATAACTACACCGCCTACCCGCTGATCCGCCAAGCCCGCGAGATGATCGCCAATGGCGATCTTGGGCCACTGCGAGTGATTCAGGTGGAGTATGTACAAGATTGGCTAAGCCAGCGCACCGAGAGCACCGGCAACAAGCAGGCGGAATGGCGCACCGACCCGAAACGCTCCGGCCCTGCCGGTTGTCTGGGCGATATCGCCACCCACGCCTACAACTTGGCCAGCTTTGTCAGCGACTTACAGCTTGAGTCGGTGGCCAGTGAGCTAAGTACCTTTGTGCCCGGTCGCAGCCTCGACGACAACGTGCATGCCATGCTGCGCTTTGAGCAAGGTGTACGCGGCATGCTGTGGAGCTCGCAAGTGGCTCCGGGCAACGAGAACGGGCTTCGCCTAAGGATCTACGGCGAGAAAGCCGGGCTAAGCTGGTCGCAAGAGCAGCCTAACACCTTAGAGTACTCGCCCTTTGGCCAGCCAGTACAACTACTAACCCGCGCCGGTAATGGCTACCAAGGCGATGCCTCCTTGGTGCGCACCCCAGCCGGTCACCCGGAAGGCTACTTGGAGGGTTTCGCCAATATCTACCGCGAGACTGCCCAATGCCTGCGCGCAATTGCCGACGGTGAATCAGTCCAAGCGGCCCTCGCGGCCTACCCACTGCCCGGTGTTAGCGACGGCGTCGACGGACTGCGCTTTATCAACGCGATGATCCAATCCTCTCAAGCGGATGGTAGCTGGACGGCACTTAGCGAGGTCGGCAATGACTAGCGTGCAACGACCTACACTGCTGCGCCTGGAGAGCATTCGCAAGTCGTTCTCCGGCGTCACTGTGCTGCACGGCATTAATGCCGAGATCGAGCAAGGTGAGGTGTTGGGAATATTGGGTGAGAACGGAGCCGGTAAGTCGACGCTGCTGAAGATCGTCTCCGGCATCTACTCACTCAGCGATGGCGCGCTGCACTTAGATGGAGAGCCAGTCACCATCGGCTCTCCCGGCGACGCCAAACGCCTGGGGATCGCCATGATCCCTCAGGAGTTCAACCTGATAGCCAGCTTGAATGTGTTTGAGAACATCTTCCTTGGTCATGAACTAAAACGTGGCAGCTTGCTGGACAAAGCCGCCATGCGCCAGCGCACCCATGACCTGCTACAACTGCTCGAAACCGAGCTGGATCCCGACAGCTTAGTCGAAGATCTCAGCGTGGCCGAGAAGCAGATGGTGGAGATCGCCAAAGCACTAGTGCACGATGCGCGCATCCTGATTATGGATGAGCCAACCACCGTACTGACCAAGAAAGAGGTGGAGGTGCTGTTCGCCCTGATCGCCAAGCTCAAGGCGCAAGGGGTCACTATCTTGTTTATCTCGCACAAGCTCAAAGAGGTGAAGCAGCTATGTGATCGGCTGATGATCCTGCGCGATGGCCAGTTGGTGTCGATGGACGAGGTCGCTCATCTGAGCGAGCACGATATGGCTACCAAGATGGTCGGGCGCGAACTCAACCAGATCTTCCCGGAGCGCAGTCAGCCCCTCGATGAATGGGCGCTGGAGGTCAGCGGCCTGAGCATCCGCTCCCAGCTACACGACATCAGCTTTGGCGTGCGCAAGGGCGAGGTACTGGGCTTCGCAGGCTTAGTGGGCAGCGGCCGCACTGAAACCATGGAAGCGCTGATGGGGCTGCGTCGCAGCGATAGCGGTCAGGTTAAGGTGTTCGGCAAGCCAGTCAAGATCCGCAAGCTGCGCCAAGCCGTGGAGCTTGGGCTGGCCTACCTCAGTGAAGACCGCCAAGGCGCGGGGCTGGTGATGAACTTCGACCTACCGGAGAACATCAGCCTGATTTCGTTAAAGCGCTATAGCCGCGGCCTGATCAACCACCAGCAAACCCGCAAGCAAGCCCAAGACTATGTGCAGCGCTTTTCCATTAAAGCGCCGTCGCTGGGTAGCGAGCTGCAGTATCTCAGCGGTGGTAACCAGCAAAAAGTCTACCTGTCGAAGTGGATGGATACCGATCCCAAGATCCTGATCCTCGACGAACCCACCCGCGGGGTGGACGTGAACACAAAGAAAGATATCTACCACTTTATCCAGTCGCTCACCGAGCAAGGCATGGCGGTGATCGTGATTTCATCGGAGATGGAGGAGCTGATTGGCCTCGCCCATCGGGTGATGGTGATGCGCGAAGGCCGCCTGCAAGGCGAGCTGAGCGGTGAACAGATTAACGAGCAACAAATCATGTTGCTGGCCGCAGGACTGGGCCCACAACAGAGGGAAACCGCATGAGTGATGCAATAAAGAAGGGTGTGCTGGCGACGCGCTTTTTCTCGGGAAGTAACGCAAAGCCCAAATTTACCATCGGCAACTACGCCCCGCTGATCGCCTTGATTATTTTGGTGGTCATCTCGGCGCTCGCCAGTGAGCACTTCCTGATGCCACGCAATATCACCAACGTGCTGCGCCAGGTCTCCTACACCGGGATCATCGCACTGGGTATGACCTTTGTGATTATCGCCGGCGGTATCGACTTGTCGGTCGGCTCGGGCCTCGCGTTGGTCGGTGTGCTGGTGATTATGCTGCTCAACTATTTGGGCGATGGCTGGCTGGCGGTCAGTGTGGCAATCGGCGCGGCTGCGGCTTTGGGGGCGATGTCGGGAGCGATTAACGGCGCGCTTACCACCAAAGGCAAGATAGCGCCCTTTGTCGCGACTTTGGCGACCATGTCTATCTTCCGCTCTCTGACCCTGTATATCAGCGACGCCGGGGAGATGGTCTCGCAGAACAGCGTCTACTCCAAGGTTGGTACCGGCTACTTTTTAGACCTGCCAGTACCGGTGTGGCTATTCCTCGGCCTAGCGGCGCTGGGCCATATGCTACTGCGCCACACCGCCTTTGGCCGCCATGTCTGTGCAGTCGGCTCCAACCCCAAGGTTGCCAGCTACTCGGCGATCAATGTGCAGCGGATTATCTTCTCCACCTTCGTGATCCTCGGGGTCACTGTGGGCCTGTCGGCGGTGATGCTGTCTTCGCGTCTTAACTCAGTCAGCCCCGGCGATGCGGGCATGTTCTATGAGTTGGATGCCATCGCCGCGGTAGTGATTGGCGGCACCTCGCTTAACGGCGGTAAAGGAACCATTTGGGGCACTGTGATTGGCGCAGTGATCCTGGGAATTATTAACAACATGCTGAACTTGATGGGGGTTTCCCCCTACCTACAAGGAACGGTGAAAGGATTGGTGATCTTGATTGCGGTACTGATGCAGTACAAACGAGAGCGCTAGCCCCCACGCCAGATACGTAAAATAAAGGAGCGTACCCATGCTACGAAATACGATACAAAAAATGCTTATCAGTGTGTTCTGCCTTGCCATGTTGGTGTGTGGCCAGGCGTGGGCAAAAACCTACAAGATTGGGGTTTCAGTGCCCACCGCTGACCATGGCTGGACAGGCGGCGTACTATGGTGGGCCAACCGGGCCATCGATGACCTGAAAAAAACCGATCAAGACGTAGAGTTCTACCTAGTCTCCGCCAGCTCGGGCGCAGCCCAGGTAGGCGATGTGGAAGACTTGATGATCCGCGGTATCGACGCCTTGGTTATCCTGCCACACAACCCGGCCACCCTGCAGAACGTGATTAGCGAAGCCTACGACAGCGGTATCTACACCGTGGTGGTTGACCGCGAGTTACCCACTCCGGCACAAGATGTATTTATCGCTGGCGACAACCCCGGCCTTGGTACTGTAAGTGGCCACTGGCTGGCGGAAGAGATGGGCGGTAAAGGTAAAGTGGTGGTGATCGAAGGTATGTCGATCCCAATTAACAAAGAGCGGGTCGATGGCTTTAATGAGGTAATCAGCCAGCACAAAGGTATCGAGATCCTCGACAGCCAGCCTGCCGATTGGTCAACCCAGAAAGCCTTGGCGGTCATGGAAAACATGCTACAACGCCACCGCCATATCGACGCGGTATGGTGCCAAGATGACGATATGCTCAAAGGCGTGATGCAGGCGATTAAAGAGTCTGGCCGCAGCGAAATCAAAACCGTACTCGGCGGCGCTGGCTCTAAAGACATTATGAAGATGATTATGGACGGCGACGATGTAGTCCGCGCCACCGTGACCTACCCACCGAACATGGTGGCATCTGGTATCGCACTAGCGGTAAGCGGTATCAAACATGAGAACATCGGCAAGATGTACCACTCAGCCCCATCACGGGTAATCTTGGCGGCCGAGTTAGTGGATAAGAGTAATGCTCAGGATTTTTATGTGCCTGAGGCGACGTTCTAGAGCAGTTAAGTCGCGTTGTTCAAAAAGGCCACAGCATGCTGTGGCCTTTTTTGATCTGACACCTCAGTTAACGATATGTGAGCGCGGCTTGATGGAGTAGTACTATTAGAGATGGTAACTTTAAAACCATTCGGGAAAAGTTCCATTGAGTAAGATGTTATGTAGGTGGAGGTAGCGTTGAGTTCTAGGGAAGGTGCGATTAAGTCCCTGATGTGAGATCATAGGCATAAGGATATCAACAAGGACGTGCATCCATGACTCACCAGTTAACCTTCGCCGATAGTGAGTTTTCTTCAAAGCGCCGACAAACTCGTAAAGAGAAGTTTCTTTCCCGAATGAATGACCTGCTGCCTTGGGTTCGGCTTACCGAGGTGATTGAGTCTGTCTACCCTAAAGCAGGTAATGGCCGCCGCCCTTACCCTCTAGAAACCATGTTGCGTATCCACTGCATGCAGCAGTGGTACACACTCAGTGATGGCGCAATGGAAGATGCCCTGTATGAAATCGCCTCAATGCGCT
>NZ_AUBZ01000060.1 GCF_000429505.1 Aliagarivorans taiwanensis DSM 22990 | reverse complement strand
GTCTATATCGATGGAGAAACCCTCGATGTCACCATCACCGGCGACAACGGTGGTGGCAACTTTGAGAACTTAGTCATCGATGATACCGCTGCCAGCACGCTGGTTAGCGATACCATCAACACCACTAACGCCGCATTGTCGGTCAACAGCGCGCAAATCCTAGATGGCGGCGAGCTGACCTACACCATCACGCTGGACTCGCCAACTGAGGGCGAGATGGAGTTTGAGCTGTCTAATGGCGTGGTGATTACTATTGCCGATGGCGAGTCTATCGGTTCTGGGGTCTATCAAGTCGATGAAGACGTGGCACCGCTTAGCACCGAAGACCTGACCGTAAGCATCAGCTCATCTACTGGCGGCAACTTTGAAGATCTTGAACATGGCCCGTCGGTGACCACCGAGGTGTCAGCGCCAAATACCCCGCCGAAAGCGACCGACTTCAGTGTGTCGGTGAGTGACTTCTCCGAGATTGCTATTGAGTTCGACCCTGATAGCGACCCGGATCGTGTCTCTGATGTAGAGGATGACCTCTATCCCGATGATGGCCATGTGCTCGACACGGTTGTGATTCAGTCGCTGCCCACCATGGGGATACTCAGCTACAACGGTGAAGCGATTACCCAGCAAGATATCGACGATCAAACCGAGTTTGATTTGTCAGGCATCACCTATCAGCCGCACGAAGATCTCGGCACCACGAGTTTCTTATTAGGTGCGAAGGATTCACAGAGCGATCTGCCCAGCGAGTATGCGCTGTATAGTTGGGGCCGTCCGACCGACGATCCTAAAGTGCGTGAGTTAACGCTCGAAGATGGCAGTGTTGTCACCATCAGCAGCGAGGGTTCGAAAGGTGGTGCGCTACAACACTACGATCGCGAAGGTCACCATGTTGGCTATGGTATCGGTGATAAAGGTGGCTCGGGTATCCAGAAAAATGAGTCGATCAGTATCGACTTCGGCGATAGTCTGCAGGGCAGCCTGGAGCTGGGTATGGATGGCCTTGGCGGCTTATTTGAAGCGGGTGATGACAACGCCGCGCTTATCACCATCACCTATCGCGATCCGCTAACGGGTGAAGAAACCCAGCAGCTAGTGGAATATCTTAAGCCTGAAGGCGAAACGGGTCGAGACAGTTACTTCCAAGCCGTAACTGTGGGCAATGGCGAAAGCTTTGATATCGATACTCAAGGCCAACTTATCGCTAAGATCGAGTTCTCTACGGAGGATAGCGGCAACTGGGTACTGCGCTATGTCGAATCAAACCTACCGGGCGATGACAGCTTCGACTATGCCGTGGTCGACTCCCATGGCGAGCCAAGCAATAGCGCTACCGTAACCTTGGATATGGATCTGGAACAACCAGCTTCTACTATAAACAGCAATATCCTGTTTGTTGAGCCTATCACCGTGGTAGTGGAAAACCTGGAAGGTGGTTTTGAAAACGCCATATTCACCGATGGCCCGGGTAGTTACAACTTGCTCAATCAAGACGGTGATAGTTTTGCCGACAAGCTACGCTGGGGCCAGGGCTCAGGACAAAGTGCCTACGTACTTTCGGATAGCATCGCCTTTAGTCAGGGGAATGCCAGCCAAGTGCAGGTGGGTGAACACTTCACCTTGGGAGAGTTTACCCACGAAAACCGCTCCATCCCCGCTGGCACGCAAAAACTCGAAACCGTCGATCTGAAACTGCAGTTTGATGTGACCATCAATGGCGAAACTTATGCGGTGGAGTTTGTTGCTCAAATCGATCATGAAGAGACGCCGAATACCGGCCCGGGTGATAGCCGAGACATTATTACCCTGCCGCCGCAGTCTCAGACCATCGAAGTGGATGGCACCCAGTATGTGGTGGTTATCGACGGCTTCTTTGATACCACCAACCCAGATGCAGGCGCAGTATCGAACATTCTCACCGATGAAAACGCCGACAATACCTTCGAGATTGTGGCGCACATCGAGTCGCTCTCCACGGATATGCCACAAGTTGGTGGCGCTATCGATGATGATGCAGCGGTCGCTATCTTGTGGGATGGTGCTCAGGAACAGGGCGGCGTGACCACCGTAGATGGCGAGCACGGCCAGCTGCAGGTCAGTGGTGTTGGCGATTATGTATTCACCGCCAGTCAGGAAACCCGCGATAGTATCAGCGAAGACGATGTATTGTTCGAGCAGTTCAGCTATCAAGCAACCGATGCCGAAGGCAATACCTACACTGATGTACTGACCTTGGTCATTAGCGGTGGAGATCACAATGTAGTGGAAGGCAGCAACCACGGTGAGACGGTACTGGGCAGCGACGCTACCAATGATGTGCTGCTTGGTGGTGCGGGCGATGACGTACTCTATGGCGGCGATGGTAACGACGTTCTGGTTGGCGGTGAGGGTAACGACATCCTTATCGGCGGCGAGGGCATCGACACCTTCAGTTGGTTAGCCTCGGACGCCAGTACCTCAGGTGATGCCGCCAATGATGTGATTGAAGACTTCACGGTTGGCTCTGGTGGCGATGTACTAGACCTGAGTGATCTGCTGCAAGGTGAAACCGAAGATAGCCTCACCGACTACCTCAGCTTTGAGCGGATAGAGAATGCTGACAGCAGTGTAGATACGGTAGTATCCATCGATATCGACGGCAGCAATAATGGCGCTGAGGTCCATCAAACCATCACCCTCAAAAATGTCGATTTCAATGGCATGAGTGATCAGGCTATTATTGACAAACTACTCGAAGACCAGCAGCTTCAGGTAGATAACAATTAACAGTGCTGGCTACGGCAGGCAGCTGCCGTAGCCTTACTTTTATGCAATGCACGGATGTATTATGCATGAACCCCTGTCACCGGCTGAGTTGATTACCAAGCACGACGACCCGTTGCTCAACTGTCTGGTGTTCCTAAGTAAGTTCTACGGTAAACCCTATTCAGCCAAGGCGATCTCTGCGGGACTTCCGTTAAAGGATGGTTTGCTCACTCCCAGCCTGTTGCCGCGTGCGGCGCTGCGTGCCGGGATGGATGCATCGCTGGCCAAGAAAAAGCTGAATAAGATCCCCGAGTTGCTGCTGCCCTGCATTCTGCTGCTTAAAGATGGTCGCGCTTGTGTGCTGCTCAAGGTTGAAGATGGTCAAGCCGAGGTTGCCTGGCCTGAGCTGAATGACTCCCACGACCATATCGCTCTCGACGAGCTAGAGCAGCAGTACCTGGGCTACTGCTGCTGGATCCGTAAGCGCTACCGCTTCGATGCCCGCTCTCCAGAGAATCTGGAGACTCAACAAGGGCATTGGTTCTGGTCAACACTGCGCCGCTCCATGGGCATCTACCGCGATGCGCTGCTGGCGTCGCTGTTTATCAGCTTGTTTGCTGTGGCCTCGCCTTTGTTTGTTATGAATGTCTACGACCGGGTGGTGCCCAACGCGGCGCTGGAGACCCTGTGGGTGCTTGCCATTGGTATGATGGTGGTGCTGCTGTTTGACTTTATTCTTAAGCAGTTGCGTGCTTCTGCGCTCGACCTTGCGGGTAAGAAATCAGAAGTGTTGCTGTCAGCACAAATCTTCCAAAAACTTCTCAATATCAAGGCGGAATCCCGGCCTACCTCGGTGGGGGGCTTTGCCCGCAACATCCAAGAGTTTGACTCGATCCGCGATTTTATCACCTCGGCGACCATCGCGGCGTTTATCGATGTACCGTTTGCGGTGATCTTTGTGGTGGTTATCTGGCTGGTGGCTGGACCTCTGGCCTATGTGCCAATGGGGGCTGGGCTTATCATGCTGTGCTACTCGCTGTGGATCAAGCGGCAGATGCGCAAACAGGTGGAAAACGGCAACCGTTTTGCCAGCCAAAAGAACGCCCATTTGATTGAGGCCCTCAACGGCATCGACACCTTGAAAATTGCTGGAGCAGAGAGCCAGTTCCAGTCGAAATGGGAAGAGCTGGTTGGCAGTATTGCCAGCTGGAACATTGCGATCCGTAAGCTGTCAACCTCTGTCAGTACTTTGAACGGTTTTATCACCCAAAGCTCAACGGTGATGCTGGTGTTAATGGGCGTGTATCTAATTGCCGAGGGGCAGATCTCCATGGGGGGCTTGGTGGCGGCAGTGATGCTCACCAGCCGCGCCTTGGTGCCATTTTCACAGGTAGCGCTGCTGGCGACCCGCTATAACCAAGCTCGGGCCGCACTGACCAGCCTCGACGAGATTATGAAGTTGCCCGATGAGAAGCTCGACCAGTACATGCACCGCAGCCACTTCAAAGGCGAGTTAAGTTTCAGCCAATTGAGTTTTGCCTACCCCGGCAGCGAGCAAGCGGCCTTGCAGGATGTCAATCTGCATATCAAAGCCGGTGAGAAGGTGGCGATTATTGGCCGAATCGGTGCCGGTAAGTCGACGCTGGAAAAACTACTGCTCGGTTTTTATACCCCGCAACGCGGCGCGATCCGTATGGATGGGGTAGATCTCAACCAGATAAGCCCCGCCGATCTCAGGCAGAAAATCGGCTGCCTTCCTCAAGATGCCACACTGTTTTATGGCTCAATCCGCGACAATATCACCCTCGGTGTCCCCCATATTGAAGATGAACTGATCTTCCGTGCAGCAGAGCTATCAGGGGTCAAGCAGTTTACCGATCAAGACCCGGAAGGGTTAGACCGCCAAGTCGGCGAAAAAGGCCAGTACCTCTCAGGTGGACAGCGGCAAGCGGTCGCCTTGGCCCGCGCGATGCTGTTTAACCCGCCTGTGCTGATTATGGACGAGCCTTGCAGCTCAATGGATGCCTTCTCGGAGAACTTGGTTAAGAAAAGCCTTAAGCAGGTAGCTGAGGACAAAACCTTTATCCTGATTACCCACAAGATGTCGATGCTGGATCTGGTGGATCGGGTCATCGTATTAGAGCGTGGCCGAGTGGTTGCCGACGGACCGAAGCTGCAGGTGTTACAAGCCCTGCGTGAAGGCAAGGTTAAGGGGGGCGTATGAGTAGTAGCAAGCCCAACGCGAAAGACTTAGATTACATCGATGACATCCATGCCGCCATTTTGCTAAAAACCCCATGGCGCTCGCGTGTGGTGCTGTGGATGATCTTCTTGTTTGTGGGCTGTGCGCTGTATTGGGCCCATCTGGCTGAGGTCGACGAAGTGACCGTCGGCTCTGGTAAGGTGATCCCATCCCAGCAAATCCAGGTGGTGCAAAGCTTAGAGGGCGGCATCCTCAAGCAACTGCTGGTCAGCGAAGGCGAACAGGTGGAGAAGGGCCAGCCCTTGGTACGGATTGATGACACCCGCTTTCGCTCAGATTTTCTTGAGAGAGGGCAGCGGATCGTCGATTTACAAGGCGATGTTGGTCGCTTTAATCATGAGTTGAGTGCCGTTCAAGTGGTGCCGGACCTGCCATTAAGTGACTGGCAGAAACAAGTCCTGGTAGTCCCCGGAACACTCAGTTTTGACGAGGCTTTTGAAAGCGAACACCCCATCGAGGCACAGCGCCAGCGCCTGCAGATGGAGGCACGTCTGCGCACCCTAAGCAACCAACTCAATATTGGCAGCGGCCAAATCGAGCAGCGTCAGCAAGAGCTAGTGGAGCTGGCCTCCAAGGTGGATCACCTGCGTCAAAGCTACGCCTTAGTGCAAGAGGAGCTGCGTATCACTCGCCCCTTGGCCGACGAAGGCATTGTCTCCCAGGTGGATGTACTCAAGCTCGAGCGCCAAGCTAACGAGCTGCGCGGCGAGATTGCCAGCTCGACCCTGCTGAAACCGAAAATTGAAAGCGCGATAGCCGAGACTATCTACAAGCGCCGCGACCAAGCGCTGGCGTTTTTAAGTGAGACTCGCCAGCAGCTCAATGAAGCGCAAGCCGAACTCTCAGCCCTGAGCGAGGGACAGGTCGGCTTGCGTGATCGGGTCGAGCGAACGCTGCTGGTGTCACCGGTGAAAGGTACAGTCAAGAAGATCTACCTCAACACCGTGGGCGGGGTGGTGCAGCCGGGCCTAAGTGTTATGGAGATCGTACCGATTGAAGACAAGCTCTTGGTGGAGGCTAAAATTCAGCCAAAAGATATTGCGTTTTTGCGGCCGGGGCTTAAAACTGTAGTTAAATTCAGCGCTTACGATTTTTCTATCTACGGTGGGCTCGACGGACAGCTGGAGCAAATCAGCGCCGATACCATCGTCGACGAAGAGGGCAACAGCTTTTATCTGGTGAAAGTCAGAACCGAGCAAAGTGCCCTCGGTGACAATCAAGATCTGGCCATCATTCCCGGCATGTTGGCCAATGTAGATATCATTACCGGTAAAAAGAGCATATTGGACTACCTGCTCAAACCTATAACCAAAGCGCAGCAAACTGCGCTACGAGAAAGATAGTTATTATCGCAAGACGCGATTACAAGGAGTGTAAATGAACAAGCTAGGCCTTTCGCTGTTAGCCAGCTTATTTGTCGCCAACAGTTATGCTGCAGAGAATACTTTGGAGCAAGCGGTGGCTAAAGTGCTGTCCGAACATCCCCAGTTACAAGCCTCTTTCAACCAGTTTAAGGCCAGTGACGAGGCGTATAAAGGCGCCAAAGGGGGTTACCTGCCAACGGTAGATCTCACCGCCGGCGCTGGTTGGCAACAGGTTGAAGACAACTTAGGCACCCGCGATGCCAACCCCACCGAGATTGGCGTAAGCCTGCGTCAGGTGCTGTTCAGCGGTTTTGCGGTTTCTGGTGAAGTTGACCGTACCGCCAATGAGGCGCGTGCCGAGCAGTGGAACCTGTACAACGTCGCGGAGAACCTCGCCCTGCGGGTGGTTGAGGTGTATCTGGAGGTGCTCAAACAGCAGCAGCTGTTGGAGCTGGCGGAGCAGAACCTGGAAACCCATCGCCGCATTCAAAGCGATATCGAGAAGCGCACCAGCTCAGGTCTGGGCTCAAGTGCTGACCTTACCCAAATCAATGGCCGGGTGGCGCGTGCTACCACCAACACCTTGGCGGCGAAGAACAACCTGTTAGACGCCCACACCCAGTACATCCGAGTGGTCAATGAGCTGCCTAAAGAGCTGATTGTACCCGGGGCCGATCTAGATATGCTGCCAGCCGATCTAGACGCTGCCATCAACAAGGCGCGCCAAGATCACCCGCTGCTCAAAGCGGCCGAGTTTGATATCGAGGCAGCCCATGCCCAGCATACCGTATCGAAATCGACCTACTACCCCGAGTTTGCGGTGGAGCTAGATGGTAACTGGGATCGCAACCCCGATGCCCGTGACGACACCAAAGACTACGAGCTCTCCGCCATGCTGAGAATGCGCTACAACCTGTTCCGTGGTGGTAGCGATAGCGCCGAGATCCGCCGCAGCGCCTACCAAATCAACCAGGCCAAGGCGATCAACGAAGATGCCCACCGTCAGGTCTTGGAAGGCACCCAACTGGCTTGGAATGCCTGGGACGTACTGTTGCAGCAAAAAGGCTTCTTGCAAGATCATGTCGAGTCCAGCTTTGACACCGTTGAAGCCTATAAAAAGCAGTTCAACCTCGGCAAACGTACCCTGCTAGACGTGCTGAACACCGAGAACGAGCTGTTTGAAGCGCGCAACGAGTACATCGAAGCCGACTTTGACGAGCTGCGCGCCAAGTATCGCCTGCTCAATGCCACCGGTGAGCTGCTGGCAGCGCTACGGGTAGAACGCCCTCAGGAATGGAGCTTTGAATGAGGCAGTTGTTGAAGTATGGCCTGCTGCTGAGTGTGCTCTCGGGGCTAGCCGCCTGTAGTCACAACCTGGATCTGTACTCCGGGCTACCGGCCGATTACGGCCGTAACGATGAAGACTTTGATGGCGTGATCAACGCCCGCGATGTCTGCCCGGGCACGGTACTGCGCGCCGAAGTGGACAACTACGGCTGTTCGCGCGAGCAGATCTACACCGATGGCTACGAGCTAATGGTGTTCTTCGAGCACGACTCCGCCACTGTGGTGCCGCGTTATCAGCAGCAGCTAGGCGTGTTAGCCGAATACCTTGAGCGTTACCCAGAGGTTGAGATCGCCGTTGAGGCGCACACTAGCCTCTCGGGTACCAACGACTACAACTTGGCGCTGTCCCAGCGCCGCGCTGACAACATTAAGCGCGAGCTGGTGGAGCGTTACCAAGTCGCCGAGAAACGTATCGAGCTGCTGCCCTTGGGCGAGAGCCAGCCTCTAAACGATGATGAGCTGGCCCAAAGCGAAACCGCCAATCGTCGAGCGCGGGTGTTCGTGCAGCAGGAGTATCGAAAGGTCGTTCCGCGCTGGAACGTCTACGACTTCGGACAGTTCTAAACGATGCGCATCTGGACTTGGTTGCTGGTCGTGGTGGTGAGCTGGCCCTTGTGGCTGGTTGCCCTCGACGACGAGCTGGAAGCAATGGCAACCAAGGTCCGCGAGTTCTATGGTCAACGCGCCGAGCAGCGAGTGCGCAGTTGGCGTCAGCTGGTAAGCGAAGGCCTGGACTGGAGCGAGCAACAAAAGCTGGAGCGGGTGAACGCCTTCTTCAACCAGCTACAGTTTCTCGATGATATCGACGTGTGGGGCCAGGAGGATTACTGGGCCACCCCGGTTGAGTTTCTCGGCGCTAACGCCGGCGACTGCGACGATTTCAGTATCGGCAAGTACTTTACCCTGCGCGAGTTGGGCATCGATGACAGCAAGATGCGGCTGGTCTACGTTAACGCGCTGGAATACCAACAGTTCCATATGGTGGTGGCCTACTATGCCACGCCCTCTTCAGAGCCGGTCATTCTCGATAACATCAACCCAACTATTTTGCCTGCAGGTCGGCGTGGTGACCTGCAGCCTATCTATAGCTTCAACGGTGAACACCTTTGGTTAATGAAGGAGAAGGGGCGCGGTCAGCTGGCCGGCAAGGCCTCTCGCCTGAAGCTGTGGAACGATCTACGCGAGCGTTGGAGGCTCAATGAATTGCGCAAACCGATTGCTAACTTTGAGTATTAAGGAGTTGCCATGACACTTTATCGACAGTTGTTGATTGTCGTGCTGGTTATCTATGGTGTGCTGCTAGCAGTAGTATTTAGCCAGCAGATCTCGGCGGCCCGGCAGGTGCTGAGTGAGCAGCAGCAGTCTGATATCAACAATGCATCCACCTACCTTGGGCTGGCGCTGCAACCCTACCTTGAGCAGCAAGACAAAGTGGGCGCAGAGTCGGTGATCAACGCCATGTTCGACAGCGGTTACTACCGACAGATCCGCTTAGCCTTGTATCAAGACGACAGCGTGATAGACCGGGTCAATCCAACCCAGTTACGCGATGTGCCCGCGTGGTTTACCTCATTGGAACTGTTCGAGCAGGTGGGCAGTGAGCAGGTGCTGACCAGCGGCTGGCTTCAGCTCGGCGAGCTGAAAGTGGTGGGGCATCCGGGTTACGCTTACCTGCAGCTATGGCAGGTGCTGGTCAACCTGCTGAAGTTGTTTGTGGTGGGCTATCTAATCACCGTGCTGTTGCTGATCCGCGCCCTGCAATACCTGCTCAAGCCGCTGAAGCAGATCGAGCAGCGGGCCAAAGAGGTCAGTAAGCGCGAGTTTGGCCACCGCTTGGCACTGCCCAAAACCGCAGAGCTGCGCACCGTAGTGAAGGCCATCAACAGTATGTCTGACAGTATCGCCAAGCAGTTTGAGCAGCAGGTGAAAGAGGCCCATGCACTGCGCGAGCGCGCCTTTAAGGACCTGTCATCGGGCCTTGGTAACCGCGCCCATTTTATCAACCAAAGCACCAACTGGCTGGCGGAGAAGGGCAGCGGTGGTATCGCGCTGATTCAGCTGCCGCTAATCGACCATATCTATCACGAACAAGGCTTTGAAGCCCGTGATAGCTTCCTAAAAGACCTTGGCGCCGGGCTGCGCGAACTGGCCGAGCAAGATGCTGGGCTGGAGGTGGCGCGCATTGCCAACCTTGAGTTTGCGGTACTAGGGCAGAGCTACACCCAAGACGAATTTGTCGAGTTCGCCGAAAACCTACAGAAGCTGCTGCAACTGGCCCGTCACGAAGACGCTCAATTTGCCATGGGCGTGAAGCTGCGTGATCAAGAGCAAAACCTTGGTGAACTACTCAGTGGTGCCGACGCTGCCATGCAACAGGCGTTGGAGCGTAACGACAGCCAGCCGGTGTTCGCCTCCGGTGCTCAGCCAAGCCTTTCGCGCACCCAGTGGAAGGCCTTGATTGAAGAGTGCCTCGATAAGCAGCAGCTTAGTTACAAGCGTCAGGCGGTCCACCTGCTCGATGGCAACGTGCTTCACCATGAGCTGTTCACCACCATCGAGGTAGACGCCCAGCGCTATGCGGCCGGGCAGTTTATGCCGATGATCGAACAGTTGCGTCTGGGCGGGCAGTTCGACCAGCTAGTGGCTGACCAAGCGATACTGGCGCTACAACAAGACGATGGGCTCAAGCTGGCGATTAACACCAGCGTGTCTAGCTTGGTGGATAAGGGCTTCCTGGAGTGGCTGCAACGCTTTGCCGAGCGCTACCAACGCTTCGCCCCACGGTTGGCCTTCGAGTTTCCCGAAGCGGCCTTTGGCAGCGAGAACACACGCTTGAACCATGTGATTCAGCGCCTGCATCATTTTGGCTATCAGATCGGAATCGATCACTACGGCCGTAACTTTAACTCGCTAAGCTATCTCAATACGGTGAAGCCACACTACGTGAAGATTGACTACGCCTATACCGCGCTGGCCTTGGGCGATGAAGGCGATGCCCACTTCCTAAGCGCCATCTGCCGCGCCGCCCACAACCTGCAGGTGCTGACAATCGCGCAACGGGTGGAAGATCAGGCGCAGCTAGAGCAGTTGCGCAGTTTGGCTATCGATGGCTATCAGGGCTATATCTCAGCACCTGAAGCCTTTTCTATTGATGGAGACAAATAATGAAACAGTTACTGCTAAGCCTGAGCGTGTTGCTATCAAGCCCGCTGTTTGCCGCCAGCCTGCATACCAGCGGCGAGGCGCGCCTTGCGGTTGAGGCCGACCGGGTCAAGATTGAATATGTGGTATCGGAGCTAAGCGACAGCGCCGGTGCTGCACTGAGCGAAGTGGAGCATCGGGTAAAGCTGCTGTTGGAAGATATCAAGCCACTGGTCACCGACTCTGATCGCATCGAAGCCAGTCAGGTACAGCTTTATCAAGATAGCCGCTACCAAGACAAGAGCCGCCAGTTTATCGGCTATCGCGCCCAACGCTCGGTAATCGTCGAGCTGGACGACCTCTCGCGCATGGCCGCTGTTCTCGATATCGTGAAAAAGGGGCTAGTGAGCGAGATCCGCCCACTTCGTTACTCCAGCTCCAAATCTGTCGAGTACCAGCAACAGGTACGCAGCATGGCAATCGATGATTCCTACCAAAAAGCCCTTCAGCTTGCCAACGGCTACCAAAGTCGCTTAGGTGATGTGCAAGAGATCCGCTACCGCAGCGCAGGCCCAGTACCCGTAATGCGCATGGAAGCCTTGGCTGCCTCTGATGCACCGGTCTATCAAGGTGCGCAGATTATCTTTAGCGATAAGGTGGATGTGACGTTTGAGTTGATTTCTAACTGAGCCATGCTTGAGATAGCTATATCGGCACCACTATATCCAAGATGGAAGTAAGACAGGTTGATCTTTACTTACTGTGTAAGCAGTGATTTTTTTACCTCAAAATCAGTCGTTTATAAAGGGAAGGTGCGATCAAGCCACTCGTACGCGTAAACCGACCATTTTCTCTTTCTCGAATTTTCTGATTCCGAGATTTTGAATCATTGTGGCCGAATAACTGCCGAATTTGCCCGTTTCAGGCCCTTTATCTGGGCTACTCCCAGATTTTAGGCACACTGATGCTGCTTGCTCCTCAACATCTGGTCAACCCGAACAAGGTTGGCAAGTGCGAATAACATTGCTAGCTGGTTATCGTTTTTCATCAAGCCTTTGTACCGCGCTTTCACGAAACCAAACTGGCATTTGATGATGCGAAACGGGTGCTCGACTTTGGCCCTGATGCTGGCTTTCAAGAACTCCGTTTTTAT
>NZ_AUBZ01000059.1 GCF_000429505.1 Aliagarivorans taiwanensis DSM 22990 | reverse complement strand
TGGCTCCCCAGGTTGGAGTTGAACCAACGACACATGGATTAACAGTCCACCGCTCTAACCAACTGAGCTACTGGGGAATCGCTTCGCTTAAGTGCGGGGCGCATGTTAATAATTACCCCTGTAGCTGTCAACTGAATAACTATCAAAATTCGAGGTTTTCGACTGTTTGCTCAAAGGCTATCCAACTTTCGATAAACCTGCTGATAATTCGGGCATTTAGCGCTGATTATTTCGAATTTTAGATAGACTCACTCGACATATTAAAAGCCGTTTAAATCGAATTTAGCGATAAAAAAACACTTGAATTCATCGCAGCCCAGTTGTGTTGCGTTATTACTACAGTTATCCACTGATTTTGTGGATAACTGTGTGAATGTAAATTGGCTAAACCGCTATGAGCCCCGAAAACAGTGGCTTTAGCTGATATTGAAAGCACTAATGGCACCCTGTCAACCGCTTATAAATCAGATAGATAGCGAAACTTAGCGGTAAGTGGCTAAGAATACTAGCAATTTACCTACGTGCAAACGTTACGCACTGATATCTTGTGTATTACTTTTCATTAACATCCCTAATTGGCACTATTTTTGTTCAAAACTGAGTGGGGAAATAGCACTAAGTGATATGCGCAGAAACACAGCTAGGGGTCGCGGGAGTAACTCGCTTCGCGTAACATGTCCGGTTACACCCGATCCAAGGAGTTTTACGTGGTCAAAAGCTTTCAACTTGTCTCCGATTATCAACCGGCCGGCGACCAACCTAAGGCGATCGCTGCGCTGTCTGACGGCATTGAAGATGGGCTAGCCCATCAAACCTTGTTGGGCGTTACCGGCTCAGGTAAAACCTACACGGTCGCCAACGTTATTGCCAAGCTTGAGCGCCCCACAATCATCCTCGCCCCAAACAAGACCCTGGCGGCACAGCTCTATAGTGAAATGAAGGAGTTCTTCCCGCATAACTCGGTGGAATACTTCGTTTCCTACTACGACTATTACCAGCCCGAAGCCTATGTGCCGAGCACCGATACCTTTATCGAGAAGGATGCGTCGATCAACGCCCATATCGAGCAAATGCGGCTATCAGCCACCAAAGCATTACTCGAGCGACGCGATGTAGTGCTGGTAGCCTCTGTATCTGCCATTTACGGTCTGGGCGACCCGCAGTCCTATCTGCAGATGATGTTGCACCTCACCGTTGGTGAGCAGATTGACCAGCGGGCAATCCTGCGCCGCTTGGCCGAGCTGCAATACACCCGCAACGACGTAGCCTTCCAACGTGCCACATTTCGGGTTCGCGGCGAGGTGATCGATGTCTACCCGGCGGAATCAGACAAGAATGCGGTACGCATCGAGCTGTTTGATGGCGAGGTAGAGCGCCTCAGTGCTTTTGATCCGCTAACCGGTGTTGAGGAAGAAACCTTAGCTCGGGTGACAATCTATCCAAAGACCCACTACGTAACCCCGCGTGAGACCATCCTCGATGCCATCGAGTATATTAAGGTCGAGCTTAAAGAGCGTAAAGCGCAGCTACTCTCGGCCAACAAACTGATCGAAGAGCAGCGCATCAGCCAGCGCACCATGTTCGACATCGAGATGATGAATGAGCTGGGTTATTGCTCAGGGATCGAGAACTACAGTCGCTACCTGTCAAACCGCGCCGCCGGCGAGCCGCCACCGACCTTGCTCGACTATCTGCCCGATGACGCCTTGTTGGTGATTGACGAATCCCACGTGACCGTGCCGCAAGTGGGCGCGATGTATAAAGGTGACCGCTCGCGTAAGGAAAACCTCGTGGAGTACGGCTTCCGTTTGCCTTCGGCGCTAGACAACCGGCCGCTTAAGTTCGAAGAGTTTGAGAGCATCGCGCCGCAAACCATCTTCGTATCGGCCACGCCGAGCAAGTACGAGCTGGACAAAAGCCATGGTGACTTTGTTGAACAGGTAGTGCGGCCCACCGGTTTACTCGACCCACAGCTTGAGGTTCGCCCGGTCGCCACACAGGTAGATGACTTACTCTCTGAAGTACGCATCCGCGAGCAGCGCGATGAACGTGTACTGGTCACCACCTTAACCAAACGGATGGCCGAAGACCTGACCGAATACCTCAGCGAGCACGGGGTAAAAGTGCGCTACCTTCACTCAGACATCGATACCGTTGAGCGCGTTGAGATTATTCGCGACTTACGCCTTGGCGAGTTCGATGTGTTGGTGGGGATTAACCTGTTGCGAGAGGGCCTGGATATGCCCGAAGTCTCCTTGGTTGCGATCCTCGACGCCGACAAAGAAGGCTTTTTGCGCTCGGAGCGCTCCCTGATCCAAACCATCGGCCGTGCCGCGCGCCATCCTGAAGGCAAAGCAATCTTGTATGCCGATAAGGAAACCGAGTCGATGAAAAAGGCGATGGGCGAAACCAACCGTCGCCGCGAAATCCAGGCAGCCCATAACCTTGAGAACGGAATAACACCGAAGAAGCTAAACAAGAAGATTGCCGATTTGGGTAACTTCGGCAAGGCTAAGGTGAGCAAAGCCGCAGAGCCGAAAGGCAAGTATCATGCAGCTAGCCCTGATGCGCTACTCAAACGCATTAGTGAACTGGAGAAACAGATGCTTAAACATGCGCAAGAGTTGGAGTTTGAACAGGCCGCCGCACTGCGTGATGAAATTGGTGGGCTACGAGAGCAGTTGATCGAGGTGAGCTAACAGCGTTTAGCCACGCAAGCAGTCATAAAACAGCAGAGACAAAAAAAGGGCCGTTAAGGCCCTTTCTACTAGCATTCAGCAATGTTGCTTAGTTAGCAGCAGCGATGATGCCTGCGAACTCGTCAGCAACCAAAGATGCACCGCCTACCAGGCCGCCATCGATGTCTTCTTGACCGAACAGCTCTTTAGCAGTGGCAGCTTTAACGCTACCGCCGTAAAGGATTTGTACTTTAGCAGCAACGTCAGCGTTTTGAGCAGCCAACCACTTACGGATGTGAGCGTGGATAGCTTGCGCTTGCTCAGCAGTGGCTGATTTACCGGTACCGATAGCCCATACTGGCTCGTACGCGATTACAGCGTTGTTGAAAGACTCGATGCCGCACAGGTCAACAACAGCTTTCAGTTGAGTTTCAACAACTTCTTCAGTTTTGCCAGCTTCGTTCTCTTCCAGAGTTTCACCGATGCACAGTACTGGAACCAGATCGTTAGCTTGGATAGCTTGGAACTTCTCAGCAACAACTTGATCAGTTTCAGCGTGGTACTGACGACGCTCGCTGTGGCCAACTAGGCTGTAGGTACAACCGAATTCTTTCAGCATTACAGGTGAGTTTTCACCAGTGTAAGCACCAGAGGTGTTTACGTTAGCGTCTTGAGAACCGTAAGCGATAGGGGCATCACCAACCAGTGCTTCAACTTGTCCCAGGAAGATCACTGGTGGGCAAACAGCTACTTGTACGTTGGTTGCGGCTTTCGCAGGCTCGATAAGACCGTTGATCAAGGCAGCTACAGACTCTTTAGTACCGTTAAGCTTCCAGTTACCCATTACTAGTGGTGTTCTCATTGTTTATGTCTCCTTATTGGTAAACTGGCTCGATTATAAAGAAACGGCTACAAAATCGTAGCCATCAAACCAAGAAATAATTGTTAAACGGTTAGTTTCTGATCTAAAGCAAGACCTCAGCGAATGTAGCTGAGGATTTTCTGCCACCAAATACCCAGTTTTTCATGCCATAGCGCATCAAAGCGTTGCATAAAGCGAGAATCTGGCAGTAACTCGTGAAGCAGTAGCTCACCCTGAAGCTCTTTCCCGTAAAAGTCTGTCGGTACAGCGGTAACTTCTGACGAGTAGCGTTGGAAGTGCGCTAGCGCCCGAGGCATATGTGCGGCACTGGTGACCAATGCGGTGGGGCGGTCACCAATATAGTTAGCGATTAACGCCGCTTCTTCAGCAGTGTCTTTGGGCTTCGGTAGGGTAATGATGCTTGCCGGTGGGATCTGCGACTGAGTCGCCACCTGGTGCATCAGTTCGGCGTTACTACGCGGGTCGCTGCCGCCGTAGCCCGAAACAATCAGCCGACTTTGCGGATTAAGCTGCATCAGTTCGATGCCCTTAAGGATACGCGCAAGTGACGCCCGGCTGAGCTGTTCAGTCGGTGAGAGTAGGGGGTCGCTGATGTGCCCTGCACCCAGCACCACAACAAAATCGAACTGTTCTATCTCTAGCTGCGGGATCGGCACTTGACGCTCATAGTCGAGCAGTTGCTGATTAACCCACCAAGGGTTTGAGGTGAGCAACAACACGGCCATCGCCGGGAGCAAGGTAAAGGCTGCGCGAATGGGCCGTTTGCGGAAACACAGATAGACGCTGAGTAGCATAAGTAGCAGCGCGATATTCAGCGGCATAAGCATAGAGCCAAGCCACTTTTTCAATATAAATCCGAAACTTAATTCCATGTGGATTCCAACAACTAGCTGTGTGATCCATCTTAGAGGATTCAAAGCGGGGTTTTAAGCCCATTTATCTGCTCTGATGGGCAAAAATTACAATTAACCGCTTAGAAAATAGCGTTTTGCCTACAGACAGTGATAGCCCAACTACGGTACTATTTCAGGTAGTAAAGGAAGCACTATTAGTAGAGAGGAGCATTATGTTCGAACGTGTTGTCGCGGCGCCCGCCGACCCAATTCTGGGACTCACCGAAGCATTTAAACAAGACCCACGGTCTGAGAAGATCAACCTAGGCGTAGGTATCTATAAAGACGAAACCGGCGCGACACCAGTATTAGACTCAGTAAAGAAAGCAGAAGAATATCTGCTGGCTAACGAGAAAACCAAATCGTATCTGAGCATTGAAGGCACCCCGGCATACGGCCTAGAGGTGCAGAAACTGTTGTTTGGCGAAGAAAGCTCAATCATTGCCGATAAGCGCGCATTCACCGCTCAGTCTCCCGGCGGCACCGGCGCGTTGCATAATGCCGCTGAGTTCGCAGTTAACCACCTTGGCGTTAAGCGCATCTGGGTGAGCAACCCAACCTGGGCTAACCATGGCAATATCTTCAAGGCCGTTGGTCTGGAAGTGGTGAGCTACGATTACTACGATGCAGACACTAAGGACAAAGACTTCGCCGCCGCATTGGCCTCACTGCAAAACGTTGCAGCGGGCGACTTGGTACTGTTCCACGGCTGCTGCCACAACCCAACCGGTATCGACCCCGATGCCGAGCAGTGGCGAGCTCTGTCAGAGTTGATTCTAAGCAAGCTAGCGTTGCCGCTATTTGACTTCGCCTACCAAGGCTTTGCCACCGGCGTGGAAGAAGACGCCCTAGGCCTGCGCATCTTTGCTGAAACTCACCCAGAGCTGTTGGTTGCTAGCTCGTTCTCCAAAAACTTCGGCCTGTACAGCGAGCGGGTAGGTGCCTTCACCTTGGTATCTAAGAGCGAAGAAGAAGGTAAGAGCGCCTTTAGTCAGGTGAAAGCTGGCATTCGTGCTAACTATTCAAACCCGCCTTCTCACGGTGCTGCGATTGTTACCACCGTGCTGCAAGATCCAGAGTTGAAAGCCTTGTGGATTGAAGAAGTCGCGCAGATGCGAGTGCGTATTAAAGAGATGCGCGATCTGTTCGTGGAAACCTTGAAAGCCAAAGGCGTGACGGGCGATTACTCATTTATCCAACGTCAAAATGGCATGTTCTCATTTTCGGGGCTAAGCAAAGAGCAGGTAGCCAAGCTTAAAGATGAGCATGCTGTCTACATCGTGGGCTCTGGCCGTATCAGCGTTGCTGGCATGACTCGCGCCAATATGGACGCCCTGTGTCAGGCGATTGCCGCTGTAGTGTAAGCTGGAGTTAGCGCTCATTGTAAATGCAAAAAGCCAGGCTAATTGCCTGGCTTTTTTAGGTTTAAAGAGCTGAACGCCACTATTTTCTTGCCGCGACCACTTGGTTACGGCCGCCTTCTTTGGCTTTATACAGGGCCTTATCGGCGTCTTTGATCACCTCTTCCGGGTCGTCATGCTTGGCTGTTTTAGTGGCAACGCCAATACTGACGGTGATTTGCACCGTATTCGAAGGTTTATTGCTATCTTTGCGGTCTTTGGCGCTCTGCTTGTCGCGCTTTTTCTTATCGCGAATGGCGAAAGGTGTGTCTGCGATCTCTTGCCTGATCGCATCAAGGTGCTCTCTGGCGTGCTCGATATCATCGGTCTTGAACAGCGCAGTGAATTCTTCACCACCGTAGCGGAACACCTGACCGCCACCACCTACCGTGGCTAAACGACTGGCAACCATGGCCAGTACATCATCGCCCACATCATGACCGTAGGTGTCGTTAAAGCTCTTGAAGTGATCGATATCGACCATCGCCACCGTGTACTGTCGACCGATCCCCGACAACTTTTCAAACAGCATACGCCGACCAAGCAAGCCGGTGAGTTCGTCGCGATAGGCCAACTCATGGGAGGTACGCATACCGCTAATCAACACCAACAGCATCGATGCGGAGAAGAACACCGACGAAATCGCTTCTCTATCAAGAAACGCAAGTGGTGCGATGGCGGCCAACAAGCTAAAAAACAGGCCCATCGACATGCTATTGGGCTTGAGCAAAAACAGCACAAAGCTGATCGCCATCCACAGCCCCGCGGCGGCCAACGCATACAGGCTAATGATTAAGCCTTCGATAGGGCGGGGAGCAAAGGCGTTCTGGGCCAGCTCGAGCAAGGCTTGCGGGTGGGTCATCACGATCAGATAAAGCGCCAGACCTTGTAAGGCCACTACGCCGTACATAACCTTTGCTCGTAATGTTTTAACGCCGTTCTCGCTAATTGCCTGATTAAGCAGTAGGTTAAATGGCACCAGCAAGCTGACCAAGGTAAAGCACAATAGCGCATCGGGCTGAGAGAGCGGCTGTTGCAAAAAACGGTGAATCAACCAGTAAGAGAAGCAGCAAACCAGCACCACAACCACCAGTTGTCGGCGGTTGAACATCCAAGATAGTGAGATGGCCACAGCGCCAAGCGCATAGGGGAGCCAAACGAAGATAGCCTGTAAATCTACCGAGAGGGAGGGATACCAATAGAGCGCAGCACACGCTGCCAGCAATACCACCAAAGGGAGCGCTATATTGCTGTTTTCGATACGTTGTTCCATATTCTTTGAGTTATTGAATTTTCACGCAATTTTACGCCACTTGGCCAACAATAGTAATTATTTTAGTGGTCCATCGCGAATTGCTGCGTTAAGCCAGCGCAAACGTTGCTTAAGTAACATGGCTGTTCTAGCTTTATAACATAACAAGTTAGGAGACCGATTAATGAGTGACTTGGTGTTCATCGATGATATCGACACTCCCTCACAGCAAAAAGACCTACCAACCTGGAAGCTACTAATTGTCGATGATGAGCAGGAAGTACACTCAGTAACGCGCTTGGTATTGTCAGATGTGGAGATCGACGGCTATGCAATTGAGTTCATATCCGCTTATAGCGCTGAAGAAGCGCGTAAGGCCTTCGACGAGCATCAAGATATCGCCATTGCGCTGATCGATGTGGTGATGGAGACCGAGCATGCCGGATTGGAGTTAATCCGCTGGATCCGCGAGACCATGCAAAACCACGCCACCCGCTTGATTCTGCGTACCGGCCAGCCCGGGCAAGCGCCAGAAGAGTCGGTTATCAAAAACTACGATATCAACGACTACAAAAGCAAGACCGAACTCACCGCCACCAAACTCAAAACCATTACCTACTCAGCAATCCGCTCTTACCGGGACATTCTGTTTATCGAGCGCCACAGGGCAGGGCTTGTCAAGGTTATCGAGTCCACATCGTTGGTGCTCAAGAGTAAGACCTTGTACCACTTTGGGTCGGCCGTATTGAAACAGCTTGTCGAGCTATTCCAGCTAGACAGCTCTGCGATGTACATCACCACGCTTACTGAGGATGTACTGAGAAATCAGTCGTTTAACGTATTGGCTGCCACCGGCGACCTGGTTGTAAAACAGCACGAAGATTGCGACATCGATAACAGCCAGCAGGTTCCAGACGACGTGCGGGTGCATCTAAAGCAATGCTTAGCGGAACGTCGTTCAATCATCACCAGCTCCTGCTACGTAGGGTATTACCCCACCGATAGTCGCAGCATTAGCTTGCTGTATGTTGAACACAAAAAGCCCCTCGACGATATCGAGAAAGGCTTGCTAGAAGTGTTTGCCGCCAACATTGCGCTCACCTTCGAAAACCTCACTATTAAGGAAGATATTCAGGAGACGCAAAAAGAGCTGATCTTTATCATCGGCGATGCCATTGAACAGCGCAGCAAAGAGACCGGCTCCCACGTTAAGCGAGTAGCACTCATCTGCGAACTTATGGCAAAGAAACTCGGTTTTGATAACGAGTACGTTGAAGCCATCAAGCATGCTGCGCCGCTGCATGACCTAGGCAAGATAGCCATTCCGGAGTCAATCCTTCACAAGCCTGGAAAACTTGACGCGGACGAGTGGGGGACTATGAAAACCCACGCACAGGTGGGCCACGACTTGCTAGCGGGTTCTAACAAAATTATCGCTAAACTCGGTGCCGATATCTCGCTATACCATCACGAGAAATGGGACGGCAGCGGTTACCCGAAAGGCCTCGCTGGCGAAGACATCCCAATTGCCGGGCGCATTATGGCAATAACCGACGTGTTCGATGCCCTCGGCGCGAAGCGCTCCTACAAAGAGCCCTGGTCCTATGACGAGATCAAAAACTTCATTGTTGAGCAGCGCGGCAAGCACTTTGACCCGCAACTGGTCGATATCCTGCTAGACAACTATCAGGACTTTATCGACATCCGCGAACGCTTCCCTGACTAGTTAAACCTCCCGTCATAGATGTTAACGCGATACAATCGGTCGCTTTAGACACACTTATCCATATTTTGTTCCTATAAAATTTACGAATACCTGCATAAATCTCTTTTTTATCTTTGGTAAAAACTGTATTATCCCGCCCGAATTATCCAAACAACCTTATTTCGGGCTTACTAAATGCTGAAAAAACTATCTATTGCAGCCGTAGCTGCTGTTGGCGTATCTGGTGCAGCGAATGCAGAATACCTGTACGGCTTCGGTGGTATGTATGTTGATCATCAGAGCTGGGACCACGGTCTTAACGAAGTTAACAACCCTAAAGGCCGTAACCAATACGTGATCGGTATCGAAGGCGGTGCTGGTTTCACTTGGGGTGAGCTATACGGTTTCTACGATTACGAAAACATCGGTAACGCACCTGATCAACGCGCTGCAGCAGCAAAAGCAACTGCACACGTATACCTAGGCGACACCGGCGCAAGCATCTACGCGCAAGTTTATGATTTCGGCAGCGACATGCAAAGTGAGCAAAACCGAGTTCTAGGTTTGGGTTACACCAAGCTTGGCGGTGACAACTGGTTCTTCAAGCCTTGGATCGGTATTCACCAAATCACCGCTAACGATGGTTTTGCCGATGAAGCGACTGCAAAAGTAAACGGTAACAACGGTTACATGGCTGGTTGGACTGGCCGTTACGCTTGGAACATGTTCGGTCAAAACTTCTCAGTTGTTAACTGGAACGAAATCGAATTTGACCGCAGTGAAGAAATTACCGCTAACCAAGGTGGTAAAAACGGTTGGAACGGTGGCGCAATGCTGTCTTGGCACATCACCGACAACCTGTACACCGGCGTGACCTACCGTTACTTCCGTAACAAACTTGGCCACGAAGGCTACGGTGACTTGTTCATCTACCGTATCGGTTACAACTTCTAAGTTGTCATCGAATATGGAAAAGCCCGCTTAATGCGGGCTTTTTGCTATCTATGCATTCACACAAACGTAGCACCGATAGCTAAGACAGTAAGGCGCTTACTTGCGAAGTCCTGGTTTACTCGATTTCACCGGTTGATGGCGCCACACATTACGCAAGCGTTGTTGGGTAGTTTCGGGAACTGAACTTGAGAACTCTAGCTGTATATAACCTTTGCGGGGCATCCCATAGATCTTGCCCTTAAAGGCGCGAGTGGCTCGACTCACTGCCTTTATCTCTTCGACAAAGTAATTGGGTACCGATCCCTTGGTGCAGCTAATCGTCTCACCATCGACTGATACAACAAAGTGTGCAGTAATTGCCTTAAGCATAACCTTCCTTTAAAACTGTTACTGGCCAACAATAGTTCGGAATCCCCTGATTTTCAATCACTTTAACCGGTAATCAGACTGGTGAGCATACTGATTTCGCATCGTAACAGGCTACGCATTTACGGTTAGAACTGATCAGCTAAATCTGCCATGGCACCAGCTTTGCGATAGGGCTCAATATAGCGAAGCAACATTTTAAGCGAGCTCCAACGCCCGGCTAGCATAATCTCTGCTGGCGACTTGCCCATCTGGGTCAACCAAATGGCAGAGCCAATCCGAAAGCTGTGGGTAGTAAACGGTTTACTGCTCGAGGGTAATAAACCGTCTTGTTTTAGCACTGTTGTTATGCGCTGTAATGATGCGTAAAAAACCGACATCGATACCCGCTCATAGCCTCGGGTCTGTGCAGTGGCTAATAGGAAATGACTCGGCTCGGATCCAAACGGACTGTTCTGGCTAAATCGCTGATAAAGCTGCAGTGCGTAAGGCGACAAGGGCAAATAACGTGGAATGCCACTTTTATTAGTTTTGTCCCAATCCAAACGGATATTGGCTCCGGCACCCACACCGGGCAACACCATAATATGCTGGTGCTGCAAACGCTGCAGTTCCTCTCCACGCAGCATCGCTTCGAACATAAACTGGCAGATCAGCAGGTCGCGCAACTGTAATCGCTCATCGCCTTGCTCAAAACGTAGCTTGATATGATCGCGATACTGTTTGGTGAACGGTACCGCTTGTCCTCGTGTTTCTCGACCGTTCGCCGCAAGCTGATCAAGGGTTCTTCGCAGCACTTGCTGGTAGCGACGAGAATTAGTGGGCGAGGGAAGCGCATGCTGTTTACTCAATGTTGCCAAGGCCCAAGTATCCCGCTGTAACGTAGACACACTAACCCCTTTAACCGGTTCTTCGGCCAGCTTTTCTTTGCGACTCAAGTAGCGCTTAATCCGTTCTGCATAATCCAAGGTGGTGTTGCCACCAATCGGCGAGATCGCCTCATAAGCGCGAAACTCAATATAGCGGCACGCCAAATCGATGGATATGGGGTAGGGGATAACACTTAAATTTTCTCGTTCAGCCAGGTAGTAACGAAATGCCTGAACCGCGTTTAAAAAGGCCTTTTCAGAATTGCGATGGGGATTATAGGCCTCGCGTTTTTGGTACTTATACCAGTGATCTCGATGCTGCTTGATAGCCGCTTCAAAGTCAGGATGCTCAGTGATATCGAGCTGTCGCAACGAGGCTTGTTGAACATACTCCTCAAAATGCTCAGCCTCCATGGCAAGCAGATCAATGCTAGACCAATCGAAGGAGCTAGGCGTTATAACGTTTGCAATGTGGGACAAAAAGTTGCGAGACATCGAGCGAAAGTACAGCAAAAACAGTAGCTTCTATTATCTTTCAAGCCGCCATACAAAAGCAAATAATGTCCACATATTTGCTTTATGAGCAAATGATGTACATAAATCGCGCTAACAGGTTTGCTTTAGCGAGCATCGAAGTGACACCCAAAGACTTGAAGTGCGAACAGCGAGTAATCTCAGCCTCTGGCGACCGTTCGGCCAGAACTGTTTATGACCAAACCGTGTTGTTAAAAATGGGCGGTCGCTCAATGATAGAAACGAAAATCTCGCATAGCGACAGCACCGACACGCTGCAAGCGGGCTTCTACCAAAGCGCTTTGTATCTGCCAGGCACATTCGAGTTCGTAGCGCTAGATGATGACGCGTACCAGTGCCAAAACGAATACTGCGAGTTGCTGTGGTCAGAGGATAAGGTAACGTTCAGCCCAATGTTGTCATACCTTGAGTGCCCAAACTGTGGAAGTCCAGTGGTGCAGCTAAGCAAAGAGACACCGCCAAAACTCTAGGAGCAAACGACATGGATACGAATCTAGATACCGTAACAGAACTGGAAGATCTGCTCATACGGTTCCAGGCCATCGTCGACCTGGCGCCAGAATCAGAAGTCATGTTCAAAACATCCTGGGCAGTATCGAGGAAGAACTGCAGCAGATCGCAAAGAACGCAGCCGCAAGCCAAACGTCAGCGCTAAGGCTTTATAAACACCAAGCTGGCCAGTAAAATCACGTAAGTCATTGAACATAATGGATTTACCATAAAATCTAAATACTGATGACACTTATCAGGCCATTGGGCCTGCTAAGTGCCTCAGATTTCACCTAGGATTGC
>NZ_AUBZ01000058.1 GCF_000429505.1 Aliagarivorans taiwanensis DSM 22990 | reverse complement strand
GCCAACCCCAGCAGGGCGGCCAACCCCAGCAGGGCGGCCAACCCCAACAGGGCGGTCAACCCTCAATTGGTGACAAGATCGCCGATGTGCTCGTTGCGGGGGGAGATGAGAGTGATCAACACGTCATCACACCCCAAGAACTGCAGACGCTGATGCAAGAAGCTGGATTCAGTGAAGATCAGCAAGCAATGCTTGGGATGAAACGTACGCCTGAAGAGCTGATAGCAATGGAAGAGAACAACCGTCTCAACGCTATCAATGCCATCAACGAGATGACGGTCATTCATCAGAATTTACCCCCAGACGTGCAACGCATGACGCGAGCTGGCACCGATGGGAGTTATTACCGAAATCAACTTGCTCTCGACGAAGTAAGTCACATTGACTGGAAGGTGTGGATCGATGAACACAATTATCAGCCTGGTCAATCCAGTGAGTTGTATTTTACCGAAGATGTGATCCTTCCTGAGTTCATTGACAGCCCCCACCTATCTGAGGGCGTGTACCTAGACAGCGACCAAACCAAAGGCTGTGGGATTTTTCTGATTGATACATCTGGATCGATGGACCGCGGGTTTATCAACAAACTCTTTTCTGAGGCACTTGGCGCAGTAGACCCCGATGACGCCGAAGCGGGCGTTGCTGAGATCATAATCTTTCCAGCTGACGTGGATGTGAAGGATAAATACTGGGTACTCAATGAAGACAACCGAGAGCAAGTTAGAGAAGAACTAGAAGAGCTGGGCGGAGGGGGCACTGACTACACCAATCCACTCAAGAACAGCTTGGCTATTTGCCTCGATGAGCTGGAAAAAAAGGTCGAGTTTGTCGTCATTGGTACCGACCTTTATTGCAGTCCGCCACTGTTTGACTACGTCGAACACAACTTGGATGAGGGCCAAAAGCTGCCACCCATCATGTTTGTGACGGACCACCCATCGCCAACAGTGAGGAAGAACTTTGAAGAAGCGTGTGCGCCATACGCTGCTGTTTTCCACTACCAAGATGGGCTCACCTTGGATCTGCAAGAAATTAAAGAAGATTTAGAATCATTAGGGATGGAATATTAGGAATGCATAGTTACCGTAAAGCAATGGTCCGCTTCAGGGCTCATGCGATGTCCGCGCTCGTGATTACCGTGTTGGCGATCACCGGGTGCTTGCCCGAGGATGGCACTGACAAGGAGACCCCCCCTAGCGAGGGAGTGCCTTCACCCACCAGCAATACCATGGTGGTCAACTACAGCGGTGGTGTAGCGTATCGAGCAGAAGTGTACTTTGACTATAACGGAGACCATATTGCAGCTCCAAGCGAGCTCATTGGACTGACCGACAGCAAAGGACGCCTGCAAGGAGACACGCTGGACGCCATTCTCAGTAAAGCGCCGAGCGAGCTGTTTTTAGTAAAAGTAGTGGCCAACGTCACCGAGATTATCCATCCGACATTGCCGACCACGCTTGCAAGCGAGGACGCATGGTTACTGTATCCTGCAGGTTTGCTGGATTTGGCCACGGCTAATAGCCGAACCAGTGTTGATGTTCAGTTCCAAGTTAGCGCATGGACCTCGTACATTGCCCAAGCTTTAGTAGACAACCCAAGCAAAAGCGTGACTGAAATTGAGGCCGAATTGCAGGATCAGTTAGTGGACGTGGGTGATATCGACTATTTCAATGACTGGTACTCCAGTAATGCACCGGCATTGTTTTTCTATGAAGAAGGACTAGAAAGGCGGGCCTTGCCATCTGACGCCACTTGCTGTCATTTCGATGACATGACGCTGGAGCGTTATCGAGAGGCTGTGTTTGATGTTTCTTCGCACATCAACTCCATCATTAACAGTGGAGGGACACCGGATTTCGACTCTGGGGAATGGGTGTACAACCAAAACACAGGGGGCTGGGACATTAACCTACCCAGTATGCCCGGCGGAGGAGGGGACATGATTACCAGTGATGGCGAGTATTCAGAGTCAGGCCGCTATGCGACGACGACAACGTCGCCGAGTGTTATTGCTCCTTGGTTCCCCAACGGCGCAAGCGGCGATCAAGTTCCCCATAGCGCCACCAGCTATCGTTACACTCCACTACACAATGGTGACTGGGCATGCGCCTATATCAGCAAAGATTCGGGGAACCCCGTCTTCTGTAATGTCGCACTGTCCAATAGCGCAGGCTCTGTCAAAGCCAATCTTACGAATTTGACACCGGTATCAGCTGGCTCCGTGCTGGTGGAAGGAGGCAATGGTTCGACCTCATTGGTAACTAGGTGGCCTCATAACCCTCACGTAATAGAGAGCTTTGGTTCAACGCTATGGCTAGGGCAAGATGTCGGCATACTTGGGATCAGCGGTGAAACCTCTGGGGGTTACATCTACGATCAAGGCGCGTGGTCTGGTTTCGACCAGACAGAATCAGTGCTAGTAGCCACCAAGCCAACCTCCCATCCTGAAGAAACTGCTCAAACGTCTTACGCGGGCAAGTCCGCCTATCATCATGTGGTCTTGAATAACGGGCAGGTGAAGGCACTATCCGAAGTGCGCTATACCGATCTACACCCCGACGAATACTATGGCACCATCAATGAACGCTGGGGGCAGCGACCAGGTTTGGCCACTCACACACCCAGTGACCCCTCTGCAATCAAAGTTAGAGACGAAGGCGATTTCTGGTTTTTATTGCAGATCTTTACACACATTTCTGAGGTGATCCCTTCCCTCGGCGCGCCACTTGACGCCCCAGTTTTTGGTCGTTACGAGGACCGGGACCAATACGTCATGGGCATGGCATCGATGCGTGATGATGGCTCTTGGGGGGCGCACCCTTCCTCTGCAATTGACAACGAGTTTAGGACGCTGCTTGAGAGCCGATACCTCCACCCTGAAATAAGCGCGATTTATAACCATCAACTGGCTGCTTCTTTTATCGCCGGCGTTGAGCTCATCGCGAATAACATAAGTGATGGCAATCCTGATACGCCTATCGACTATTCTGTTGGCATCCACCGTTATCATGCTGGACACGGCCAGTGGCAGAGTAACTTCATAGATTTCGCGGAGAGCGTCACCGATTTTGCTATCAATAGCTTTGCAAACGGCTTGGTCATGGTGGGCATTTGCAATGCCGACGGCAATCTGGAGCTGTATCTCTGGGGAGGGCAGGAAGAACCGGTATTTCAGAGAGACTTTCTGGTCAGGGTCAATGGCACCCAAGCCTATCAATGTGACAGCATTGGCATTGTCACCGAGCAAACTTTCGATACGGACAAGCATGACAGCTCGGAAAATGGTCACCTGATCCTGCTTGGCCAAAGCGGCGGTGTTGAAGTGTTAGCCGTAGAACGAACAGGCGGATACCGTCATCTAGGGCAAGTGTCGGCAGGAGTGAGCGGCTCCGATCTCAAAACCGCAGAGGCATTTGAAGTGAATGGCGTCACTGGGATTAATACGCTGCTGCGAGTTGGTGACACCTGGTTAGGTATCAATTGAGGTCAGTCGGAGAGCCAATGGCAATAGACAGAGAAGCACTAACCCTAGTTACTGGCACGGTTAAAGATATTTACCGTTACTATCTGCTATCGGAAAGCAAACAACCCGACAGTGCAGTGATGACGTATCTAAAGAAGCGTGGCCTGACTGCGGAGACCATCAAGCGCTTTGGCATTGGCTATGCCCCTAATGGCTGGCAAAACCTCGGAAAGCCCCTGAAGTCGAGTGTGTTCTTAAAGAACTATCAGCAATATAGAGACTTGGCTAATGGCAATATAGGTGCGTTATTGGGCGGCGATCTGGAAGCCACCGGGCTCATGATCGCCACTGACAAGGGACGGCGTTATGATCGCTTCCGAGAGCGACTAATGTTTCCCATACGGAACGTGAACGGGGACACATTGAGTTTTGGCGGTCGCCTGCTCGGCGATGGAAAACCCAAATATCTGAACGGTCCCGAAACAGCATTGTATCGCAAAAACGAAGTGCTTTATGGCATGCACGAACTCACGGTAGCGCTAGATGCTGAAGGGGCAGAGAAAGCACCTTACATCATCGTCACTGAAGGGTATATGGATGTAATCAGTGTTCACAGTGCTGGCAACCCCTACATTGTCGCCAATTGCGGTACCGCGATATCTGCCAAGCAACTGGACCTGTTATTTTCTTATTCTGATGAGCTCATATTTGCTTATGACGGCGATAAGGCCGGTAGCAAGGCTACCTTAGACGCGCTACAGAGAGCGCTGCCAAAGTTAACTGGAAGCCGGCGAATATCTGCGCTGTCAATGCCCGAGGGGCATGACCCGGATTCTTTTGTTCACAGCCTGCCTCATGGGCAGCGTAAACAAGGCCTTGAGGCGGTAATTGACCAGCGAGAGAACGGCCTTAATGTGTACTTGGACATGATAACCGAGCAGTTAGCGAGTGAACTGGGGCACGACGACCCAGCCGAAGCATTTGTCGTTGCCTTGTCTGATGCTATCGCGATGCTTCCCGACGGAACGGAGTACCAACGCCTTATCAACCAAATTAATGCCTACAGCCAACCTATGGCCAGCGAACTCAGTGAAGATGAAATCGTCTCCATGGCGGCCAACTCGTAAAAAAGTTACCAAACCACCCACGATAGGGTATAGAATTGGCAACATCATAATATTTTCGTAATACTATATACAAAGCGCAGCGCTGCTTGATAGCAAGCGCTTCGCTTTAGTTCCCTCATTAAAAAAGTAGGTGCGGCATGAGCTATTCACAAGACGGCGAACCGCGCGAAAGCGCGCGGCGTGATTTGGATATATCTTCCTTACGCTTGAACTTCTTTAGCCAAGCATGTGTTTACGCGGACTCTCCTGGCAATGCAACCCAAGCGCACTCCAGCACTGCGGTATCGGAACCCTGCTGGTTGGTACTATATCTGAAGCTTCACTCAACCAATCCAACGATGATGTACACTGCAGAAGATGCGGTTGTTAACTCCGTGGCCGAACAGGCTGGAGAGCACATTGGTAATGAACTATTTGGTGAAGTAAAAAGCATATCTCAGCTGGCTTTGGAGCAGCACCCTCTAAGTGGCGACCAGTGCTTATCATTGATGTCTCAGCTCAAGATCCCTAGAGCACGTCTTGTTTCTCAGCTGGGCTTAACTGAGACGATGCTTCGAAAAGCGCTTGATGCGGATCGAAAACACCCTCTCTATATGACGTACTTAATGCAGAGCCTGGTTTGCTATCGTTCACTGCGCGGATGCAGCGATAAACTGTACACTGCATTGCACAGTCATCGCCAAAAAGTGCCAACAGACTTCCCTCGCGGGACGACTCAAGGTACATCGCAGGATATGAGCAAGAAATACTTACTCAAATGCCAATCGCTGCCTGACAGTGGCCCGCAGGGCATGGATAAGCCGCTATCACTGCATGACGTGAATCGTATGATCCGCCCCCCAATACTGCCTGTTGCTCTGAATTTGTCGGTGATTACAACTTCCGGTGTACGCAAGGAGCTCTCCTTGGACGTGGTGGATTTGATGATGCTGCTCTATCGCGATCTATTACCGCGCACGGTATTTGATGCAGGTATTGATAATAGCGAGAAAGAACTGATTGAAGTGCTGGTTGCCAGAGCGTTTGAGTACTTTGTGCGCTATCCCATGAGCTACCCAACGTTCTTTGTTTTGCTGCGCAGCTTGCGCTTTACCGTCAATGATTTAGCAACTGCAGACATTGGCGCAATGGGCAAACACCTTGAGTCAACCAGTCACACCAAACCTGTTCCTGCATGGCTACCTCTGATCCTGCCTCGTTTGTACGCGAAAGGACTAGGTGCCGAAGATCGCACCTGGTAGTACCCGTGGTCAAGCGGCTTGCGCCCTAAATACCGTCATATTACTGATAGTGTTAGGACCCAACTGCTCTGATAGGGCATGGTATAAGGCAAAGTAACGGTTATTGATACCGATCTCCGATGCGGTCAGTAACGTGGACGCATCGGAGCCCAGCGCTCCTGATGCGATGTGCCCAACCTCTCTGCCGCGGGTTTCCAGTCGCTCCAACAAACCCGGCAGGTCACTCAACTGCTGCGCCCCCATAAAGCTTACCGCTGCCCCCAGACGGGACAGTGGCAACGCGGTGCAGAACAATTGCATAATCTCCACCAGTAAGAAGTAACGGTTCAGCAGCAAGGACTCCAGTTGCGTCCATTGCTGGGTAACAGCGACTGACTTCGGACTCAAAAGCGTTAGGGGCAGTCGAGTCGCAGGACAGTACAAAGCAATGCTTGAACAATTAGGGTTCCTACACTTGACCGAGTCTTGCCCATCTCGATGAAGGTAGCCTTTGTGACCACAACTGACACAAATCAGCCCACTGGAAGGCGGTGGGTAAGGGGGCGAAAAATCAGTATTCAGCTTACCGACGCCTCTTGAGCTGCCGTCCGCTTGACGAAGCTTACCAATGAACTCCAATAGCGCTCGCATGACACTCCGGTACCCCCGAAATGAGAACAATGCAGCACGTTTACGGTGATAAAGCGCCAACTGACTACCGGGATCGTTTGAGGTGAATGACTGGATATCCAGTTGCTTGAATGCCAACTGCTGTTCGCGCTCGCATTTTAATAACGCATGCTGATATGCAAAAACGTGCGATGCTTTCAATTGATCAATGGGAGAACAGCTGAACTCACACAGGCTGGTGGTCACTGCGACTAAGCCATGACGTAAAAATTGAAGCATCAAACGCGTCTCGGAAGGCTGTGGTGACAGCCAACTTTGCCGTCTCCACGAGGGAGCGGCGACGTCCACCCATTGCTCACACGCCAGAAAATACGGTGAGAGCTCAGGGTACTTTAAGATCCCATCCAAACCGATACTCAGTAAGTCAGTCGGTTTGGTCGTGTCGGTACAATCGAAAGATTTTGTCATTAATACATACTCTTCCCAAGGGAAATGCTGCAGAGATGAGTGGCTCGGGATTGTGTTTGAAAAAAGGCCCAACCGAACACACCGTGAAGCGCCCCCGGTCTACATCCACCCGGCAACCCAGCTCGCCCAGCGATTGAACGTGGCGCGACAATGTTGCCTCGCGACATCCCGACAGGCGAGAGACCATTCGCAATGATTGTCCATTACACAGGAGTAACACGCCCAATATTCGAAGTGGCACAAGCGCCTTACAAAGTTCTCGAGGACAGTGAAAGCCTGAGGCATTGCACTGAGCTGATTGGCATTGCGATTTCCACTCAGTCAGTGAATCGGATGCGGACGTCTTCTTAGCGCGTATTGCGTGAATTCGTGGTTCGGCCGCGTCTAGGCTACTGCTACTGGACTGAACTAATGAACTAGGCGGGCGGCCCTCACCGTTCCAGATTTTAATACGCCCCGACGTCGCGATATAAGGAATAGCACAGCGCTTGGATGCAAAAGCGTCTGATGGGAGCGGGGAGCTCAGTGCGGTAAACGCTACGGCTTGCTCCTCTACCCTATCTTCGATCGGTAGCGCCTGCTCAAGTCCATCAGTGAGAACATCTATTTGGTCTATACGCGCCAAACAAGCTTGGATCAGCGCTTCTAGCGAGGACTTTTCACTATTTGCAACGAATGCACGAAAACTGCTGCTGCGCTCTAGTAGCTCAGAGACATCGCCGGCATTGGTTAGATAGCCAGGGCTAATTAGCGCTGCTGGTGATGTCATTGAGCAACGGCTCCTCGTTAAGCAAGTTTACCAATCGCAATGCGGCCAATTGAACACGATAAAAGTACTGATTTTCTATGCGCACCACGTGACGCGCCGGGTCCATGCCGGGGTGACGCTGATAAAACTGCGTCGGAAAGTAGACCAGCTCAATCAACGCCGCATTTTCTTTAACCACTCTACTCACCTCCGTGTGCTCTGACAAAGAGAGCAAGTGGCTGCCTTGACGTATTAACAAGGCCTGCGATGATGAGACAATCCCCTGCATTGTCGTGGGTCCTAATCCAGCCATATTGGCGAGAAAGGTTGAGATAGACAGCGGGCAAGAAATCACACCTGCAGCGGTTTGCCTAACGACCGGCCGGACATTCGTGAGCTCCTCCATGCGGCGCTGGCTTCGCAGTAAATACTCTTCAGTGGCTTGGTCGATGCCGAACTCCACCAGCCAATCACTCGCACAACTTAGCTGGGCATGAAGGTCGCTGACACATTGGTTGTCGGCAAACGTATGGGTCGTCGTAGGTAAGTGAAGCCGGCTGTATGCATCAAAATACAGGATCAGCAGCGCAGCTTTCCCTGCGGCGTTGTAAACATGGTCATCTACCACCCGCCGAAGACGCGTCAAAGTGGTAAGAAGATCTATTTGATGGTAATCACTGGCGAGGTTGTTGGGCTTTTGACATTGACGCAACGCATCGACCGCAAGCGGAAGACCTGCGAACTGATACATTGGTAAATCGACAAGCGCTGGGGCGATCCCCGCGTCATTCAGAGCGGTAGCGGTCAATTCTATGCCCCGTGGTTGCAGCACCTCACGTAAAGAGTGCTGGCGCCAGTAGTCGACCAGCATCATGTATGAGCCAATCTTTAATCCAGCAGTACCCTCTAGGGTCGCCGCCTCTCGTGCCGAAAAGGTCTCCCGCAATTGGTTCAGCAGTACAACAAAGTTGTTCATCTGTTGGATATCCGCTCGGTTTGCGGCCTGGTCTAATATCATGGCTTGGACATTTGGCGCCCACGCATGAGCTGGAGAAGCGATTAACGCCAACAAAACTCCGGCTATAGAAAGCCGGCGTCGCAGTAGGGGAAATAAGTGATTCATACCAGTAGAGTCCTGCAATAGGGTTAAGTGGAATTACCGTGAATTACTGAATGAAACCGCCCGCCAAGTCATCAAAATTCCCCTCAATGTGAATGACGTCATCAGCTGCAGATTCACCGCCAGGTAGCGCATCTTGAGCGGCGTCCTGAGCATTGCTTGGGGACAGCTCTTTCTGGGGTTCTACTTGCGGATTGACCACTTGATAGCTCACCGCTCCCGCAGAGAGAGCGCGGTGCGCCAGTAGCTCATGGTAGGTCTCTAGTAAAGACTGCTCTGGGCGAGATGAATGCGCATCCAGTAGCCAAGCCCCCACTACATTGAGTACATCTCGAAACTCATTCTCACTGAGCTGCTGGTACGTATCAGCACGGCGTGGTGTATGTGGAATGTTAAGTCGCGCGCGAATTCGCATAGACCGTCCTCAGCCTATGCGGCCCGTCGTGCTTCGAGCACCATTTGCAGCAAGTCTTCGTTACTTGGGCGATAGATGACTTCGAGGTATTTGAGCGCACCAATACTGTTGGCGAACAACGGGTCATCCATGATGGTGAGATTAGGGATCCGCGCTTGGATTTCTTTGCCGATCAGATCCATCGCGCCACCCAAACCATACACTCCATGATAATCATTAAAGTTGATGGAGTGCTCAATTCTTGTCAGTGCCGACGTTAGCGTAGAGTGAATTGCCTTATTGACGACATCAGAGACATCTACAACATTTTCACTGCTTAGTGATGGCTGGAATTTTCGGGTTTGAATGATACGGTTAAGTTCAGCGGTCGCATAGCTTGAACGATAATCACGTAACGCGCTTCTTAGGAAATCATGGATCGCCAGCATACCGCTTTCTTCAATTGAGAAGCTATCAGCGGTCAACTTGTTTCGCGATACGATAGCAATATCAATACTTTGACCACCAATGTCGATAAACAGTAGATCTTGAGTAGCCACCAACTCATTTTTAGTAAAGGAAGTCACTCGTCCGTTGGAGATGTTCATTTTAATCAGCATGTCAAAATAAGCAGCGTAACCTTCTGGCATCTCCGTATGTTCAGAGATGGGGGACTTCAATTGAATCGCACCATTATGGCATTGCACCGGCTGTGTGATGTTTTTGGTTCGATTGCTCAGGTAGCCTCGATTAACCTCTCCATTGACGATGTAACGCTCGATAGGCGTTGACGTGCATAGGATGTTATTGGGCGCATTAAGGCCCATAACATTCGCCATATGATGGATCATAACGCGGTTCGCTGCACTGGTCTGATAGTTAAGGTTGCCGGTCTTGTAGTACCTTTGACCGTGGCGCTCAGCATCCATAACGGTGAAATAGCACTCTTCATCATCGACCAAGGTATGGTAACCATATTCTCCATTTGCGAGATCTTGAAAGCCCTCCAACCCACAATTTAGGCCTTCTGAAATCAACGTAGGGCGGCAAAATCGGTGCAGATGACCGTCCTTCAAAATAACGCCTTTAGTGTTGAAGTGGCCGTCATCGATTACACCCTTGAGTAACTCAGGTGTTTTTGAACGTGGCTTGGTCATAAACCTCTCCCTAGGACCATAAACTAAACAAATTGCTGAAAAAGATGAAACACAATGTATATTGTATAGTTTGGTATCGTAAACTTTATAACGGGTGTATTGCAAGCACCGTAAGCGGTTTGCAACTGAGAAGTGTGTCGTTGCGCCAGAGAAAAGCGGCGCGGGCAACAAGTCACTGAGTACAGGTAATAGAATGAAGCTTAAACCCCAGCAAGCAACACATGAAGATCCCGTTCTGATGGCCATGATGTCGAAACTGACAATGTACGTGAGTGAACAGATCCCCGAAGTCACCGCGGGTAAAAACAATCGCACAGATTACAGCGCGATGCTGGCTGCTCTAAGAGGACAACGCGCCAACCTGACTAAGCTAGCTCACTGGTCGCAGCAGACCAATCTGCACAATACGGCGGGCAAGAGTGCGAAAGCGATGCGGCTGCAATGGCGGGGTAAAATCAACCAGATCAAGGCAGCCAGCCAGCGTAAACTGCAAGCAAGTGATGCCGAACTCATCGGGCAATGGATGATGCTGGTGGAGAGTCTCTATGCGGTATTCATGGACATGCAGCAGCGAGCGAGCAAATCACTCAGCACCGGCCAGCAAGAGCGCCTCATTTATCTACAGATGCTGACGATTGTTACTATCTGGTGTAAGGCGCGCACGCTCCCTTAGACGCGATGCTGGTTGAGTACCATGCGAATGGAATGACTTAGACGGGTCCCGAACTCAATACCTGGTGGCAAATGCAGGTACTTATGAAGCGTCGAGGCCGACATACCAAGCAAGCTTGCTATAGATGCCTTTGTCCGATAGCTCGGATGGGAGCCCACTGTGTCCTGCAACAGTTTATTAAATGCTGAGGACACCAATGGCTCAGTAGTAAACCAGGGTCTCGGATCTTGCAGACACTGACTAAGCCACAGCGCTTGCATCTCATGGTGATGCACTAACAGGACCCAAGTGATAGCTAACGCTGTGCGATTTTTTTGCTTTCCCTTATTGGAGCGCGCGAGGGCGATCTGCTCAAGAAGCTCACTCTCTGTCGACAAACCAAGCGCATCAACGAACGGTCGGTAGTAATGACTATTTACCAGCTCGGACGCCGGCAGCTTTTCATACAGCTCCTGCATTGTCATAAATCGAGACTGCTGATCAGCACTGATGCTTGAACGTGTCAAAGTAGGCTCCTTTTATGGGTGGACTACACCGTTAAGACGATCTGGTGGGCGTCAGCGTTCTGCGCTTCACTACTGGTCCACACAGAGCAATAGTCTAGGTTGGCCTTTACACACAAACTACCATTCTCGCGAATGTCGTCGAGCGTGTGAACAAGCAGATCATGTGGATACCCGGTGGCGAGGTAATCACCGGAGACCTTAGCCATCAGCACTTGCAGTATCGTTTGAAATCTCGATGGCGTTGAATTGGGAGCGGTCAGGGTGTAACAGGCAATTAGATACTTTTCGATGGCACAGAACAGTTCTTTTACCTGAAACATACGCTGCTGGTTCGCATCCTCACGCACTGCCTTTGCCGCCTCCATACGTAAATTTAACCTGGCCAATGCCCGCATGGTTTGAGCTAGGCAACCCAACTCACCATCTGCTGAGAGTTGCTGTCGGGTGAATTGCAGTCTAAATGAAGACGCTGGCAAGGTTGCAGACTGCGCCCCGGATGCTGCATACCAACAGTTTGCTTCAACGCGGATCTGTTCCGAGCAGAAGGTGATCAAGGAGGAAAGGTCCAGCTCCTCAATCTGTGCACTGCACAATCCCTCAGGATGTAAATACAGCACCGCGGTACGAAATACTTTGAGAGCTCGCTCCTTAAGTGCTTCACCGGCGTTTTTCTGAGAAGCGAAAATACCATCACTTTTTGGTGGCACTGTTAAACAGTGAACGAAAGAGCTGCGAGTCAACACACCCACCAGCTTTGCTAAATCAAAGGAAACTTGAGCCGCTGTCATCGCCATCTCAGCATGGCGCACATTGGATTCTACCTGTTGATACATACGAATATCCTTATCTGTACAATACAATACAATGTATAGGGTATTGTTGCTATTAGTCAAGCGCAATGCTATTGTTTACCTAAATTGATGCCATTGAAGCGCAGTAAAGGTAATGAAAACGCGAATTTTTTCATACAACTCAGGTTGCTACGGAGCAGCAGAATGACGGCAAACAACGCGATAACGATTCGACTCCCAACGGTGACCGTGGGTGGCCAATATAACGGACAGTACGGCGTGCTGATTGCGTTGATTACAACCGCGGTATCCGCGCTGTTAAGCGACGAAGATAGGCACCATGAAAGCGCGCTAGCGGCCACCCAAACGGTGTGGAGAAGCCACCTTGACCAATGGCGTTCACAATACCTATCCGATCACACCGGCCCTTCTTTTCGAGAACAGCGCGCCTTGCACCTGCATCTGGTGAAGAACTTTGTAAACACGTTCAAGATAACGCTACCGTCGGTAAACGCATTGCGGCGTAATAGCAACCTTACGCACTTAAAGGTCGAAGTACCCTTGTTGGAGCAGCAGGCGCGAGCCAAATCGCCCGCTAGTCAACCGCCAGGTGAAGCAACCCGGTCAGAGGCCACTCGTTCTGGGCATGCTTATCGAGAGCCTGATCAGCGACGAAACGACACCCAATTCAAGTTCATTGATTTAGAGCTCACAGGCACGGAAGCCTTCGACGAAGTGGCTGAGTTTGCAATAGTTGCAGCGGATGGCAATGCCCAATTTAACCGACTGTTCTGGAATAGTGAGGCGATGTCATCAGACTTAGTGTAGTGGTCAAGTTAAATTGGCCACGGTTTTGTATTCAAGCCAGTACCTTCGCTCTGACTCATTGGGTG
>NZ_AUBZ01000057.1 GCF_000429505.1 Aliagarivorans taiwanensis DSM 22990 | reverse complement strand
TCACTTTTGATTTTTCGCGAAGTAGGTAGCCGCCTTTTTTAGAATGGCGAGGTCCTCTGTTTGCTCTGCGAGTTGGCGTTTGAGTCGCGCCACTTCAGCCGCGAGCTCAGCTTCGCGCTGGGTGGTGTTCGTTTTCTTCTCAGCAGCGCTACGCCAGTTGTAGAGTTGAGATTCGTATATTCCGAGCTCTTTAGCGGCAGCGCTTACCCCTTTGATTTTTGCCAGTTTAAGGGCTTCAGCTTTGTACTCAGCTGTATAGGTTTGGCGTTTGGTTTTTGATGTCATTGTTCACCTCGTTAAACGATTTTACTCGCTTAGCGTGGTGTCCAAAACTACCGGAGCGGATCATGTGCTGGTTTGCCTTTAACAAGGCACACTATGAAATCAGCCCGGCAACCATCGTTGAGCTGGAGCAACAGATTGATGTCAGCCCGCTGGAAGACAACATGGGGCGTCGCTTTAGCTCAGATACCGAGTTTAAGGACTTCTTGGCACAGCACTACCCTGCCGACGAGCTGCGCCTCAACGTTGGCCACATTATTGAATCGGCCATATCAATCAATCCGCTGATGGTGTTGATTGGGATCCTCGGGTTTATTGCCGCGTTCCATATCTCCTTGGGGCCGATTATGTGGGTGCTGTTCTCCGAGATCTTCCCCAACAGCCTACGCAGTGCAGCGGTGCCCTTCTTTGCGTTGATCACCAGTATCTCCAGCTACCTGGTGCAACAGTTCTTCCCCTGGCAGCTAGCGCGCTTTGGCGCAGCGGACACCTTTATGATGTACGCCGGTATCGGCTTGATTGGCTTGTTGTTTACCCATCGACTGTTGCCAGAAACCAAGGGCAAAAGCATCGAGCAGTTAGAACACTTGCTCAGCTCACAACCAGTTATCCGACGCTCAAAGCTGGATAGCCATTCTGCCCCGATAGGCTAGTCCCGATAAGCTAGTAGTACTTAGTGCGGAGCCGATTGGCTCCGCACCTCGCTCGCAAGCCTTCCGTTCGCAAGAACGCATCTATTCGCTCTGACCCAACGATTGCAAGACACTGGCTAAGCTGGGTTGCAGTAAATGCAACTTGCACGCATCCAATAGGCAGCGCGCCGCTTCAGGCTCCATCATCACCGCTTGTCGCACGGCGGTAGCAACGCTGCTGGCATACAGCATCGCTAACTGCGCCCCCAAGCTTGGCGCAAGTGTCGGCAGTACCCGCAGCAAGCACTGCTCGATGGTTTGGCAGTGGCGCTGTATATCCTCTCTATCCAAGGCTTGCAAACGCACATCCGATTGGGTGGCTTGCCACACCGCATAGGTCGCGGGCTCTTCTCGAAAGGCTTGGTAGTAGCTCTCGAGCATGTATTCCAAGGCATCTTGTAGCTGTTTGGGCTGAGTGACATCGGCAAAGGCGCCCTGCACACACTGCTGCCCACCTTCAAAGTGACGCCCTGCCAGGGTGGCAATCACCGACGCCTTGTCAGGGAAGTACTGATACAGCGAGGCGATGGAGATCTCTGACGCCTGAGCAATGTCTTTCATGGTGACCGCGTCGCTACCTTTGCTCACGATAAGCTGCTGTGACTCCAACAGTATTCGCTCAAAGCGTTGACGGCTTCTTGCCTGCACAGGCTGCTTGCGGGGTTCAACCGGAGTGAAATCGAGATGCACGGGAATCCTTATTTATTTTTGTTTAATTGTTGCACAGACCCAAAATGTGAGCAATACTCACTTTCAATATGTGAGTATCACTCACATTTGTAACGACAGTTGCTGGCACAAACCGAGCAACAGCCGCGCAGTCGCACCAACTCAAGCACTCACACAAGCGCGAACTGATTCGCAACCAGAACCAAGTAACAGGAGCAGCACAATGAGCAAGCGCATCTTTATCTGGGTCGCCCACCCAAGGAAGGGATCTTTATGTGAAGCCATGGCCGATGCCTATCAGCAAGGCGCAGAGCAAAAAGGAGAAGAGATCCGGCGCATGGACCTATGCGATATGTACTTCGACGCCAACCAAAGCGGCGACTACGCCGATGCACCTACAGAGCTGGAATCCGATCTTCGCCAATGGCAGGGGAACCTGCAGTGGGCCGAGCACATTATGGTGATCCACCCTTACTGGTGGGGGTCGATGCCAGCGCAGGCGAAGGCAGTGTTAGATAGAGCCTTACTGCCGGGCGTCGGCTTTAAATATCACGGCAAAGGTTTGGGCTGGGACAAGCTGCTGAGCGGCCGTAAGGCAGATGTGATTATCACCTCAGACACCCCTCCGCTGTTGGATCGGCTGCTGTATCGTCGCCCCGGACGGCGAGTACTCACCAATCAGGTGCTGGGCTTTTGTGGGGTAAAAACCCGTAAGGTCTGGCAGTTTGGCTCCGTCAAAACTGCCAAGCCACAAACCATTGAGCGCTGGCTTTTAAAGACCCAGCAACTCGGTGCCAGCGTTTGAGCAGCTGACAGTTCATCAATTCATGGTAGCGCTGGTGACTCGATTTGAGTTGTTCCAGAGCAGCCTGCCGAGCAGCAGTTTGCTGCTCGGCTATACATACTGAGTTGGTAGAGTTTCAAACTAGGATTCTCGAGTACCGTCTCTGAGATTTCGACGTCCTTGAGCATCCCCACCCGCCCTGAACGCTGTTCTAACGCTCGGCGCTCTCTAGCAGTTCATTCACATGTTCGACACAGCCCTGTCTGTACCGACAGCGCAAACCACACCACCAGCATATGCTTCAATTTCGCAAAGCGGTGGCTGTCACCATTTGCTAGTTAGCTGTCACCATCCGCTAGTGTGTGGCGCGATATACCGGGCTACTATTTGCTCAACACGTAAAGCAATACTGCATACAACACTTAACACAGCACTTAACACGACATAGAAAAGGGCAAACACATGGCGAACTCAAACTTGGCATTGGTCACTGGCGCATCCGGCGGTATCGGTCTGGAACTGGCACGGCAGCATGCGCAACGCGGTGGCGATCTGGTACTGGTGGCGCGTAACGAAGCGAAACTGGAGCAACTGCAACAGGAGCTGGAAGCACAACACAAGGTCAAGGTCACCGTACTTGCCCAAAACCTCACTCAGCCGAATGCTGCCGAGAGCATCGCCAATCAACTTAAGCAGCTTAACCTGGAGGTAGGCACGCTTATCAACAACGCTGGCTTCGGCGGACATGGCTTGTTTCATCAGCGCAACTGGCAAGAAGACCGCAACATGATGCAGGTGAACATGGTGGCACTCAGCGAACTGACGCATTTGTTGCTTCCCGGCATGATTGCCCACCGCTCCGGGCGTATCCTGAATGTGTCGTCAACCGCATCCTTTATGCCCGGCCCGCTGCAAGCGACTTACTATGCAACCAAAGCCTTTGTCACCTCGTTCTCTCAAGCACTGGCAGAAGAAGTGGCGGAGCTTGGTGTCACCGTCACTGCCCTGTGTCCGGGGGCGGTCAAAACCGGCTTTGTTGAAGCCGGTAACCTCGACGGTGTGGCGGTATGGGATAAGGCGAAATCAGCCGAGTCGGTAGCAAAGTGCGGCTATCAAGCCATGGAGAACGGCCAGCTGGTTGCCTTTAACGAGAATTGCCTGAAGTTTATGTTGAACTGGGTGATCCCATTTCTACCGCGCAAGACTGTACTTAAGATGTCACGTCAGTTTATGGAAAAAGCCTAAGCAGGATATCGAGGACAGAATCAATGAAACGAGCGAGTCGCTTTGCCGTCTCCCCCAACTGGGCGGTGCACTTCAAAGACCTAGGGGTCGAAACCCACACCGTGCTGCGGCTTGCCAACCTACCAGCGGACTTGTTTCGCCGGGAGAAAGCCACCCTAAGTCCGGATGAATACTTTCGACTATGGATCGCCCTTGACCAAGCTTTAGGAGAAGACCGCCAACTGGCGTTGGAATTTACCAAGTACATGTCGGTCGAAGCCTTCAACCCACCCATTTTTGCCAGTCTTTGCAGCGATAACCTCAAGCAGGCCCTACAGCGCCTTGCCCACTATAAACCTCTGATAGGACCATTGGAGTTGCATATTCAAGAGCGTAAACACCGTCTGGAACTCAAACTCAGCTGTTACGGCAATACCGCTCCTTTGCCAGAAGCGCTAGCCATAGGCGAGCAGGTTTTTTTCACTCAGCTTGCAAGGCTGGCCACCCGTGAACAGGTCAAGCCGGTGTTATTGGAATTGCCGGTAATGCCTGAAAATCGCGAGCACTATGAGGCCTTCTTCGGCTGTCGCCTGAGCCAAGGCGATGAGATCCGCATGGCGTTTAGTTTGGAAGATGCCTATCGCCCCTTCCTCACCTCCAACAACGATATGTGGGAGTTCTTCGAAGCCAAGCTACAGCAACGCCTACAGGACATCGATGGCAGTGCCCCCCTCAGCGCTCGGGTCAAAGCGGTATTGCTGGAACTACTTCCCAGCGGCGAAAGTAACATAGAGGCGGTGGCGGAGAAGTTGGCCATGAGCAAACGCACCCTGCAACGCAAGCTGGCCGATGAACAGCTCAACTACCAAGAGCTGCTGCAAAGCCTGCGACTGGAGTTGGCTAATCACTACTTAGAGAAGTCAGATATGTCGCTGGGCGAGATTTCCTTTCTACTGGGCTTTAAAGAGTCTAATTCCTTTATTCGCGCCTACAGCGGTTGGAAGGGGATATCGCCCGGCCAGTATCGGGAGCAACTTCATTAGTACCTCAGCAATAACAACTAACGTGTCAGTAATATTTACAATGTTACGCAATTGTAAACCCTCACCTGCGCTAGCTCTTTGTTAAGTGGTCAGTTACTCAATCTGGCATAGCCATTGCGTTACTGAGAATAGACTCACTACTTACTTATAACGCTAGGTGAGCCGCGACACGCACTTCGCTTTGAGCATCTAGCAAGTAAACAAGTTGATATTTTACAGCCCACAACAGGCACCAGCAGCAACGTGCCAGATCACTTAGCTTGCTGGAGGCCTACGATGTTTCTGGAAGAAAAACTACTGTTATCGTTGTCACGCTCACCGGATGCGCCCGACTTAGTTAGCGCCGACTCCCCCCATTCCATCAGCGAGGCATTGTCGACCTTACAAAGGGTCTACCCCAACTTTGAGCGTATCGTGTCAAACAAGCGGATCCTCGATTTTGGTTGTGACCAAGGTTTACAAAGTATCGCACTGGCAAAGCTGCTTAACTGTCAGGTGCTCGGTGTAGACATCAACCCCAAAACCCTATTAAAGGCGCGAGGGAATGCGCGTGAGTATCAGGTAAGCGCCGATCACTTATCATTCACCAACCAACTCACCCCGCAGATGGATGGTCAGTTCGATGTGGTGATCTCACAGAACAGCTTTGAGCACTTCCATGACCCCTGCCACGTGTTAGAGCAGATGCGCGAGCTAAGCAAGCCAAAGGGCTTGGTGTTGCTGACCTTCGGTCCGCCTTGGTATTCCCCCTATGGCAGCCATATGCATTTTTTCTGCAAGCTGCCATGGCTCAATCTGCTGTTCTCAGAAAAAGCCGTGATGAACGTGCGGAGTCACTTCCGTGATGATGGCGCCAAGCACTATGAGGAGGTGGAATCAGGTTTAAACAAGATGAGCATTCGCAAGTTCGAGTCGATCATTCGCGAAAACCAGATGCATATCCATTTTAAGCGCTACGATTGCGTCAAAGGCGTCGATACCCTCGGCAAGATCCCGCTATTGCGCGAACTGTTTATCAATCATGTAACGGTGATACTGGGACACCACCAGATTAACTGATCTCTTTGTAATTAAATAAAGAGAACGCTGATGTTTTGAAGAAGGCTAACAACGGACCAAAGTGCTTGCCACCTTCATACCCATTACACACTCTTAGATAGAGATAGTGGAAAACTATAAGATACTGAATATAATTACTTTTTATCGTTAAGCTTTAGATCTTGGCATTTGTTACTACACTCCAAGTAATCAATGAACTAGTTAACCCTTTTAATTCAGCGCCACTATACTCAGTCTGAGCGCTTGTTGAGATATTTGTTACTTCACGGATGAGAAAAATGCAAAAGAGTCTTTGGCTAATCTTGGGGCTAGCGGTATCCCTGTTCACCCTCCCAGCAAAAGCAGACAGCTTGCAGCAATTTTGGGAGTACCAGCAGTATCTTGAGCTCTATCCAGAGCAGCGCAGTTTGGTGCAACGCTTAACGATGGCGGTAAGGGGCGAACCGGTTCCCATCGACAAACCCAACTCCGAGCCTGTTAAGATCTCCGTGATCTATCCGGGCGAGCAGGTATCCGATTATTGGCGGCGCAACATCACCGCCTTCGAGCTGCGTATGCAAGAGCTGGGCATCGCCTACCAGCTCACCAGCGTGTTTACCCGCCCCAATCAAGACCATCGGGAGCAAAGCAAGTCGCTGCACGACGCACTAAGTAGCCAGCCCGATTATCTGATCTTCACCCTCGATACCAATCGCCACAGCAAGTTCATTAGCCATGTACTAAATCAATCCGACATCAAGCTGATCCTGCAAAACATCACCACCCCAGTAAAAGCGTGGGACGACAACCAGCCCTTCCTCTATGTGGGCTTTGATCACCCCACCGGAAGCCGAACCTTGGCATGGTATTACCAACAGCAGTTCCCCGAGAGCGGCAACTACGCCATGCTCTACTTCTCGCCGGGTTATATCAGTCAGGCTCGTGGCGACACCTTTATCGCCGCTATGCCCGAGCAGTATCAATTGCAAAGCTCTTACTACACCACCGCCGATCGTGAAAGTGGTCGCAAAGCCGTTGAGGCAATGCTCAACGAAGACAAGCCCATCGACTTTATTTATGCCTGCGCCACCGATATTGCCCTCGGTGCAGCCGATGCCCTTAAGGCCCACGGCAAGCAAGATATCATGTTAAATGGCTGGGGCGGCGGCAGTGCAGAGCTGGAAGCGCTGGCAAACGGCGAGCTGGACGTCACGGTCATGCGTATGAATGACGATACCGGTATCGCCATGGCAGAAGCAATCAAGCGAGATGTGCTGGGGCTATCATCACCAACCGTCTATTCCGGAGAATTTGAGATTGTTAGCAAACACGACGATCCAGAGAAGATTGAACAGCTCAAACGCTACGCATTCAGGTACTCCAACAAGCAGCATGACTGAGCGGTCTTCCCCTGCCTCAATCAACAAACGACAGAGTCTGGCTAGCTTAATTAGCCGGACGGTCATCCTTGGATTTATCCTGCTCACGGTCGCCGTTATCGGCCAAAGCTACCGGCTAAGTGTCGACTATGTCGAGCGTGAACGTGAGCGCAATATCACCCAAACCACCAACCTGCTGCAAAACGTGCTCGATACCTACCTGCAATCGATTCAATACCGGCAAGATACCTACTCCAGCTCGGCTGAACTGCAATCGATTCTGCAAAACAATCCAACCCAGCAAGCCCTCGACGATTGGGTGCTGGAGCTTGAGCGCAAGCATCAAGGCGTGGGGAGTGATTTCGCCTTTATCGCCAAAGATGGGGAGTTGCTATGGGAAGATGGCAATAGCCCCTTCTTTGGGATCTCCATGGACGCGCTGGAGCAGCAAATCCAGCGCCTTGGTCGCAGCGGTTTTTGGTATGGCAGCAATATTGGCAGCGACAGCCAACCACAGCGGGTACTGCTGCGTAAAAACCCGGTGATCAGTGCCAGCGACGGCAAAGCACTGGGTGAGCTGTTTATTGGCGTCCTGCTGCATTACGACAATGCGCTACTCGATATTTTGCTTCAACGCAGTGGTAGCTCAGCCCTGCTGTTGATGGATGATGAATCACTGATCATCAGCAACCTTTCAGACAATGACCCTCGCCTGACGGCATTGCTGGAACAAGTAAGTCGTGGCGACAAGCTGCAGCTCGATGGCTATCTGATCAGTGAGTCGCGTTTACAAGTGAACCGCAACGGCAGCGCCCAAGATTACGACTTAAGCGTCATCGCCCTAACCCAAGACAGCGCCATTCAGGAGTTAAAACAGAGTTTATTAGCCAGTGGCCTGTTCTCTCTGGTGATGCTACTGGTACTGGTTGTAGTCAGTCACTTGCTGATCCAACGCCAGGTATCTCGCTCACTCAATCAACTGGTAGAGTTCAGCCAGGCCGCCGCCACCGGCGAACCGGTAGACTTTGCTGGCTCGTCCATCAAAGAGTTCGATCTGTTTGGTAAAACCCTGCAGCGCACCCTTGGCGAAGCCTTTGAGAAGGAGCAATCGTTGCTGGCACTGTTCTACTCGTCACAGTCGCCCATCGTGGTGTGGAATCAGCTGTTAAATATCGAACGAATCAACCCGGCCGGTCAGCGCTTCTTCCTGAATAACCAACAGGCCGACAGCAACTACCGCGCCTTCAATGCCCACCTTGAGAAAGACCTGCTAAAAGCGCTTGAGGGCAAGGCCCTTAACGACCTCAATCGTCCTTTTGGTGGCCGCACCTTCCGTTGGAACCTGTCACCACTGGTCATTGAAGGCAAAGTGATTCAGATCTTCGGCCAATGCCAAGATGTCACCTCAATGATTGAGGCTGAGCACTACAGCCGCCAAGCCCGCGAGCAAGCAGAAGCTTCCGCCCAAGCGAAAAGCAACTTTTTGGCGAAGATCAGCCACGAGATCCGCACCCCACTGAACGGTATTCTCGGCATGGCGCAACTGCTCAAAGACCAAACCGAACAAGACGATAATAAACAGAAGGTCGACGTTATCTACCAAAGCGGCGAGCACCTGCTGGCGGTACTCAACGATGTACTGGATTTCTCTGCCATCGAGCAGGGCAAGATCAAGCTAGACCCAGAACCTTTTGAGTTGGAAGAGCTGGTCAGTCACCTGAGCGGGATGTATCGCCCACTGTGCCAGCAAAACCATGTTGAGTTTCAACTGGAACTGAGCTTCACTCGTTACCCCCGCATACTGGCCGACCGCGCCAAACTCAACCAAATCTTGTTCAACTTGATTGGCAATGCGGTCAAGTTCACCCATCAGGGCTTCGTTCGATTATCGTTGTCGCTGGCATCCAGCGGTGAGGGAGAAAACACCCTGCACATTGAAGTGGCCGATAGCGGCATCGGCATCTCCGAAGAAGCGCTGAAGCGGATTTTCGAGCCCTTTGTGCAAGCGGAGGACGACACTACCCGCCGCTACGGCGGCAGCGGCTTGGGGCTGTCGATTGTTAGCAACATCACCAAAGCGATGGGTGGTGAAATCCAAGCGGATAGCCGCGAGGGCCAAGGCAGCAAGTTTAGCGTCGCGATCCCGGTTACCGTACTGCCCGCATTGGATGTGACCGAGCAAGAGACGAAGGCCAGCGCCTCGGTGGAGATGATTCTCGACGTATTGTTGGTAGAGGACAATCGCACCAACGCCATGGTCATCAAGGCACTATGCAAAAAGCGTGGCTGCCGGGTTGATTGGGTGGAAGATGGCCTACAAGCACTGGAGCGCCTGCAAAGCAAGCACTACGATCTGATCTTAATGGACAATCAAATGCCCGGGCTGAGCGGTATCGATACCACCTCAAAAATCCGCCAAGTGCTCAAGCTCACTACGCCGATCTTCGCCTGCACCGCCGACGCCTTTGAGGAAACCCAGCAAGCCTTCCTGCGCGCTGGTGCCGACTATGTTCTGGTAAAACCGCTTAGAGATACCACCTTCTCAAAAGCCCTCGAGTTTTATCAGGCCCACTTTGCCTCTGATTCAGCTGAGAGCTTTCAGGCAAAATCCTAAACAGCGACTAGGCAAAGCTCGGTTGAGAGCTTCTGCCAAGCGGCGTTATCCACGGGCTACGCCACACACGGCGAGCCAGTAGAATAAGCCCTGCGAACAACAATACGCTGCCCGTTCCGGGTTCGTTGATAGGCGTAAATGGCACCTCTTGGTCAAACGTCACCTCTCCGCTAAAGGTTGGCAAGTGAATCTCGCCATTTTGCTGAAAGCTTGAGACAACCACTGACCCTTCGATTGGCGTGCTGTTGGTCAGGTGAGCATAGGGGGCAAGCAGACTGCCGTTCAGCAGCTTGTTCAGCGAGATGGTTTCAGCTTCAAAGAAGTTCCAAACGATACGCTCACGCACGTTATCGTTGACTAGTTGACCAACCGCATTGCCAGCCAGCGCGGCATCGCTGATGTCAGTGCCGGCGACGTTAATCACAATGGCCGCTGGGTCAAAGCCGCCAAAGTCCACATCAAACTGCTGAATAAAGCTATTCGAAAAAAGCGACTCACCATCGATATTAAACACCGCGATGTCATCGGCGCCAATCAGCAGGCTAGCAGGACCACAACATACAGTAGGGGCGATAAGATTGGAGTTACTTTCCAACTCGCTAAGCGAAACCGAGAAGTCACTGAGTTGCTGCTGAATATCGGCAAAATCGAAGTCGGTCACATCCCGCAGCAAAGAGCCGCCACCGTTGAGATTGATGTTGCCGTTAGCATCCCCCCCGAGCGCAACGCTATAGCCCTGGTTAACATTGATATTTTGGGAATTAATGTCCCCCCCAACCACCAGTCCTAGCTCGCCACCCTGAGCGCTATCCAGGTGAATAGCGTAGTTAGAGGCCGGCCCGTTGAGGTCCCCCATAATCATGGCTTTGCCTTCAACCTCACTGTCGGTTGTCAGATTGTTAAATACAATAAGGTTGTACTCAGACATCAGTGTTAAAGGAGAAGAAAACGCTGTTGCACTGGTTGTTAATACGGCCAACACACCACAGATAGTACCTACAAAACGCATATTTTCACCACTCTTAAGGTAAGTTATTAACGACTAGTCAGAGATTGCCACGCGACAACATTATTCTCACAACGCCTAAACATACTAGATGGTTTTTAAAGCAAAACAACAATGTCAAAAGTGGAATCGGGTTCTCAAATGCGAGACGGCAACTCACTGGCAGACTATCTTCATGAATCATAAACAATAATCCATCACAAATAAGCTCAGTATTATTAGCGAGTTAAAAGGCCGCCCGCTCAGAACTGGGCAAATAAACCGTCCAGGCCTCTAAATCCGCTTGTTGGTGGAGATATAAGTACTCCTCCAGCTGTCGGTAACGCTGATCCAAACAGACCGTTAGTGCAATCTCGGCAGCTTGCGCCATGGGGTAGCCATAGACCCCACATGAGATAGCCGGAAAAGCAATCGACCGGCAATCATTGCCCAAGGCAAGCTCAAAACTGGTGCGATAGGCACTGGCAAGCAGGGCTGGCGGGTCGTCATCAAACTCGAAGCGTGGGCCAACGGTGTGGATGACATAGCGGGCAGGTAGATTACCCGCCGCGGTGATCCGCGCCTGCCCGACCGGACAGCGCACGCCCTCCACCTCGGGCACCGCATAGCATGCCGCCAGCAAGTCTGGCCCCGCCGCACGATGGATCGCGCCATCAACCCCGCCGCCACCCAACATACGGGTGTTTGCCGCATTGACGATGGCATCGACCTTGGCCTGCGTGATATCTCCGCATAGCAACGTAACTGGCATAGTCAGCTCCCCTAAACCTATCGAACAACCTTCCCACTCTAGCGCGGCGGTTGGCGATACGTTGCGACGGGCCTCACTCACTGGTGAAGACACTCTCTGATGAAGGCACTCTCTAATGAAGACATGCGAGCTTTTGTCTTATCTGCAAAAGTCATTTGCTAAAAGCGGTGTTTTTCGCAACAACCGATATAGCAATAATCCTCGCCACTAAACGCGTCAGCCGATTGCTGACGCAACTAATTAGCGAGATACAATTATGCCCATTGCACTACTAGCTCTAACCTTAAGTGCCTTTGCTATTGGTACTACAGAATTTGTGATTGTAGGTCTGCTGCCCACTATGGCCGCAGACCTTGCGGTCTCCCTACCCTCGGCCGGTCTGCTGGTCAGCCTTTACGCCTTAGGCGTGGCCATCGGTGCGCCGGTACTGACCGCACTCACTGGCCGCTGGCCGCGCAAGCGCCTGCTGTTGGCCGTGATGTCGCTGTTTGTCTTAGGCAACCTGATGGCCTGGCAAGCGCCCAACTACGCCACCTTAATAAGCGCCCGCGTGCTAACCGGTTTGGCCCATGGGGTGTTCTTCTCCATCGGTTCGACCATCGCCACTGGCTTGGTCGCCAAAGAAAAAGCCGCCAGCGCGATTGCTCTGATGTTTACCGGTCTGACCGTGTCATTGGTGACCGGCGTGCCGCTGGGCACCTATATCGGTCAACTTTTAGGCTGGCAGTCGACGTTTTTGATTGTGGCCATCCTCGGCCTGCTAGCACTGCTTGGTAGTGCACTGCTGATCCCAGCCAAACTGCAGCAACCTGCGCCGAGCAAGTTATCTGAGCAGCTTAGCGTGCTGGCGCAACCTCGCCTATTGCTAGTGTTTGCCATTACCGCACTAGGCTATGGCGGCACCTTTACAGCCTTTACCTTCTTAGCGCCAATCCTTGAGCAGATCACCGGCTTTCAGGCTTCAGCCACTGGCTTGATCATGCTGGTCTACGGCGCATCGGTGGCGGTGGGAAATATCTGGGGTGGAAAGCTGGCTGACCGGCATGGTCCGGTGACTGCACTGACGGTTATCTTTGCTGGCCTGGCGGCAATCCTGCTGCTGTTCAGCGTGAGTGCGCCGCACCCCGTTGCAGCAGTCGCCACCATCTTGGTGTGGGGCGCCTTCGCCTTTGGCAACGTGCCCGGTCTGCAGGTCTATGTGGTCAAACTGGCCGAGCGTTATGCGCCCAAAGCGGTGGATGTGGCCTCGGGTTTGAACATTGCTGCCTTCAATGTGGGGATTGCCTTGGGCTCTTGGGGCGGTGGTCTGGTGGTTGCTGACATGGGGCTGCTGCATACTCCATGGATTGGCGCAGTAGTGGTGTTGGTAGCATTGATGCTGACCCGCCTGAGCGGCCGGTTGGACCGCCACTCGCTTGCCTTGGTCAACAAACCTTGTGGGCACTTTATGTAAAGCGCGCCGTCTGAGCAGCTTTAAAAGCCACTCCGCCGCTTAGGTTTATAGTGTAGTGGCATAGTGAATTTGGCCACCTGAATAGACGAAGTGATAGACTCACTTCCGGACAAAAGGTGGTAGAAATGAAGAACACAAGACCGACATTCAGCGCAGAGTTCAAGTTAGAAGCCGCTCAGCTGGTAACGAAGCAGGGCTACAGCGTAGCCGAGGCAGCAAGCGCTATGGGCGTGAGCGACTCAGCCATGCGTAAATGGGTAAACCAGCTGCGACAGGAGAAGCAAGGCGTATCCCCTAAAGGCTCACCGCTAACCCCCGAACAACAGCGGATCCGCGAGCTGGAGAAGAAACTCCGCCGCATTGAAGAAGAGAATACCATTTTG
>NZ_AUBZ01000056.1 GCF_000429505.1 Aliagarivorans taiwanensis DSM 22990 | reverse complement strand
AAACCGAAAGACTTGATGTTCCATAGTGACCAAGGAAGCCACTATACCAGCCGACGCTTTCGCCAACAGCTCTGGCGTTACCAGATAAAACAGAGCATGAGTCGACGCGGTAACTGTTGGGATAATAGCCCGATGGAACGCTTCTTCAGAAGTTTAAAAACAGAATGGATACCGATGACCGGCTATCGCAGTATCAGTGAGGCACAGAGTGAGATATCACGATACGTAACGGGCTATTACAGTCAGCTCAGGCCGCATCAATATAACGGCGGGCTGACACCCAATGAGTCAGAGCGAAGGTACTGGCTTGAATACAAAACCGTGGCCAATTTAACTTGACCACTACAAATCGCCTTGGTGCAAAGCTGCCGGCCACGGCAAAGCTCTTCGGCGAATGGCACCGGCAGGTGGAAGATTAAATCGCTGGACTCGGCTATTGCCGCTACCGAGGCAAAGCTGGTCGTTCGCAGCGCGACATCCAGAGCTTGGTGTTTAGTCAGGTGTCCCCGCTCTTTTAAGGTGAACTCAGGAAAGAAGAAGTTGGTGCCCCGGGTTTGCACCTCGGCAAAGCGGGCCGACATAAACCTGTCCAGCGTCAGGGGCTGATCGGCCAGCGGGTGCTGCTTGCTCATCAGTAAGCAGAACTCCAGCTCACACAGCGCCATTCTGTGCAACTGGCTTTGGCCGCTCTCGGGTTGCTGAGCCGAAATGGCAAAATGCACCTGCCCCTGCTCTAGGCCCGCAAAATTATCTTGCGGTGTGGAGTCGATCTCCAGCTGCACCCCCGGTGCCAGCTCGGCAAGGCGCTGGATAAACGGCGGCAGTAAACGGTTGATCTGCGGCACCATGCCAAAAATGCGCAACGAGCCCTTACACAGGGCCGGGTCAAACTGCGGCCCGCGCAATAGCTGCTCAACCCCTTCAAGCAAGGGTGACAACTCGCTTTGCAGCTGCTCTGCACGCGGCGTGAGTACGTAGCTGCCCTGCGAGCGCACCAGCAGGTCATCGCTGAAGGTATCGCGGAGCCGGCTTAGTGCACGCGACATCGAAGGCTGACTCATCGCCAAGGCTTGAGCGGCTTTCGATACATGCCGCTGCTCTAACAGCACTTTTAATACAAACAGCAGATTAAGGTCGATGCCCGGCATGTTAACAGCGTGCATATTCAGGTTTTGCATAGCGCGTATTCATTGATTGATATTGAAGCGAGGATTGTATGGGTTAAGCTAAACACCAACAAGAATGTTTCTCATTTAGATTTGCGTTAGATCAATCTTTGCTGCTGAGTGGCAGGGTAGATTAACGCTGTATGAACACAAACAGCCGAGCACCCATGACCCGATTACTTCAAAACATCACTGCCCTCTTTGTCTGCCTAAGTACCCTATTTGCGAGCGCCGCCAATGCCGTTACCGTTGAGCATGCTGTAGGGCAAACCCAGCTGGATAAAACCCCAGAGCGCATCGTGGTGATCGGCCATGCCAGCCTTGACGTGTTGGATAACCTTGGCGTGACCCCGGTTGGCGTGGTGCACCATCTGCTGCCGAGCTATCTGCAGCAGTACAATGATAAATCCATCGCCTCGGTCGGCACCCTGCATGAGCCAGATTTTGAGGCGATCTTTATGGCGCGCCCCGATCTAATTATCGCCGAAGGCCGCGCCCTGCCGCATGTACAAGAACTGCAAAAGATTGCCCCGACCTACGTGATGATGATGGAAAACGGCCACTACTGGCGCGATATGACCCAGCACTGGCGCAACATTGCGCTGCTGGTCGACAAGCAAGGCGAAGTGGAATCGTTAATCAGCGAGCTGGAAGGTGATATTGCGGCGCTATCTGCCAAGGCCAAGGCGGCACAGCTCAACACCATGGTGGTGATGAATGCCGGTAGCAATGTCACCATGTTTGGCCGCGACAGCCGCTTCTCGCAGATCTTTAACGAGTTCGGTTTTAGCCCTGCCAGCTCGCGCAACGTGGCAGCCACTGCCGGCCCGCACGGCCACCTTATCTCCTTCGAGTACATTGTCGATGCAGCGCCACAGAGCCTGATGATTATGGACCGCGAACAGGCAATTGGCCGTGGCACCGGCAAGGCCCAAGCGTTCTTCGGCAATGCCTTGATCAACAGTACCGAAGCGGCGCAAAACGGCAAGCTGATCTACCTAAACCCTGAGGCTTGGTATATCACCGCTGGTGGTATCCAGGCCACCCGGGTGATGCTGCAAGACATTCAACAAGCCCTGAATTAATCCGCCCAATCATGAGAACGGCCGCCACTGCGGGCCTTAGCTGTCTATCACTATGAGTATTTATATCCGCCTAGCTGCTGCCAGCGTATTGCTGGTGTTAGCCCTTGCGTCCTTGCTTATCGGGGTGATTGACCTTGATATCGCCGCCCTGCTAAACAGCGAGAGTAGCAGCGCCCATATCTTGCTGGTCAGCCGTATTCCGCGCTTGCTGGCAATCTGTTTGGCGGGGGCCGGCCTGAGTATTGCGGGCCTTATCATGCAGCAGATCGTGCAAAACCGCTTTGCCGCCCCCTCGACCACCGGCACCATCGATTGCGCCATGTTTGGCTATATCGTTGCTCTGGTAGCCTTGGGCGATGTCGATCACTGGCTTCAGCTGCTGATTATCTTTGGCTTTGCGGTGGCGGGCACCCTGCTATTTGTGCGCTTCTTGCAAAAGCTGCAGTTTAAGAATGCGGTGCTAGTGCCGCTTATCGGCATTATGTACGGCAATGTGGTGTCGGCACTGACCACCTTTATCGCCTACAAGTACGACTTGGTTCAGACCCTTTCTTCCTGGACAGTAGCCAACTTCGCCTCGGTGCTTAAAGGCAACTACGAGTTTCTTTACTTAGCCGTACCCGCCTCTGTACTGGCCTACCTATATGCCGCCCGCTTTAGTGCCGCCAGCGTGGGCGAGAGTTTTGCCAAGAACATCGGCCTTAACTACCAGCGCGTGGTGATGGTGGGCGTGATGCTGGTTGCGGTACTCGCCTCCTCGGTGGTGATGATTGTTGGGGTGATCCCCTTCTTGGGATTGATTGTGCCTAATCTAGTGTCGCTATTTATCGGCGACAATATGCGTCGCAACCTGCCGTGGACCGCCTACTGGGGCATGGTGTTGGTATTGGCCTGCGACATTGGCGGGCGCTTGATACTGTTCCCTTTTGAAGTACCGATTTCGATGATTATCAGCATCTTTGGTGGTCTGGTGTTTATTGGTCTGATCCTTAAGGACAAGTCCAATGCGTAACTCGACCAAGCTTATTCTGTTGTGTGTTGCCACGCTGGCAATCATTGCGCTGTTTCTCGGCAAGGGGCTGGACGCCCATAACTACCGCTTCTTTTTGTCAAGGCGCATCCCCAAGGTTCTGGCTATCTTACTGGCCGCGACCGCCATCAGTTGGTCTTCGCTGGTGTTTCAAACGGTGACCAACAACCGCATTTTGACCCCGTCGATCCTCGGCTTCGACTCGCTGTATGTGATGATTCAAGTGCTGCTTGTGGTGCTAGCTGGCGGGCTTTCGCCGCTGGTGATCCAACCAATGCTGAACTTCTCGGTCACCACTGCGATTATGGCCGGCCTGTCGCTGAGCCTGTTCGCTTGGTACTTCTATGGCAAGCAGCGCGATCTGTTCAGTTTGCTGCTGATCGGCATTATTTGCTCCAGCCTGTTTAGCAGCGTCACCGGCTTTTTCACCATGGTGATCGACCCCAGCGAATTTATGGCGATCCAGGCCTCAATGTTTGCCAGCTTCAACAATGTTAATGGTGCATTGGTGTACTGGACGATTGCGCCGATGTTGCTGTGCTTGGCCTTGCTGCTTAAGCTCGCCCCCAAGCTCGATGTGCTGTGGCTGGGGCCAGATAACGCCACCAGCTTGGGCATCAATGTGCGCAAACTGACCTTGCAGATTATGGCGCTAGTCACTGTGTTGATCTCCGTGGCCACCGCCTTGGTCGGCCCGGTACTGTTCTTCGGCCTGATTGTGGTGAGCCTGACCCGCCAGCTATTTAGCAGCTATCAGCATCGCCTGCTACTGCCGGCCAGTAGCGCGCTCGCCGCCTTTTTGCTACTGACAGGCCAGTGGATTGTCGAAAACCTAATGGCCTTTGAAACCACCATCAGCGTGATTATCAATTTTGTCGGCGGCAGCTACTTCCTGCTGCTGCTTGCCCGTAACAAAGTGAACTAAGCATGATCAAACTAAGCGGCCTGAGTAAAAAATATAACGATAACTTTGTGGTGAAAGATGCCAGCGCGCTGTTCCCCAAAGGCGTGCTCACCTCGATTATTGGCCCCAATGGCGCGGGCAAAAGTACCCTGCTATCGATGGCCAGTCGCCTTACCAACAGCGATGCAGGCGAGGTAGTCATTGCCGACAAGCCACTAAACCAATGGGACAACGCCGCGCTTGCCAAGCGCTTAGCGGTGCTGCGCCAGTCCAACAACATCAATATGCGCTTTACCGTGCGCGAGTTGGTGGCCTTTGGCCGCTTCCCCCACTCGCAAGGTCGTCTCAGTGCGCGCGACAACGAGATTATCGACAAAGCCATGGAGCACCTCGATATTCAGCACATTGCCGACCGCTACCTCGACCAGCTCAGTGGCGGCCAACGCCAGATGGCCTTTATCGCCATGGTAGTGGCCCAAGACACCGACTATATCTTTCTCGATGAGCCGCTAAACAACCTCGATATCAAGCACTCTGTGGAGATTATGGGGGCTATCCAGCACTTGGCCCATGACCATGGGAAAGCGGTGGTGGTGGTGATCCACGACATCAACTTTGCCGCGAGTTACTCGGACCGAATTATCGCCATGAAGCGGGGACAAGTAATTAAGAGTGGTGACACGGTGGAGGTGATTGACGAGGCGGTGCTGTCGGATATCTACGAGATCCCCTTTACCATTCGCGAGGTCGAAGGCCAGCGGATCTGTATGTACTACCGCTAGTACTCAAACCGCAATAACACTAAAAAAGCCCGCGAACATCACGCCTGCGGGCTTTTTAATCGATACTGTTAAGCTGGCTTACAGACGCATATCTTTGGTGTCTTCAGCAATCTGCTTGATGGTGTTCTCGAACATGCCGATCACGTTGTCTTCAAACTCGTCTGGGTTGAAGCCGTATTGGATGGGGAAGTTCAACTCAAGAGACAGGGTGTCGCGACCGTCCATAAAGATCTTTGGATACTTCTTGTCGGCGTTCCACTGGTTAACGTACTCCAGCAGCTCTTCGTAACGGCTCTTCTTGGTAGTGAACTGGGATAGCATACGCAGGTTCCACAAGCGGTCATCGGAGCCGAACACATCATAGATGACGTAAACGATATAGCCATCGTCTTCGGTCTCGAACACAATGTCGCCATCGCTATCGATTTCGTAATCGTAACCCATCTTAGCCATGGCTTTTTCAACGGCCGAGCGAGTAGGTTTATAGGTGGGGTTGCTACTGGCTTCTTCGCCCGATAGCTTCATCGCGTTGGCTGGCAGTTGAACCGCTACCAGCATGGCAAACAACATTGAAACAACAACGTTCTTCATCAATCCTCTCCTTGTGCACAGAAATCTGTCTTCACTTGCTTGATTGCGCCCTGAAGACCGGTTGAGAAATGGCAACATCTTCTCAACAACTCTCTGAACGATATCAAGTTTTTCTCTGTTATGCAGAAGAAATTTACATCTTCTGACGTTATTTAGGAGGTTACCACAGAATTGTGGTTTTTTATCGATGGTAAGAAACCTGCGCGATTAGCCCACCTGCCTGCACCAAGTACAGCTAACCCTCTGATATCAATACATACCACCGCGAAATTCCACCAAGGCTTGGCGATCTAGCAGGTTAACCCCTAAAGGCTTGTGAATGCTGCCGTTAAACATCAGGTGGTTCCAGTTCTCGCTGGGCTGCTTTTGCAGCAAAACCGGCGGCTCAAATAGCTGATAACCGGAAGACTGATAGTAATGAAGCTCGCTGGCGCAGATAAATACCTGCTCGGCGCGCGCGTCGCGCAGGTGGTTTTCTAGTCGGCTAAGGATTTTTTTGCAGTAGCCCTTGCCACGAAAAAAAGGGGCAACCGCGACACCGGCGATCATACCGGCCAAGAAAGGCTCGCTAAGTTGGTACATCTCACGTAAGTAGGCAGCACCATGGGCAATTATCTGCTGGCCTTCAAAGCCGATGGCCACGCAGAGCAGCTCTTCTGACATGCTTAGCTCAATGCCGGGCTGCGCATAAGCCTCTCCCAGAAATCGGTTTACCCGAGAGAGTAATGGGATGATTTCCTCAGGGGAATAAATATAGATACGCATCTCTCACACTCACTTTCCTTGTAAATTTAGTGGCCATATTGGCCACTCAGTACCTAATATCGGCCAGCAACCAAAACTAGCTGATAGTTTGCACAATAGAATAAAGGCACTCCTTGATCTAAAGCAAGTAGAGTTTCTGTCCTAATTAAAGGATTTAAAGCCAGATAAGACCTGAGTAAGGTTTTTTTCGCAAACTCTGCAAGCGTGATGTCAAATCACCTGCGTGGATTTCCAGCTTGTGCCCATCGGGGTCGAGCAGGTACAAGGAGTCGCCTTCACTTTGATTCTCTTTCCAGTAGCTTAGGGAGAAAGATGACAAGTGTTTGCACATGGCCTCAAAGCGATTCGGTGCCACCGAAAACGCCAGATGGCTGTAATCAGCGGCGGGCTGGGGTGAGTCGCAGGAGAGGCATAACCACAGCTCACCCAGGCTCAAGTATGCGCCGTTATCCCACCTCACTTCGCCTTTAAAGCCAAGAATCTTAGTGTAAAAGTGCAGTGAGCGCTCCAAGTCGCTCACTGCCACGGTAATGTGATTAAGTCCGGTTAACACGCTATGCCTTACTGCTCTGTTCGTTTCTACTCTGTTCGTTTAGCGCCGGGCCGGGCGCTGCGGCCTTAAAACCCGCTCTCACATTGAGCCAGCCAATCACTGCGACGGCAACGATAAGATAACCAAACTGCCATGCATAGTGCATCCCGAGCTGCAGGGCAGTCATACTTATCAAAGAGGAGAAAATCATCTGCCCGCCTCCCGAGAGCGCCGCTGCGGTGCCCGCTTTCTGCCGGTAGGGGGTCAGTACCTTGGCCTGCGCACATGGCAGCGCCAAGCCATTGCCCATGGCCATTAAGAACTGACCAAACATCATCGCCAGCGGTGTGAGCGGCGCATTGATCAGCCATAGCCCGGCGCTAAGATGAATCCAAGGCGCCATAAACAAGATCCGCTTTTGCCCGTAGAGGGGTAACAAGCGGTTGCACAGCACTCCGCCGCACATCAAGCCACAGGCGGGCAACAAGGCCCAGTAGGCGTATTCTTGCGAGTTCATGCCGATCTGGTTTTGCATCACGAAGGGCATCAGCGACACCGCCGTAATCACCAAGGAAAAGTTGAGCCAGCTAATCACAGCAAAGCTCTGGAAGTAGCGGGAGCGGATCAGTGAGCCATAATCACTGAGCACCTTGGCAGGTTTGGGCATGCTGCGGCGCTCGCTAATGGTCTCTTTGAACAACAGGTACAACACCAGCCAGACCAGCGCGATATAGCTAAACAAGCTGACAAACACCGCCAACCAGCCAAGATGATGGTTAATCAGCCCGCCAAACACTGGGGCAACGATGGGGGTAAACGAGGCCACCATGGTCACCACCGACAGCGCCCTCGGCAGCTGCTCTGGCGAGTAGTTATCGCGCAATGATGCACGCCCGAGTACCGCACAGCAGCCCGCCCCTAGCCCCTGTACAAAGCGCCCAGCCAGAAGCAGGCCAAAGCACTGGCTACCGAAGATGGCCAAGCTCAGCCCCAGCAGTGCCAACAGCAGGCCCACCAGCAATACTCGACGGCGGCCCAAAGCATCGGAGATGGGGCCATAGATAAACTGCGAGGGGCCAAAGCCCAGCAGGTATAAGGAGATCAGCAGCTGGGCTTCATCCAAGGAGATATTGAAATCCTTGGCAATCCAAGGTAGCGACGGAAAAACCAGCCCCATGCTGAGCTGGCCGATGCTGACAATCAGGCTTGCCAGCAGTACCGGCTTATAGCTAAGACGCTCACTCATCAGGCAGTTTTGCCCGCTTGCTGGCTCTGTTGTTCGGCATCTTGTCGCTTGGCCAGCTTGTGGCCTTCCTCGCTTACGCCAATCTTCCAGTAGCTGGAGAAGTAGCTGGCGCGCTGTTGAAAACCCGCTTGCGCGGCGGCCAGCGCACGAATGCGGCGCATATTGCCAAACTCACAGGCGCACCACACCACAAACTCTTGCTCAGGCCAGACAAGCTTGAACAGCGCATCACTAAGGCTGGTCTCGCTCTCGCGCAGCACCCACTGAACGCTAATGCCCTCAGGCAGCTCAAGCGCTTGCTTATCTTGCTCGCTGTTTACTTCAATCAGCAGCTGAGCTTGTTCAGTGATGTGGCCTTTGGCTACCAGCTGCTTGAGCGCAGGCAGTGCGGTCATATCGGCGACAAACACCCCTTGTGCAACTTGCTTGTCGATACCGGCGCTTTGCCCCGGTCCACCGACCATAATCTCACTGCCAACGGCCACGTTGGCCGCCCAGTGCGCGGCTAAGCCTGTCTCGCTTTTCATATCGCTTGTCATGTTGCGCTGGTGATGCAGCACCATATCAATGCTCAGGTGCTGTTGCTTGCTGTCGAACTCGCTGATGGTGTAGGTGCGCATAGCGGGCTTCGCACCGGCTGGTAGCTGGCTGAGGTCGCTACTGCCCTCGGCGGTGAACATCAGTTTGACGTAGTCTCCAGCACAGCCTTCGGGGAACTTGGCGATATCATCGCCGCCCAGTACCACGCGGCGCAGGTTGGGGCTGATATCGATAAGCTCCAACACGGTTAAACGCTTGGGCGACGGCTTGCTTCGTTGTTGCTTGGTATCGTTCATGTTTGCTCTCTGGGTAATCGGTTATTTGGCGTGGCCCGCTCGCAGGCAATGCTGGCCTTCGGCCTCGGCGTTCATACGGGCCTTGACCCGCTTGACGGTGGAGAGGCTGGCGCCGGTTTTACTGGCGCAGGCTTGCAGGGTTTCCCCTTCCAGCAGTAGCTCAGCGATTTGTCGATGGCGCTTTTTATCCGCGGGCCGCCCTTTAAACCGCTGCTTCCATGATTCCTTGTCTTCGCGCAGGGCTTCACGGCCCCACTCGGCTGCCACCAACCGGCGGCGGGTTTGCTCTTCAGCCATGCCGGCAAGTAGCTGCAGCATGGCTTGGGTGCTGGGGTCTGTTGGGGAAAAACGCAGTCGCTGGACCACCGTCTCAATCACCACCCCCTTCTCCAACAGCGCGGTTATCACCTGCACCACATCGGCGATATCGCGACCAAGGCAGGCGATCCAGTGCAGCGCTAACACATCACCGGTTTGCAAGGCTGCGAGTAGCGCGCTCAGCACAGGACGTTCGCTGGCTGGCACATTGCCACGAACGCCCTGCTCTTGATGCCAGGTCACCTCGGGGAACAGGGCCTGCACCGCCTGACGATGCTCAGATTGGGCACGATTCTTTGGCGAGAGACGTTGGTAGGCATGATAAGTCATACGCGGGCCTTATGTTGGGAAATCGGCGACGAGCTATCGTTACAACCACCGTTATAGCTATCAGCTCATTTAAGGTATGGGTCATAATATAAACAATGGTTCATAATTTGGCAAACACTAAATGAACCGACTCGCCCAGTAATCTCTTAAATTACAAACGAAAAAAGCGCCCTCTATGGACGCTTTTTAATAAGTATCAAGTTGTTAGCGCTACAGCGGAAACACTTGCTGCCCCTGCGCATCATGAATAGTAATTTGCGCATCTGGGCCAAAAGCTCCTTCTAAACGATTCCCCCGATACGGATTGGGCTCAACCGCTTGGTCGAACACCACCTCGCCTTTGGAGACGATTTGCACATTGTAAGGCTGGCCAGGCTCGATAAAGTACAGCTGCAGCTCGCCGTCGATCAGGTTGAACAGCAGCTTCTCGTTGGCATGGCTAACATCGCTTAGACCGACCGTTGGCACAAAGGTCTCATCAATGTCCATGCGCCCTTCTGCCGGGAACTGATCTTTGATCCAAAACTGCGGCGTTACGCCAGCCCACATCTCAACCGTTGGGCGATGCCACACCTCGCCGCCAGCCTCTGGGTCAACCTTGAGCGAATCAAAGCCAAAGCTCCAGTTCTTAAGACCGGGGGTAATGTTGTTATCGGCGATGCGGATCAAGCCCTCGCGATTGGCTTGATTTACCGCGCCCCAATAGTTGCTGCCTTGCATACCCGGTTTGGCGTAGGCAATGCCCTCGTTTTGGTTTTTAAACCAACGGAACTCGTCCCACTCCAGCGGGTTATCCCAGTAAAAGTCCGGTAGATGAATATCGCTCACCGGCCCAACCTGCATCAGTGATTCATCAACCCGGGTATTGCCCGGTTCAGAGCCCGGCGCCATGGTCAGCAAGGTCCAGTGCTCAAACTCCGGGGTGTTATTGGTGGGGTTGCCGATGATAGTGATGGTGTCTACTGCGGCGCGATCGCGGTGTAGGCTCACGTAAAAACTTACCTCCAGCTCACTGGCCGGAATGCGGTAGTTACCCGGCTTGCCCGCAAAATCGTCCTTGTCGGTGTAGGTCATCGCAATGGTAATGCGCTCGGGGCTGTGTTCAATAAGCTCAAAGCGCCACGGGCGGTTCCAGGCCACGCCATGCTCAGCTTCGCGCACGGTGGGGAAGATGCCGCCCATAATCATCAGCCAGTCGTAGTAAAACACCCCTTGGTCCATCAGGTAGGGGGTGCCCACCGGGTTTTGGTAGAGCGACTCATGGCCGGTGGTTTTGTTGACCATCGAGATAATGCGACCACCAAACTCTGGCAGCACTTCAAGACGTAAGAAGTTGTTCTCAATCACCCAGGTTTGGTACTCAGTCTCAACGATGGTTTGGTGATCCCAGGATGCCAACGAGAAATCGGGATTCATTTGATAGTCGTAATGGCGAAAACGGTAGACACCGGGCTGGATAGACAGTCCGCTTGCCAGACAGCGCGAATTGTTGGGTTGATCATCACAGTCCATCGGCTTGTCGGCAAAATCGATGGTCATTAACCAAAACGAGCCGATGCCGAGTGCCACCGCAAGGATGGCAAAGGCGATTTGCTGGAGTTTAACCAACAGCAGTTTTTTCTTTGAATTAGCTTGGGAAGACGAGCCCTTCATTACCGCTCCATTTTCTGATTAAGGCAGATAGCGCGCCTATCATAGGGGCTTTTCGCTAGGATGTAAGCCACCAGCAGGGAATGTGTGACCGCGACAGCTTACGAAAAGTCGCACTCGGATTATTGTTGTTTTTCGCAGCGCTTAATGCTCAATTGGTATGCAATCACTAAAAGTCATGAAATTGTCACTAAAACCTTACTCTAATTAGGTAGTTACCCTATTCGTGCCAGTCACTAAGCACACCGATATCTAATTAATTAAATTTTCTACTCAAAATTAGCGCCAACGCACAGTTCCCAAGCACTTCAGGGCACAGCTTATCTATATTGGAAGATAAATCATGTCCGGACGTTTTTGATGAATCCATTAACTATGATCGACAAGTTGCTGCAACAACTGAATTTTAAGATGAAGTTTGTGTTAGTTGGGCTGCTGATATTTATCCCGCTTACTTGGCTGTCTAGCTTGTTCTTCAAAGAACTCAACAGCAACATCGCCTTCACCGACCAAGAGATCGTCGGCACCCAGTACCAGCCCTATATGAAGCAGTTGTTCGTCAATATCGCTGCCCACCGAGGACTGACCCAAGGCTTGCTGAAAGGCGACCAATCGCTAATAGGCCCGATACGTGAAAAAGAACGCTTGGTAGAGCAAGCCTTCCAGAGCCTGCATCAATTTGATAAGCAAAATAACGATATCTTCGAACTAGAGCCGATCATTAACCAACTGGAACGCCAATGGCGGGTACTACCGGGCAATACCACCATGAGCAGCAGCGAGAACTTTAACGCCCACAGCGCGCTGATCGTAAAGGTGCATAACGCCATCACCCATATTGCAGACAAGTCCAACCTCACCCTCGACCCTGAACTCGACACTTACTACCTGATGGAAGTGATCACCAAGCTGCTGCCAAGCACCGTGGAAAGCATCGGTAAGCTTCGCGGCATGGGCACGGGTACGCTGGCTGCTGACCAGCTCAGCGCAGAAGGCAAGCTACGTTTGTCGATGCTCTCGGACTTGATTGCCAGCAATATCGACAAGCTCAACTATGCCTTCACCACCATCAACCGCTACAACCCCGAGCTCAACTCGCACAAGCCCTCGGAGCAAAAAATGCAGCAAGCGCTGCAACGCTTTAACAGCACTACCCAGCAAGAGCTGCTGGACAGCGAGTTGGGTAACATCAGCCCGTCAGCCTTCTTTGACCAAGGCACCCAAGCCATCGCCAGCGTGATAGCCCTCTACGACGAGCTGCAACCCGAGTTAGAGCACTTGCTACAAGTACGTCGCGATAACAGCTTCCAACTGATGCTAACCATCGTGATAGGCATGAGCATGACGCTGATTATCTCCTGCCTGATGTTTGTTTCAATGTACCGCTCGATCACCGGCAGCATCAATACCCTAAGCCAAGCGACCAAACGGATCGCCGCTGGCGATCTCACTGTGCACTGCGAAACACGCGGCAAGGACGAACTTAATCAGATCTTCACCGCCATCAATCAGCTCACCCAAGACCTCTCGACGATGACCCACGAGATTATCCAGACCAGCGTTAAACTCGGCGGCATCAGCGTGCAACTGCTGGAAGATAACCAAAGCAGCTCGGCCAGCTCAGAACAGCAATGTCAGGAGATCACTCAGGTTGCGGCGTCGATGAGTGAGATGTCGGTCAGCGTGAGCGAGGTGGCCAATAACACCGGCTCCGCCACCCAGTCTGCAGAACAAGCATTGGAGAGTAGCGAAAGCGGCAAGCAGCAAATCAAACAGCTCAGTGAGGCCATCGCCGATCTGGCTAATGAGGTGGATAACGCCGACCAGGTGATTAAACAGCTAGAAGCCGATAGCAGCCAGATCAACTCGATTGTGGAGGCAATATCCGGCATCGCCGAGCAAACCAACCTACTGGCGCTTAATGCAGCCATCGAAGCCGCCCGCGCCGGCGAGCAAGGCCGCGGCTTTGCGGTGGTCGCCGACGAAGTGCGCGCCTTGGCCAAGCGCACGCAAGATTCAACCCTCGAGATCCAGTCCATGCTCGGTAAGATCCAGTCAGGTAGCCAAACCGCCGCAACGGTGATGAAGTCCAGCGCCGAGCTGGCCAATCGCAGCGTTCAGATGTCGGCCACCACCGACGAGGCCTTTGACGCCACGGTATCTGGCATCAACACCATCCATGAGATGAATATCCAAATAGCCAGCGCCACCGAGCAGCAAAGCGCCGTCTCCAATGAGATCTCGGCCAACGTCACCCGTATCCAAGAGTCCGCCGAACTCACCAAAGACATCGCCGAGCGCAGCCTCGACACCAGCCAGCAAGTGCAGCAGGCCTCATCGGATATCCAGCAGCAGCTGGCACGCTTTACCTTGCAGGAGAAATCGAATGCGGCATCGGATTCATCAGGCCAACGGCGCGAACCGCAAGACGAGTTAAGCCGTGATATTGCCGCTATTCCGCGCAGCGTATAAGGGAAGGTGCGATCAAGCCACTCGTACGCGTAAACCGACCATTTTCTCTTTCTCGAATTTTCTGATTCCGAGATTTTGAATCATTGTGGCCGAATAACTGCCGAATTTGCCCGTTTCAGGCCCTTTATCTGGGCTACTCCCAGATTTTAGGCACACTGATGCCGTTTGCTCCTTAACATCTGGTCAACCCGAACAAGGTTGGCAAGTGCGAATAACATTGCTAGCTGGTTATCGTTTTTCATCAAGCCTTTGTACCGCGCTTTCACGAAACCAAACTGGCATTTGATGATACGAAACGGGTGCTCGACTTTGGCCCTGATGCTGGCTTTCAAGAACTCCGTTTTTATCG
>NZ_AUBZ01000055.1 GCF_000429505.1 Aliagarivorans taiwanensis DSM 22990 | reverse complement strand
AATAGCCAGTTTAGACACAGCGACTCCGGGTTGGCTGGCAAGTGAAGCAGCTAGCGATATAAGCCTTTGAGTACGTCTGGGGTCATTGAGCTCTGCCTGACTAAACTGCGCTTGTGCCCACTCCATTGGGTTTGAACTGTCCATCGTAACCATCTCATTGAGAAATCTAAATGATCTGATCACAAGGTGAGGATTGAGTTCAAAAAAAATCCCCGAACGATGTTCGGGGATGTGTGTATAAGAGACAGCCTTCGGGTGGCTTTTTCGCCGTTTATCGCCGCAGTTATCGAGATGTTAGAGAAAGCGAAGACTTACTTAATGCTTGCTCGATTATTGAACTAGCAAGCAAAAACCAGAGAAACGAAGTGATTAGACCAGAAATTTGCTGCCATTTTCGCTGAACTTAATATAATTGATTCCCAAGTGGCATTTTTGTCGCGCCAAGTGCGACAAAAATAAAAATTACACGAAAGCGGCAAGATAGCTGCAAACAACTAAGTTTTCATGGAATATGACTGACAAACCTTCTGTTTTACTGCTAAATGGACCAAACCTAAACCTGTTGGGAAAACGTGAACCCGAGGTCTATGGTTCGCAAACCCTCGACGATATCGTGAGCAACTTGCAACAGCAGGCTCAACATCTAGGTATTGAACTCAGTCATTTCCAATCGAATAGCGAAGCCGCGTTGTTGGAGCGGATCCATCAGGCCATGGGCCAAGTGGATTACATCATTATCAATCCAGCCGCCTTCACCCACACCAGCGTCGCACTGCGCGATGCGCTGTTGGGAGTCGCTATTCCCTTTATTGAAGTACACCTTTCCAATGTGCACGCACGTGAACCCTTCCGTCACCACTCTTATCTCTCCGATAAGGCGGTTGGTGTTATCTGCGGACTGGGCGCATTGGGGTATCAATTTGCACTGAGCGCTGCAGCCAACGCGCTGCAACAGAATCAACACTCTGGATCATAGAAGAGACATCATGGATATTCGCAAGATCAAGAAGCTTATCGAATTAGTAGAAGAATCAGGTATCGCCGAGCTGGAAATCACCGAAGGTGAAGAAGCGGTACGTATCAGCCGCAACTTCAGCGGTGCCGTAACTCAGGCCCCGGTACAAGTTGCCGCTGCGCCAGTAGCGGCTCCCGTTGCCGCTGCGCCAGCCGCAGCAGCCCCTGCTGCTGAAGCTGAAGCACCTGCCGCCGCTGGCCACAAAGTATTGTCGCCAATGGTAGGAACCTTCTACCGCTCTCCATCACCAGAAGCCTCTGCCTTTGTCAGCGAAGGTAGCGTGGTCAATGTGGGCGATACCCTGTGTATCGTTGAAGCGATGAAGATGATGAACCAAATCGAAGCCGACAAAGCCGGCGTAGTTAAAGCTATCTTGGTGAACGACGGTGATGCAGTGGAGTTCGACGAACCTCTGTTCATCATCGAATAAGGGGACAGAGCATGCTAGATAAAGTCGTTATCGCCAACCGAGGCGAAATCGCACTTCGGATCTTGCGCGCGTGTAAAGAGTTGGGCATCAAAACCGTTGCTGTCCACTCCACCGCCGACCGCGATCTTAAGCACGTACTGCTAGCCGATGAATCCATCTGTATCGGTAAGGCCCCAGCCACCGAAAGCTACCTGAACATCCCGCGGATCATTGCAGCCGCCGAAGTCACCGACGCGGTGGCTATTCACCCGGGTTATGGCTTCCTGTCGGAAAACGCTGAATTCTCTGAAATCGTAGAGAAAAGCGGCTTTATCTTTATCGGCCCGAAAGCCGATACCATCCGCATGATGGGCGATAAAGTAGAAGCGATTAAGGCCATGAAGAAGGCTGGCGTACCTTGCGTACCTGGCTCTGACGGCCCGCTGGGCGACGATGGTCAAAAGAACATTCAGATCGCCAAGCGCATTGGCTACCCGGTAATCATCAAAGCCGCCGGCGGCGGCGGTGGCCGCGGTATGCGCGTGGTGCGCAGCGAAAGCGAACTGCTCGAGAGCATCCAGCTAACCCGCGCCGAAGCCGGTGCCGCCTTCAACAATGACGTGGTCTACATGGAGAAATTCCTGGAAAACCCACGCCACGTTGAGGTGCAAGTACTATCTGACGGCCAAGGCAACGCCATCTACTTGGGTGAGCGTGACTGCTCGATGCAGCGCCGCCACCAAAAGGTTGTAGAAGAAGCACCAGCACCGGGCATCACCGCCGATATGCGCCGCTACATCGGTGAGCGCTGTACCCGCGCCTGTGTGGAGATCAACTACCGTGGCGCCGGTACCTTCGAGTTCCTGTATGAAAACGGCGAGTTCTACTTTATTGAGATGAACACCCGTATTCAGGTGGAGCATCCGGTTACCGAGATGGTCACTGGCATCGACCTGATCAAAGAGCAGCTACGCATCGCCGCAGGCCAGCCGCTGTCGATCAGCCAAGACGAAGTGAAACTGACCGGCCACGCCATCGAGTGTCGTATCAACGCCGAAGACCCAGAGCGCTTTATCCCCTCACCGGGTCTGGTGAAACGCTTCCACTCACCGGGTGGTATGGGCGTGCGTTGGGACTCGCACATCTACGATGGCTACACCGTACCGCCTTACTACGACTCGATGATTGGTAAGCTGATTACCTACGGTGAGAACCGCGACATCGCCATTGCCCGGATGCGCAACGCGCTATCTGAGCTGGTGATCGAAGGGATCAAAACCAACATCCCGCTACAGCAGATGATTATGGAAGACGAGAACTTCCAGCATGGTGGAGCAAATATCCACTATCTGGAGAAGAAACTCGACCAGCAGTAATCAGCGACGCTCAAGCTGTAAAGCACCCTAAACAGGGTGCTTTTTTTTGTGCCTTCTATTAATAACCAACTCAACTATAATAGAAAGTCACGCTCAAAACGTTGCCGCGAAGCTGCATCGGAGCCTGTATGCGAGAGAACGCACAATGCTGAGCAAACCGATTTACGAAATACTTCCTACCCTGTACCTGTCTGTCGGCAGTGGCTCGGTACTCTATCTTGACTCCTCGCTAGGCCTAGCCGGCGGCGCTCTGCTGTTCCTGATTGGCGCGTTGGTCTGGGTGATGCGCTCCAACTATCGCCGCCAAGACGAACCGCAAGCCCCGCAAAAACGCTTAGCCATCCCTGAGAATATCTACGAGTTCTATCCCTTTATCTTGTTCGCATCGGCCATCGTTTTATTGCAAACCCAAAGCCACCTGCTGGCCTACGCGGTGGCCTTTATCTGCCTGTATCGCGGCTCCCACGTACTGTTTATGCGCCACCGCTACCGCCGCCAAACCTGGAAGCATAGCGGCAAGCACGGCTATGCCCGGGCCCGGGTTCGATAAGTTCTGCAAACTTGCGTTAATCCAAGTACACTTGGCGCCATTACGTAACAGTGGAGCACCCCATGCCTTGGATCCAACTGAAGATCAACGCCAGTAAAAAAACCGCTGAGCCCATCGGCGATATTCTTAGCGAGACCGGTGCACTAGCCGTGACCTTCCTCGACCGCTACGACACCCCGGTACTCGAGCCCAAGCCGGGCGAGACTCTTTTGTGGGGCGACACCGACGTACAGGCCCTGTATGAAGCCAACCACGATATGCAGCCGATCCTGCAACTGCTGCGCGATGCCCGCATTATCGACGACGGCAACTACAAGCTCGACCAACTGGAAGACAAGGACTGGGAGCGCGAGTGGATGAAAGACTTCCACCCGATGCGCTTTGGTGAGCGCCTGTGGATCTGCCCATCCTGGACCGATGTACCCGAGCCAGATGCGGTGAATGTGATGCTCGACCCGGGCCTGGCCTTTGGTACCGGCACCCACCCGACCACCTCGCTATGCCTGCGCTGGCTCGACGGACTGGACCTGCAAGGCAAAACCGTTCTGGACTTCGGCTGCGGCAGCGGCATTCTGGCGATTGCGGCGCTTAAGCTTGGCGCCAAGCGCGTGGTAGGCATCGATATCGACCCACAAGCTATTATTGCCAGCCGCGACAACGCCGAGCGTAACGGCGTGGCTGAGCAGCTCGAGCTGTACCTGCCCAAAGACCAGCCGGACGACTTCCAAGCCGATATCGTGGTGGCCAACATCTTGGCCGGTCCTCTCAAGGAGCTGTCCGAAGTGATTCTGGGTTACCTGAAACCCGGCGGCCAATTGGCGCTTTCGGGCATCCTTGAAGAGCAAGCGGAGGATGTTAGCCAAGCCTATGCCGAGCAATGCGAGATGGATCAACCGCTTATCGATCAAGAATGGGGACGTCTGAGCGGTCGCAAGCACCTCAACTAAGCAACAGTTCGCCTCAAACCAGTGGCAGCGGGGCTTCGCTGCCATAAATCACCTCGCAAAGTCCAGTCATAAATTTTTAAAATGTACAATTTCTAGCCTTTTCAGCCCCGATAAAAAATCGTACACTACGCGCCCCCTGATAGATGAAGATACACGAGCCATGAAAATAGGAACTTACCAGCTGGAGAATCCAGTGGTGTTGGCTCCCATGGCGGGCGTAACTGATCAGCCCTTTCGTCGCCTATGTTGGCGCTTGGGAGCAGGACTGACCGTTTCTGAGATGTTGTCGAGTAACCCTAAGGTTTGGAACAGCGTTAAGTCTCAAAAACGGATGTTTCACCTTGGAGAGTGCGGGATCCGCAGTGTTCAGATTGCCGGCTCCGACCCGCAATTGATGGCACAAGCAGCCCAGCTGAATGTCAGCAATGGCGCCCAGATTATTGATATCAATATGGGATGCCCAGCCAAGAAGGTGAACAAGAAACTCGCAGGTTCGGCTTTGTTGCAACAACCCCAGTTGGTCGCGCAAATCCTGGATGCCGTAGTCACAGCGGTCGACGTCCCAGTGACGTTGAAGATCCGCACAGGCTGGTCGCCAGAAGAGCGTAACGCATTGGAGATTGCCAAGATCGCCGAGCAAGCAGGCATCCAAGCCTTGACCATACACGGCCGTACGCGCGCCTGTATGTACAAAGGTTCTGCCGAGTACGACACGATAAAGGCAGTAAAACAAGCAGTGTCACTTCCGATTATCGCCAATGGCGATATTACCTCGGCTGAAAAGGCCAAAGCGGTACTGGACTACACCGGTGCCGATGCGGTGATGATCGGTCGAGGAGCCCAAGGCAACCCTTGGCTGTTTCGGGAAATAGTACACTTTCTGCAGACCGGTGAGCATATCGACCCACCGTCTCAGCAAGAAGTGAAGGATGTAATGCTGGAGCACCTCCACAACCTGTATGACTTTTATGGGGAGTATCAGGGCGTACGAATCGCCCGGAAACACGTGGGTTGGTATCTCAAGCAATTAGCAGATACGGAAGAGTTTCGCTGCCAGTTTAATAAGCTAGAAGAGCCCCTGGCGCAAACCGCTGCGATTGAGCATTTTTTTAAATAGTTTTTCAATTAACCAAGTAAACAATAAGAGCGTCAAGTATGTTTGAGTCAAATCTTTCAACAAGCACACTTTCTACCATGACTAGCAGTGCAACCAGCACCGAAGTCAAAGAACGTCCACTTCGTGACTCAGTAGAGCAAGCTCTGCGTAACTACTTTGCCCAGCTAGACGGCGAAGAAGTATCAGAGCTATACGAATTGGTACTGTCAGAAGTTGAAGCCCCTATGCTTGACGTAGTTATGCAGTACACCCGTGGTAACCAAACCCGTGCATCTATCATGCTGGGCATCAACCGCGGCACCCTGCGTAAGAAGCTGAAAAAATACGGCATGAACTAAGACTGAGTCTTTAGTTTTCTGATTTAAAAGGGCTTTCCATTGCGGGAAGCCTTTTTTACATTCTAAAGGTGCCCACCGAGGTGCCCACATGGAAAAATCATCGCATTAAAATAAATCATGCTTACAAACACTAAGGTCTACACCATTAGCGTTAGCCTTTATCACTGGAACACGCCCCAGCATTTCAGCAAGGCTTTCCTTGTAATCGGCAAGAAGGTGTTCGTAGCCTCTGACTCTCAGAGTTTCGCGCCGTATTCCACCATACTTAGCCAGCCAGCGGCGAGGGGGCATCGTGAGGCTGTCAGCAACGGCATTTGCTAGCAGGTCTAAATCGATTGGGTTTAGGGTCGGGTCATCGTTCATTGTCTGGCGAGCTTTAAAAGCAGCATCACAACGAACACCAGAATCACAACGTTATTCGGGTCGGTCATTTCTGCGAGTCCTCATAGCGTTTTAAGTCGAGTTGGTAGCGCCTGTAGCCAATGTAGAGCGAGCCTATGGCAACAACTAGGGCAATCACTTGAAGCCAAGGAACATTGCTCAGAGCGGCTGTAAATCCGCTGAATGCGCCTACTGCGTTTGGTGCCTGATTCATTAAACGTCCTCAAATTCTGGGGGAAGCGGTTCGCCAGTGCCGTAAATCAGTTTGCGGTATGCCGCGTTTGCTTCTTCTCGCGTCCATTCCTTCACGTCTTTTTCACCGTAAAAAAACCTTGTTACTCGCGGGTCGCCTGCCTCTATCGCCATGTAGAAAAAATTGAGCCCATCAATCGGCTTTCCATTGTGATCAACGGGATTACCGTGCTCATCAACCCAATCATCAAACGCAGCCATTGGGCGATTATGCCTGTAGGTTATTTGCTCTTCGGCTTTAATTACTCTGCGTTCTAAGTTCATGATTTAACCTTTAAAAAAGCCCCTTGAAGCTTGAGCAACAAAGGGCGAAAAGGCGGCACTGGCGAAAGACGATGAAAAACCAGCGCCGCCCGAGGGTTACACGGTTTTGATGATTCCGGTCTTGCCTGAATGGTCACGCTTGATTTGCAGGCCAGCGATAGCGAATGCAGACCATTGAACTTGGTCGCGCTCGTTCAGGCGCTTAAGTGGCGTGACACTTGGTGGCAATGCGATTTTCAACTCAACCACACGGCGGCTAGGCTCGAAAATTACAATATCGTTAGCGCCAAAGGAGTTAACTTTTGTGATGCGGTCAAAGGCTTCGGTTTTCATCAGGCGCTCACGGATGGTTTGCGCGTAACTGCCTGAGTAGTCATCGGCTAGTTTTCGCCAAGCCGTAGGCGACACATACAAACGTTTTTTGCCAGAGTCATAGCCAAGCTTGTCTAGTTCATCGGCCATGTTTAGCAGTAACTCAACAAACTCCGCACTCGATGCGCCAGCAATGTCCATTCCGGCGTGTTCGTTGATTCCATCGCCATTCAGGAATGAATCAACGCCGTATTTTTTGGCTTGTAAATCAGCGCCAGTGGTAAGCACACTTTCAATGCTGCGAGCCACGTTTTGCAGGCTTTCGCTATTGGTTAAATCAAGCGCGCCAGTCTGTTGAGCTTGAAGGAACTCGCGCCAATCCAAGCCGAAACGAGACTCAAAGCACGGAATGCTTGCGCCGTCTTTTGAAAAGGTCAATTTATCGACTCGCGGCGGCGTGCCGTTCAGTGAAACAACCGTTTCGCCACCATCAGAACCACGCAGATATTGTGCCTCGACCACTGCGGGGTCTAGTGGGCTGGCTAGGTCTGCCAAGTCGCCGTAAACACTCAACATTGGCCGCACAAGCTGCAAGATTTGAGAGTCCATTGATTCAAACATGAATTGCGCTTGCTCAGGCACGCTTGAGTTGTTCTGCAGGGACTGCTCGGTGTTAGCCCAGGCTTGCCATGAATTCGCTACAAACGCCTGTTGTGCTTCGGTTTGGCCGAAACATGGATCTTCGGCATTGGTTAAAATTTTGTGTTCAGTCATTGTGTATTTTTTTCCTATGCCAAAGTGACCAAAATGGGCGCTGTTTCGCCTACTGGTGTTTGTCGCGCTTCGTCAGCGTAAGCAACTACTCGATCGGTTGCGCCTGCCACCTCTAAGTAACCAGCGTTAACGGTAAGTGCTACGCCTTGCCCAACGTTCTGTTCAGCACCCAAAGCCGCTTGAACCCGCACGCCGCTCGTTAAATTGAACGCCTCGACATGCGAATCAGTAGGGATGGGGTCGCTCCATACCTCGGCCAAGAAAGTGCGCTCATTGACCAAAAGTAACTTAGCGGTCGGTGCGCCAGCGCTGAAGGTGCCGCCGCTGTTGTTTACAAAAACGCCAGCGTGAGGCGCGTCGAATCCAAGCTTTCCCGCTTCGGGATTGCTCGGCATGTTTGGATCTACAAAAACTCGATTGAAAGTCATTCGTTAGCCCTTCCGTACAAAAGATGGTTTATTGTCAAATTGAGCCGCAGGGCCAAGCGTGTGAGCCTTCGGCGCTTGTTTGAAGGTGGCAGCAAGTTTGACTAGCTCAGTGTGTGAGAGCTGCTTAGCTGCTGCGTTGCTGACCATGCCGCTTTTAACCGCTTGAGCTTCCAGAAAGTCGCGGTCATCAAAAATCAAAGCCTCAAGCGAGTTCACCTTGTCGATTAGCTCGGCGTAGCGTTCGCTCATAGCGTTCGCCACCATCTCGACAAGCTCAGTTTCCCGTGCGTTTGCTGCCATTTTGGCTGGCTGTTTGATTAGCTCGGTGTAGGCAGTCATCAAGTCAGCGGGCGATAGCTTCTCAAGGTCGCTGCGTTCGTTATCAGTCAGTTCTAAAATGTCTGAAATCATTCGTTCGCCAATACCAGAGCGCCACGCCTTTTTAACTGGGCTCTCGCTGATATTTAGCGTTAGGGTTTGCTTGCTCATTTGTTGGCCTCTAGTGCTTGCTCAATGCGGTTAATTCGGTTTTGCAGCTCATCTACTTCAAGGATTTTGAAATAGCTATGTGTCGCACCTAGTACCGCGACACCAACATCAGGTGAAATCTCGCCGCTTGCTACAGCCTCCAGAACCGCCCCTGCTCGCTCTGCAACAGAGCCCTCTGGAAAGTTGAATCGAATGGGTGCCATAGTGGGCTTGAGTGCCGGACAAAGCTTGCTAGCCAGCATCGAGGCTATTTGTGCGTTGCCGTCCTCTGCCAGCCCTACTAGCGATTCCCAAAACTCGTCCATCGAGCCGCATTTGCGCTCAATTGCTGCAATCAGCTTCTGTCGCTCGGTTGAACCTTTTGGGCGACCTGCTGGGTTTCCTGATTGACCTTTTTCAAAGGGCATTGCTATCAACCTTGTTTTATCAATAGGTTCATTCTATCAATATGATGACCGGACATCAATAGTTGACGCTTTTTCAATCAAGCGAGTCACTAGACGTGACGCGGGTCGTTAGGATTTGTCAGGGTTGCGGGTGTTTCTCGGTGTAATTGGGGCTGTAGCAACTTGCTAGCACGGTTCGTGTACGGTTTGTGTACGGTTTGTGTAGGTGTCCGCCAATGGCGGGGTGTCTTGCATTGCAAGGGTCCCCCGTAGCGCTTTGTGTAAGTCGTGTGTGTGACGCGTCTCCACAATTTGTGGAGACCCAGAATGTGTGTAACGCGTCTTTCACGCGTACTGAGCTCGAAATTCTAATTGTTTAGGTTTTTAAATATTTACTTTGTGCTTATGAATTAACGACACTTTGAGCGCGCACTGGGTAAGAAAACCATGCAGTTTGCTTGCGATTTTGATGTGCCTGACCTTAAGAATTCCCAAGATTGGCGGCGCTCTCAGCCTGTCATTTGCTTGCTAACATGCTTGCGATTTTGATGCGCTTGACCTTAACAACTCTTAACATTTGACCTTAAGAATCCTAAGGTTTTAAAAGCAGGAATTCCTACCTTTGACGGCTGGTTGTTTTGCTGGTTAGCTTGCTGGTTGCCTATTCGTTCTATGCGCTGGTATCACTGGCTTTAGGCTGGTTGTCTTGCTGGTTAGGTAGCTGGTTAATTACAGGAATTATAAAAATTGTAATACGCCGTATTACTTTCTATTACCGATGCGTTCGCTATGCGCCTGCAATGCGTTTGCATAACCCACTGGGTTTCGAGTGGGTTTCCGGTGGGTTTTGATGGATGAGCAGGAGCGCTAAAGTTTGCGCAGTCATCTCATGGCCGAAAAACTGCGAGTGACTTTCTCTAATGGGCACCTCGGTGGGCACCTTTACAGCTTAATTCATAGGCGAGACTGGTATTTGATATTATTTACAAGGACTTACTGAATCACCTTAGTTTATTGATGATTACTTAACCTGCTAGTTCCGTAGTTTTTGGCCTGCTCTGGCTTGTAACCCTTCCCTCGACACTTCGCCAGGTAACTAAGCCGATAAACCGCTTTGCTTAGCTCGCTGCCATCAATACGGGTTATGTTGTAATGCCGCTTTGGTGCGTAGAAGGTGCCGCCGCCTAAGTCCTGCCAAATCTCTTTAGCAAGTTGTTGAACGCCCCATGCTTGCTGTACTAGCCGACCATCAATGAAGAACATAAGGTGGTAATGCTGCGCTTTTGCTCTTTCTTGCTCTCTGCACCAGCAGTAACCTAGCTTGGTTACCCCGTATTTGGCCGCTAAACGTCGCCTGAATCGCCTCAGAAAGACGCTGAGCCGCTCGCTAGTGCCTTGGTAGCTACTTTCGGCTAAGTCGATTCTCAGCGCCGTAACTCGCGCATAGTGACTACGCATTGCCAATAGTTGATCCATCATGCTTTTGAGCATCGGCACATAGCATCCAGATTTCGCCGAGTTGATTAGCCAGATTTGCCCCGAATGCTCTATGAATCTCTGGTTAGTGGAATACATCACAGAATAGACCTTGTTATTTACCCCCGCGCATGTGAGTAAGCACCAACCGCGCAAGCCACGCCACTAAATGGCTTGAAAATGTATTCCTTCAATTTCGAGGGGTCAAAAACCTGTAACTGTTGTTCAATGTTGTTCATCCCTTTGACACCAACGGTCGGGGCGTTGGTGGTTACTAACATTGTTGTATTGGTCATTTTCCTGTACCTTTAAAAAAGGCTTTGGGTAGTCGCCAAACTCACCCCAAAGCCTTGCCATAAATAAGCCCGTTGAATTAAGCCTCTTCGGGCTTAGCCTTTACCAAGTACCAAGCCCACGATCCCCTGTTGTTTATCTTCGCCACTGGCTCCTTGTGAAATTCCCACCCAGCCCTGTACAGCCTAACTTTCATTTCATTCGAGTAAGTGTGCAGATTATTGCTTGGCAAAAACTGATCTGTAATTTCGTGGGTTCTGATTCCCTGATTGAACCATACAGCGTTTAGAAGTGTTCGTTCATTTCCACTGAACCCCTTTAACTCATCTGGTAATAACTGCATAGCTACGCCCTCCACTCACCGTTGATAAACTGTTGATGGAGGTCAGCCCGATATCGCACACAGCGTGCAGTCAGTCTGATGCCTTTAGGATAGCGTCCTTCTTTCTCGGCTAAATAAAGCCAAGTGCGAGATACGCCAAGGTCTTTGCGAACTTGTTCATTTGTTAGGAAGTTGGTTTGTTCAAACATGCTTATTAACCTCTCTATTTGTTTAAGCATGTTTTATTCTGAAGATCTGAAAAAATACTCGTAGCTGGGTATTTTTATTTAGCAAACTCCTTGTTCAGTCGCTTTAAGCCAACATTTGATACATATTTTCCAAAAGTAGTTTTCTCTACTTCCGTTCCAGTGATGCATTCATACTTTGGCATTATTTTTTCAACAGCGTCAGCAACGGTTAACCTACCAGAGGCTTGAATCTCATCTATGAGCAACCCTTCTAAAATTCTTTGCTTTTTCAACTCTGTCGAACCACCGGTTATGCCGTCTTTCTCACACGCAACTACAATCATCTCAACTTTTTGAAACAGCTCCCTCAAGCAAAAGAACGCCCGTTGGTAATTACCTTCAGCCAAAGCATCTTTAGTGTTTCTTACCCGCCACAGCCCTTCAGCTGCACAATCAATGAGTGGGTAATCTTTAAACCTTGGATGGTTAGATAACTTGTGCGTTCCAAGCTGGAGGGGGCTATCCGAGCCAACAGGACGCCAGCTAGCGTCATACAATACGTTAATGTCTGATGGCGCGCCGTATGACTCTAAATACATCTTTAGGACTCTCTCGTACCTATCTATTTGCTCTGAAACGGATTCTTGAGAGTTCGAGTAAAGTGTTGCAGATTTGCTCATCACCTCTGCTGCACTTACGCCATCATCAAATACAAGTGTCTTTCTCACATAAGCACTGCTTCTTTTACTTGGTCGTTTCAGCTCTTGTGTATTGTATCGAGAGCCATCGTTCACTTTTTCTAAAGTCAGCCCCTGCCTAGCCAAACGCTGCCGCTCAAGAAACTTTTTATCCACTTCTAAGCCCCCAACTTAACAACATTCGATTGCGCACCGTTGCGCAGTCCTTCAAGCTTTGCGCACCACAAATCAAGCGCCTCGCGCTTCTCTGGTAGATAGTGAGAGCGATTGTAAATCCCCGCCACGCCTTGTATTGAATGACCTAACAAGCTTTCTACAACATGCGGCGCAACGCCTAGATCATTCAAAGCAGTTGCCGTGGTTCGCCGCAAGTCATGAAGCCGCCACTTTTCTTCGTGACCGAGCTTTTTCCAAACCAAGCCGCCCCACATAGACACAGCTTCCGGCTTCTTAAGTTCACCCAGCAAATAGCCGCCCTTGTGCGCCTCACACAGCGCTTTAAGCATTGGGGCAATGGCGTTAGGTATCGGGCGCTTTATCTCGCCGCTCTTGCCCTTTTTCTGGTCTTTTTTGCGGGTCTTGTTGTGCTCTGGCGGAACCGTCCAAACGCCAGTTTCAAAATTAAACTCTGAGGTTTTGGCAAGGCGGAGTTCTTGGGTTCTGGCTCCAAACACAATCAACAAGCTTAAGAGGTTTCGGTAATATGGCGGCATTCGCCCCGCGTCCAGCCAGTTCAGCAAATCAACTAAACGTTGATTGGAGTCATCTTCAACAAGTCGCTGTGACCGTTTAGCTTGCTGCTTCGCATCAACAGCTTTGCCTTTAATCATCAAAAGTGATTGATCAAAGTCGTAATCTTCATCACCCAGCCACTTAAGCGCCTGTTGAACATTTCTGAGCACGTAACCAGCCGCCACAGGGTATCTACCAGCCCGTTTTTTGATGGCATTTACTAAATGGTGCTTTGTCAGTTCTTCAAGTGGTAGCGAACCAATATGCGGGTTTATCCATACATTAAACTGTTGCTGATGCTTGGCAGCGTTCACTCGTTCCTTAGCGGCGTATTCATCGATCCATTTGGTGAGGGCTTCTTGAACAGTTAGCGGCTTCAATGCCTTTTCAAGCTGAATCTGTAGTTGAACCTTGGGGTCTTTGCCTTCGGCTATCCAAGCTCGGCACTGGTCGCGCTTTTCCCGTGCTGCCGCCAGCTTTAAATCTGGGTATTTACCGAAGTAAAGCGTTTGGCGCGGTGTATCACGGCCACCCAGCCTGTAACGAAAAACCCAATTAAGGTTATTGCCGCTCTCGCCCTTTCTGGGGGTCACTCGGACACTTAAGCCGCCACTGTCTGCTATGTATTGCTGCTTGTCTAAACGTTTCTTAGCGAGGCTCTTAAGCCTTGTATCATTCATGTTTTTAGTTGCTGTCATAATTCCCTCAAAGGTGCCCACCGAGGTGCCCACATTTGATAGTCTAACGCTAAACAACTCTAAACAACATAGAACACAATAAGGGAGCCAGCCCTTGATATTGCTGGAATAAGTTAGGCTAATGTGAAATCATGCGAACAACGGAAAACATTGGATTATGTTCTACGGCATGAACTAGAATAAGGTTGTTCACCTTCTGTTTTAAAAGTAAAAAGCCAGCATTTCGCTGGCTTTTTTATTTATAGTTACACACCCAGTTACACGTAGGACCATGGATATAACTCTCTTAAGTTAACCTCACCACAGTACCTTTTAACAGCGCATTTCTATATCTAGCTAATTAGTTCTCCAATGTAATGATTGCTATCGCGTCAAGCGGGTCAATTCTAGTTCGTTTGAAGACTCAATAATTGCAATAATCGAGTTTGGGTCAGGAGGAAGTAGATCTCCAAACGGTAGCAAAGTGTCAACCGAAACCTTACCTAGTATGATTGCATTTAGTTTCTTTGACCGCTGCCTAGCAGGAGCTAGAGCTAATTCCCATTCTTCCACGAAATGGTCGAAAACTATTTGGTTAATTTTCACATCACACCGTCTCTCGTAGCTTTCGGTTTGCTCCTCCCAACTGGCATCCTGATCCGCACCACTAATACTGGACACGCTACTAAGCTACATTCTTTAGTTCGTAGTTTTCTGGACTGAGATAGCCCAGAGCACTGTGCCTTCTTGTTCGATTGTAATCAACCTCGATGTATTCAAACACAGCCTGGCGCATAGCTTCTCGATTCATAATGGGCTCGTATTGCACTGCTTCAACCTTTAGTGAGTGGAAGAAGCTTTCGGCGCAAGCATTATCCCAACAATTCCCTTTGCGGCTCATGCTTATCTTTAAGCCATGCGCCGAAGCTAGGTTTCGATAAGCATGTGAGCAGTACTGGCTGCCTCTGTCGCTGTGAACAATAACGCCCGTAGGCATGCCGCGACG
>NZ_AUBZ01000054.1 GCF_000429505.1 Aliagarivorans taiwanensis DSM 22990 | reverse complement strand
GGCGAAGGTTAACTGGTGAGTCATGGATGCACGTCCTTGTTGATATCCTTATGCCTATGATCTCACATCAGGGACTTAATCGCACCTTCCCTAGCACGGGTGTATCACTGAGCAACCTCAAGCAGTATATACAGCAAAAGGCAAGTGCAGGGGTATGCGACTCAACGCAAAAAGGAATGGCGCTGCAGCATTTCTTTCAACATTGGTCAGCCAGTATCGCACAATTGGTAAATGTATAAATTGCGTTAGTTATCAAAAAAGACCTGAAAATCCGTTGAATGATAATGGGGGGGGGCAAGACCCCAACCTATATTCCTAGTCGACTGTTGAGGATAACGTCGGATAGCTAAGCGCTGGAGTCCCATCCCAATTCACGTTATCTTCGTGGCTTGTCGCACCAATAAATGGAATTCACATGCAATATTCAAAGCTTGGTAGCAGTGAACTTAGCGTCTCTCGTGTGTGCCTGGGCTCGATGACCTGGGGTAAGCAGAACAATCAGCAAGATGCCGATCAGCAGATTGACTACGCCCTCTCTGAAGGCGTGAACTTTATCGATACCGCGGAGATGTACGCAGTACCACCGAGCGCCGAGACCTACGGTAAAACCGAGGAGATCATCGGTAACTACTTAGCGGCCAACCCTGAGCGTCGTAAAGACATAGTCCTTGCCACCAAAATCGCTGGCGCAGGCCTGCCATGGGTTCGCGATGCAGGACCAATTACCGGCGAAGCGGTTATAGCCTCGGTAGATGCCTCGCTTAAGCGCCTGCAAACCGATTACATCGACCTGTATCAACTGCACTGGCCAAACCGCACCACCCCGCACTTTGGCAAACATCATCCTGGGCACTTCCGCCTGAGCGACAGCGATGCCGCCCAGCAAACCGAGGGAATGCTGGATATCCTGCAAGGGCTTCAGGAGTGTGTGAAAGCCGGTAAGATCCGCTTCTGCGGTTTGTCGGACGACACCCCGTGGGGCATCGAGCAGTATCTGCGCTTAAGCGAACAGCACTCGCTGCCGCGCATGGTTTCCATCCAGAACGAGTTCAGCCTGCTGCATGCCAAAGACTGGCCCTACCTTATCGAAACCTGTATTCATCAAGACGTGGCCTACCTGCCGTGGTCGCCACTGGCTGGCGGCGTGCTCAGCGGTAAATACTTAGGTGGCGCTCGCCCAGAGGGCAGCCGTTGGAGCATTGCCCAGCGCAATGGCCTGTTCCGCGACACCCCAGAGGTGGAAGCCGCAGTACGCGAGTACCAGAACATTGCCCAGCAGCATGGCATGACAGCCGCGCAGTTGGCCCTGGCTTGGTGTGACAAGGTCGACGGTGTGTGCTCTACCATTATTGGTGCCACATCGATGAGTCAACTCAAAGAAGATATGGACGCCTTTAAGCTCGAGCTAAACGTAGATGCCCAAGAGGCCATTGCTGCAGTATTTAAGCGCTATCCGGCGCCGTTTTAGACGTAAAACAGAATAAGGCGGCTTAGCCGCCTTACTATTTCGAGTTACTGGGCAAACTACTCGGCGAATGACTCAGCGAATTATTCGCAGAGTTCACCAGAGAGCTGTACTTGCTCTCCCTTGCCCACACCGGTGAACCCAAACTCAACACTGCCGCCCACGGCGATAAGTTTGTTCCACTCCAGTGCACTGGCTTGGTTAGTCTCCCCCAGTGTTGCATTGGCATTCCACAGGCTGCTTACCGCGCTGCCATCGAGATAGGTCCAAGCGACACTCCAGCCTTCAATGGCCGCATCTCCTGTGTTACTAATGCTGATGGCAGCTTCAAACCCGCCTTGCCAGCTGTTCTTCACGGTGTACTGACAGGCACCTTGAGGGGCGGGTGTAGTGCCTCCACCGTTATCGCCGCCGTTGTCACCACCGCTGCCATTATCGCCGCCTCCGTTGTCTCCGTTGTCTCCGCCGTTTCCGTTGTCGCCACCATCGCCGCCGTCGCCACCATTTCCGCCATCGCCAATAACGCCACCCGAACCCTCAGGTACCGACTGGCACAGCGTCAGGCCGACACAGTTTGCGCCGTTCTCTTGGCCATGCCCGCCATCTTCGTACAAGCAAATGGGGATCACCGTGCCGTAGTAATCGCAGTACTGGTACTCGGGCAGCTCTTGCCCGTCGTAGACAGAGGCTAAGATGGAGGTCTCTTTAATCCCATTAGGGCCGTCAAACAGGCGCTCTCCCCAAGGCGTGAGCTGCTCTGGGTCGAAGTTGACCGTCATATCCAGATCAAAGGTGCCCGGCGCAGTATTCCCCGACCAAGACCATCCGAGGTAGCCTATCTGATACTCCTCGGCGACAGCTAAAATGGCATCTTCGTCCACCTCTTCGCCCTGATGGTTCGGACCGAACTCCCCAACGATCAGCGGCAGGTTATGGGTATTTAGAAAGCGCGAAACATAGCCCTCGATCTTCTCGCGATTGGGATAGACCTGATACATATGCACACTGAACATGATGTTGCTCAGACTATCGGCTGCGGCGATATCAGAGGCATGCTCGAGCATGATCTCCTGCCAATCTTGCCCCCAGTTGGCGGCATCGACCATTAAGGTGTGGGTAAAGCCTGCATCGCGCAGGGTTTGAATCGCCAGTTGATGTTCTTCAACATAGGTGGAAGCAGGAACATTGTTGCCAAACGGCTCGTTAGCGATATTGATAATCACATAGTCTTCCTCGCCCTTGAGCACATCAGCCAACTCTAGCCAGTACTGGGCGGTTACCTGCATATCGCCAGCCTCGGGCTTCTCGCCGGAGCCAGTCACATCATGCACCTCCAGCAGACATACCAAACGATTGAGCTTACACATCTGCACAACCTTGGCCACATCCTCGGCCTCGTTCTTGGCAAACTGCTGGCCGTCACTTAGCACCACCCGAACAGTGTTCGCCCCCAGCTCAGCGATATCGCGAAACGCCCCTTGCCGGTAGTTATACCAAGCGTGGGCGTGGTTTACCCCGCGCATCACCACCGCGTGACCATTGGCATCTAATAGCTGGGTACCTGATGTGGTAAAACCTGCATCGACCGTTGTGGCGAGCATTAAGCCACAGATGCCGGCGGCCAATCGGCTGTGGGCAAAACGCGAAATTAACGTCGAGGGGGAGGATAAAGGTAGTTGGATGTTGCTCTTCATAGCTGCTCCTTAGCAATAGTCATCAGCGGTTCCAGTTGCCTTCAGGTGCCGTGTAAGTCTATTTATTCGCGCATGGGCAAATAGAATCCGACGGGGTGTTGATGTAACAGGTGTTGATCAGAAAATAGAGCGCTCCCAAATGAGCGCACTTTGTATACTAGAGGCGCTTTTGTGGCGGCGAGATTGGAGACGGTGATTTCATGGGCGTTTCAACGGGAGCTGTGAGCACCAGTACTTTATTGAGCAATGAATCATTACCATAGGTGAGCTAGATCTTCAGTGGCAGCCGCTTGCGCCCCCAGCTACCGGGAGAGCGGTCAAAATGCCCAGCAAGTGGGGTTCCACAGTGCTCACAGCAGCCCCGGTTTACATGCCATTTGCCAAGCTGATACCAATCACGTTCAATCAACAGCTCGCCGCAGTGGTGGCAGTAGGTGGAGCAGGCCGATGGGTGGTGAACGTTACCCACATAAACATGCTGTAACCCTTCGGCTTTGGCGATATCACGGGCGCGGAGCAAGGTGGCTGCGGGGGTAGCTGGCGTTGTATCCATCTTAAAATCCGGGTGGAAGGCGCTAAAGTGCAGAGGAACATCAGCGCCTAGCTGGGCGACCAACCACTGGCACATCGCATGCAGCTCTTGATCGCTGTCGTTCTCCCCAGGGATCAGCAAGGTAGTAATCTCCAGCCAACAGTTGCTCTCGTGGTAGAGGTACTTAAGGGTATCGAGCACCGGGGCAAGCTCGCCGGCACACAGTCGACGGTAGAAGCGGTAGCTAAAGGCTTTCAGATCGACATTCACCGCATCGATATCCTCAAAAAACGCAGCGCGCGCTTGGTCGCTGATATAACCCGCGGTGACTGCCACCGTGTTGATGCGCCGCTCATGGCATGCTTGTGCTACATCGCGCGCGTACTCATAGAAGATAACCGGATCGTTATAGGTAAACGCCACGCTGCGACAATCATAGCGCTGTGCCGTTGCGGCAATCGCCTCAGGACTGGCCTCACTGGCTAAGGTGTCCAGCTGCCGGGATTTACTGATACTCCAGTTCTGGCAGAACTTGCAGCTAAGGTTGCAGCCGGCTGTGCCAAACGACAGCACCGGTGTGCCCGGATAAAAATGATTGAGCGGTTTTTTCTCTATGGGGTCAACGCAAAACCCGCTGCTGCGCCCATAACTCACCAGCTTGATCTCGCCCTCTAGCGCCTGCCTGACAAAGCAGGCACCGCGCTTGCCCTCGCGCAACTGGCAAAAGCGCGGACACAGTTCACAGAGCACTCGTCCGTCATCCATCTTCTGCCAAAAGCGTCCGCTGACTATCGCCATCTGCCTACCAGTACTCAGTTTTTACTCTATTATCTTAGTAGGGAAGTCACTGGGAGTAGCCCTTTATGCGAGTAAGACCCGCAGCTGTAGCCGGAATGTTTTACCCAGCAGACAAGGCACAACTGCTCCAACAACTCAAACATGATCTCGACCTCAGCGCGCAGCCAATACCTTCGCTACGGGCGGTTATTCTCCCCCATGCCGGCCATATCTATTGCGCGCGCATCGCAGCCCATGCACTGCGCCATATCCGCAAAGAGGTCTCTAAGATTTTGCTGGTCGGCCCGGCCCATCGCACGCCCTTTCGCGGCTTAGCCCTATCCAGCGCTGATTTTTTTACCACGCCACTGGGGCGCATTCCGTTGGTTAAGCTGCGCAGTGACCGTAGCGTCTCAATTAACGATAGAGCCCACGCCGCCGAACACTGTCTGGAAGTGATTTGCCCCTATCTGCAAAGTCACTTAGACCAGTTTGAGCTGCTGCCGGTGCTGGTCGGCCAAGACGGCACTGCGCCGCTGCAAGAGCTGCTAAGCAGTGTCGATAAACGTTTTTTGGTGGTGATCAGCAGCGATATGAGCCACTTCCTCAATCAGCAACAGGCGGAGCAAAAAGACTCCCAGTCGATAAAGCAAATTCTCGCTCTTCGTTCTGAACTCAGCGGTGACCAGGCCTGTGGTTACCAAGGCATCAACGCCTGTATTGACTGGGCCAAGCCGCTGCAACTTACCCCCGAACTTCGGGCCTATGACACATCAGCTAAGGTGAATAATGATCAATCTCGAGTCGTCGGATACAGCGCCTTTACATTTCATTGAACTCGACCAAGAGCTGGCTATTTTAAGCTTGGTGCGCAGCGCCATCGCCCAGCACTGGCAGCCTTCACTCCCTCTGCCAGAGGTCGACCTTGGCAGCGCCCATCGCGGCTGCTTTATTACCCTGCACCTAGATGGCCAACTGCGTGGCTGCATTGGCTGCATCGAACCCGAGCAAGCCCTACCCGAACAGCTGGTGAAGTTTGCCAAGTCGGCGGCATTCAAAGACCCTCGCTTTGCTCCACTCACCGAGAGTGAACTGCCCAAGGTGAACATTCGCGTGTCGCTGCTAAGCGAGCTGCATCCGGTCGAAGCCAGCTCGAAACAAAGCTTGCTAAATCAACTTAGGCCCAACATCGATGGCGTTCTGATAAAAGAAGGCCGCCATCGCTCGACCTTTTTGCCCAGCGTATGGCGTACCCTTCCGGAGAAGGAGGCGTTTATTTCTGCCTTGCTGAAGAAAGGCGGTTGGCAGGGGCCACAATGGCCCCACAACATGCAAGCCTGGCGCTACCAGACCCATAGTTTTGAGGAGTAGTTTTGAGGAGTAGCTTCGCAGCGCATTGTGAGGAAGCCCAGAAGCGCTTTGTGAAGAAGTGAGCTTAAGCGTTAGGATTAGAAGGCTTGGGTGACCACCACCCACAGCTCGCTGCCTTCGTCGCTGTAGGCCATATCGATACGTGCCACCACCTGCTCGATAAACACTCGCATACCGAAGCCGGCTGACCAGTTCATATCGCTGTGCAGCTCGGCAAGGTCGAGCTCATCGTGCACCCGGCCCACTTCGCCGAATACCGCAAACTGCCACCAAGGAATGTTATAGAGCTTGATAAGTGGGATACCACCTTGCGGCTGCCAGTTAGGAATCATCCGCAGCTCGGCGCCATAGAACACCGCACTACGGTCATGGAAGCGGGTGCCCGAGTAGCCACGTAAGCGTCGCCAGGTTCCCACTGAGCTTTGCTCATACCAAGGCGCGTTAGCCTCAGGGTTATCTTTGTCCCAGGTAGGAATATCAGACAGGTAGCCGGTCATCGCCAGCACGTTTTGCTTGCTGCCAAAGCCGGGCCCCAGATTCAGATAGTGGCTGTACTGCCCTTCCACTTTGGTAAAGCCATTGCGATGTGAGCCGCCAAAGTCGCGGGTCACATCCAAGGTAAAGCGCTGGCCACGACTCGGGGAGGGCTGAAAGTCACGGCTATCATAGTCAAGCCCCAGCTTAAGCCCCTGGCTGCGCGTATCGCGATAGGGCTCAGCCGCATTCTCCACCTCACGGGATTTGTAAAAGGGCGAGATCACCATGCTCACTAGCGGTGGTGGGGCAACATCGCCACTGCCATAACCGGGCAAGCCGTCTTGCATCTCCACTGGCGCAGGCTGATAGTCATCGGCACCTCGCCCCCAAGGGAAGACATAGCGAAAGCCGATGCGGTAATCATGCTGGGTATGTTTACCTTCAACAAAGTTGTTCTTGTCTGAGTTGTGGCTGCCACTGGGCGAGTCAAAGCCATCGGCCCCTTCGACATATACCGAGTCTTCGCGGTACAGACCGTGCAGCAGTTCACTCTCAACATACCAGCGAGAGGTATTCGGAATACGATAGTTATAGACACCTAAATAGGTAAGGTGCGAATTATTATCGGACAACAGACCCACCCCAAGGATCTGCCCCTGTGACTGCCCATACCCCTGAGCCGACACCGCCAGACCGCCGGCAAGCCCCATGCTTGAAGATGACATTACAAACGGGGCAACCGCAAAGCGAGACTGATCCGCATCGCCCTCTTCGGCATGCAAAGACAGTGAAGAGACACCCAGTAATACAGAAAAAATGTTTAAGACTAGCCGCATAACGCCCTCAGCTCACAAGTGCGGCAAGCCTATCACAAAGCGCCAGCCCCCTCATCGAAAAATGCTGACATAGCCATCTACTAGGTCAGTGGATTCACAATCAACGGTTGATGCGAGAAATACGTAATAACATCTTTGTAAATCAGCAATTTATGCACAGATTCAGACCAGCACCTAGGTATACACTGAACCTTGGTTCCGTTAACCAGGCCAACACTCGGAGCATGACCATGTCACAGCCAGATCACTCCATCGACCAAGCGCGAAGACGCGCCCTGAAATTGTTCACCGCCAGCGCAGGATTACTGCTCACCACAACCCCCCTTGCCTTTAGCGGCGATGGCTGTAGCGCTCACTGCCCCAAGTTCGCACGCGATCGCTTCCTCAAACATATGAACTGCTCCAAGGCCATTATGGAAAGCTATGCGCCAGCGTTAGGGATTGAGCCGCTACAGGCACGCGCCTTGGGGAACTTGTTTGCAGGCGGAATGGGGCGCGCTCAAACCTGCGGCGCGGTCACCGCTGCGCTAATGGTACTCGGTCTGAGGTATGGCAGCAGACAAACCAGCGATAGCCAAGCGGACAGACGCGCTGAGGGCATGCGAGAAGCCTTCTATCAAGGCTTTATCGCGACCCATGGCAGCCTTGATTGCTCTGAGCTGTTGGGCGTCGATATCACCACTGACTCAGGCTTGGCAGCGGCTATCGAGCAGCGCATGTTCGTTACTCGCTGCCCTGATTTCGTTGAGAGCGCAGCCAGCCAACTGGAACAGTTGATCTGAGCGCTTACAATTGCGGGGCAACCACCACAAAACGGTGAGAGCCCTCGATAGGCGCATACCATACCGCGCCATCAACGTAGTAGGTCACACCGTTTACCAACACCGTGGCGGTGGACTCCGGCAGCACTTCAACCAAGGTACCCTCTGGCAGGCCTGAGCCAGTAGCAGGGGCTGCTGGCGTGTTCACCACCACTGTATTAGGCGCTGTTACCGGGGACTGCTGCACATAGACATAGGTATTCCCCTGCGCCCGATAGTAGTGATTGTTCACAATGGCGTAGGTAACACCGGAGATCACCGCAAAGGTTGCCACCGACGGTAGATGATGGCGATGGTAACTGCGTCGCCAATGCGGCCCATATATCGGTTTCGCGGGTCGGTACTTCGGGGTAACCACCACCACTTTCTTGCCGGGTCTACGTTTTGGGTGCGCCTCGACTGGGGCGGGGATTGCGACCAGTGCAATCAATAGTGACGAAACCACGGTCTTGGCAATAGTCGACATCGTTGCGACCTCAAATAGCTTAAGTTGAGGCGATTTTACCCCTGAGATATTCAAGTAACGTTTGGCTTATGTAAAACTGGGTAAACCCACTCCCGGTTAACAACACAAGGATGAACCAGTGACCGGACTAGAGCACGCTATTAGCGTATTTATGGCCTTCTTCGCGATTATGAACCCTATCGCCAATACCGCCGCCTTTGCCGGTGTGACCAGTGAGCTCGAGCCAGCGCAAAAGCGCACTGTTGCAGTTCGCTCCTTGCTCATCACCTTTGTGATCGTCACGCTGTTTGCCTTGCTGGGTAAGAGTATCTTTCATCTGTTCGGTATCACCCTACCCGCGCTGCGTATTACCGGTGGGATCCTGGTGTTTGTGATTGGCTATCACATGCTGCACGGCTCGGGCTCGAAACTGCACAAGGGTGAACAGGCGGAACAAGGCGATATCGCAGTCTCCCCTCTTGCCGTGCCGCTGTTAGCAGGCCCGGGTACTATTGCTACCGCCATGAACTACTCAGCATCAGGCGGCTGGAACGATACAACTACCACCATTGCAGCCTTTGCGGTGCTGTGCGTGCTCACCCTGCTGTGCTTCTTGCTTAGCGCGCGCATTATCCGCGTGCTGGGTGAGAACATGTTGTCGATAATCACTCGCCTGATGGGCTTGATCCTTGCGGTGATCGGCACGCAGATGCTTATCGGCGGTTTGCAGGGCGCATTCACAGTATTGAACTAGCTACTTCGCGCTGCAATCTTGCTGCAGTGTTTCGCCGTTAAACTTGGGGAAACTCGCTAGCTGTTGTGTACGGCATGGACACCCTATATCACTACTGCTCTACCGAGATATTCAGGGCGATTGTCGCCCATAAGAAGATCCGCCTGTCGTCACTTCGCCAGTCCAACGACAGCGCCGAGGGGCGAGTGGCCGAAACCGCGCTACGCAGCGCAGTGAAAGAACGGGCCATCAACCCCGATGCTAATCAGGTGCTAAAGGATGCACTGCGGCGTTCGCGCTATGACAACACCACCTTTACCTTGGGCTTTTGCCTGTCGGAAAACGGCGACCAGCTCAGTCAGTGGCGTGGCTATGCCGACGATGGGCATGGCGTATCCATCGGCTTCTCCCGCGGCTATCTCGACAAGCTGGTCGAGAATATCTGGCAACAGAATCTTCATGCCGATCAGGAAAACGCACTGGAGGTAGTGCTCACCCAGGTGATCTATCAAGAGACAGAGCAAGTGGCAAAGCTGCAGGCACTCGCAGAGCGCTATCTCAGTCAGTTTAGCGAGGGGATGTTCTGTGAGTACCAAGAGGGCCATCAGGGCCAGCGCAAGCAGCTATTTCGATTACTCAGTGAACTAAGAGACAACGACTACACCTTCAAGCGCTGCGGCTTTCAGGATGAGCGTGAATGGCGGCTGTTGTGCAGGGCATCCTTCGATAACCGTAGCCACCTTGAGTTTACTCATACTCGCCACGAGCTAAAGCCCTATATCGATCTGGATATCAGTCAGGGGCTTGATGGTGAGTCACCGATCGTCGATGTGGTACTAGGGCCGAAGCACACCACACCGAGATCGTTTGTAAAACGCTTTATCAGCCGAGAGTTTAAGGATGTGAAGGTCAGCGCTTCAGGCTTGACCTATCGTTGACTCGGGAAACAGTTGCCCCAGCTACACACCACCTGATCGCGCCCTTGATGTTTCGCTTGATAGAGCGCCCTATCTGCTCGCTCAAAGATAGCGTCAAAGCTATCACCACTGAGATAGTTGGTCACACCGATGGAGCCGGTGCAACACACTCTCTGCTCCTGCTGCACACAGGCATTTCTGATGGTTTTTTGCAGTAACGTTAGTCGCTCTTTCAGCTCAACCTCGGAATCTGCGCTCAGAATAATCGCAAACTCCTCCCCGCCTATCCGCACGAGCTGATGGCGATTGTTAAACAAATCTGAGAGCGCTCGGGCAACCTGCTTAAGAAGGTTATCACCTACCACATGCCCCCATGTATCATTCACCAACTTGAAGTAGTCCAAATCGATAAGGGCTAGGTAGTGGCGCCCCTGCAAATAAGGCTTATGATGGTTCTCAAACTGATTGAGCAGATAACGGCGATTTCTCACCCCAGTAAGCTCATCACACAGCGCCATGCGGTGAAGATCCTCCTCACGCCTGATGCGATCGGTCACCACTGAGATATAGGTACACATAGCCTTTTGGCCCTGCCAATAAACCAACGCGTCGGTGATCTCCGCCAGTTGAGGATTCCCTTGCATATCCGTGTGTTCAATCACCTCAGGCTGGCTAGAGTGTTCGCTATCCATCACCTGCTGATAACGACGATCCGCTTCAGGCCAATGCTCCTCAACAAAAAGCTGCTTTAGGCTGGTTAAGCCCAATACCTCCGAGACTGAGTCTAAACCGCTAAACTCAGCAAACGCCTGGTTTGCATACAGCGGTTTGAAGTTGATATGGATAACACATGGGTTGGGATGTAGATCAATAATCGATTTGTAGTCTGCCAAGAGTCCAGCTCTCCCTGCTACACCGGGATAAACCCTAGCGTAGTTGCTTAATAGTTAGTCTTATTTATGATTATATTTAGATAGAAAAGCGCACAGTTAACAGTATTGACTGCTGTTATTCAAGTGTTCATAGGTGGTAATTCGCACAACTATTAACTTTCGTCCATTTTCTCACCGCTGGATCCGCCCTAGTCGGTATTAACTGCCTCGCTAGGCCTCGTTGCAGTCACAAAATAGAGCTTTTGCACTAATATTTATTGGCGAGTTCGCTAGATTGTTTACTCCCTTTGGTGAAAAGCAAAAAGAACGCGTTTATGCAATCAACTGATGCCCCTTGGTTCGCCAGCTACCCTGAGGATGTTCCCCACACCATCGACACCTCACGCTACGCCAATCTACTAGAACTGCTCGAGAGCAGTTGCGACAAGTTTGCGGATAACACCGCCTTCGTGAACATGGGCCATGAGCTGACTTACCGCGAAGTCGAGCAGCAAAGTCGGGCCTTTTCCGCCTACCTACAGCAGCAACTAGGCATGAAGCAAGGCGAGCGTATCGCCATCATGATGCCCAACCTATTGCAGTACCCTATCGCTTTGTTCGGCGCGCTACGAGCAGGCTTAGTGGTGGTGAATGTGAATCCGCTCTATACCCCGCGTGAGCTGCAACACCAGCTGCGTGATTCAGGCGCAACGGCCATCGTAGCTGTCAGCAATTTTGGCAATAACCTGCAGCAAGTCATCACCACCACCTCACTAAAGCACGTGATCCTCACCCACATCGGCGACTCACTGGCACCACACCGTCGCACCTTGGTGAACTTTGTGGTGAAGTACGTAAAACGCATGGTGCCCAAGTACAGCTTGCCCGGTGCCATCTCGATGCGTCGCGCACTTACCGAAGGCAAACGCCTAAGCTACACCCGCCCACAGGTTGTCAGCGATGACCTCGCCTATCTGCAATACACGGGCGGCACCACCGGTGTAGCGAAAGGCGCCATGCTCACCCACCGCAATATCATCGCCAACGTGCTGCAGGTGTTTGCCCACTTTGGCCCCAGAACCGCCAAGGCCCAAGAGCGCGCCGTCACCCCACTACCGCTTTACCATATCTTCGCCAACTCAGTGAGCTTGATGATGATGATGTCGATGGGTGCTTCGAATTTGCTAATCACCAATCCTCGCGATCTCGACAGCTTCGTCAAAGAGCTTAAGCGCTACCCCTTCACCATGATGTACAGCTTGAATACCCTGTTTAATGCGCTGCTACGCCATGAGGGGTTCCGTTCATTGGACTTTAGCCAATGTCAGTTCACCATCGCCGGCGGTATGGCCACCCAAACCGAGATAGCCAATGAATGGCAAGCACTGACCAATATGCCAGTAATCGAAGGCTACGGCCTAACCGAATGCTCACCAGTAGTTGCCGGCGGGATCCATACCCAAACATCGTTTATCCCCTATGTAGGCGTACCGCTCCCCTCTACCGAAATGCGCGTAGTGGGCAGTGAAGGACAAACCCTACCGATAGGCGAAATCGGCGAGATCCAAATTAAAGGCCCGCAGGTGATGCGCGGCTATTGGAACAACGAACTAGAGACCCAAGCGGTACTCAGCGACGACGGCTGGCTCTCCAGCGGCGACATCGGCCGCATGGACGAACATGGCTATTTCTACCTAGTCGACCGCAAAAAGGACATGATTCTGGTGTCTGGGTTTAACGTCTACCCCAGCGAAATCGAAGACGTAGCAACTCTACATCCTAAGATCATCGAAGCTGCAGCCGTGGCGGTTGCCGATAAAGTAGCGGGTGAGCGAGTAAAACTGTTTGTAGTGACTCAAGGAGAAGTGAGTGAGGATGAACTTAAAAAGCACTGCAAGAAGCACCTTACTGGCTATAAAGTGCCAAGCTACTTCGAATTTAGAGATGAGCTACCAAAATCTGCAGTTGGAAAGATCCTCCGTAAAGAGCTGAGAGATTAGCCGCTTGCGGCACTCGCGCTCGTCTAACTAATTTTTGTAACAAGCCGGACTTTTCCCCTGCACTAGTCCGGCTCTTCCCCGCCCTTGAATAAACTCCACAAACTGAAAATAGAATAGTCACTAATTACTGTTAAGCAGTGTTATCGTTAGAGCAGTGGCCAACTAACTTACACAGCATTCAGGGAATGATATGCCTCAAGACTTCAGTAAAGAAACCACTCGAGCGTCGACGAAACCAACAATTAACCCCAGTAGCGATGGCGCAGACACTCTCACAAATGACAAGCCTAAGGAGTGGCGCTATACAGTGACTGCAGAGTTGATGCGCGCCCAGCAAACGCCACTATATGAGAAATTAGACAAACTCGGTCAGCAAGCGCCGATAGTAAGCAGTGCCAAAATGAGCGAAGAAGACACCATCGATTGGATTAGAAACACTCAAGCTGAACTAAATGACGCAACCAAACCATTTAGCAGTCAGATCGAAAGCCTCAATACCATCTTGACCAAGCAACACGGTTCGCCAGAACCACTAGAGATAGAACGCGCAGTCACCCAAATAAGCAATCAACTGGAAAAGTGTGTAGTACTCAAGGAAAGTCTGAGTTGTTTAAACCTGCCAGAAGAGTGCGAACGCTTTAAGGAAGAGGCTCATACCTACCTGGCAATCCAGTTGCTTCGACTGAGAGTTCTCCCTGAAAAATTAGACAAGATCGCCGCAGAGCTCAGACATAGTGACACCAATGAAGGCAGTGTAACCACCGGACTAGAAAGCATGGAGATCCCCTTCGAATGGCAAAGTACACTGTCTGAACAAGCTAAAAGTGCTGTTCTTGCATTAAATAGAAACCATCTAGACAGAGAAAGCCAAAAAGTAAGACGCAAAGTGTTTAGGGCTTTCATAGCAATCATTGTGATACTCAGCATCATCTGGCTGATTCGCTAAAAGCCGCCCTGCGGGCTGCGAACTGTCAGCTTCCTACTCGTAAATGCAAAAAATCCCTGCCTATTCGCAAAGCAGACTCGCCTCTATTCAGTCGCCGCGAAGCCTTTCACATGGGGGAGGAGCAGGGGTTTCGAGAAGCAACGCTTCGAGCCTGCGGAGCGCGGGCAGCTGTGCTGCTCGCTGGATGGCCCACCCTGTGGGCTGATGTGAACGTCTGTCACTGGCAGGGGCCCAATACGAAAAAACCCAGCCGAGAGGCTGGGTTTTCGAATTGGGAGCCTGGCAGTGACCTACTTTCACATGGGGAAGCCCCACACTATCATCGGCGCAGTTGCGTTTCACTTCTGAGTTCGGCATGGAGTCAGGTGGTTCCACAACGCTATTGCCACCAGGCAAAAAACGGTGTCTTTAGCAATTCGGATAAGGATAAGATTTTAAATCTGGAGTTCAAACAAGCATTTCTTGTTTAGGTGAACAACAACACCCCTTAGGTGTTGTATGGTTAAGCCTCACGGGTAATTAGTACAGGTTAGCTCAACGCCTCACAACGCTTACACACCCTGCCTATCAACGTCGTAGTCTTCGACGGCCCTTCAGAGACCTTAAAGGTCTAGTGAGAATTCATCTCG
>NZ_AUBZ01000053.1 GCF_000429505.1 Aliagarivorans taiwanensis DSM 22990 | reverse complement strand
GTGGTACTAAGCGTGACGAAGTACAACGTGGTCAAGTACTGGCTCAGCCAGGTACCATCACTCCTCACACCAAGTTTGAGTCTGAAGTATACGTACTGTCTAAAGATGAAGGCGGTCGTCACACTCCATTCTTCAAAGGCTACCGTCCACAGTTCTACTTCCGTACAACTGACGTAACTGGTTCAGTAGAGCTGCCAGAAGGCGTAGAAATGGTAATGCCTGGTGATAACCTGAAGTTCGTTGTTGAGCTGATTTGCCCAATCGCAATGGACGAAGGTCTACGTTTCGCTATCCGTGAAGGTGGCCGTACCGTAGGTGCAGGTGTTGTATCTAAGATCATTGACTAATTAGTCGATTCTTAGGAACGCATTAGAAAAGGCGAGCTTCGGCTCGCCTTTTTGTGTTTATAGCGGACATAAAGATCGCGAGTTTCTCACGAAGGCGAGAGCTGATGTTTAGTTCGCCAACGCAAGCTTCCCAATGCGGCAAGGTAGCGCTTTTAATTAGCTTGAAATGCGCATATAATTCTGGCCTTCGTGTAATAGGGGCGTAGTTCCAATGGCAGAACGTCGGATTCCAAATCCGAATGTTGGGAGTTCGAATCTCTCCGCCCCTGCCACCTTTTTTCCTGGTGGTTTGCTAGTTTCGAAATTGATACAGGTTGTTTGATGAGTACCAATACTGAAAATCAAAGTGGGTCGGCTGACGGCCTGAAATGGGGGCTAGTAGCCCTGCTTGTAGTCGGCGCTGTTGTAGGTAACTACATGTACCAGGAACTGTCAGTACTGATCCGTGTGATCGGTGTTGTTGTTGCAGTTGCTGCTGCGCTGGGTATCGCTTCACAAACCACCAAAGGCCAGGAAGCCATCGCATTTGCTCAAGAAGCTCGTACGGAAACCCGTAAAGTTGTTTGGCCTACCCGCCAAGAAGCTGTGCAAACCACGTTAATCGTGCTGGCAACCACCGCTGTGATGTCTCTTATCCTATGGGGACTTGACGGTATTTTGGTTCGCCTAGCTGGCTTTGTCATGGGACTTGGAATCTAAAAGATGAGTGAAGAACAAGCTAAATTGCGCTGGTACGTCGTACAAGCCTTCTCTGGTTACGAAGCCCGTGTGTCTAAATCGCTGAAAGAGCATATCCAGATCCACGATATGCATGATTACTTCGGTGAGATACTTGTGCCGACAGAAGAAGTTGTCGAGATGCGTGCTGGCCAGAAACGTAAAAGTGAGCGTAAGTTCTTCCCCGGCTATGTGCTGGTTCAGATGGACATGAACGACGAGAGCTGGCACTTGGTTAAGAACGTGCCACGGGTACTAGGCTTTATCGGCGGTACTGCTGATCGCCCGGCGCCAATCTCTGATCGTGAAGCAGATGCTATTTTGGCGCGTCTGGACGAGAGTGCTGATAAGCCGCGTCCAAAAACGATGTTCGAACCCGGCGAAGTGGTTCGTGTTACCGATGGTCCTTTTGCCGACTTCAACGGCACCATCGAAGAAGTCGATTACGAGAAGAGCCGCGTGAAAGTATCGGTTCTGATCTTTGGCCGTGCTACCCCAGTTGAGCTGGAGTTCGGACAAATCGAAAAAGGTTGATAAAATTTAACCAATCTATTGAATTGAGGGCAGCGCTTAGCCTATAATCCGCTGCCCTTTGTTATATCGGGAAGCCAAGTAGCGAAAAGCCTTCGTGAACACGGCGTTTGAACCCTATTTGAGGTAAATCTAATGGCTAAAAAAGTCCAAGCTTACATTAAGCTTCAGGTTGCGGCTGGCGCTGCTAACCCGTCACCACCAGTTGGTCCTGCTCTAGGTCAGCACGGTGTAAACATCATGGAATTCTGTAAAGCGTTCAACGCGAAAACAGATTCTCTAGAGAAAGGTGCTCCAGTACCAGTAATCATTACTGTGTACAACGATCGTTCTTTCACTTTCGAGACCAAAACCCCACCGGCATCTTACCTGTTGAAGAAAGCGGCTGGCATCAAGTCAGGTTCGGGCGTACCTAACAAAGAAAAAGTAGGTAAAGTAACCCGCGCGCAACTGGAAGAAATCGCCAAGACCAAAGAAGTTGACCTAACCGGTGCTGACTTGGATGCGATGGTTCGCTGTATTGAAGGTTCTGCCCGTGCTATGGGCTTGGTAGTAGAGGGCTAAGACGATGGCAAAACTTTCTAAGCGCATGCGCATTATCCGCGAAAAAGTGGATGTAACCAAAGAGTACTCTATCGAAGAAGCTGTTGAGCTGCTGAAAGAACTGGCGACTGCTAAGTTCCTGGAAAGCGTTGACGCTTCTGTAAACCTGGGTGTTGACCCACGTAAATCTGACCAGAACGTACGTGGCGCAACTGTACTTCCTCACGGTACTGGCCGTGAAGTACGCGTTGCTGTATTCACTCAAGGTCCTAACGCTGACGCAGCTAAAGAAGCTGGCGCAGACATCGTTGGTATGGACGACCTGGCCGCTCAAGTTAAAGCTGGCGAAATGAACTTCGACGTAGTTATCGCATCTCCAGATGCAATGCGCGTTGTTGGTCAACTGGGTCAAATCCTGGGTCCACGTGGCCTGATGCCAAACCCGAAAGTAGGTACCGTTACTCCTAACGTTGCAGACGCGGTTAAGCAAGCGAAAGCTGGTCAGATCCGCTACCGTAACGACAAGAACGGTATTATCCACACCACCATCGGTAAAGTTGATTTCGACGCTGACAAGCTGAAAGAAAACTTGGAAGCACTGGTTGTAGCTCTGAAGAAGGCCAAGCCTGCTCAAGCTAAAGGTCAGTTCATCAAGAAGATCAGCCTGTCTACCACCATGGGTGCGGGTGTAGCGATTGACGCTGCTAGCTTGGATACCCAAGCGTAAAAATATTTACATGGCGCAAAATTTCACCTATAATTTTGCGCCTTTGTAATGTGGGTCAGGACGAAAGTCCTCATCCAAGACCGTAGGTGCCGGTTGCCGGCTTAATGTCCTACGTAGATGGTTCGGAAACCCAAGAATAAATTTTTTATTCTGGCCTCCAAACCGTACAGGCCCCAAGCGATGCTTGGGGGTATTTAATACCGATCGTTTTGATTGGTTTTGGAATCCAGGAGTAAAGCCAATGGCATTAAGACTCGAAGACAAGAAGCAAATTGTTGCTGAGGTCAATGAAGCTGCCAAAGGTGCACTGTCTGCAGTAGTTGCTGACTCTCGTGGTGTGACTGTTGACGCTATGACCGCTCTGCGTAAGCAAGCGCGTGAAGCTGGCGTTTACATGAAGGTTGTTCGTAACACCTTGGCACGTCGCGCAGTAGAAGGCACTGACTACGAATGTCTCGTTGAGTCATTCTCAGGTCCTACTTTGATTGCATTCTCTAACGAACATCCAGGTGCGGCAGCTCGTCTGTTCACCGATTTCGCTAAAGAGAACGACAAGTTCGAAGTACGCGCCGCTGCATTCGAAGGTGCCCTAGCAGACGCTAGCGTTCTAGCGAAACTACCAACTTACGAAGAAGCTTTGGCCAAGTTGATGGCAACTATGAAAGAAGCTGCTGCTGGCAAGCTGGTACGCACCATTGCTGCGATTCGCGAAGCAAAAGAATCAGAAGCAGCATAATTTGCTTGTTGCTTAAACATTTTATAAATTTAAACGAATTTAGGAATTTGAGTCATGTCTATCACTAAAGACCAAATCATCGAAGCTATTGCTGAAATGTCAGTAATGGACGTTGTTGAACTAGTTGAAGCTATGGAAGAAAAGTTCGGCGTTTCTGCTGCTGCTGCTGTTGTTGCTGGCGGTGCAGAAGGCGGTGCTGCTGCTGAAGAGCAAACCGAATTCGACGTAATCCTGACTGCTGCTGGCGGTAACAAAGTTGCTGTAATTAAAGCAGTACGTGGCGCAACTGGTCTTGGCCTGAAAGAAGCTAAAGGTCTGGTTGACGCAGCTCCTTCTCCAATTAAAGAAGGCGCTGAGAAAGAAGAAGCTGAAGCTCTTAAAGCTGCTCTTGAAGAAGCTGGTGCTTCTGTTGAGCTTAAGTAATCTACCCCAGGTAGATTACAGCCTGTAAAAGGCATTGGCTGGTGATTATTTAATCACCAGCCTTTTTGCGCTGTAGGAAGCTGTCTTTTTTCCGTTTTAGCACAGCTCTAGGCGAAACCAAGTAAGCTCTTGGTTTATATGACAAACGGTAGCTAAGAACTGTCCCCATCGAGGCGACAGAGTGGGTCACTTATCAGCGAGCTGAGGAACCATATGGTTTACTCTTATACAGAGAAAAAACGCATTCGTAAGGACTTTGGGAAACGTCCTCAAGTGGTGGACACGCCTTACCTGCTTTCTATCCAGCTTGACTCTTTTGAAAAATTCATTGAAGTCGATCCGGAAGGTGAGTACGGACTAGAGGCCGCGTTTCGCAGTGTATTCCCAATTGCCAGTTATTCAGGATACTCGGAGCTTCAGTATGTAAGCTACCGCCTTGGGGAACCGGTATTTGACGTAAAAGAATGTCAAATTCGTGGAGTTACCTACTCTGCTCCCCTGCGTGTAAAGCTGCGCTTAGTGTTGTTTGACCGTGAAGCACCTGCTGGCACCGTCAAAGACATTAAAGAGCAAGAAGTGTACATGGGTGAAATTCCACTCATGACCGAGAACGGTACCTTTGTTATCAACGGTACTGAGCGTGTGATTGTTTCCCAGCTACACCGTAGCCCGGGCGTATTCTACGATCACGACAAAGGTAAGACTCACTCTTCTGGTAAAGTGCTGTACAACGCACGTGTGATCCCTTACCGCGGTTCTTGGTTGGACTTTGAGTTCGACCCGAAAGACAACTTGTTCGTTCGTATTGACCGTCGTCGTAAGTTGCCAGCATCGATCATCCTGCGTGCCCTGGAAATGAGCACTCAAGAGATCCTGGAAAACTTCTTCACCACCACCCTTTTCCAAGTGAAAGACGGCAAGGTGATGATGGAGCTGGAAGCATCACGTCTGCGTGGTGATACTGCTACCTTCGATATTAAAATTGATGGCGAAGTATTGGTTGAAGCTGGTCGTCGTGTTACCGCTCGCCACATTCGTCAGCTGGATAAGTCCGGTGTTAAAGAGATCGAAGTACCAGTTGAGTACCTGGTTGGCAAAGTGCTGGCCCAAGACTACATCGACGAAGCCACCGGCGAAGTTGTTGCTGAAGCCAATGCTGAGTTGACCTTGGAGTTGGTTGCTGCGCTGTCTCAAGCCGGCGTAACCAGCATCAACACCATCTACACCAATGAACTGGACCACGGTTCGTTCATCTCTGACACACTGCGTGTTGATTCAACCACCAACCGTCTGGAAGCGTTGGTTGAGATCTACCGTATGATGCGCCCGGGTGAGCCACCAACGAAGGATGCTGCTGAAGCGTTGTTCGAGAACCTGTTCTTCAACTCTGAGCGCTACGATCTGTCGACCGTTGGTCGTATGAAGTTCAACAGCCGCGTTGAGCGTGAAGATGGCCGCGTAGAAGGCGTACTGGATCGCGAAGATATCGTGCGCGTGATGAAGACTCTGATCGACATCCGTAACGGTAACGGTGAAGTGGACGATATCGACCACTTGGGTAACCGTCGTATCCGTAGCGTAGGCGAAATGGCTGAGAACCAATTCCGTGTAGGTCTGGTTCGTGTTGAGCGTGCTGTTAAAGAGCGCTTGAGCCTGGGTGACCTTGATGCGCTAATGCCTCAAGACCTGATCAACGCCAAGCCGATTTCTGCGGCAGTGAAAGAGTTCTTCGGCTCTTCTCAGCTGTCTCAGTTTATGGACCAGAACAACCCGCTGTCTGAGGTAACTCACAAGCGTCGTGTTTCTGCACTTGGCCCAGGCGGTCTGACCCGTGAACGTGCTGGCTTTGAGGTTCGAGACGTACACCCGACTCACTACGGTCGTCTGTGTCCGATTGAGACCCCAGAAGGTCCAAACATTGGTCTGATTAACTCTCTGGCAGTTTACTCTCGTACCAACGAGTTTGGCTTCCTGGAGACCCCTTACCGTAAAGTTACCGATGGCGAGATTACTGACGAGGTTGAATACCTGTCGGCCATCGACGAAGGTCGCTACGTGATTGCACAGGCAAACGCAGAGACCGACGAAAACGGTAAGCTGATTGAAACCGATCTGGTTCCATGTCGTCATAAAGGTGAATCTACCTATATGCCGTCTGACAAGATTGAGTACATGGACGTAAGTCCACAACAGATTATTTCTGTTGCTGCCTCACTGATTCCGTTCCTTGAGCACGATGATGCGAACCGTGCATTGATGGGTTCGAACATGCAACGTCAGGCGGTTCCAACTCTGCGTGCTGATAAGCCGCTGGTAGGTACCGGTATTGAGCGTGCTGTGGCAGTAGACTCAGGTGTAACCGTTGTGTCTAAGCGCGGTGGTCTGGTTGACTACGCAGACGCTAGCCGCATCGTGGTTAAGGTAAATGAAGAAGAGATGCTTCCAGGTGAAGCAGGTATCGACATCTACAACCTGACCAAGTACACCCGTTCTAACCAAAACACCTGTATCAACCAGCGCCCTGTTGTTAAAGCAGGCGAGCCGGTAGCTAAAGGTGACGTACTGGCTGATGGTCCTTCTACCGATTTGGGTGAGTTGGCACTGGGTCAGAACATGCGCGTGGCGTTCATGCCTTGGAATGGTTTCAACTTCGAGGATTCCATCGGTATCTCTGAAGATGTTGTGAAAGCTGACCGCTTCACCACCATCCACATCCAAGAGCTGAGCTGTATTGCTCGTGACACTAAGCTGGGTAGCGAAGAAATCTCTGCCGACATCCCGAACGTGGGTGAGTCTGCGCTGAGCAAACTGGATGAGTCCGGTATTGTTTACGTAGGTGCAGAAGTGAAGCCTGGCGACATTCTGGTAGGTAAGGTAACGCCTAAGGGCGAAACCCAGCTGACCCCAGAAGAGAAGCTGTTGCGTGCGATCTTCGGTGAGAAGGCGTCTGATGTTAAAGATACCTCGCTGCGTGTACCTAACTCTGTTTACGGTACCGTAATCGACGTACAAGTCTTCACCCGTGACGGTGTAGAGAAAGACAAGCGCGCTAAAGAAATCGAAGACATGCACCTTCAAGAGGCGAAGAAAGACCTGACCGAGGAGTTCAAGATCCTCGAAGACGGCATCTTCTCTCGTGCTAAGTCACTGCTGATCAACTCTGGCCGCTCTGAAGCCGAGTTGGATCGCGTAGCTCCTGCCGAATGGCTGCAGATGTCTCTGAGCGATGAAGCTCAACAGACCTCGCTAGAGCAGATCGCCGAGCAGTACGACGAGCTGAAAGCTGAGTTCGACAAGCAGTTCGACATCAAGCGTCGCAAGATCACCCAAGGTGATGACCTGGCGCCTGGCGTACTGAAGATTGTTAAGGTTTACCTGGCAGTTAAACGTCGCATCCAGCCTGGTGACAAGATGGCGGGTCGTCACGGTAACAAAGGTGTTATCTCGACCATCGTACCGCGTGAAGACATGCCATACGATGAGACCGGTCGTCCGGTTGAGCTGTGCTTGAACCCACTGGGTGTACCATCGCGGATGAACATCGGTCAGATCCTTGAGACTCACCTGGGCCTAGCAGCCAAAGGTGTGGGCGAGAAGATCGATGAGATGCTGAAAGTTCAGCGCGAAATCGAGATGGGCAAACTGCGTGACTTCATCCAGAAGGTTTACGACATCGGTGCGGAAGCGCAAAAAGTTGATGTTGCTAGCTTCTCTGACGACGAAGTGATCACCCTGGCGAAGAACCTGCGCAACGGTGTGCCAATGGCAACCCCTGCGTTCGACGGTGCGAAAGAAGCAGAAATCAAAGAGATGCTGCGTCTGGCTGACCTACCTGATTCAGGTCAGATCACCTTGTTCGACGGCCGCACTGGTAACCCGTTTGAGCGTCCGGTAACTGTTGGTTACATGTACATGCTCAAGCTGAACCACTTGGTTGACGACAAGATGCAGGCCCGTTCAACTGGCTCTTTCAGCTTGGTTACTCAGCAGCCGCTGGGTGGTAAAGCACAGTTCGGTGGTCAGCGTTTCGGTGAGATGGAAGTATGGGCACTGGAGGCTTACGGTGCTGCTTACACCCTGCAAGAGATGCTAACCGTGAAGTCTGATGACGTGAACGGCCGTACTAAGATGTATAAGAACATCGTTGACGGCAACCATCAGATGGATCCGGGCATGCCAGAATCCTTCAATGTATTGCTCAAAGAGATCCGCTCTTTGGGTATCAACATTGAGCTGGACGAGCTATAAGCACAGGACGCCCCTGATTAAGGCAAGGCGGGTGCTGCCATTGTGCGGCACCCCAGGTTTAACTCCACATTGGAGAGAAACGTGAAAGATTTACTTAAGTTTCTGAAACAACAAAGCAAGACCGAAGAGTTTGAAGGTATCAAGATCGGTCTGGCTTCACCTGACCAGATCCGTAGCTGGTCGTTCGGTGAAGTGAAAAAACCGGAAACCATTAACTACCGTACCTTCAAGCCTGAACGTGACGGTCTGTTCTGTGCGCGCATCTTTGGCCCGGTAAAAGACTACGAATGTCTGTGTGGCAAATATAAGCGTCTGAAGCACCGCGGTGTTATCTGTGAGAAGTGTGGCGTTGAGGTAACTCAATCTAAAGTTCGTCGTGACCGTATGGGCCACATCGAGCTAGCGTCACCGGTTGCGCACATCTGGTTCTTGAAGTCACTGCCATCTCGCATTGGCTTGCTGCTGGATATGACTCTGCGTGATATCGAGCGCGTACTGTACTTCGAATCATTTGTTGTAACCGAGCCGGGCATGACCAGCCTGGAGCGCGGCCAACTGTTGACCGAAGAAACCTACCTTGACGCGCTGGAAGAATACGGCGACGAATTCGAAGCGAAGATGGGTGCCGAAGCGGTACTGGCTTTGCTACGTGAGCTGAACCTGGATCAAGAGATCGAGGAAATGCGCGAAGAGCTGGCTTCAACCAACTCTGAAACCAAGCGCAAGAAGCTGACCAAGCGTCTGAAATTGATGGAAGCGTTCCGCGACTCAGGTAACAAACCTGAGTGGATGATCATGGGCGTTCTTCCAGTACTGCCACCTGATCTGCGTCCTCTGGTACCGCTGGATGGTGGCCGTTTCGCGACCTCAGATCTGAACGATCTGTACCGCCGCGTAATCAACCGTAACAACCGTCTGAAGCGTCTGTTAGATCTGGCAGCCCCAGATATCATCGTACGCAACGAAAAGCGTATGCTTCAGGAAGCGGTAGACGCCCTGCTGGATAACGGCCGTCGTGGTCGTGCCATCACCGGCTCTAACAAGCGTCCTCTGAAATCTTTGGCCGACATGATCAAAGGTAAGCAAGGTCGTTTCCGTCAGAACCTGCTAGGTAAGCGTGTAGACTACTCAGGCCGTTCGGTAATTACCGTAGGTCCTACTCTGCGTCTGCATCAGTGTGGTCTGCCTAAGAAGATGGCACTTGAGCTGTTCAAGCCATTCATCTACGGCAAGCTAGAGCTTCGCGGCCTGGCTACCACCATTAAAGCTGCCAAGAAGATGGTAGAGCGTGAAGGCGGTGAAGTGTGGGATATTCTTGAAGAGGTTATCCGTGAGCACCCAGTACTGCTTAACCGTGCACCGACTCTTCACCGTTTGGGTATCCAAGCGTTCGAGCCGGTACTGATTGAAGGTAAAGCGATTCAACTGCACCCACTGGTGTGTGCGGCCTATAACGCTGACTTCGACGGCGACCAAATGGCGGTTCACGTACCACTGACTCTGGAAGCGCAGCTAGAAGCACGTTCGTTGATGATGTCTACCAACAACGTACTGTCTCCTGCTAACGGTGAGCCTATCATCGTACCTTCTCAGGACGTGGTATTGGGTCTGTACTACATGACCCGCGAAAAAATTAACGACAAAGGCGAAGGCATGTACCTGGCTGGCCCGAAAGAAGCTGAAAAGCTCTATCGCGCTGGATTGGCGAACCTGCACGCCCGCGTAAAAGTACGTATCACCGAGATCGAGATTGCCGAAGACGGCTCGCGCATCGAAAAGACTGAAATGAAAGACACCACCGTTGGTCGTGCCATTCTTTCGCTGATCATGCCTAAAGGCCTGCCATTTGCTCTGGTAAACCAAGCAATGGGCAAGAAGCAAATCTCTCGTCTGTTGAACACCTGTTACCGTAAGTTGGGCCTGAAAGATGCGGTTATCTTCGCTGACCAACTGATGTACACCGGTTTCCACTACGCGACCCTGTCTGGTGCCTCTGTAGGTATTAACGACATGGAAATCCCAGAGCTGAAGAAGGACATCATCGAAGATGCCAGCGACGAAGTTGCTGAAATCCAAGAGCAGTTCTTGGCAGGTCTGGTAACCGCGGGTGAGCGTTACAACAAAGTAATCGATATCTGGGCATCGGCTAACGAAAAAGTATCGAAAGCGATGATGGAGAACCTGTCTTCTGAAACCGTGGTTAACCGCGACGGCGAAGAAGAGCAGCAAGATTCTTTCAACAGCATCTACATGATGGCCGACTCAGGCGCTCGTGGTAGTGCCGCTCAGATTCGTCAGTTGGCGGGTATGCGTGGTCTGATGGCTAAGCCAGATGGCTCGATTATCGAAACCCCAATTGTGGCGAACTTCCGTGAAGGTCTGAACGTACTTCAATACTTCATCTCAACCCACGGTGCGCGTAAAGGTTTGGCCGATACCGCACTGAAGACAGCGAACTCGGGTTACCTGACTCGTCGTCTGGTTGACGTTGCGCAAGATTTGGTTGTGACCAACAGCGATTGTGGTACTACTGACGGCATCATCATGACTCCTCACATTGAGGGTGGTGACGTTGTTGAGCCATTGCGTGAGCGCGTACTGGGTCGTGTACTGGCTGATGATGTGATCAAACCGGGTACCGAGTCTGAAGTACTGCTAGAGCGCAACACTCTGCTGGACGAGAAACTGTGTGACCTGCTGGAAGAAAACTCCGTAGACACCGTAAAAGTTCGCTCGGTAATTAGCTGTGAAAACGACTTCGGTGTGTGTGCACACTGTTACGGTCGTGACTTGGCCCGCGGCCACATGGTTGGTAAGGGTGAAGCGGTTGGTGTTGTTGCAGCGCAGTCGATTGGTGAGCCGGGTACTCAGCTTACCATGCGTACCTTCCACATTGGTGGTGCGGCATCGCGTGCGGCAGCAGAGAACAGCATCCAGGTTAAGAACACTGGTACTATCAAGCTTCATAACGCTAAAGTTGTTACCAACAACGAAGGCAAGCTGGTTGTAACCTCGCGTTCTACCGAGCTGACCATTATCGATGAGATGGGTCAGACCAAAGAAAGCCACAAGCTGCAGTATGGTGCGGTACTTGAGGTGACTGATGGCGGCGCAGTTAACGCGGGCGAAACCGTAGCTAACTGGGACCCACACACGCACCCAATTATTACTGAAGTACCAGGACGTCTGAAGTTCGTCGACATGATCGAAGGCGTGACCATTACTCGTGTAACCGATGAGCTTACCGGCCTATCTAGCATCAACGTGCTGGACCCGAACGAGCGTCCGGGTGCGGGTAAAGAGATGCGTCCGATGGTGAAACTGGTAGACGAAGCGGGTAATGACGTACTGATTGCTGGTACCGATATCCCTGCACAGTACTTCCTGCCAGCTAAGGCTATCGTAAACCTTGAAGATAACGCTGAGGTTGGCGTGGGTGATGCAATTGCACGTATCCCACAAGAATCTGGTGGTACCAAGGATATTACCGGTGGTCTACCACGCGTTGCCGACCTGTTCGAAGCGCGTCAGCCTAAAGAGCCTGCGATTCTGGCAGAAATTACCGGTACCATTAGCTTTGGTAAAGAAACCAAAGGTAAGCGCCGTCTGGTAATTACTCCGGCTGAAGGTGATGCTTACGAGGAGATGATTCCTAAGTGGCGTAACCTGAACGTGTTCGAGGGTGAGAAGGTAGGTAAAGGTGAAGTTATCGCCGATGGCCCAGAGTCTCCACATGACATTCTGCGCCTACGTGGTATCAGCCCAGTTGCCAACTACATCGTGAACGAAGTGCAAGACGTTTACCGTCTGCAGGGTGTAAAAATTAACGATAAGCACATCGAGACCATCGTCCGTCAGATGCTGCGTAAGTGCATCATCCTGAACGCTGGTGACTCTAGCTTCCTGCAAGGTGAGCAAGCAGAAGTTGCACGTGTGAATATCGAAAACCGTCAGCTGATCGCTGAAGGCAAGCAGCCTGCGACCTTCCGTCGTGAACTGCTGGGTATCACCAAGGCATCGCTGTCTACCGAATCGTTCATCTCGGCGGCATCGTTCCAGGAAACCACTCGCGTACTGACCGAAGCGGCAGTAGGCGGCAAGCAAGACGAACTACGTGGTCTGAAAGAAAACGTCATCGTTGGTCGCTTGATCCCTGCAGGTACCGGTTTTGCGTACCACGAGAAGCGTCGCGCCGGCAGCGAAGAGCCAGCACCTATCAGTGCTGACGAAGCCGCTGACAACCTGGCTGCCCTGCTAAACGCAGCACCAGAAGCGAGCGAAGGCGAAGAGTAAGCACTCTTGCTGAGTTAAAAAAGGTGGCTTAGGCCACCTTTTTTTATGTCTGTTGTTCGGCGATCCAGGGTGAGTAAGGGCAAGCATTGACAAAGCCCTTGTCAGGCCACAGACTGCCGCTTTAACCGAATAAGTAGTAAGGGAAAGCTATGAGCAAGCAGATAATCTCTACCGACGGCGCACCAGCGGCCATCGGCCCCTATTCTCAAGCGACCAAGGTCGAAGAGTTGGTTTTCACCTCAGGGCAGATCCCTTTGGTGCCAGAGACCATGGAAATCATCGAAGGCGATGTGAAGGCACAAACGCGTCAGGTGATGGAGAACTTGGTAGCGGTGTTGGAAGCAGCCGGTGCCGACGCTTCTACCGTGTTCAAGACCACCTGTTTTCTTAGCGATATGAGTAACTTTGTTGCCTTCAACGAAGTCTATGCCGAGTACTTCCCCGAGAATCCTCCGGCTCGTTCATGTGTTGAAGTAGCACGCCTGCCTAAGGATGTGCTGGTTGAAGTTGAAGCCATTGCGCGCATTAAGTAAGAGGCTAAAGTGTCCCGCTACACATTGATCGTTACCTCGCCGGTTTATGGCCATCAGGGCTGTGCCACTGCGCTGAATCTGGCGCGCGCCATCTTGGAGGAAGGGCACACGCTACATGCGGTGTTCTTCTATCAAGAGGGGGTGAGCAATGCGCTGGCGACCACCATGCCAGCGGGTGATGAGATCGATATGGTCAAACAGTGGCAGCAACTCAAATACGACTCTGCTTGCCAATTGCTGGTGTGTAGCGCTGCGGCCCAACGCCGTGGAGTGCTAGGACAAGAAGAAGGCGAACAGCGCAACATTATTAGCGACGGTTTCGGGCAAACCGGCTTGGCTGAGATGTCGATTGCCATGTTAGAGGCAGATAAGGTGGTGCGACTATGAGTAAACCCCTAGTGTGGATTATGGCCAGCGCCCCTCACCACAGCGCCAATGCGCGCGAAGGTCTGGATGCCATCTTGGCTGCCTCCGCGGTGAGCGAGGATGTTGTGGTGTACTTCGATGGCGATGGAGTTTGGCAGCTTCTTGCAGGCCAGCAGCCCGAGCAGATACGCCAGCGTCATATCCTGCCAACCTATGGCATGCTCGACCTCTACGATGTGGAACAGCTTTTTATTAATCCTGACGCTCTGGCTGAGCGTGGCTTGGAGCTGGACGACCTTTCGATACAGCCAGAGCCGCTGACCCGGCAGCGTTTTCTACAGCGTTTCGCCACTAGCCACGCGATGTTGAGGTTCTGATGCTACATATCTTGCGCCATGGGGCAGGCTCCCAACAGTTCGCCGAATGCCTAAGTGCCTTATCCGGCGACGATCTACTGCTGCTTATCGAAGATGGCGTGTATGCCAGCAATGGCTTCAACGAGCAAATCAGCGAGCTCGATCAGCAGCAGCGACTGTATGTGCTTAGCGCTGATCTGGACGCCCGAGGGCTGAAAAACGGTATTGGCCAATGCCTCGATTTTGCTGGTTGGGTGCGGCTACTTGAAAGCACGCCAAGTAACCTAACTTGGTAAGCCCGTGAGGCGCTAGGAAAATCTGGTTATCTAGCCCTCACAATCCTTGACTCCTTCTGTTCATGCGCATAAAATTTCGCCTCCCCAGAAATGGGGGATTTTTCACATGTTTAAAAATTAGATTTGGAGCTATTTCGAATGGCAACTATTAACCAGTTGGTTCGTAAGCCTCGTGCAAGCAAAGCTGCTAAAAGCAACGTGCCTGCACTGGATGCGTGTCCACAACGTCGTGGCGTATGTACCCGTGTATACACCACTACTCCTAAAAAACCTAACTCAGCACTACGTAAAGTAGCTCGTGTACGCCTAACTAACGGCTTCGAAGTTACTTCTTACATCGGTGGTGAAGGTCACAACCTGCAAGAGCACAGTGTAATTCTTATCCGTGGCGGTCGTGTAAAAGACTTGCCAAGTGTACGTTACCACACTGTTCGCGGCGCACTAGACTGTGCTGGCGTAAGCGATCGTCGTCAAGGTCGTTCTAAGTACGGTGCTAAGCGTCCTAAGTCATAACGGCTCTCCGTTAGTAAGGCCAAACACTTAGTAATAGCGAAGTTTTAATTAAATTCGTTTTGGGGAAACCTGAAGCATATCGGAGAATAAAGTCATGCCAAGACGTCGAGTAATCGGTCAACGTAAAATCCTGCCAGATCCTAAGTTCGGATCAGAACTTCTGGCTAAATTCGTCAACGTAGTAATGGTTGACGGCAAGAAATCTATTTCTGAAAAAATCGTATATGGTGCGCTAGATATTGCTGCTGAGAAATCAGGCAAAGCTCACCAAGAAATTTTCGAAGTAGCTCTAGAAAACGTGCGCCCAGCGGTAGAGGTTAAATCTCGCCGTGTAGGTGGTTCTACTTACCAAGTACCTGTTGAAGTACGTCCAGTACGTCGCAACACCCTAGGTATGCGTTGGATGGTAGAAGCTGCACGTAAACGTGGTGAAAAATCAATGGCTCTGCGTCTAGCGGGTGAAATCCTGGATGCGGCCGAAAGCAAAGGTTCTGCGGTTAAGAAACGTGAAGACGTTCACCGTATGGCCGAAGCAAACAAAGCGTTTGCTCATTACCGCTGGTAATATTTTGGCGCGGCAGCTTATGCTGCTGCGCCATTACTTTTGTGGGATCCTAAGGGCAAACCCTTAGTAAGAGGATAAAATGGCCCGTACAACTCCTATTGAGCGCTACCGTAACATCGGTATCTGTGCTCACGTTGATGCTGGTAAAACCACGACCACAGAACGCGTTCTTTTCTATACCGGTCTATCTCATAAAATTGGTGAAGTACACGATGGTGCGGCTACCATGGACTGGATGGAGCAAGAGCAGGAACGTGGTATCACCATCACTTCTGCGGCGACTACCACCTTCTGGCGTGGTATGGACGCACAATTCGACGAACACCGAATCAACATCATCGATACCCCTGGACATGTAGACTTCACTATTGAAGTAGAACGTTCATTGCGTGTGCTTGACGGTGCTGTTGTGGTTTTCTGTGGTTCTTCTGGTGTGGAGCCTCAGTCTGAGACGGTATGGCGTCAAGCTGACAAGTACAGCGTGCCTCGCTTGGTGTTCGTAAACAAAATGGACCGCGCTGGTGCTGACTTCGAAAGTGTCATCACCCAGATCCGCGACCGTTTAGGCGCCACTTGTGTGCCGATTCAACTGAACATCGGTGCAGAAGAAAACTTTAAAGGTGTGATTGACCTGATCAAGATGAAGGCAATCAACTGGAACGAAGCGGACCAGGGCACCACCTTTAGCTATGAAGATATCCCTGCTGACTTGCTTGAGCGCGCTGAAGAGCTGCACGAGGAGTTGGTGGAAGCTGCGGCAGAAGCCTCCGAAGAAATGATGGAGAAGTACCTTGAAGAAGGTGAGCTGACTGAAGCAGAGATCAAAGCTGGTTTGCGTACCCGCACCCTGAACAACGAAATCGTTCTTGCTACCTGCGGTAGCGCCTTCAAGAACAAAGGTGTGCAAGCGGTACTGGATGCGGTAGTGGAATACCTACCTGCGCCAAACCACGTAGCTGCAATCAAAGGTGTGGATGAGCGTGACAACGAAATCGAATGTCCCGCTGACGATGACGCACCGTTTGCCGCGCTGGCGTTCAAGATTGCTACCGACCCGTTCGTGGGCACCTTGACCTTTATGCGAGTGTATTCAGGTACTGTGGAAACCGGTACTGCGGTCTACAACTCGGTTAAAGAAAAGCGTGAGCGCTTTGGTCGTATGGTGCAGATGCACTCTAACGACCGCAAAGAAATTAAAGAAGTGCGTGCGGGTGACATCGCTGCGGCCATTGGCCTTAAAGACGTGACCACCGGTGACACCCTGTGCGATCCAGACCACAAAGTGGTATTGGAGCGTATGGAGTTCCCAGAGCCAGTGATTCAAATCGCTGTGGAGCCACGCACTAAAGCTGACCAGGAGAAGATGGGTATTGCCCTTGGTAAACTGGCAGCAGAAGATCCTTCATTCCGCGTCGAAACCGACGAAGAGTCAGGCCAAACCCTGATCTCGGGAATGGGTGAGCTTCACCTCGACATCATCGTGGACCGCATGAAGCGCGAGTTCAAGGTGGAATGTAACGTTGGTAAGCCTCAGGTTGCCTACCGCGAGACCATTCGTAAGAACGTTGAGGTTGAAGGCAAATTTGTTCGTCAATCTGGTGGTCGTGGTCAGTATGGTCACGTATGGCTGCGTATGGAGCCTAAAGAGCCAGGTTCGGGCTATGAATTTGTCAACGAAATCGTAGGTGGTGCTGTTCCTCGTGAATACATCCCTGCTGTTGACAAAGGCTGTAAAGAGCAGATGGATATGGGTGTTATTGCCGGATATCCTATGCTGGACGTGAAAGTAACCCTGTTTGATGGTTCATTCCACGACGTGGACTCCAACGAAATGGCATTTAAAATTGCCGGCTCAATGGGCTTCAGAAAAGGGGCTATGGAAGCTAACCCAGCACTGTTAGAACCGATGATGAAAGTCGAAGTTACGACCCCTGAAGATTGGATGGGTGACGTAGTGGGTGACTTGAATCGTCGCCGCGGTATGATTGAAGGCATGGACGAAGGTCCTGCAGGACTGAAGATCGTCCGCGCGAAAGTTCCTCTAGCTGAAATGTTCGGCTATGCTACAGATCTACGCTCCGCAACTCAGGGACGTGCCTCTTACTCTATGGAATTCCTAGAGTACAATGAAGCGCCTAAGAATGTTGCTGATGCGATAATCGAAGCGAAAAACTAAACTTATTCAACTGTGTTGGCCTGCCAAAGCAGGCCGAATGTTAAAGAAGGTACATATTGTGTCTAAAGAAAAATTTGAACGTTCGAAACCGCACGTAAACGTTGGTACTATTGGCCACGTTGACCACGGTAAAACTACTCTGACTGCAGCAATCACCAACGTACTGGCTAAGACCTACGGCGGTGAAGCGAAAGACTTCGCACAAATCGATAATGCTCCAGAAGAGCGTGAGCGTGGTATTACCATCTCAACCTCGCACGTTGAATACGACACTCCTACTCGCCACTACGCGCACGTAGACTGTCCAGGACACGCTGACTACGTTAAAAACATGATTACCGGTGCTGCTCAAATGGACGGCGCGATTCTGGTAGTAGCAGCGACTGACGGCCCAATGCCACAAACTCGTGAGCACATCCTGCTGTCTCGTCAGGTTGGCGTACCTTTCATCATCGTATTCATGAACAAGTGTGACATGGTAGATGACGAAGAGCTGCTAGAGCTGGTAGAGATGGAAGTTCGTGAACTGCTGTCTGAGTACGAATTCCCAGGGGATGACCTGCCAGTAATCCAAGGTTCTGCACTTAAAGCCCTTGAAGGCGAAGCTGAGTGGGAAGCGAAGATTGTTGAGCTGGGTGAAGCGCTGGATACTTACATCCCAGAGCCAGAGCGTGACATCGATAAGCCATTCCTGCTGCCAATCGAAGACGTATTCTCAATCTCAGGCCGTGGTACTGTAGTAACCGGTCGTGTAGAGCGCGGTATCATCAAAGTATCAGAAGAAGTAGAAATTGTTGGTAT
>NZ_AUBZ01000052.1 GCF_000429505.1 Aliagarivorans taiwanensis DSM 22990 | reverse complement strand
GTTGTGGGAAGGATGGTTTAAGTTGCAAACCATCCTTGAAGGCTATGAGCTTGCGATGTCTCTTGAGCACGGGGACTTGTGATCAAGAGACAGGCATATGCGGCCTTTGTTGTATCTGGAAGATAGCGAAATGCTCAGGCGGCGGCACCCGGAATGACAAACAGCGCCACCGACAGGCATTGCAGCACCGCGCCCGCCAGCACAAACACGTGCCAAATGGCATGGCTATAGGCTCGCCCCTTGGCAGCATAGAACAGCGCACCGACGCTGTAGCAAACGCCGCCTAACACCAACAAGCTAAAGCCGCCCGCTGGCAGCGCTTTATAAAGCTGCGGCACCATCAATACCGACGCCCAGCCCATGCCTAGGTAAGTGAGCAGCGACAGCCGTTTAAAGCGGTGGACAAACAAGATCTTAAATATCACCCCCACCAGCGCCAAGGCCCAGATGAACACCAACATCAAGCTGCTGAGGCCGCCCTCCAGACTAATCGATAAGAACGGGGTATAGCTGCCCGCGATCAGCAAATAAATGGCGCAATGATCGACGCGCTTAAGTACCGCTTTGGTAGGCAAGTGGTAGATGGCGTGATACAGGGTGGATGCAATAAACATCAGAATGAGTGTGGCGCCATACACGCTGATAGCAGCAATGCCGGCGCCGCTGAGTACTGGAATCCCTTTCACCAGCATCAGCACCAATGCCACAATCGCGGCGGCGATGCCCAATCCATGGGTCACGCTATTGGCGATCTCCTCGCCAAGAGAATAGTGTTTGTCGGACATGTCAGAAGGCCTCGTAGCTGAACGCTAAGCCTAGCAGCTCGCTTAGCCATGGACAATAGTTCAGCGTACACTTGTAAGCTTAAAATGAAATATCCCATGTAGCGGCCATGCTACACTGTCGCCAAGTGTACTCAGCAGTAAGCGCAATGACCGTAAGCCCGCCGAATCAAGGCTTTATCCTCTCAGCCAATAGCTTTGACCAGCAAGGACAGAGCCTGATTCAATTGTGGCTGGCCACTGATGCCGGTCCGGTAAAGCTCGAGGTCAGTGGCGAGCAAACCGTGTTCTTTATCGAGCAATCTCAGCTAGATAGGGCCCAGCAGCTACTCGGCGGTGAGCTGGCGCGCAGTGCCAACTTGCCACTTAAAGACTTTCAACAGCAGCCTTTAGCTGCGCTGTACTTTCATTCGTTAGCCGCCCATAAGGCGGCCCAGCTTAGCCTGCAGCAAGCCGGCATCACCTGCCTTGAAGGCGATGTAAAGCTGCATGAACGCTTTCTCTATGAACGTTTTTGTTATGGCAGCCTGCTTTTTCAGGGCCAGCTGCGTCAACAGCGTGGTTACACCCAGATCAGCCAGGCCAAAGTCAAAGCCGGAGACTATCAACCTCAGCTGCGGGCGCTTTCCCTCGATTTAGAGTGCAGCCGCCATGGCGAGCTGTACTCAGCAGGGCTGCATGGGCCGGGCATTGCCAAGGTGGTGATGATCGGTCAGCCGCAACCTAGTGAGTGCGAGATCCGCTGGGTTAGCGATGAGCGTCAGTTGCTACTGGCGCTGTGTGAAGAGGTTCAAGGCTTCGATCCCGATCTTATCATCGGCTGGAATGTACTGAACTTCGATATCCGCCTGCTGGCCAAACGGGCCGAGCGGATGGGTATCGACTTACCGCTCGGCCGCGATGGTAGCAAGCTGCGTTGGCGGGAGCGCGAGCAAGGGCAGGGCGGCTTTGCCACCCTCGCCGGGCGCGTGGTGGTCGACGGTATCGATGCGCTCAAAAACGCCAGCTACCACTTCGACAGCTTCAGCTTGGAGTTTGTCGCCAACCAGTTACTGGGGCGCGGCAAGCTGGTGGATGATATGGAAGATCGGCTCGGCGAGATTGAGCACAACTTTAAGCATGACAAGCCTCAGCTGGCCAAGTACAACCTCGAAGACTGCAAGCTGGTCACCGAGATCTTCGAGCACACCCATCTGCAGCAGTTTCTGGTGTTGCGCAGCCAGCTCACCGGACTGCTACTAGACCGTAACGGTGGCAGCGTAGCCGCTTTCACTAACCTCTATCTGCCCAAGCTGCATCGCGCCGGTTATATTGCGCCCAACCTACGTGGTGACTTTGTTGCCGATAGCCCCGGCGGCTATGTGATGGACTCGCGCCCCGGCCTGTATCGCCATGTGTTGGTGCTCGACTTTAAAAGCCTCTATCCCTCGATTATTCGCACCTTTAAGGTCGACCCGCTGGGATTGATCGAGGGATTACTGGAACAGGATGATGCTATTGAAGGCTTCCGTGGTGGCTTTTTTAGTCGTGAGCAACACTTCCTTCCGGGCATCATTGAAACCCTTTGGAAACAGCGAGATCAGGCAAAAAAAGAACAAGACCAAGCCCGCTCCCATGCCATCAAGATCCTGATGAACAGCTTTTATGGGGTGCTGGGCTCTACCGGCTGCCGCTTCCACGACCCACGGCTGGCCAGCTCAATCACCATGCGCGGTCACCAACTGATGCGTGACACCGCCAGCTGGATTGAACAGCAGGGCTACCAAGTCATCTACGGCGATACCGACTCTACGTTTGTGTGGCTAGAGGGGGATTTGGATAACCCGCAAGCCCAAGCGATTGGCAGTAAGCTCGCCGTAGGCATCAACCACTACTGGCAGCAGCGGATTCAGCAAGAGTTCGCCCTTGAGAGCCAGCTGGAGATCGAGTTTGAGACCCACTTTAGTGACTTTCTGATGCCCACCATTCGCGGCAGCGAAACCGGCTCGAAGAAACGCTATGCCGGGCGCACCGCAAAGGGGGAGCTGGTGATCAAAGGCTTGGAGACGGTGCGCTCTGACTGGACGGCACTGGCCAAGCACTTTCAAACCGTGCTGCTTGAGAAAGTATTCTCCGGCGATGACCCCAGCGAGTTTATCCGTGAGAGTATTCAGCAGCTGCAAGCAGGCGAGTTGGACGAGCAGCTTATCTACCACAAACGGCTACGCCGCCGCTTGAGCGAGTATCAAAAGAACGTGCCCCCTCAGGTGCGGGCAGCCCGGATCGCCGATGAGCATAACCGCAAGCTAGGTAAGCCGCTGCAGTATCAACACAAAGGGCGGATTGCCTACCTGATTACCCTAAGTGGCCCGGAGCCGCTGGAGTATCGCCAGTCGCAAATCGACTATCAACACTATATCGATAAGCAACTTAAACCGATTGCCGATGCCATCTTGCCATTTATTGGTAAGGACTTTGAGCAGCTAAGCTCGGCGCAGATTGGCTTGTTCTAGCGCCATTAAAAAAGGGCCCGAAGGCCCTTGTTGGCAACTAGCAAACACTTAGGATTGGTAGCGGCGCTCTATCTGTGGATTGGCCACGTAGATCTGCACCGAGCGCGGTGCAAGGGTGATCTGCGCGTCCTCCAGACACGGTGCGTTGGCAAAGTCGTGGATATCTTCCGGTGGCTTAGCCGCAGTATCCACCAGCTTAAACCAGTGACCGTCGATCTTCGGTACCTCAAACTCCAGCGCTTCCCAGAAGGCATTGAACACTACATACATCCGATCGTTGCTGTAGGGGTCGAGATAGGTCAGGGCGATACTGTGGCTATGCTCTGACCAATCCGGATCGCCCGGTTTCACGCCATGCCATTCGATATTGGCGTCGTGCACCACCTCCGACAGGCTGGTGTGGATCTTCTCTTCCAGCACGTCGTCGAAGCGACGCAGCTTGATCAACTCGCGGACAAATCGCAGCAAATCGCCGTTTTTCTCCACCAAACTCCAATCAAACCAACTTAGTTCGTTGTCTTGGCAGTAGGCATTGTTGTTGCCTTTTTGGGTGCGTTTGACCTCATCGCCCATGGTAATCATTGGGGTACCCAGTGAGGTGAGCAGGGTGGTGAAGAAGTTCTTCATCTGCTGCTCACGCAACTGCACGATGCGGGTGTCTAAGGTTGGCCCCTCGGCGCCATGGTTGTAGGAGAGGTTGTGATTATCGCCGTCGCGATTGTTCTCGCCGTTGTCCAGATTGTGCTTATCGTTGTAGCTCACCAAGTCGTTCATGGTGAAGCCATCATGGGCAGTAATCAGGTTGATCGAGCGGTGTGGTGAGTGGTGCTGCTTGTAGTAGATATCCGGGCTGCCCAGCAGACGAGAGGCGAAGTTACCGACCACGCCATTATCGCCTCGGAAGAAGGCGCGAACATCGTCGCGGAAGCGGCCATTCCACTCATTCCAACGATCGCCGACAAACTGACCGACCTGATAGAGGCCGGTGGCATCCCAGGCCTCGGCGATGATCTTGGTGCCAGCGATTGCCGGATCGGAATCGATGGACCATAACAGCGGCGGCTCCTGCATCACATTGCCCTTGGAGTCGCGACTAAGCACCGAGGCTAAATCAAAGCGGAAGCCGTCCACGTGCATATCGTTAACCCAAAAGCGCAACGCATCACGGATCATCCGGCGCATAATCGAGTTATTGGTGTTACAGGTATTACCGCACCCTGAATAGTTGCTGTACCAGCTACGTTCACTCTCGAGGATGTAATAGGTATCGTTCTGTAGCCCCTTCATGCCCAAGGTTGGGCCGGTATGGCCGCCTTCTGCTGTGTGGTTAAACACCACATCAAGGATCACCTCAATACCCGCTTTGTGTAGCTCACGCACCATCTCGCGGAACTCATCGAACGCACCGGTCACACTCTTATCAGAGCTATAGGCAACGTGCGGCGCAAAAAAGCCAATCGGGCTATAGCCCCAGTAGTTTGGGCGACCCGATGGCGCATCTTGCACGTCGAACTGCTGTACCGGCATCAGCTCAACGGCGGTTACGCCTAACTCTTGTAGATAAGGGATTTTTTCGATCACCCCGGCGTAGGTACCGCGCTTGCTCGGTGCTACCCCTGAGTTGGGATTCTTGGTAAAGCCCGCTACGTGCATCTCATAGATAACCGTATCTTGCAGCGAACGCTTAATCGGGCGAGTGCCTTGCCAGTCAAAACCACGTAAGTCGACAACCGCCGATTTCAGGCATTGGTCCTGATTATCATGGCCATGTCGCGCGGCAATTTGGCGCATGTAGTTATCCGGGGTGTGGATCATATGCGCATAGGGGTCGATCAGGATCTTGCTAGGGTCGAAGCGCAAGCCTCTCTCTGGCGCCCATGGGCCGTCGACGCGGAAGCCATAGAGCGCCCCCGGGTGCAGGTCCTCGATAAAAATGTGCCAATAGTGGTCAGTACGGTTGGCTACAGGACATAGCGGAAACTCAGCCGAAGGTCGTTTTGAGTTGATTTCGTCGAACAGCACCAAGGTTACCGACGTGGCGCTTTTCGAGTAGAGGCTGAAGTTAACACCGCTACCTTGATAAGAAGCTCCTAATGGAAAGGAGCTACCAGATTGCGTTGTAAAGGTCATATTCTGCTTATTGTTGGATTAACCAGACGCCCCTTTCCCGTGGGCGCCATAACCGAGTTATGAGTGTAACAGCATCCACCACAGTGATAGCAGAAATATGACGAAAATCGCAGCTAAGTGACTGTTAATAAGAAACTTAAAAGCGAGCGGAGACAACATGGCTACGTGCCGAAGCGCTGCGTTTGCGGCGCACTCCCATACAGCCGGTTTGATTCAACAGGGGCAACTCATCGGGTAATACGATACTCAATAGTTGATCGAATTTGGCTTTATCGGCGATAACGTTAGCGACGGTGTGACTCTGTTTGTTGCGGAACATGCTGTAACTCCTAAAAATACCTATTTAGGAGTAAGCAAGGCCAATGCCAGACCAAGTGGTAAAACTTAAATCACTGTTATTAAAAGACTTTATCTTTATACAGCACGGGGTTGGCGTACATCGCGAGTAATTGCTCTACTGCCTCTGCACTAAGAGTGCTCGCCTTTGCCTCAAAATAGCGCTGTGCGTGATCGACATCGCGAGGATTAAGTGAGGCTTGTTCGCTGCGGCCTGCCGCTACCCAGTTGGTCGGCATCAGCTGGTAGTTACCGATGATCGCTCGGTCCAACTCCTCAGCGACTTGCTTGGCCGAATGGTACTCACCCTGCAACGCCGGGGAGAAATGAAGATGAACCCGCCCTTTATGGCCAGTAATGCCACGCGAAATACTCAGGATATCCTCGTGCTCTTGCTTGGCGTAATGGCCTTGCTGCTGGGCAACCAGCTCATTAGCCTTAGCTTCATCGCAGGGGTCAAACTCGTAGGAAATCGATACCGGCACGATGTTTAGCTGCTTGATGAACTCGCTAAAGGGCTGAGACTTGGACCTGTTCAGACTCAACATGGAGATAAGTGCCGCGTTGGTCAGATCCACCCCATCCTTAGCGCGCCCCTCGCGCTGGGCAATCCAGATATGGTCGCCTAACTCGGTGATCGCATGATGGATATAGGCCGAGAGCTCGCGGGAGTTTTTCAGCTTATCGCGTTTAGTCGAAGCGCTGCGCTTGACGATAAAGCTGCGATTCAAGCGCATCAAATCTGACACCCAAGGCTTGGTGAGCAGGTTGTCGCCAATCGCGATCTGCACGGTATCTTGGCCGCTGTGATGCAGAATATAGCTAACAAAAGCGGGATCGAGGGCTATGTCCCGGTGATTAGAGATAAACAAATGAGGCTGGCTAAGATCGAGGGAATCCAGGCCACTGGAGCTCAGCTCGGAGGTGGTGGTCTTAATCATGTGGTCCATGTAAGACTCAACTTCTAGCTGGAACTGGTAGACGGAATCGATGTTGCGCAAGCGCCAGCGCAGGTAGGCCTTCAAGCCGATGGCCAATAGCGACTTACGCCAACCGCTTAGCTTGGGATAGCGAAAACCGATCAGGGTATGAAGAAGTTCTGGTGTGTTCACCAGACGCTCTAGCGTGGGTTTTACCTCAGCATCTTGATACGGCCGGATACTGGAAAAATCTGACATGTCATCCCTCTTCTTCAATCTGAGCGCAATTTAGCCCATGGCCACAGTAATCTCAATCGCTTTAGGGTTTTTCGGCAACTGTTAAGACCTGTTATGCTAGCGCCTTGTGTGACAAGCCAAACAGCCCACTAGACGACTCTACAGCCAAATTAATGCAACATCACCAGCAGATAACCGCAGCGCCCATCGCGCAGTTGATCATCAGTAAATCGGCCCCCATGCTGGTGGGGGTCTTCGCGATCCTGCTGTTTAATCTGGTGGACAGCTACTTTATCGCCAAGCTCGGTACCGAAGCCTTGGCCGCCCTCAGCTTTACTCTGCCAGTCAGCTTTTTATTTACCAGCCTGGCCACCGGCATTGGCAATGGCTTGGCAGCGAATCTTGGCCGCTTGCTGGGTGCTCGCCAGCAACACGTCGCCAGCCAACTGACTCGCCATAGCCTGCTGTTTAGTGTGCTGGTGTGCGTTGGGCTATCGGCATTGGGCACCGCGTTGATCCACCCAATGTTTCTCTATCTCGGGGCTGAGCTGAGCGTCATCAGTTACATCGAGCGCTATATGACCATCTGGTATTGGGCGATCCCGATGCTGGTGTGCGCAATGGTCGCCAGCGCGGCGCTGCGCGCCAGCGGCGATAGCTGGCGCCCCTGCCTGCTGATGCTGATCGCCGGCGGCGTGAACGGTGTACTCGACCCGATTCTGATTTTTGGCGTGGGCCCAATCCCGGCAATGGGCATAGAAGGCGCCGCTATTGCCAGCACCATTGCCTGGCTACTCACCTTTGTTGCCTCAATCTATCTGTTGCAGAACAAAAGCGCGCTGCTCAGCGCTGGCGGCAGGGCCGTGTTTTCCGGTATTCGCACGTCATGGCGCTCGCTATTAAGCATTGCCGTGCCTGCAACCCTTTCCCAGCTGTTTGCCCCACTGGCGAACACGCTGGCATTGGCCATGCTCGCCAAGCTCGGCACCGCCACCGTGGCCGCCTATGGACTGGCAACGCGGATCGAAGCCTTATTGCTGATCGGCATTATGGCCTTGAACTCGGTCGTCCCAATGTTGGTGGGGCAGAACATTGGAGCAAGGCAGCCACAACGGGCGCGCGAGGTGGTCCATAAGGTGATCCGGATGGGTTTGCTATGGCAGCTGCTACTGGCTTGCCTGATCTACCCGATAGCCCCGATGCTTAGCCGTTGGATTAGTAGTGACCCACTGGTGATGGAACTCACCAGCTTTTACCTGCGCTTACTGCCTTTCTGCTACCCGATGATTGCCTTGGTGCTAATTCTGGTACAAGCGCTCAACGCCATGGCCAAGCCCATCTACGCCATGCTGTTAAATGCCGCGCGTTTGCTGCTGATCTTTGTGCCTGCGATCTACCTAAGCGTCGATAGCTTTAACCCCAAGCTGGTATTTGTCGCGATGACCGCGGCCCACACCTTGGCTGGGTTGCTAAGTGGTTTGCTACTGGTATTGATGATGAAGAAGCGGCGTTGGTGGGCGCTTTAAGCGCCGCGCAAAAAGAAAGAGGCAGCACCTAAGTGCTGCCTCTTGATGAGTTATATGCTCGCTCCAAAGCCTACGTGCTCCTTGCTTCCTTCAACTCTGGTTATCCTAACCTTCCTGTTCCCGAGTCCTTCGAGGCTTCCTTTTAGCTATCCTAGCTAAGCAGAGTTCCTTACTGCCGCTCATCTCCTTCCTGGAGGGGTCCCTTCTTCACAAGTGAAGTGTTCCCAATCCTTGTCACATTCCTGTTTGCCGACATCTTTGCTGGCAGATCCTTAGCTCATCCCGAGCTCTATTCCATTGTTGTGTTTGCACTGTGTGTTACCGCAGTGACTTCCGTCCCTTTATGTTGTTAATTCTACGAAAGGCCCGCGATTAAACTAGTGGGCCATAAACCAGTGAAAGATATAGCGAATGAATTTTTGGCAAAGAAATCATCTAACATTTTGTTTTATATGGGTTTACCACCAAGAGGGTAGAATCATAAAACGCCATTTCTCACAACCTTGTAGGAAATATCTTACAGGTCGATCGGTCTTTTACAGTTTTTAGCTTCAAGATAAATCTAAAGATTGGGATTAAATGCTGCTTAAGCGTAAATATTCAGCAAGTTTATGATTTTGGGTGTAGGCGGTCGTAATGGGGAGGCGCTTTAGGAAGCAGAAAAAGTTGAGGCGGCACCTAAGTGCCGCCTCGTTTAGTCATATCGCTCGGTCCGTGAACGTGTATTGCTCCCTGCAATCCCTTCTGACTGTTTTTCTACATCCTGTAGATTCCACTTCCCAAATCCTTTGGGCTGTCCTTTAGCCTTCATGGCATAACCGGTATTCCTTACCAGTTGCACGTCTCCTTCCTAGGAGGTGTCCCTTACCACGTCCTGTGGTTGTCCTTTTGGCTCCTGCCACGTTAGTCATCCTGTCTAACGTCATTGCCTCCGTGCAGGATTAATATTACGACTTTTGCTCACCGGATGAATACGTCTGATGCGGACAAGTTAATAGATAAAAAAGTTTTAACAATAAAAAAACAATCTAAGCCATTGTAAACATGAGATTTTAGAAAAACGTCTCTATTTTAGACACTAGAATCACCTACACGCCTTGTGAGATATCTCTTACAAGCTTGATGTAGGATCTAGCAATATCTGCGATTAGCGCCCCTAATCACGAGCAAACACATTGAGCATTTTTCACCCCGACTTGAGCCTTAACTGCGGGAATAAGCTGACAGATGGGCGTATAAGCGGTGACAACGACATATATATCCAAGCAGGTAGGCATAAAAAAGCGACACTCTCGGTGCCGCCCCACCACGTCCTATGGATATCAGTGAATCCTTCAGCTCAGTCTTATCAAACATCCTTGTTCGCCATACACGCATCCTTGCCCTAGGGATGTTACTTCAACATAGCGCGTTGTATAGCCACACTTAGCCAGGTGCTGCTTTGTGTACAGTCCATAACTGTGACACTAGCGCTCAAACTATTGAAAGGTAGGGTTTCTATTGATTGCTATCGGCGCGATGGCATACATCGCCTACATAACAACGCTGGGATTTATTACAACTAAGCGCTAGATACTATGCATTGAACGTAGCAAGGGATTCGCTGGTCAGCAGATAAAGAAAAGGCGACACAATAATGTGTCGCCTCGTAGTCAAATCGTTCTTAGTTCCTTGAACGTGAGTGCTCCATGCAATCCCTTTTGACTTATCACTACATCCTGTAGTTTCCATTTCCCAATTCCATTGGGCTGTCCTTTAGCCTTCCTGGCATAACCGGCTATCCAAACCAGTTGCACAACTCCTTCCTGGGAGGTGTCCTTACCACATCCTGTGGTGCGTCCTTTTGGCTCCTGCCACGTCAGCTATCCTCGCTAACGTCAGTGCCTCCTTGCAGAACTAAATTTACGGATTTTCTGCTTGGCACTACAGGTACCACAGTGGATTATTTTGCTTATACGCGCTCATTATTTGAGCAAATCAGCGTTAAGGTGCTGTTTTAAAATGAATTAACTAAAACCCTACCTAACGGTAAAACGCAATAACCCACACAAGTGTGAGATATATCTCACACTTGGCTGAGCTTACTCTCCCATCCGAGTCGTGCCCAAACGGGGTAGGGAAAGGTGATAGCGAATGGCCACCAAGCGAATAACCAGCGCAGTGAATACACAAAGCCCGGTCACCAAGGTCAGATTAAAGCCCAATTGCACGGCAATCGCCCAGACAATGCCACCTGCAATACAGGCGGTTGCATAGATCTCACGCTGCAATACCAGTGGCACCTGATTAGCCAGCACATCGCGGATCATCCCGCCACCACAGGCGGTCACCACGCCCATCATGACCGCAACGATCATCGACGAGTCCACCAGCAGGGTTTTGTTCGCACCAATGGCAACAAACACCGCCATACCGATGGCATCGGCCACTGGCAGCATCCACTTAGGTGGCGTAGGGAAGTTATTCAACAGCGCGATACTCGCCAGGCTGGTAATCACAATCACCCACAGGTAGATGCCTTGGTCCACCCAAAACACCGGCGTAAGCCCCAGCGCCATATCGCGGATAGTACCGCCGCCAATCGCGGTTACCGTTGCAAGAACCAAAGCACCAAACAAATCCATTCGTCGTTTACTCGCGACCAACACTCCTGAGATCGCAAATACAGCTGTACCAAAAATATCTAAAATAACGATGGCTTGATTGACCACTTTCGCCCCCTTTTAATAAGTCGGCGCAATTAGACACTAGCCCTTCAACAAGAGCAACCAAGAGATGGTCTAAGACTGCAAATAACCGGGGAGGAGTTGCGCCAAGCCAGCTTGGCGCAAGGGACCTTAATCGTAGATGGTAGGGATGGGCTGACGTTTGTGTTGGGTGCGTTGATAGATCGCAATGAGCTTGTCTTCAACCTCTTGCGATACCTCTTTACCCTCCAAGAAATCATCAATTTCTTGGTAGCTTAGCCCCAGTGCCACCTCATCGGGCAGCTGCGGACGATCTTCTTCTAAATCCGCAGTGGGCGCTTTACCGATCAGCTTCTCTGGGGCACCTAGGTGAGCGGCCAACTGACGAACCTGACGCTTACTTAACCCAAACAGCGGCGCTAAATCACAAGCGCCATCGCCGTGCTTGGTATAAAAGCCAGTGATATTCTCAGCGCTGTGGTCGGTACCAATCACCAATCCATTGGTGAGGCCAGCAATCTCATACTGGGCAATCATCCGCATGCGCGCCTTGACGTTGCCTTTGTGGAAATCAACGCTCGCTGCCTCGGGCAAACTAAGTCCAGCAGCTTCAAGGCTGGCACAAGCGCTCTGGTGGATACCGTCAGCACCGCTTTGAATATTGGTGGTCACTGTGTGGGTGGGCTGAATAAAGCCCAACGCCAGCTGCGCGTCCGCTTCGTCTTTTTGCTCTGCGTAAGGCAGGCGCATGGCGATAAACTGATAGCGCTTCTCAGATTGCGCTTGGTTTAGCTGGTCAACGGCGAGCTGCGCTAAGCGGCCGGTGGTGGTCGAATCCACGCCGCCGCTGATCCCAAGTACCAGGCTGGTCATCCCTGATTGCTGTAAACATCGCTTAATAAAGGCTACTCGACGCTCAACCTCAAAAGCGGGGTCGATAGTGGGTAACACCTTCATCTCAGCTAATATGGCCTGTTTCATGACTTCTACCCTGAAAAAGAATTAACAAAACTGTATCCAAACTACCTTAACGAGGTCGCATCAAGCGAATCAGGTAGTGACATGGTGAACTACCTCCATAGGGTACTTTAGCCCTTATCCAAAGCCAAGGTTTGGGGTACCGACAAGCTTCGTGATATCCTTGATCCCACTGATAAATCTGATAGCAGTAAAGGATAACTCGATGAAGTATCGGATCTTGTCTTGGCAGACCCTCGGTAGTTTTTACTCCTCAACGGCCTGGTCAGTTCACACCCTGTTCCACCTGTTCAGTCTTTCGCTGGTTCGACTCGGCCTGTTTATGGTCGCGCTGGGTACTGCCGCCTACCTCGATGGCAGCCACCATATCGACCTGTCCCACACGCTTAGCATCAACCCGCTACTCGAGATGAGCCTAGGGGTATTTTTGGATATGGGCGGCGCGGCATTGCTGGCGATTGGCCTAACCCAACCTAAACATCAACGTTTCTTAGCCTGATCGCCTCTAAAACAAGCCAGCGCGATCGGCCTTGGTAGCCTATACCAATAGGTAGATAATCAAATGGAGCTTGTCATGCTGCGCAGAACCAAGATCGTAACCACCCTCGGCCCCTCAACCGACAAGCCCGGCGTACTGGAACAAGTACTGCTGGCGGGGGCGAACATGGTCCGCCTTAACTTTTCCCATGGAACCGCGGAAGACCATTTAGAGCGCGCCCGGCAAGTCAGGCAGATTGCTGCCCGCCACAAACTCAGTATTGCCATCCTTGGCGACCTGCAAGGTCCGAAGATACGGGTATCTACGTTTAAAGAAGGCAAGGTGCAGCTTGAGTTGGGTCAGCCCTTTGTACTTGATAGCGAGCTTCCCAGAGGGGAAGGTGACATTAACGCCGTCGGCCTCGATTACAAGCACCTGCCACAAGACGTCAGCAGCGGCGATATTCTGCTGCTCGACGATGGGCGGGTACAGCTGGCGGTTGAGAAGGTTGTTGGGCACAAGGTGCACTGCAGCGTAACCGTTGCTGGCCCCCTGTCCAACAATAAGGGCATCAACAAGCAAGGCGGTGGCTTATCGGCGGCAGCGCTCACCGAAAAAGATAAGGCCGATATCGTTACCGCCGCAGAGATTGGTGTGGATTACTTGGCGGTCTCCTTTCCACGCAATGGCCGGGATATGGACTTTGCCCGGCGCCTTAGCCGTGAGGCGGGTCTGGCAGCAAAATTGGTAGCCAAAGTAGAACGCGCCGAAACTGTTGCCACCGAAGAGGCAATGCTGGATATCATCGATGCCAGTGACGCGGTGATGGTGGCGCGCGGCGATCTTGGGGTTGAGATTGGTGACCCCGAACTTGTCGGCGTACAAAAAGCACTGATTAGGCTCACCCGCAAGCGCAATCGCGCAGTAATCACCGCCACCCAGATGATGGAGTCGATGATTAACGCACCACTGCCCACCCGGGCAGAAGTCATGGATGTGGCCAACGCGGTGCTCGATGGCACCGATGCAGTGATGCTCTCCGGCGAAACCGCTGCCGGTAACTTCCCGGTGGAAACGGTACAGGTGATGGCCAAGGTCTGCGAAGGGGCAGAGAAGCAGCGTAGTGTGAATGTCTCGACCCACCGTATGAACGACAGCTTTGAGAGTATTGCCGAAACCGTTGCGATGGCGACGATGTTTGCCGCCAACCACCTCAGCGGCATGAAGGCTATCATCGCGCTTACCGAGAGCGGCAGCACCCCCTTGCTGATGTCTCGCTTGAGTAGCGGCATCCCGATCTTCTCGCTCTCTGAACACCAAGCAACCTTGAATCGCTGCGCCCTGTACCGTGGGGTTTATCCAGTGCACTTTGTGGAGCGTAGCCGCGACATTATTACCGTGGCGAACTCCGCCATTGAGCGTCTAAAGTCGCTGGACTACGTGAAAAGTGGTGATCGGGTCATCATGACTCATGGCGATGTGTTCGACCAAACCGGTCATACCAATACCAGCAAGATCCTCAAGGTGCCTTAGGCGCGCTTGAGCTGAGGCGCAGCCTTGGCCCCCTCTACAGGCCGGTTAACCGAGAGTTTCCGGCCTTTTTTCATGCCGGTTTCAAAATCGGGGGTCAGCTTGGCCATCGACGCTTTGATTTGTGCCTTAAAGCTCTCCCGGTCCAACTTCTCGAACATGTCATCGAGATAATCGTCCATATGCGGATTGCGCTCGCCTTTGTCCAAATCGGGCAGTTTATCTAAAGCGCCTTCCAACCAGCCTGCAGCGAACGAGGAGACCCGGCGACTAACGGTAAGGTTGTCGGTGCCAGAGCCGGCAAAGCTGTTGCGGAAGTTACCCACCTGCTGGTTCATCTCGCGGTAGACGATATCAAAGGCGAAAGCGGCAAACACCGCTCGCTCGGCAAAGCCAACAAACTCGACCCGTTTGAGCCCCTTATGATTCACCAGCACCGCTTCAACACCAAAGCGCGAGTTGATGCCACGAATAATCTTGAGGATGTTACTGCCCACATCCGCCGGAAGCAGGGTTTGTCCGGAGGTCTTACCCATTTGGATCAGCTCAATATCTGCCTGTTCAAGCCCATGCTTGCGCATCAGGCTTTGGGCCATACGAATAGCCTGGGCGGCTTCATGCACATTGGCAGAATTACCCAACTCTAAACACTTGGCGATTTTTTCCAGGGCGCGCTGACGACTCAAATTGGTAGCCTCTGTATAAAAAAGAAGCGTAATTTTACTCACTACGCAGGGCTTTGCAAACACTCCGTGAGAGCGCAACGCGATATGCTGATAGGTTTAGTAAAGAATATAATTAAAAAATAAAAAACCACAAAAAATCAAATGGGCAGATTTTAATAAATCTGTAATAAACCCCATTCACAATAGCGGCAAAATTGCTCACAGACTAGGCAAGATGCTCAAAATCTCTCGTATGCTCAACGGATTGACACTGGTACAGCGGGTCGCGTTTACGGTTGCCTGCCAATTCCTCCTCACCGCCGGTTTAGTTGCCACCTCGTTCTGGGGCCTAAAACAGCTTTCAATCTCGTTTACCCAATTAAGTGAAGAGGCGCTGCCACTCAGCCAAGCCGCCGCTGACATCGAGAAACAGGCGCTGAGCCTCGACCAAAGTCTACGCAATGCAATAACCAGCCCCGATCAAGATGAATTTCGTGCCCGTCAGGCCCAGTTCTCCCAGGTGGAGCAATCGCTAGAACGCTCGCTGGCCGAATTGCATGTACTGAGCCAGCAACATACATGGCTACAGGAAAGCGTGGCCGAGCTCGAGGAGCGTAATCTGCTACTTGCTGAGTCGATGCAAGGACTGTTGAGCAAGATTGAACGGCGCTTAGAGATTGAGCACTACATCGCTATGAATCAAGGCATGGTGACCTACGCCATGAGCTCAGCCCGCGATGAGATGGCTCGGCTGATCCCGATTTTGTTTGCCGATCTTCCCGAATCGCATATGGCCTACGATGCCTTTGTCGCCGATGCCGCCGCATTGATGACCAACCAGCTCAACCTGGTCAGTGCCAGTAGCCGTGGTTCGGTCCGCAACCAGTTGCGCCAAGCCAAGAGCTATATCTCACGGCTGCGCTTTAACTACGGTATTCTGGCCAACGATAACCCGGAGCTGAACGAGTACCAAACCGTGTTGATGGCGATTGAGATGCTGGAGGATGCCATCGCCGAGCAGGGCTTGTTACCACAGATTGGCGAGCGCGTCGTACTGGGTATCGAGATCAACGAAGACATTCTGGCCCTGAGCAAGCCACTGAGTCAGCTCAGCCAAACCGTGCGCACCCTGCAAGATGCCAGTGAACGTGAAGTGGCCAAATCGCAGCACAACACAGAGCAAGTGATGCAACAGAGCATAGGGATGCTACTGGGTCTGATGGCGATAACCGCGGTGCTGGTCATTGCCATGTGCTTGAGTTTGCTCACAATGATCCGCCGCAGCCTCAAATCGATTGGCATGGCGATTCAGAAAATCGCCGATGGCGACTTTACCCACTACTGTGAGGTGCAAAGCCCGCGCGAGTTTAAGCAGCTATCCACTTGGTTAAACCAATCTGCAGAGAAAAATCGCGAACACATCTCGCAGCTTCGCCAGCGTGGTCAGGAGCTGAAACAAGCGGCGGATGCCAGTGCCGAAGTGACCCATCAACAGCAGCAACAGCTGGGCGCACAAGAAGGAGAGATTGCATTGATCGCTTCATCGGTAACCCAGATGGATGCCAACATGAACGATATCGCCGAGGCGGGCACCGCTACCGAGAAAGACAGTGAGCTTTCTGCCAAACTGGCCATTGAAGGTATGGAGACCCTACAAACCACCAACCTTCACCTGCAAAACCTTGATGAACGGGTACAGCGCAACGCCCAGCGCATGCATGAACTGGACAAGCAAGTGGATCAGGTCGGTGAGGTAGTTGGCGTAATTAACGCCATTGCTGAACGCACTAATCTGCTGGCGCTGAATGCCGCCATTGAGGCCGCCCGAGCCGGCGAGCATGGTCGTGGGTTTGCGGTAGTGGCCGATGAGGTGCGCAAGCTGGCCGCGCAAACCCGTGAGCAGACCGACTCCATCGAAGCGATGATCGACACCCTACATAAAGCCACCAGCAAGGCCGGCGAGTCGATGAGTTCGTGCCAACAAGAAATGGCCAAGACCCGCGAGCTTAGCCAGCTACTTGGTAGCTCGATGATGGAGATTGAAAAGGCGGTATCGACGGTGCAGCAGCGCGCTGTGGAGATCTCACACTCAACCGCCGAGCAGACCAAAGCCAGCCACCACGTGAATCAAGCGGTATCGTCGTTGGCGCAACACAGCCAACAACGTCAACAGCAGATTGACCTGCTCTCGGTACAATCAGATCAGGTTGCAGTCATCGCCAGCGAGCAAGGCGAGAGCCTGCAAAGCTTTAAGGTGTAGCGCTTAAGATTTAGGGCTTCTGTTGTGCTCACCCATTAGCAGCAGGGTGAGTACAATCTTGCCGGGGACCAGTAACAGCAAGCCGGCCCCAGCGACCAGCGCGATATTGCGCAGCCCCTCAACAGTGCCCGCCAAGTCGGTCAGTAAGTACAGTAAAATCGCGCTACACACCAACACCACGCCAAGTGCCACCAAGGCCATCGCTAAAGGTTTCATCGCCGCTCTTTTTCCATACTTTTACTATGGTTATATCACAGCGATAAGCGCAACTTTGTGATCCAACCTTAACAGGTTAACTACGAATAGCGGCAAGCAGCTGTGATTCTAGCTGAGCCCACGCCGCGCTATCGTTAGCGATAATCTCAATTTTAGAGCGAGTTGGCCTGGCGATAGTTTTAGAGCTAACAACCCCATCCACCGAGTTAACCACCATACCACCTTCAGCTAAGGCCACCGCAGCTTTCACCCGCGGCGCTTTAACGGAGCCTAGCGCTTGCAGAACGGCAATCGCATCGAACTGCTTGTCCTCAGCAAACACCCAACCACAGCTGACAAAGCCATCGCCCTGATTTTCCACCTTCAGATAGCCTTGTTCAGGTAGCGGCATGGTATCGAAACTTCTGGGCGAAGCGTGGTCGTGGTCGTGGTCGTGGTCGTGGTCGTGGTCGTGAGCATGATGACCCGAACAGTGTTTATGTTCACCACAACTATGGGATTGCTCTACCGGCTCTGGCAACGGCATATCTAACAGCAGTTCTACTGGCAGCTGTCCTTGTTCTATCTCAAGGCTTGGCTTTTGTGCCAGCCACGGATGCGCGTCGAAATAAGCATCGCGAGACATCCGGTCCGCATCTTGGTAGCAATCAGCCTTGGTGAACACCAAGGTATCGGCGGCTTCGAGTTGCTGAACGAAGATATCGTGGGTGGTATAGCGGCTATCGGCAAAATTACGCGCATCCACCAGCGTTAAAACCGACTGCAGACTAAGGTGATCGCGAAAGTTTAGATTACTGACAATCTCAACGATTTGCTGAACATGGCCAAGTCCGGTGGGTTCAATCAGCAGGCGATCGGGCTTCACTTCCCGCAACAATTGGGTAAGCGCAATCTGGGTGGGCAGGCCCGCCGCACAGCACATACAGCCACCAGCCACCTCACGAACCGCCACCGAGCAAGGTTGCTCTTTTAGCATGGCGCCATCAATCCCCACTTCGCCAAACTCGTTGACCAACACCGCCCAGCGTTCATGCTCTGGCTTGTTAGCCAGTAGATGTTTAATTACCGTGGTTTTCCCCACTCCGAGGAAGCCTGTAACAATGGTGGTTGGGATCTTTGCTTGAGAGTGCTGCATCACGTTCGTCCTGCGTCTTGAAGGATGATTATGCTACTCATCACCAAACGCGATGACCAGTCAAATCTTTACTTCAGGCCAGCCTTCGGCAACAGCACAAAACCAGCGATTAACTATATAGATTTTGCTGAAAGTGTTTTGGATACAAGCGCCATTATCAATACAACTCGGGAAAGCTAAGCTTCCAATCGAACTGATGAGCAACAACACTCATCGCAGGCGCCATCTGAAAAGACCCAGGAGCATACCATGGCTTATTACTCTGTCCTCGCTGTTACCCCAACCTCACAAGACTGGATCCCCGACTATATTGGCCCCGCTAATGCGCTGGTAGCCAAGCATGGTGGAAAATACCTGGCCCGCACCGACAGCCACCAGCGCCTCGAAGGTGAAGGGGAGGAGGTCGCACTGCGCATCGTGATTGAGTGGCCGTCGAGACAAGCGGCATTGGATTTTATGAACGAGCCAGAGTATCTGCCACACCTCAAAGCACGCACTGAAGGCTCGATTAGCCATCACTTTCTGATTGAAGGAAAAGATGATCTGGCTTAGCGCGCACGGCACCTAAGGTTTAAGCCAATACGCATTAAAAACCTTGCATCTTTTTGCTGGTGACTGCGTCTACACTAGTTAGGCGCAATCACCAGCAGAGGTATCCATGCTTAGCCATTGGCAACAGCACAAAGCTAAATTGAAGCAATATATTGCCAAGCGAATCGATGACAGCAGCGCAGTCGACGATGTGCTGCAAGAGGTGTACATCAAAGCCAGTACCCATCTTCATCAACTTAATGCCAAAGGAAGCCTGAGTAACTGGCTTTACCGCATCGCCCACAATAGCATCATGGATCACTATCGAACACAGCGCCCCACTGAAGCGCTGCCGGGGCAATTGTTGGCGGATGAAAACGACGAGGACAACCTAGCTCATCAAGAACTGGCACAATGCCTTGGGCCGATGATTGAAGCCTTACCTGAAAAGTACCGAGTGCCACTAACCTTGTTTGAGCTTGAGGCGCACAGCCAACAGCAAATCGCAGATCGATTAGACCTTTCGTTGCCCGCAACCAAAAGCCGAATCCAACGAGCGCGGGTGAAGCTGCGCGAGCAACTCACCAACTGCTGCGATATCGAAATAGGCAGTGGTGGCGTGAAGGCGTTTACGCCAAAAAACACGTGCGGAAGGACTTGCAGTTAAGCGGCCTCTCAATCAAAAAAGGAGGGCTGAGCCCTAATGCCAGTCAGTTAAGCTGACTGGCATTTCTTTTTAAATGGATACTTGGTGGGTTTCCGCCTGACTTCTCGAGGGTAAACTCTATCAGGCCGAGACGCCGGGAGCGTAAGCATTCGCAGTGTTTCCAGTAGTGCTGCATAGTGCTTGGGCAAGTTGCCGGGGCTACTCATTGGCAACCTGGCTAGGAAGGTGGTCACGTGCCACAAGCAGTGGCTAAAGCTTAGCCTCGTTGGCGTTAATGGCTCTTCTGCTGCACAGGCCTCTATCATCACTATTCTAATGAGGTTGTAAGCCAACAGGACTCCCCATAGCTCTTGGTTAACCATCTCTGGCTTTTTGCTTCGCAGTG
>NZ_AUBZ01000051.1 GCF_000429505.1 Aliagarivorans taiwanensis DSM 22990 | reverse complement strand
AATTGGTCTGAGGTGGCTAAGCAAGCTCGCAATGCGGGCTGGCGGATCAGCAAGGACAGGACTCGCTGTTTCGCCCCTGGGCACAAAATGAAACGAAATATTGAGTAAGGGTACTGAACAATGGAATTCGAAATCACTGAAATAGCAACGCGCACCATTACAGTCGCCCCCTGCATCAAGTGTGGCTGTGACGAAATTTCCATTTTCGATTACGGCTATAGCGCACCGAACATCGGTGGAGGGAAATGCACTGGCTGTGGCCATGAAGTTAGCAGCAGTTGTGCCATCTCTCCTAAGAAAGAAGATCTGGCTCAGAAATGGAACGATGCTAACGATGTAGCCACCGTTCTTGCCAAGAAAGAATCGCAGATGAAAGAGCTAGAGGCTGAGATTGCAGAACTCAAAAATAAACTGTCCGTAAAGGACTAAGGCAACTACGGACATGAAGGTTTACAGAATACCTAAAATAAACAAATTACCCCCGCAATTGGCGGTGCCATTAGAGCAAGCCATATGCGAAGCTCTCCAGAAGCATGATGATTTTCTGCCCGACACTTACGATCAATGTGTAGTTGAGTCAGGAGCGACAGAAATCAAATCAGGGGATACTATCATTGTTGGTCGAGTATATGAGCCGGGTACTGAATCAGCAGACGGGCGCGAATTTAGGGTGCTATTGATGAGGGATCACCACGACCAAAACTGGTTAGTTGTACCCATGATCGAAAATCTCATGACTGTGACCGACCTATAAGATAACTGACGCTAACGGGCGGTTCGCCGCCCCCTCACCAAGGAAACCACTGATGCCAGAACGCACATTTAGCGATGACGTAATCAATGCCGCCGAGGTACGAGGTATGTCCACGGACGAGGTAATCAATGAATTGACTGGATTGCTTACGACTGCATTGCAGGCCGCTAAAGCTGACGGTGTGCAAACAGAATTTGAGAATGGAGTGGTGACGACTGTTGCCATTTCTCAGGCAGATTAAGACAAGGGGAACTTCGGCTGAATGGCAAAGCTAACCCTGAAGCAACAGATCGCGCATCTGCAACTAGAAAAACAGCTGTTAACAACCCAAAACACCAGCTTACGGATGATGCTGCAAGTGGTGCTAGATACGACTCCTGATCACGCTAATCTGCATAACGCGATCAGAAAAATGTTAAACGAAACTGAGTAAGGCAAACGTGACAGGATGGCTCGAACTCCGCTTGGTAAAGCACTGGCTAAAGCTCGAATTGATTCAGATGAAACACTAGCTGATATGGCAAAAAAGCTGGGTGTGTCGACAGCTCAATTGTCTGCTATTGAGCTAGGCAATAGAGCCTTGCGAGAGAGTGTGGATATAGCATTGAGAGAGCACTATTCGGACTCGATACAAGATATAGATAGATTGGTACGAATAAGCCAATCATCAGTCAAATTGAGTCTTATTGGCCATTCCCCAGAAAGACGTTCGGTAGCCGTCGCATTGGCTGCAAAGTTTTCGACGTTGAGTGATGAACAATGCCGACTCATTCAATCAGCTATTAAGTCATAGGCAGATAGCTGAGCAATGTAATGTAGCCAGTGCGCACACGCCTGGTAGATGAAGGAAACAACAAGATGGAAGATTGGACTGTCGAAATCAAAGGCGATCTAGTGATAGTCACTCACTCAGATGGATCTGGTGTGGTTGTAGATAATAAAGAAGACCAATCGATTGCAGCGTGCATTTTGGCGCGATTTGCAGCCGACTATAAGCAATCAAACGAGTAAGGGTATCGTGCAGTCATTGAACTTTAATAAAACCAACTATGACGGTATCAAACGAGGTAAGCGAACCACGATCCGCTTAGGCTCATGGCCATCGATGGAGCTTGGTCCGGCGGCATTAGAGTGTCGGTCTGAAATGACAGCATGTGAGGTTGAAATTACTGAGATCAGGCAGGTGAGACTTCGTGATTTAGGTTTGTCAGAGGCTGTGGCCGACGGGTTCAATTCCACGGAGGAACTGAGAGAAGAACTCGAACGCTGCTACGAGAAATGTATTAGCGGATTTGAACCAGTAACAGTGTTCAGATTCAAGCTACCAAACGAGTAAGGAATCCCAATAGAATGAATTTCAGCAGTCTGCCGTTAAGTACCATCGGAAATGGTACTGATGTAAGTGACGATTACGACGAACTTAGTAAACCTGACTGGCAGCGTAGGTAGGGGGAAAAATGGTAATCATAGACACAGTGATTTCAATACTGAAAGAACATCGCCATAGCGGATCGTCGCAACTCTTGGCTGATGCCTTAGCTTCGGCTTGCAGCTCAAAATACAAAATAGCCATGTTGGACGCATCAACTAGGTTAGATGGCCCCTCAAAAAAATTAGTTATCGAGCTGATGAACATTGCGCAACAACCAGACTTCAGCAATGCGGATCAAGATAACGCATTAAAGTGGCTTCGTGACAATCAGTTTATAGAGTAAGGCAAACAGCAATGAGCAATGACAGACCAATTGTTGATATGCAGGACGTGCTAAACGACAAGGCAGCTAAAGGCGAGCCCGTTGTAGTTATTGCACCTGTAGATCAGCCGAAAGAAGTTAAAGCGGCCATAGAAAAGATCAACAACGGTTTAGTAGAGCGTGGTGCGAAGGTTGTCACTGTCGTAAATGCGAAAACCTAGAGTAAGGGTATCCACACTGCTATGAACGATATACAGCAGCGTGCCGCGAGAAAGCTGACACTAGCTCTAAATGAGTGTGGCAAGGCAGCTCTGACGGGCGGTGTCTTTGATGGCTCATTCTGTCTGTGGCCAAAAAGCAAAGATCCCCGATCCTCGGGCGAGAGTGACGCAGATTTTTTCGAAGAGGTCGAACAGTACGGCGAAGTACTGTTCACTAAATCAATAGAGTTAGATGGTGGCGCTGGTAGTAAACCAAGTAGCAAAGGACGCACTCGAAAACGGTTTAACGCTAGGCCTTCGCCTTAACATGATAAGGGATGCCGAGAAACGACCTCTACCCCTCTACCTAAAGGAAGTCGACCCACAGGATCCTGAGTTATATACAGGGCTGGGGACAACGCTCTATGAACAACGCCCCACGGCATATCCGCAGCGCAAGGTTCAAATTTTAGTACCCGATCAATCCGGCCAGTTGCCAATCAAAGAAGACGGACGCCTTAATGAGGCATATAACCGCCTGAGTCTGCCGCAATATGTATTTCGCTCGGTGTCTAAGAACGCTGATAAGAAAGCCCCGTAGAGCGGGGCTTGGTAGGGTTATAACTTATCGGCAAAACTAACAAGGTATGCCACCAACTCTGCTTCTTGGCTTGGTGACAGATTTTCGAACTGAAGGGTATGCTGAGCCGTCCCCTCAGATTCGACTTTATGCAGTACATACTTCAACCGCTTTTCACCACTGGTAGATTGCACGTTGGCGAGCTTACTTCGCGTGGTGCTCGATGATGCAATCTGCCTGTGGGGGCGAGGAGCCTCATCCTTCTGTGCTGTCTCGTCATTTCCTGACAGAGCCCCTCCACCTAATAACTGAGTTTCAGAGTTGTTCGACGACAGGCTATCCTCGTGGCCAACTAAGCTCACATGCTCGGGAGACGCTGAGTGAACAGGTTCCGCACGCAGAGATGACAACTGCTCAGCGGTTAACGCCTCAGCAAGCACCTTGGCCAGGTCATCCTTTAAGTAACCATTCTCATCAATCGCGCCAAGAAAAAGGCTATCAGCCGATGCTCGACTTTTCTTATCCGCGAGACGGTCGGCCAATTGTTCTACTGCATACTGAACCAAATCACCGAATGCCACACTAATCTCGGCTTGTTGGTGGCGCTGATACAACGCAGACAGCCGAGCAATCGCACGTACGGTGATTCGTTGTGGCGCATCGAACTGGTCAAACACATCGGCGGACATACCGGTTTGAGCGCTGAGCTTTAAGCGGCGGGCCGTCGGGATTGACGCACCGCCAGAGAGGCAGCTCAAGATAAAGGGCTCTGTCGCGTCAGGGGACTCCGCTAATACTTGCACGACAGTTTTATATTGCTCGTGTGGCGTATGCTGGCGCGACGCGCCTTCTACAGATAGAAGATGACGGCGTTCCACCAGCGTAAATGGCTTATCATCGGCAGGCATCCAGATAGGCATACCCACTTCTTTGCCCGGCACCAAGAATGGATCAGGATTCTCACTGAACACTTTGATGTAAGCCGCGGTACGTCGTGAGCAATCAATCACCGATGGACAATTGTTCTCTGCATCCCGCTCGTTAAGATAGCTACCATAACCCGGGCGATTAATTCGAGGCTCAGCCTTATTTCTCAGCGTACGCGCAATATCTTCAACCCCGGCATCATCCTCCCCGTCCTTATTAAGCAAACGCTGATCGCGGGTGTTCAAGGGGTCAATTTTAATCTGCAGCGCTTGATTGCCGTAGAAATACACCAGTTTTAACTCGCGAGGACCCGACGGAAAGTGCTCGACTTTACTGGTGTGCGCCTTCTCAAACAAACCACGTAAACGCAGGATTTCGCCTTCTAATTTTGCGACTTCTTCTGGTTTACCCGAATCTGTTTTCTTGATGTGATCGCGTGCAGCGGTAAGTTTTTTCTCCAGCTCAGATATCGTGGACAGGAAAGATTGACGCTCTTGCTCACTGAGATCGGTATTGCTGTTATTGGATGCGACACTTGATACCGTTTCCAGCGGCCCGCCATCATTGAGCGCAGTCATTTGTCGCTCTAGGGCGGCATCAGTTAATACCGGCAGAAGGGCATACAACGCTTCACGTTCTCGTTGATTTGGCGCTTTACCAGATAATGATTTATCAATGGCCGAAATGACTAACTGGGACTGCTTACCAACCGCTTTGGGCTTGCTGGCCAAAGACTCGGACATTGACATGAGTACCGAAGAGAGGCGATCTTCAAACCCATCTTCGACGTAGCCCTGCAATGTCGGGGTGATAGCCTTAGCCATGTGCGGCGTCATCGCATCCCTCAAGCGCTGCCCATTAAGTATGCTTTGCAACTTAGCAAGGCTTTGACGCCCTTGGGTGCTCAGCGCTTGTTCAGCGCTGTTGGGCTTAACGTCTTCCGAGAGTTTGTCGCTGTAGACGCCACCCTTTTTGTCAAACTTTTCAACGGCGAGCTTGCGCAGCTCCTCGTGGAAGATGGAAGCCAACTCCCCCTTGAGGAACGGAACGACTTTCTCTGCAAGCAGCCGTTCAGATCCTTCACTCATTGTTGACCTCCAAACTCTTCAGCGTCCTGAATGCCTTCCAAAATATCAAAGACAGCAGCGGCAACCAGATCCCAGTCGTTAATGACGGCCTTGAAGGCTGTGGAACCGAAATCCGCGGCGGATTGATAGGAGTAGGACGTATTAAAGCTGCCGCCCATTTGCTGGTAAGCCTCCCGCTCTTTGATGACCGGTAGCAGGTTCTCATTGCCGACAATACGGGCATATTTTCGTTTAATCTGGCGAGCCGCGGGGCGGCTATCTTTATAGATAACTGGTAGAAGCTTGACCGCTTTGTAGTCTTCCTTACCGAGCTCTTCTGCAAGATTCTTATGCTTTTCATAGATCTCATCAAAGTAACTGTAGGTCGCTTCCGCGTCCATGGAGCGCGTGGCGGCAGGAACAACCAAGACATCGGCAGCATACATGCCTGCATCCACCGTCAGGTTTGCATGTGGACCCGAGTCAATCAAGATAAGGTCATATTCATCACGAAGTGGCGCAACGATCTGTTCATCGAGCACCTTCAACACATCAAAGTTGTTGAAATCGCCCTCATGGAAACCTTCGGCCAGCACTGACTCGAGCTTTTTGTCGCCTGGGACCGCGGGAATATAGTCAATATTAGCCACACAGGAAGGACGAACTACATCATCGAGCAGCCACTGTTTATGGCTTTTGTCCTCTGGTGGCTCTACGTCACCGACCAACACCCCACCGAGGGTAGCAGTGCTTTCATAACTGATAAGGCGACCGTCCATATACTCGTGTAACTGACCTTGTGGATCGAGGTCTATACATAGAATACGCGGTCGGGAGAACTGATAAAGCGCAAGGGCTACAGCCAAGTGGACTGCGGAGGTGGTTTTGCCGGTCCCCCCCTTGAGGTTCGTCATCATCATAGTGATGGCGCGACGAGTACGAAACGCTCGTGGGATCTTAGATAAATACTTTGGTGCCATGTCTATCAGTTCATCTAGGATCTGATGACACTCAGCAACCGTGAAGTAAACATGGTTGTTAGCACTGCGCTGCCCAAAGCTCTTACCGAGCTTTTCTTCTATTTTTGCGATATGCCGGGTAACCAGTTTTTTGTCCGCCTGTTCACTCGACCCCAAGGATTCAATCAGTTCGGTTCGTGAGAAGAGACGAAATTTCTTAAGCTGGCCAAGTTCATCCTTCGTGCGTGCTTCCTTGCGCACTTCGGAAGCGCGCTCCGCCATTGCGGCCAAATTCACTGTGCTCATTATTATCCTCGTGGTTATGTAGTGCAGACAATGTCCATCAACGCGGCCATTGTACGTGTTGGTGGACAAAAATAACAATGGGGAGCGGGATATTTATTTTGATGGTTAATAATTATGCGATCTACGACGCATTCTGTTCCAACCAGTCAATTACGCCAAAGACTGCAATTAAGCACTCCCCTTGCTGTGAATTGAACACACCAGGGCAACGCTCCCAAAGCGCCACATTTCGATCTGAGGTCAATCGGTGGTCAGCAGCCTTATCGCAACTCTCAGGCGAGGGCAGGGTATCCGGTACCACAAATAGCAGCGATGATGCTCGCCCCGGCCGCTCATGCCCCTCAACTTCAACGGCATGGATATCCAGTTTTACTAGCGCTTCTCGCACCTGCGCGGGTAATTGCTGCAGATCGGCATCAAGCGGTGATTCGCGCTTATCGCTTAACCAGGCAAGAAACTGTTGACCGGTCATTGCTGGAAAATTCGGCTGAGTTGCCGGCTCAGCACCGAGTTGTTGAGCGAGTTGCTTGGCGTAGTCCACCGAAGTCTGCAGGGCCGACCGCTTGTTAGTTACGGTGGTCAATTGAGACTGCAACAACGTCTGCTCTGTCATAATGGGATCGACGTCCGGGTGCGCTTGCATCTCTTCGTTATCGAGCGAGTAGCCAACTTCTCTTACAAGATCATCAAGGCCCTCGACAATCGCTGCGCTAACACTGAACGAACCCCCGCCTTTGGTTGTCGCAGCGCGCAGCACGTTCTTTCCCAGAGTGGTAAATGGCTCGCTAAACAAGGTATAGCCGCCAAACTGTGAATCAAGCTCAGCGAGCTCAGAGAAGAAGGCATCGGTTAAGGAGTAGGTGAGGGCGGCCAGCTTATCTTGGACATCTTCAGTAATAAACCAACGCTGCTGCGCAAGCGGTGCACTGATAGTGAGAATATTAATAGGCTGGGTAACGCGGTAAGCAAAAAGCGATTGCGTGCTGTAGCGCAGCTCCGTACTCTTTCGAACCTGCCCCCGAATATGCCATTGCCCTTTCTCGGTCGTACAGCGCGTTAGTTCAGAAAGCGGTATTGCCGATCCCGTCATTCCTTCCGTTCGAAATCCGATCGCACGATGGCGCGCTATGAACTGTTGAGCTTGCTCAGCACAACCGACATAAGATGACTTTGCGCGGGCATAATCCTGGTGAGCCGGCGAATGAAGATCCAATACCGCCACTACCTGAGGAGTGACCATGAAGCTGGGCTCAGCTTGCTGGCTTTTCTCAAAAAGGTGAACCAGTTTCGCGCGAACCTGTTCACTTTGTTCGAACAACAGGGCCTCATCGCCATCAAGAGCTTCTAGCACACTGACCGGCAATGGCCTGAGGACGTTATCTTCATCAGACCATCCTGGCATCACACGACTTAGCAAGGCTGGCTGAATGCCTAATCCCGCAATCTGCTCTACAGATACCGAGGCGCTCGGTTGCTCCAATAAACTGGCGAGATAGCAGCGTATAGAGAGTTGAACCAACTCAAGCTGATGATTTAGGCAAGCGTTGTAGGCATTGTGATAATCACCAGCTGTTTGGAGAGTTTGCTCACCAACCTCAATTAGCTCCTGTTTAAACATGGCCTCTTGCTCTCCATTACTGGAAGGGTTACCAAGCAAGGCCTCAAGGGGATCAAAGTAGAGTGATGGCAGGGCAGGGGCCGAGTCAGGTGGACAGTGGACATCACAGGTAGAAAACAAGGGTGTCTTTAGATATCGCATGGCTATCATCATTGCAGTAAACCTAAATGGATCATACAATGCAATGTATAGTGCATACAATATATTTAAGGAAGGGATCTGAATGCAAAGGCTACTTGACGATATTAAAGTACAACGGCAACGTATGGCGGCTTTGCTGCCCAAGGCTCCCGCATCCCTCCTGCCCGCTTATCAACCCATCTCCGAGCACCTAGCCACGATTACCTGCGCGGTCGATGAGTTTATTGAGCTACCAGAGGAAAAACAACGCATGGTAAAAAATATGGCGACCATGCGCGAAATCAAAGATAACCTGGGGAAACTCACCGGCGTTATTGATGAATTTGAAGTCGCAGTGTCCAGCGTTAACGAGCAGGTGTGATATGAGTGCTATCAGCGCAGAAGCGCTAATTAATAAAGTGAGCGAAGTGGTGATGGAGTTCAATATGATCATGGAGCGTCGGCCACATGATTTGAAAATGACGAAGGCGAAGGCATTGCTCGATGACATCATGCATTCTAAAGGAGTCGGCGAACTTGGCGAAATGATGCTGCAGAGTGGAGTGAATGTGGAGACGTTTTTAGACAAGTCCACCCTATGCCAACAACTACTTGAGTCGTGGATCCGAGAGAATTTAGAGGACTCATTGCCGGGCACCAAAGTCGCTAAGCTAGCTGAGCTTTATTACACGGCCGCTATGACAGAAGACGGTAGCGGTGTAATCGATGAAGTCAAAACTGCTGCGACTAGGCATGAAGTACCGTGGTTTTTATTACAGTCGCTAGCACAGTCACGGGCCGTACGAGAGCATGAACAAATCAACGAAGCCCAGCAGTCTAAAACGACTCCTTGGCAGCCAAGCACCACACCTAACATGACGCCCCATGGTTAAGCCACCAGCGGTGTAACTAGTTATCAGCTAGACCACTTTCGGCAGGCCAAATAAGAACGCTTACAGAACATACCGCCCTGCGTCGAGCAAGTAGTACCAATTGCTCGACGCAGGGCGGTATGGGCAAGAGTAATGGTTACCAAGGCCGGAATTAGCGTCGCTCAACCCATTGGACAATGTCGCCTTTAAGCATCTCAAAGCTTTGTGCGCTAAGGGATTTGGTGCTCCCCTTTAGCTCAAGAAACACTTCGGCATATCCAGTTACAGTGATCAGATGCCCAACGTGTTGCCCTTGGTAGAAGATCGCTTTGCATTCGTCAGCGGTCGTTGACTCTAACGTCAACGCATTGCCTACATCGCCAAGCGGGGTAGGCGCAGTATGTAATACGGCTTTCATACGTCACCTCATTGATATGTAATAGTTATTTACCACAATGACACACTACGCCAGAAAAAACAAGTCATGGATGTGATATAAAACGTGCTGGGCGGCTACATAGAACCCAGCATTTGCATTATCGCGCGCTCGGCGTCCTCTGCATTTAGGGTTAATAGCCCAAAGTTGATAGGGCAGCGATGACGCTGTTCATCAGCAAGCAATGCGTCAAACTCCCCAGGAAGGAATCGTAAGAAGTAGGTTGTCATCATTGAGAATCGTTGGGCCAACTCTTGGCACACATCAGCATTAACCAGCCAGTTACTGTCATCGTAGAGTGCAGCAACTCCATGATAGTGCAACTCTACGTCGGACTTGTAGTCCAGCGAATCCGGCAAGATCCGGTGAGATATCTCTTGATGGTCAAAGAGAGGCCGTATCTGTAACGCACTCACATCGTTATAAGACAATTGCGCTTGCTGATGGGAAATCAACCAACGACCTGTACCACGCTCAATCTCACAATTACGGGTACCCGGGATCACCACCAGCTGAGGAGGGGTGACTGCTCGAGTGTATAGGATTTGCTGGACTGGGGTTAGGCAAGAGATATCAAGTTCATGCCACCGCGCCAACTGGTGTGGACTGTCCCAAGGAGATAGCGGTATCGAGGCTTGCCATTGATTCGGGTCGCTATGTAGCCACAACTGATCGATGCGTGACTCAACCTGAGCAAGTGTAATGACGGGATATACCCAGCTTAATCCGGCTAACAAGCAGAGACTGACATTGCGCATAACTTTCATCCTTGTTGGGAAATTGGTTCCAATTATGATATAACCAGACCTAAGATAAAAGCAGCTTTGGCAAACGGTCGTGCAGGACATTAAATTAACTATCCCCATACCCCAAGAAGTCGTCGAACTGATTAAGATGACGCTTATGGCAACCAAAACGCCTCAGTGCTTCTTAGATTACGTCACGCAGGCACCTCTCTCGCCTGAAGCCAGAAAGGCGCTACGCAACAAAGATAAAAAAGAGGCCGTCAGCGCCGCCGCCTATAAAGCAAAGCGTTCTCGTGATTCAAACAACGAGCGAAACGCTAAGCGGTTCCACGCCACACTTGAGCAGCGTTTTGCACTTTTACATTCTCTTGAGCAAACCGTATTCGCCGGCATTCGAAAGAACCGTCAAGATCTGCAGATTTCGTTACTAGGCTTTGAGAAGCTGGAAGAGCGCGCCAAAGCCGACATGGGCGAAGCGATTATCTCTACCTGGCTCGCGACTTTAACCGATCCAGAAGGCGCGCAGGCACCTTTAGTGAACATGGTGTTATCGCTAAGCATGGAGCTTCGACCGTCAGCGCTGCGCGAGGCTCATAAGCAAATGCTGGTGGATTATTACACCCGCGTTGAGCGCCCCACCACCACAGCGATAGGTGAACAACATGGTATTAAACAACCTAACGTAGTGCGCACGTTAAGGGCTTTTCGGGCCACACTAGCACTACAGTTTGTCATCACGTACGAATTGAACCAATACAGTGATCTACTTACCTAGCGCTAGCTAAACTGAGCCTTAGCCATATCATTAAACATTTACAATGCCAGTTAGTGGTGTATATGGTATTGTGCAATAATGACATTAATTGCACATGCCGGGCTCATATAAACATGGATCAATTAGTAAAAGAGTGGCGCTGGTGTTTAGGGATAGTTACAACCTTTGTGCTACTCAGCCTACTCATTGGTGCCAAGCGAATTACAGTGTTCACCGACAGTGCCATCCCTCAACCACATAGTGGAGAGAGCGCGGTGGTGATGTACCAAAACGGCCTTACCCCAGGAGTCAAACCGCAAGCGTACTTGCTTCCCACAAGTCTGGACATTTCAGCGAAACGGCGACCAAGTTCGACAGAGCTGGCCTACATCAGAAAGCATTACCCGTACCGAACAGAAGTTTCTTTCACCCAACGCTCTATTCCTTATGTCTTTGCGATCGCCCTTCTGTTACTTCGATTTCAGCGTAGCCGCCGAGCACACGAACAATGCATGGCCATTGACTGGTTGCGCTCGCCTATTACCGAACTGATGTTGCTGCGAGCCAGATTCAAGCGCTCACCGATATCTCAGATCCGCGCCCGCAGAGAGTTGGCTCAGCTCGACAGCTGGTTAGAGCGGCGTCTTCATACCGAGAGAGTGAAGTTTGATACGATGAAGATGGCATTTGAGAACAGCGGCGTGATGCCTGAGCTGTTCGCTGGGGTAGAGGAGCTATTAGTGCGGCAAATCCGCTACCTTAGGATAGTCCCGAAATTATCAGATGGTAATGTCCCCCCTCGCTCAGAGTTAGGTGAAGAAACTTCACGCTTGGTCATGGCCAATGGCAAAGTAGAGAACGCGAGTGGGCGCTTAGATGATATTGTCGCAATGGTAGAGCAGCGAATAAGAGAAGCTTGCGAGATCCAGCCCAAGCTACATGATACGGCGATAGCCAAACGAATTAACATACCGTCAGCGAATCAAAGCCTCGGTCCAAATACGGAGTTTACCGCAAAGATAGTGGATGGAGCGCTGGTGGCAGACTTTAAAATGGCCCTGAAAATTCTTACCGGCAACATTGAGCTTCAGATCTTAGGTAAGAATGAAGCCGCTCCCAAAGGCGCCGCAGTCGCTGAACTTAAAATCGATTATGACCTGACAGTAGACTGCTACGATAACCAGCTGCACCACTATTTAAAACTTGAGGATTTACCGGAAGATCTGCATAAATTTAACTTCCCGAATGCCACCTACATCGGTCGCTCTGGTGTATATAGTTTCTCACGCAACCAAAGCGGAAATCCGAACGATTGGTTTGTTTACGTAAAACGCGCTGCCCGTTTTTCCTTGAACCTTACTGCGCCTACTCAGCATGAAGAGCCGGACGTATTGTATTCGCTAACCCGAGTCATCAATCCCCGTTATTCACTATTTGGCTCCATTATGGGTCAACCTAAAAATATCGTGCAGCACATGAACATGCGCTTATTACCGCTTAGCTTACGCACCCTGTCGAGCGATCTGGTCCTAACCTTATCTGGTGTCCACCCTGACGATCTTAAATATGACCGTCAGCATGAAGTTAATGACAGTGTCTTAAGTGATGCCGTCGATGCGCAATCTAATGCGCGCCGCCTATTGACTCGATTGAGAGATTATATCGCTCGCTGCCCCACTGATGAGTGGCAGAGCTTGACCGCGGAACGCGTCTTTAAGGCTAACCGCACTACCATAGAACAGTTCTTGGATGCCGTGTTAAATCACAATGGCGACAAGTACGCTGCCATGCTCAATGAAAAAGAGATCCGATCTTATGCTCCACATATGTCTAAGCAAGCTTAGCACTAAGCTCCCCCTCTATGTGGCATTAGCTTTTGCCGCCGCAGTAGTCAGCGGAACCGCATTGGCTAGCCAGAGCGATACGCGTGCGCTGGTGGAGCAAGAGCTCTTGAGTCGAAGTGGGGCGCTGCCGCAGCAAGGACTGATAAAAACGCGTCTGCAAAAAGTATATGACTGGTATCTCAATCGAACCTCTGAGTACATTCTGTCAGACAAGGCGCTGCCAGCAACACAGGTGTTTGTACCGACTCCCATTAACGAAGGCTATCTCATTCACGAGGCCGGCCAACGCGTGGGCTTGGTGAGCGGTGCAAAGTATCAGCAGGGTTCATACGTTGCGATAGTATCACCAACCTCGCGCCTACAAGAGAACTGGCAAGGCACCGTAGAGCTCGATAACGAGAGTGAATATTTGAGTGTGCAATTCGCAGACCGAGCGAATGTGCATATCATTGATGCAATTACCCATTATCAGGATATCAATGAACTAACTTTGCAAGACTTTAGCCCCGGCAGCCCAATCGATCTAAACGCTGACACCTCAAAGTCCTCTACCGAAGCGCCACCCCAAAAGCCAGCCCTGCCAAAAGGGCAGCTATTCATTAACCCGGTGCCATCGAGTGCGCAAGTAGAGTTTATAGACTCTAACGAAACGTATGTGAGAGGGGAAGGCATACCTTATGGGACTTATTTGGTACGAGTGTCCAAGGATGGTTTTTACCCCCATGAACAACGAGTGCTATTGCGAAAGCCGAAGCAGATTGTGATTGTTCAATTAGTTGCTAGGTAGCACCGCTTGGCGGCGTGATAGGGCATTTTTTTAGTCGAAGTTGGCGCATGAAGCGACGCATTCCCCCTTGACCGCAAACAAAATGAGGAAAGGACAATGAAAGAGACGTTATTTTCGGAGTCTATTAAAGCAGAAGGAAACGTTCTGACATTTGGAAGCAAACAAGCTGTTATCTTCGACCCAACTGGCTCGCATGGTGCCGAAAATGCTCTTTCCGCTATGCGGAGTGTTTATCGAATGCCGCTGAGCAACTCGTATTTGGTCGTATTGGCAATCGGTGAGTTAATGGTGAGAACTAACGGTCAGTTTGAGCTAATGGCTCTCAACGCCAATGCCCAAGGTACGCCTTGTAATGACTACTGCCAATCATGGCTCAAGCGCCAATGGATTAAGCTGATAGAGCTGCTGTTAAAGTAAGTCAAACCCGCTTGGGCGGGTTTTCTGTTAGCCGCGTCTCAGTACTTTTTCAGTCGTTGCCTTACTCCCCAATAAATATGACTAAGGAAATATTCCGGTGTCGTCATGACTACAAGAGTATGAATAACCTTCGAGCCGCAGGCTCCCCCTTGGAGCAAGTGGCCATCGGTTCGTTTGCTCACCTTTTTAATGGAAAGGTGGGTCCGAGCCGAAGGAGGGTGATCACAGAGCCCCCAAAACGCACCAGCCTTTAACGCTAATCTCGACCAATTTGCCTTTAGGTTTATGTAAAATCGCACGGATGTAGCGCGCTGGCAGTATCCCACCCAAGAAAAAATTCAATAGGTTAAGTTCTTTAATGAACTCCCCCCGGTCTGAAATATCACCAATAACCACATGCGTAACTTTACTTAACTCGCTCTGTATCTTGCCTGCTTGCTCTACTGACGAGAGGACGTCATCCACAGCCAATGTCGACAACAAGAAGCTTTGTTTAAATCCACACAGAGCCTGGATAGGCGCAAATGTGCTCAAGCTGTGAACACCAGTGAAACCGTTTGGCCTATGACCGATATACAGCTTGCGCGTTGGCTCGTTAGGCCCGTGAGACAAAAGAAGCCCTTGGGACCAGAGTTTCGCAATGGCTGAAATTCGGATCGCGCACTCATGACCACGAGAGAGGTCCGTTGCTGGAAACTTGAAAATGTAATTCTTAATGAGGTTTAGCAACTCCTTTTGATGACCTGGCAGTACAGTACCATCCAGATTGAGTTGATTTCTGGCAATGGCATAAAGCTTATCCTCACTATCCAATAACGGCTTAGCCCATACAAGACTCGATACCGACTCGAGTCGCAGGTAATCAATGGCGCTTTTCACATACCGGCCAAGAGGAATGGGCTCGACCAGATTACACAAACGCTCTAAAACCTTAATGGCTCGCTCGGTATCTGGATTGGAAATGCAGCGCGGCCGATGAACCTTGCCAAGCAGGGTGTGAATTGACAGGCCGGTATAGCCGATGCGTTCTGCGCAACGCTCTTCATTGTCATCAATGACCCCATTCGCATCATGTTCTGCGGCGCGTATAAATAGGTCGGTGGCATTACCTGGCTGAACCCTGTGCTTTAACCAATCGAGGTTAAATACTTCCCAAATGAAATCAGCAAGCCCAATCATCGAAAACTCACAACCTGCAGTAATGTCTTGCAGCATATTAATGGCCAGTTTATTTAGGTCAGCCTGATAGCGGACAACCTGTGCATTCAGCAACGGCTTGATCCCGCAGCCAAGAACACTCACTTGAGCCTGGGCCCAGGCGTCATTTCGAATTAAAAGTAGCGAGCAAAAATACCCTGCATTCAATCCCTGCTGGTGGATGTCCAGTCGGTCAGTGCGAAAGCTGAGCGCAAAGCTAGTCATCTTCAAGAACGGCTCACGAGCTTTTTCTGGGTTATCCAATTCAGTGATAAAACCGAGCGTGGTTAGCTCTTTCAAGGCTCGGTAGCGCTGGGTTTTACTCATCTTTGTGGCGTCGGCCAGCTCGCGCAAAGTTGAGAAGCCGGAGTGGATATTTAGCTCAGTAAGCAGTGCTTTAGCCCTATCTGAGAGTCCGGGTACCGTGGTTTCAATGGCTGAATGGTCAAGCATAAACATATCCCTCGAATGCTGAACGCTCATTATGGTATATCGGTGCCATAAATGAAACTGGGGAGTAAGTTGCAGGGCCAAATGTGACACGGGAATTGTGGCGGTGATAGTCCTCTGGTGATAACTGCTCGTTTCTTTCCACTCTTTGAGTTTTCCTGCTTTTAATGTGTTGACGGCCTCGCGACATGCTCTGATTTCGTTACCAGCACCTGTTTCTAGCACCACGAAACTCTGGCTTACACCGCTCCCCATCAAATGCAAAAGGCGAGCTAACGATGAACAAACAAGCAAATAGAATGCACTGCAATACAGGGCGGATATGTCTAATTCAGACAAACCAAAAAGGCCTGCAATACTCTGCAGACCTTTTCAATCAAACCAAGCTGGCGGCTACGACATGGCTAAGTGGGCAGCCTCCTGTGCATCTTGGATTTGCTCGGTAGCAGTAAGACCGTCTTTCAAAAAGCTCTCCAAGGCTGTCAAACCGCCTCCTTTACTATGTTTTGCCACAACGTTTAGCGCCTCACCGTGGGGATGATCGCTACTATTTACCTTGCTACAGAAGTTCGTTAGCGCTTTAAATAGATCAACCCCAAGGCGAGGCTCTCCATTACTATTGAAGTGACCAAAATCAAAGGTGACAGCGTCCGTCTGCTCAGCAATCGCGATGACATCACGAGAGAAGTCTTGTAAAGCTTGAGTAACCAGATTGCCTTTTGCTCCTGCAACCATCCCTGAGCCAAAACACGCCTCTGCTACTTTGCGCAGATAGAAGCCGGCTTTTGCACGGCCAAGCTTTTTATCCTCTTCAGTCGCGTCCGGGCTCACATTTAAGCCATCAAACACCTTCGGGGCCGCCGCTTTCATCACTGTCGATAAGTAAGCGCGTGTAGCGGTGTAACTTGCGCTATCTTTTTGATTTACGACCACATCTGTCAGTAGTGCGCGGGTGTTGTCTGATAACCCAGCCTTCGACAGCAGCTCCTTTGCTGCCGGACGGGCAACAGAAAAGAGGTTTTGATAAAACGCACTTAGATCGGTAGCTAACGCCTTGCCAAGGGATGCACTGGCCTGCATGCGAATCATGTCAAGTGGAGGTGGAGGGTTTAAGCCGGCGCCTACCTGAGCTTCATAGTCCCCTATAATATCCCTCATCCTATTGAGAAACGCATCCCAACTCCTTGGCGTCGCAATTGGACCACGCGCCTTTGGATCACGGATAGGATGGAAATTACCAGGGTGCTCCATGAGGTAATCAACGACGTAAGCGGTACCGATACTATCATCAAAACGCTGTTCCGCCCGGTCCATCCAGTTGCCGACTGTGTCGTAACCAAATAACACCTGAGTTCGAGAGGTTAGGGCAGAGCTCTCCTTGGTGGTGTTGGTTCCATCGATCTTTCCACCAAAGTTACCGGTGCCTGCGACATAGGAGCGCTCTCCCAAGTTCACATCGTTGATCTTCTTCTCTTCTAGCGCACTCAGCATTCGGTTCTTAACGTTGACCATCGCGTTTTCGAGGTCATCCAATAAGAACACAGAACAATCTTGGTCTCGCGTAAACAAGATCCGCTGTGGCGGCGCAAAACTACTGACAGACGTACCATTCTGCTCGCTGATATGAGTAACACCTCTAAGCGCAGACGCGGTTACTTCACCTGCCATATCCTCCATGACCAGCACCACATCCTCTGGCGCCACTTTTGGCAGCTGCTCAGTCGTGGGATTTTGCCAATAGCGCACCCCCATTTCTTGAGCAAGCTCGCGACAAGCCACCCGCCATGTCGTGGTTTTACCGTGTCCAGGTGGCCCCTTGATGACTATCGGCGTGATTTTTTCACTCGCTGCATTAAACGGATAGCCAAAGGTCTTCTCCCATGCAGACTCCACACGTGCGTCGACCTGTTGATCCTTACCACCAGTATGCCAGGTGCGCAGGATGTCTTTTTTGACCACCGGAAGGATAGAGCCTACCGTGCGAGCTTCAAGCCCGGTTTGCTCTTCAATCTCGTTGATAGCAGGCGGCTTTTCCTGTAACTGGCTCACCCTAAATTTCGGATTATGCACCATGCGAATACTCCTTTGTCTTGTGGGCTTTCAGGGCTTCGGATACAGAGCGGTCCACCGCTACTGGCAATACCGTGCCTACCAACTCGTCCCACGACTCTTCTGGCACGCTGTCATCGGATGACGTAATCAATTGAGTCATTGAAGGAAGCTCCCCCGTGAGCAGTACAATAGGGCGTGACAGCTCTGCCGGAGGATGAAGGATATATTGACGAACAAACAACTGTTGAAGCATGGGGCTGGCCTTGTTGAAGTGCGATAGTACCAATACCGGCAGCCTCGCTTTATCAAAGAAACCATCCATGCGCTTAAGCAAACTAGGTAGCGCACCTGTCGGTGAGCGAGTCAATTCAGCGCAGTTAAGCGTGTATGCTGCAATTGACTGATGGATGTTCGGGGGCGTCAACGTCAGCATATCATCTGAATGGCGCGGCGCATGGCATACTGGCACCCTTAGCTGCAAGCCCAACCGCGTTAACTGATCCGTAATAAAGGTGAGCGGAGAGTAGCTGGCATCATGATAGCCGTAGTAGCAGTTGGTGTTCGATACACTATCGAGATCTGAGGGCGGCATCGGGTACCCCATTAGTTTGGCAAAAGTGGCCTTCACTTTCGTTACCCAAACCTCATCTTGCGAAAACAGAACACTCTGTCGCCATAGCCGCCTACTTAACTCCCGAGCCAGCGCGTTGCCACTCTCGACACTGAAGCCCGTCGTTTCCTCCAAGCGCATCCTCAGCTCTACAGGAACAGGCGTTTGATAATAATCCACCGCTTCCATAACGTATTAACACTCCACTTTCTACCAAGTTGTAGATACTATACAATATACACTGCACACTGAATAGATCGCCATTTACATGTTCAATGCGGATTTGGGAGACAGAATGGATATTGCCGGAGATGCACCGTTTAAAAACTACGTAGCCATGCAGCAGATGGCCCTCCACAATCCCGAGCGTCTGCAGCAGCTCGTTTCAGAAAGAAAGCGGATTATCACCACCCAGTTTTTCAAGAAGTTCAATCCAGAGAAGTTCGCTGACTTCGCCTTACGCACAGCTATACAGCTTCAAGCTAAGGCCAACAGCGGACCTGCGGACATGCCAGTCATCAGTGGCGTACCTTTTACCGATTTGGTGGTGTTTGGCTTGCATCGCACCCAAGAACTCGGCATGCAAGGAGGGCTTTGTGAACAGCAAATGTCTCAGGCTTGCGCGCGACTACTGAGCGTGGGGTATACCTCCCTGATGCCCTCGCTAGTTGCACAACAACGTCTACCGAATGGCCTGATCCACATCCCCAGCTTCCTTGAATTGACCTCTGCCAATGGCGCGCATTTGATACTCGATGCCCTGTCTGCACTTGAGCACACCGTGCAGCCAAACAACGCCGAAAGACACCGCGTCGGTGAGCAAACAGGCGACCGGCACATCGCATACCTCAGCGCGCATGTCCAACCTCACTTGTCACAAGAGCAGGTTCAAGACAACATCCCGCTCGCCCAGTCACTTATCGCGTTAAGTCCATTTGGCGTAAACATCAGTGAGCGTGCCGTCTTTTCGAGAAGCACTGTTAATCATGCCGCAAGAGAGCACCTAGCCGGCATGCTGATTAATGGGAATAACGCCGAAGTATGTCAAAACATAACCAATTGCCTTGCCATGGAGGTCCCGCTAGAAGGGCTAATTGTCCGCAATAAGTTTGAAGCTGTCCCATTTTTACGGTCCATGGGTAACGACGAAGTGGCCGACACGCTACAGGAAAGCATTAAGCGACAAATTGTCGATCAGGTGCTCAATGACTGCGAAGACAAAGTTGATCACAGCTTTGACCCCAGCGCCTACTTTGATTTTTAGGAGTAACCATGGCCAGCACTGAGCAAAAAAATAAACCGACAATTACCATGGAGCAAGTGAGACAAGCTGTGGGTACCGCAAGGCTTTGTTCGTCCCCCAAAAAGCAAGCTGAAATGCAGCGTTACGCTGAGCATATTCGCAGCAATAACCAACACGGCTTCCCTCGTTTCGAGGAGTTCAGCGTGCTCGCTCGCGGCACGCCATTTTATCTGTACGACCACCCAGTGTTTTTGAATACATGCGAGACGGCGTTCACCGATGGCAGCAGTGTCTACATGGCGCTTCCCATGTACGAAAACTTAAGGGCCTTGGATAAAGCGGCGATTGACAGCGGCCAACCCCACAAGGCCAACGCAGTTATCTTCGTATTGCTGCATGAACTGTTTCACATACTCAATAAAGACATTGAACGACTCGCATCTCCCCAGCTAGCCAAGGTAGCCAATATTGCGCAAGACATCGTCAACAACCTGGGATTAATCAAAGGTATAGGCCTTGAATTGCCTGACGGATTCCAAAAAGCTATTGGCGGGTGGGGCCTTACCGATGAAGAGGCAGACAAATATCACGGATTAAGCGCCGAATCGGTCGCCATCGCGTTAGTCAAAGAAGGGTTAAGTAAACTCAAAAATAAAGCCCAGCAGAACAACCAACCCCAGCAGGGCGGCCAACCCCAGCAGGGCGGCCAACCCCAGCAG
>NZ_AUBZ01000050.1 GCF_000429505.1 Aliagarivorans taiwanensis DSM 22990 | reverse complement strand
GAGCAGCATGATTACCAGCTATATCTGGCGATTAACGACATCGACCATACCAAGACTAAGGCAATGTCTCCGCAGACGAACGGCATCTGCGAGCGTTTCCACAAGACCATATTGAACGAGTTCTACCAGGTGACTTTCCGCAAGAAGCTCTACGGGAGCCTTGAAGAGCTACAGAAAGATCTGGACGAATGGATGGCTTACTACAACAATGAGCGAACTCATCAGGGGAAAATATGCTGTGGCAGAACACCACATGAAACTTTACTCGATGGGAAATCGATTTGGGCTGAGAAGAACCTAGCTCAAATCTAAACTGACAGGCACCGATTCAAAATTGGGTAACTGTCAGATCAGGTCTGAGCTAGTACACTTTAAAGAGAGCATATAGTGAACCCCGCACACTCACGTGTGAATGACCGCCTTTTACTAGCAAGAGTTAGGTGCAATTCAGTTTGGCCGCATGCCTCGTTCACTCACTGTCAGAACAAGTTTTGACCGATACTCTTCACCCCATCTGGGAAATGGGTTGATGGTCACTATCTGCTTGAAGCATGTCAAAGGTACCCAGCTTCAGTGCGGCATCCGCACTATAGCTTTCTCGATACAGGTATTGTTCCCTGATCTGTTGGCATTTAGACCAGTCTAGCGACGGGAACGCAGCGTTCGCCTTTGCCAGCGTGTTGTCGTAGAACTCATCTAGCTTTAAACTGATGGCCGTTTGCATCTCCGCATCGGGTCCACCGAAATCGTGTATAAAGGCACTGGCATCGAGAATATCCGCTAGCTTGGCAAAATACTTACTAGGTGTCCCTTCCACACACTCCCGCTTTGCCTTACCTTCAGGATACAAGCGGTCCAGTACACCCTGCGTTCGCTCCATGACCACCGGATCGACCTGTCGCATATAAGCGCGAAACGCCCCATTCCCATCCCCACTGATCAACTCATCGAGATCATGGGTCAGCAGATAGTCGCTGAGCTCCCAGCGTTGTTTGTCCGTCGCGTCGGGCATCACTAGAGCCTGCATGTGCAAGCCAAGCATCGTACTACCGGCCTGATGACTACTCAGGTTCTGTGACTTAAGAGTCATTACAGTATGCCACCGGTCGAGGTATTGAGCCCGTGCCATGTCCTTGACCGTAAGGCCAAATGCTTCTCCGAGCAGGCCCTTTACATCACTTGGCTGATTCATATCGAGCAGCAGCAGGCCAGATGGCCCACTCAGAAACTCAGTCAAACCGTTATTGAGCGAGCGCCAGGCCAACTCAGGGCAGCATTGCTGCGCATCAGCGATATTAGCTGCATAGCCCTCAAACAAACCTTGAATAATGGATTTTTGCAATTGGGAATTAACAGTGCCATTTAGTCGCACATAGGATATGGCATCGAGGATCTTGGCCGCTCGATGGAGGTACACCAAGGGAGAGCGCATTAGCGCCTGACCAGATACACCGAGCACACACTCACCAAGGCCCTGAGATGGCCCGCTGCACGCGCGGTGGACAAATTCCTGTGTATCTTGCCACTCAGCTGGGCTGTCGAGCAAATGCATACCCGAATGCAAGCCAAGATGTAAAAGTGCATTACGCTCTGCATAATCCAACTCAGGAACCACTTTGCTCGCTAAGTGCTCACTTAACATCGCCACCATGTAACCATGACATGCAATACTTTGGGGATGAGTGTGCGCAAGTCCTGGGTGTTGCTCAGTAAACTGCGCTTGATGAAATCGTTTAATATCTACCATGCTCACTCCGATCATCCGTTGATCATATTAAGTACGGCGCTAAAAGTTGAACTGTCCCCAATGGCTAATACTGAGGAGAAATGCCATGAGCACGCGACCGTTTGGCCGCTCACAGAAGCATTGCATTCTGTCGGCTTCGTCCGGCATTGACGCGCGCAATCGTAACAAGTAGGAGTCCAATTCCATGAACGTACCGGGATATCGTGCTGTATAGTCTTGAGCACGCGCTTTAATGATTGAAAGCTCCTCTCTGAGACGCGTGCCCCCTCCTTTCGGCGCCTTATCGAGCGCATCCAATAGATGGACCCGCAGCGATAACTTATCGCCCAAGTACCTAAACACCGTGGCTTTGCTGACCTTACAGCTCATTCCAATATGAGCATGGTGCACCCAATAAAACCCATAGGTTTCAGCGAGCTCCAATCCGGCATCAACCAACTCCGCCGACCGGATTGTGTGGCTGCTCACCTCGGGAGATGCCAACACCATGTTACACAGCCTCAGCCGTTAAAGAGATCGAGCGCATCGTACTCAAGTCGCGGACTTTTTGCTGCCATAGACCTTGCGAAAACTGCTCCAATAAGACGTTTATACTTACCGGCCGCGCGAGCAAGAAACCTTGCAACTGCACGTTTTCGAAACCAAACTGCTGAGCTAAGCCCCAATGCCGCTGGGACTCGATACCCTCAAGCACCACCGTGTAATCGTCACCAGCAGAGCACAACGTCTCTAACGTCACCGCCGACAACCTCTGCACGATTGACGGCACATCACGACTTCCCGCTCGCTCTAGCAAGCCACGGTCAATCTTGATCGTATCGAAAGGGGTGCGCTCTAGTCGGTCGATAAAGGACCACTTACTGGAGAAGTCATCACAGGCCAATTGGGTACCGAATTGTTGCAAGGTGCCTAGGTTCCGTGCCAACTGACTCTCATTGGTTATCCGGTCGCCTTCACTGAGTTCAATTTCGACCCGAAGCGGTGACATGCTTTCGATGAATGCATAGAGCCGATCACAGTCCAATCGCCTCATCAACTGTTTTGCGTAAATATTAATGCATACGATCAACTCTGAACCGAACGCGTTTTGAAGAGCGACTTTATCGTTTAGCACTCCCCGCAACAGCTCATCGTAGGCATCATCATACTGGGCACTCTCCTCCAAAAGCGGGAGCAAAATACGAGGTTCAATGATCTCCTCCTCCCTTGCCAATCCACGCATCAGCACCTCCACTCGGGGCACTTTGAGTAGCCGCCCCCCACACTGAAAAATGGGCTGGTAGTACGGCACGATTCTCGTGTCGTTACAGAGATGATTCAACCGATCTGTCCACATCATAAAATCCTTTTATTATCCAAATTGCATCGCGCTTGCCGCAAATACCAACACAAATACAATACAAAATATCACCAGCATGACAACCGCTAGTTAGTAATTACTTGAAAATCTGGGGTGCCCCCGCAGAGTTCATCTGACAACAAAGAACGAACAGGCGCGATCAACGACTGAATAATAGAAACGCGAAGATGCGCCCTAAATCGCAGATCCGCATAGAGTCGGTCGTCCTTACTCTCTTGGTTTTCGAGATCCAGCCCGAGCGTATCGACATTGGCGATGAGCTTGATGTTAGTAAGTTGCTGTCGGTTGTTAATACGGAAACGGACCGCATCTTTATAAACGAGTTCTAGGCTGGTGGCGCACTTCCCGTGCTCCAAATTGGACTCAATCTCGTCGTTACCGAGATCTTGGGAAGAGTACACTGACTGTGAGTGTTCTTCGCCATCAAGTTCTTTTAACTTAACAGCGTGCCCTAAGTCGAATTCATCACTTTTTATCGCATTGGATGGGTCACGCAGCATATCGGTGATGATCTGTTCGATATTATGGTTGAGCGCTTCTTCCTTGATTCTTAGGTTACAATCAACCAGTAGGCCTTTCAGACTATCCAGGTCCTGCTTACTCTGCATTGACACCCATAGCAACTTGGTTTCAAAGTCGAATACCATAAAGTAGCTTTGCTGGATCGGCGCAACCTCTTTAATCAAATCAGCAGCGACAGCCTTTTTTAGCTCTCGCTCCATTTTGCGCGTCAGGCTAACCCCTTGTTTTAATAACTCCCGAACACGCTCGTTATAGACGCGAGTGATTTGCTGCCGGGAAGGTTTCCTTTGCTCGACAACCACCTTAACCAAGCTTCGCTGCTCAAAATGCTCAGCCCAAGGCGCCTCTAAATTGGCATCAATAAATGGGGGCTCGAAGCCAATTGTTCGCGCTTTGACCCCAGTGGTACATTCAATGGGATGCGATTGAGTAAACTCCTCAACCAAAGCGCGACTCACGTTAGCATCTGAAGCAAAAGAGAAAAGGGATATATTGTTTAGCATTCGGAAACATGCTGTAACATGGAATTTAGTCAATAGTACACCAGCAATCAAACTCACACAATACGTTATACATTGCACACGTCTGTTTAGGTTGATAATTGCATTGCTTCCTGATACAGACAAGTAAGGTACTCTTTACTCTCTGGGCTGAACGACTGCTCTTCCACCAGCGACTCCCATACCTCTTGTGTTCGGCCCTGTTGAGCTGACGCGTCTACCGTATTTAATGCTGTCAGTTGACCCAGAAACACGGACTCAAAGTCCGCTTCCACATCCTCTGCAGCTAAGCCCACTGGTGGTGAAGACTCGCTGCCCGCCAACAAGTCTGGTTGTTCCGGTTTCTCGTTAACAAATTCAATGCCAGCAAGCTCCAAGCTAGGAAACATGCCGCGAAACGCAGAGATATCATCCACGACAAAGGAAATTCGCACCCCTTGTAACGAGAGCATGACTAGCTGAGCGATGGGGTCGACACCAGGCTCGAATGCATCAAGCTCTCCGGTATAGAAAATATTGAGAAACTGAAATAGGTGTTCCCGGTGCTTTCTGCCAATGTCTTGGCCCAAAGGCGTGCGGGGGTGCAGATCGAGATTTAATTCGCGCATGGTTAGCCCAACTCCGTTTTGTCTCTATGAGAGCCTTCAAGCAGTGGCTGCCCGCACTCGGCACAGTGTGGAATAGCGGTCTTTAACACGCGGTAGTCCTCTTTCGCTTGGCGCAAAGAACACCCACCCTGAGCATGCAATGACAGGGTCTCGTTAGCACTAAAGAAGGCGTCGATGGCCATTTGTTTTTGCTGGCGCCAACCAGCCGTATACACAACCATCTTGCTAGCTATCTCCGCCATTTTTATCCGCCCGCGTGCCATTGTGTTGGATCGCAATGCGCCCCACACCCGACACCGTTCAGACAGTGCTTGTTTAACCTCGCTCATCTCCGTCAGCAGCTGGTGTAAGCCCTGAATACCTTGCAGTTCTGCCGTACCGCTTGGAGCTTGTTGGTGCGCGACGAACGACGGCACCGCCTTGGTACGATTCGCAAAATACTGTCGGTACTGAGCCACCCCTTTTAACGCTTTGAAAAGAAATTCTGCGCGTGACACCCCCTGTGACGCTGAGCGGCGCGCTTCAAGACATCTCAGCTCAGTCAAGGCCGCGGACGTTTCACTCGTATTTAACTCGTTGCGATACTGCGAAAATCCAGCTAGGTTGTCCGCGATATGTTGAGCAGTTCCTATCGGCCTAACCACCTCCAAAGCTGCGTCTATCTCGCCTACCTGCCCAGACAAGTGTCGCGACTCAGCACGCAAGGCCTTCAACTTGTCACGATGCAGCTGATATAAACCGATAGCGAGAAGAAACTCGTTACCTAAATCAATTAAGCGCGCCCGATCTTCAGCACTAAAAGCCGGAGATAACATCCCTAACGGGTTCAGCTGCTCAATCATGTTGATGTTTTGACCACGGTGATGAACGAAACCCATCGCAGCTTTTACATCGTCGGGAACCGGCTTGCCTAGATCCAACTCAAAACGTCGAGGAACCTCCTCGCCAGACAGGCACAACTCATACATAACGCGCACACCTTTAATGCCCGTCGCCAAGCGTCTGGCTTTTGATGTATCGATAGCCCAGCGCACCCTGCAGCCATCCTCGAACGACAACGTGACCGCACCATTGATTGCACCATGGTGTAAGAAACTGTCACAACCAAGAAACGAGTTTTCCATCATTGCACTGACAGCGCGAAGAATGCAGGTTTTGCCACTATCATTATCACCCCGAACCAGATTGAGCCCGGCGTTTAATGTGAGGGTCGTGCGCTCGTGCGCAAGGACATTCTCCAACGTCACCGATGATAGACGCCGCTGCTGTCGCTCAGTGGCTTGCTCATCATGAATATCCACCGCGCTATGAACACCCGACACCGTCCCCGTTACGGGTTGGCTTTCTAAGCCATTTTTGCCCGGCGTTAACCTCAACTCGGTGACACTCGCGGGAAGCGCTACGTTGTGGTGAGACAAGAAAACCACCTGCAACCCCAATTGGTCACAGCATTTGCTTAATACCTGAAAGTATCGACCGACGTTCTCACTGGCAACCCAACAGTCACCTTCATCAATGAACAGAATGGGGCGAGTCTGCCAATGGCGAACTACCGCGATTAAACTCAACGCAGTAGAGATAACATTAACGACACTACCACCTCTCCCGGTCAGAACATCTAAGTGCTGACCATTTTTCTCTGTCTTGATATGCAATTGGGGCTGACGGTTTTTGACTGTCGCACGCAGTTTCACCGCCTGTTTAGCGTCGTCGTGGAAAAACACATCCCTAAGCATTGCAGACAGCAACTGCTCCATCGCGCCGCCACCTAGCTCAAACGCCTTCGCCTGAAATTGGTCAAGTATGCTGTCCATCATTTTGGCATCACCAATGATGGTATTGGCGCGCGCCTGTTGCATCAGCAGACCTGCCTTTTGATCTAATAGCAATTGCTGCTTCCCCGCCAATGCTGCCGCGCGGTGAGATAGCTCTGGCAGCGCACGGCCAACCATGGCCCCCCTATCCATGAGAGGACTCCACGCCATTGCCCCGCGCAGCGCGCATCTTGCCTACTAACGGTCTCGCTTGCGCGATTAGCTGCTCGAAACTATCCCAAAAAGCCGCATCCCCGCCATTACCACTCTCCATTCGACTAAGCGCCTCTTCTAGCTTTAGAACGCCACCGTCAATGAAAGCGTCGGCATCAGCCACTAATTGCCGATCACGAGCAATCAATGCTTCAACCTGAGCCAGGTCATCAGTACCAAAATGGTTTCGCAGCTCGGCCCGCTGCTGCGCAATTTGCTGCTCCAACTGAGCCTGACTACCTTGCAAGTGAGCGATCCTTCGTCCCTGCTCATTTAACTGTGACAACTTATCCATAGCGACCTCAAAAATCCAAATGACACAATACAATATATAGGGTATTATATTTTAAAGCAACATCAATCTGGATGGATATGGACGATAATGACTTAATCGATACCCTCAAACGGGTTAAGGGGTATTCGAATTTCAGAGAGGCACAATGGCCCATTGTGCGAGCCATCGCTGCTAATCAGGATTGCTTGGCACTACTGGCAACCGGTGGCGGGAAATCCCTTTGCTATCAGATCCCCGCATTGCTGGACACCAAACCCACCATTGTCATAAGCCCCTTGATTGCGCTCATGGATGATCAGGTGAATAGCCTCTTAGATACCGTACCTAAAGAACAGGTCGCCGCTCTCCACTCAGCTATTCCTCGCTACGAGCAGCAAACGATATTCAGACAGCTCGGTAAGGTGAAACTGTTATATATGAGTCCTGAGCGCTTTTGCTCAGATGACATGATCCAAATACTGGCTAACACTGGAGTTGCCAGAATTGTTGTTGACGAAGCCCACTGCATTAGCCAGTGGGGTGGTAACTTCCGGCCGGCTTATCGGCAACTAGCGCCATTCATCGCATCATTGGAAACCCAGCAGGGTCGACGAGTCTCCGTCAGTGCATTTACTGCGACCGCCCCAGAGTCAGTTTGCGCCGAGATACAGCAGCATTTACAGCGTGAATTAATGCTTTTAAAGATGCACCTAGACCGGCCCAACATCAAGTTCCTCAGAGTAGACTGCCGAGAACGACGCTCCCAAAAACCTATCAGCCTGAGTCAAAGGGTGAAGGCATTACGAGAAGAGAGCATCGAACGTGAACAGGCTCATCAACTCATGACTCACGCGATAATGGGTACGGTTTCGCACAGGAAGGCCGCTGGCCCGATATTGATCTACTGCGCAACCACCAAGAGCGTTGAACGGTTGTGCCGTTCGCTACGCCTACAAGGTCAAAATGCGGAGAGTTTCCACTCCAGACTCAGCCAAGAGCAAAAGCAGACTGTGTTACAGCAATTTCTAGCTGACGACGTTGAGATTGTAGTTGCGACCAATGCGTTTGGGATGGGGATCGACAAATCGAACATCCGCACCGTCATCCATTATGAAGCGCCGTCCACGATTGAAGCGCTATGGCAAGAGGCTGGGCGAGCCGGTCGAGATGGTGAACCTGCAATGCACGTGATGATACATCACCCCACTGCTAGCATCAGTTCCGCCCGCTTCTTGGTTGATAAGAGCCATCCGAGTGGCGATGCGTTGGCTCGGTGGAGTGAGCGGATCACCGCGTATGCAGCAAGCATGGACGAGCCCTTTTCGTCAGGTAGCCACTTACTTCGTGAAGCCACTGGTATCATCGGCTCTCAGATGGAGCTCGTATGCCAGTTGCTAGCCAGCCACGGCGTTCTAGAACTCAATAATGAGCTCAAAGCGCCAGGCTCCTTCGCCCGCTACTATCAGATCCTCGATCCCAACAAACTGAGCACTATCGATTTCACCCGTCAAAATGCACTTCGTGACAAGGCTTTGGCAGATCTTGATCGGGTCAATCGATACTTGGCAGCGACCCGGTGCCTCAGGGAAGTGTTTCTAAACCACTTCTCTACTGGGAGCTCTCGCAGCGCGCCGAGTAAGGTGGCGGATTGCTGCAGTGTCTGTGATAGTCTGAGAGGTCGCGGTGCAACAAGGCCACAAACCAACGCCAAACACGCGGCGCGTTCGCAGATCATACACAGACTCGCATCGATGTATGGGAAGGGCCTTCATATGATAGCCAGGCGTCTTCAGGTACCAACATTAGAGCTGGTTAACCAAGAGCTCCAGCAAAAGTACTTTGCTGCCGTATTGCGCATGACCGAAACGCATCAGCCAGCCCGAGGGTATTACAAGGCGAGTATCACCCTAACTGAACAGAGGCAAGCGGAATTTGAACAGGCGATGATGCTTCTACAACATCAAATCAAGAAGGCTCAGCAAGCGCTCATTTCGCGCAAATAGCCCTGTATGTTCTTTATCTACCGGGGCTAGCCCCCGCTGCCGCCACCTCTTCACTAGCGAGCGCCCGCTGCCTGCGCATCAGGGAGGTCTCATTAGCGTTTGGCGATGACGGAGCACGCTGAGCTGACGCGTGAACTTGGCCACGTTGTTGTTGCGTCTTTTGGCTGGATGCATTTGCGCCATGATCATGATAGTGAATACGGCATTGCGGGTTAGGCTCTTTATCTACAGTCGCAAAATGCTCCGCGAGAAAAGAGAGAGGCTTGCTTTGCCGTATCTCTCCGTTGACTAAACGCTGCCTTGCTTGCGTGTAGACATGGCGGTGCTTTGCCCGAGTGGACATGACATAGTAAACGCGCGCGCTCTCTGCCTGTTCATCGGATTGCTCCTCGTCATCAGCATCAACCTCATTGGCATCATTCGCGTTGGGATGCCACAGCCCCTCCTCATTGCCAACCATGTACACCACTGATGCCTCAAGCCCTTTAGAGGCATGTCCCGTCATCATTTTTACCGAACCACTCACGCTATCTCTTACTGGAGAGGCGCGCAGTAGCAAGTCCTCCACAATGTCACTAAGCGGTTGTCGCTGTAACACCCGGCTGCCTAACTCGTCGAATAAGGTTCGCACGCGATCTAAGCGCTCTTGTGTCAACTCCTCAGCTGACAGTTCAACATTAGCGCGGGAGGCGCTGCGCTCATCCAATTTGCTGTAGTGAGGCCGTATACTTTCGCACCATTGACTACAAAGACGATCAATGAAGAAATTTACTTCGTCCTGACAAAACTGCTCAAACTGCGCCCTGAACTCAGGATCAGATAGCATCTCCCTGATAGCACTGGCGTCCACATTGGGCATATTGATTTCTCGGTAGTAATCATTCCAGTTAACCCCAGGAATGAACTGAAGTACTTCAGAGCACTCGTCCACCATCGACAGAAAACCCTCTATGCCTTCTTTGTTGCGAGCATTGATGCGTTGCTGTACTAGCTGCGCTGGTGACACCGCCCGATCTTTCGCTTGCTGCTCGCGAAGCCACAACCCTCGCACGCCAGGTATTGCACAGTCCGCTAACCGCGCCCACGACAAGATATCTTTTGAGCGCGATAGAACACGCAGTAACGCTAACGTATCTTTAATCTCAGCGCGCTCATAAAAGTTCATCTCACCAATCATTTGGAAGTTAATCTGGGTATCCGCCAACGCCTTCTCAACGCACTTTGACGCTGAACGAGTCCGGTAGAGTACGTAAATATCATCCGGCGCTACTCCCGCCCGCAGTTGCGAAGCAATATCGGATACCACCCAGTTGGCCTCTTCATGGTCCGTGTCGAACACCTGCCAGGAGGTATCGCCCGGTAACGCGTGATTCGAACTGGCAGTTGGCGAGCGCAGCTGCCCATCGGTGATCTGCCCCTGCATCGTACGAGCAAATACATTCGAGGTCGCAAGCATGCCGGCAGCACTTCGATAATTATCCACAAGCTCCAGCGTCTGAAAATCACCAAAATAGCGCTCAGCGTGCAACATCAACTCGACTCTGGCATTTCGAAAACCATAAATAGACTGCCGAGGATCACCAATAATAAACAGGTTTAATGCAGGATTAGCTTTATACAGAGCTTGCACCCAGCGAGCTTGCACTGAGTTCACATCTTGGTACTCATCCACCAGCAAGTGGGAATACTGACGTGCGCACTCTTCAGCCACCTCGGGATGCTTGATAAACATCAGCGTCGCATTCAACATGATGTCATCGAAGTCCATACCATGGACAGAGACGCACTTACTTCTGTACTGGTTCCAAAACGTTGCGACCAAAGCATCCTTCAACCACGGCTCGGCCTTCAGCTGTCTGCTCAGCCTTGCTCGCGCAGCCTCTTCCGCTACATCAGGGATAGAAACAAACCATGATTTTAAAAACGTATCCCAATCAGCAGGGGTCTTTGCTGCCCTGGTGAGGGTAGTCCTTAGCAAATGTGAAGGTAACGTCATTTCAGCGCGGTGTTTACTTAATTGCTGAAATAGCGCCTTGTTGGTCAGCCCCGCCTCTTTTAACGCCAGCCGTATGCCATCAGGGAACGCCTTTATGACCTCGGAAGCCAGCTTATCACTATCGTCGGTATCAATGATGAAAAAGCCTTCGCTGTAGCCAAGCGTATCTTTGACAAACGTATGGCCTGAATAGCGCTGCAAGAATTTGTTAGCAATGGCGTGAAAGGTGCTGAGCGCAACGAGGTGACCTGAATAACCCGCATCCTCTTTAACGCGCTCACTAAAGGACTTAGTGGCCTCGTTAGTAAATGAAATCGCCAAGATAGAACGGGGCTCAACCCCATCTGAAATCAAGCGACACACACGCGAGCACATGGTTTTCGTTTTGCCGGTGCCAGGGCCGGCAATCATTCGAATCGCTCGTGCGTTGCTGGTGGCACCCGAGAGCTGGTTCGCATTTAGCTCATTCAGCAACTCATTGATGGGCTTTGCCGGTAAGGTCGTCTGCCATTGATGCTCACCGTTTTTCATTCTCACCACCTTGGACTGATTGCAAGTATTAACCAACAATGCTCTACTATACGCTATACATTGCACAGTTGGCTAATGATGAATAAATATCTCAAAGAGTTGCTATCTCGAAACGCTAGACACCTTATTTTTATGGCCACACATGGCACCCATGGTAGCGGCGGCATCATCCGCGTGTATCTTCAAGGTGATAATGTCAGCAGCCTGACACAGATAGATACCATCTCCATGGATGAATTCTGTAACTACATCCAGTCCCTCGTGCAATCATGCAGCGAGAACCAAGAGCACAGAGCATGGCGATTCTTACCATACGTTCAACTGCAGCCGGTTCTACTCCACATCCCCTTGATGGACAAAGCGCCAGAACAGGCTAATTTCTCACTGGTGAGTAACGGAAGTCGCAATATGCTGCAGAGCGCGTTGACATATCTTCCAGAGATTAAGCCAGCGGCGGTAATGTCAGAGGCGTCCATCACCGGTGAAACATCCGCTGAGAGGCGGTCCACCAGCTCTATGGGCCGCCAGGCTGCTCATGCAGCACAGGCACATTTAGATGACTACTTAACAGCGAATAGAGTGGGAGTTTGCAAAGCAAAGTTTGGCGGGGACTACTGGCTCGAACAAAGCACAAACAGCCTGCTAAGCAAGCCATTCAGCTTTGAAGTACCTTGGGCTACCTGTTACGTAGAGGGTGATAGATGAATGCGCCAGCGGAGCATGACTACTCATGCTCCTCAGCTTCATCCACTTGCTGCGAATAGAACACGACCCCGGTCAGCTGCGTCAACGCTTCAGTCGCGTTGGTTAACTCAGCCTCTAGAGATGAATGCGCTCCCTTCAATGCAACATATGCAGCAGATTCAATATCCAAACCTTTACCGGCGAGCTCTTCGTGTTGGAGTTTGTCGAACAGCGCTTTTTGCACCTTGTTGCGCAGCTTCAACCAAGCAACACATTGTTGCGTAACCTCTATGGCGGCTTTCAATTCAACGTCGGCCAAGCCAGAGTCTTTCTGCCAATCATTAAATAGCGTCTGATTTTTCTCATCGCTATCAACGACCAAATTCATCATTATCGTGTCACAACGGGACCGCGTAAGACTGCGGCTGCTCTTTCCTCTGTGAAGCTGAAGAATAGTAGAGCGCAACTCTTTTCGAACACGCCTAAAGGCCTGCTCTGATGGCGTGACCCATACACTTCGAATAACAGGATCATTGCTGCTTTCCGCGCGCTCTCGCAACGTATACACGTGCCGAGCGACATTCTCGAACAATTCGGATGTGTGATTGTCATCCAACATCTTATCCATCACAGACAGCAACACCTCTACCGCGGTAGCCACCTTCTTGCTGCGCGCAGTGTTATTGGGAGATGGACGCCAGTTTTCTCCAGCGGCACCAGACAACCCAACCGTAAAGGCCAACTCTCTAGGGTCCATGGACGCTTTCGTCATGATGTCTAAGGGAGTCGGCTGATCCCAAGGGGCATACTTGGGAAACGCGAGCAATAGACGGAAAAGGATCTCGATAGTTGGCGGAACGAAATCAACCGACATATCCCGTCCATCATTGGAGACCTTTGTTAAGTTGGACCAACGATTCATATTGATACCCAAAAAGCTGATGAACTTTTGAGCAGCAATACCCCGAGTGTTTAACTCACGGACGATATCCGCACCCGTAAACGGACGCGCGATACCCAACTCTAGATTCGCGTAAGGCGACACCGTTCGAGAAGGCCTGTCGCTAACTCGACGCCCTGGCTCTTCCTGTTGTGGTTTACCTCCGGCTTTAGTGACAGCCCCTTGTAATGTCGCTGCTAACTGAAGCAACTCGTGATCGTTATCACTCATAATTTGATCCGAATACAATGTATAGCTTAAAATTTACAGCATATAACAGTTTATTCAATAGCAAAACGCTATCTCACCCAATAAGGATGTAAATAGTTGTTTCCTTCGCTAAAATTGAAAAATCGGTGATGTACTGCTAACATAATTTACCATGTATAGTACGCACAAAGCTTCACAATGAAAAAAGAGATCAACCTAGTTGGATTGCAACGCCCTTCTGACGCACAGTTTGATGACACTGGCGCTCGCGTAATCAATGGGATCGCCCTCGATGGCATCACCCTGCCCAAATGCGGCATCACCTTTGTCACTACCGGCGACTTTGCGGTAGCCAATGCGACTCAAAATCCCAGTGATGATAGTGAAGAAGCACAAGTTAACGTGCTGACGTTTACGATGATTTACGACTTAGAACAAAGCAACATTCGCTTACATGAGGAGCATGTTAGGCGTGTGAATTTTGTCAAGGTTGGTAACCTAGCGGGTGAGATGAATCAGTTGCTTCGAGATAGCATCGAACGCTGGATTGATCAGCAAGAAAAGCAAGCCCCGGGCTTCAAACAGACCTTGGTAGCACAAGACTATTTTCACCTAAACAAAGGCGAGCAACGGCTTAAGTATGCCAATCGCAACAGTTTTATTGCCGCCTATCCAGAAGTTATCGACGAAATTGTCAGCCTTGAGCAACTCAAGCATATTGGGGCAATCAGTTACCCTGTTGATATTAACGGTGAGCGGATCACGGTTGTCACGATCCTCAATGATGCCTATGTGGCTCGAAAAGAAAATGGTGATTACCAGGCTGCCATCTACGGCTACGAAGGACCAGTGACGTTTCCTGCTCCATTGAAAAACCTTCTACCGCCCGAACTCATTATCAATGAGTCGCAACTGGCGCAGAAAGCCAGTTAACTCAAAAGGGGCCAACCGGCCCCTTTTATCAACTTACTTCCCAGTCCGCGCAATTAAGGCGCATTTCTTTTCGAAGCGCCTTGCGACGAACCACGTTCAGTAAGTGCTCTTCCAAATCTAATGGCACACCTTCCAACAATGCCGCCGGGGTAACGGCGTCATAAATGGATTCGCCAAACTTGACGCTCTTCGGTGACGTATTTCCTTGCTCAAAAATAACGGGCTTGTCAGTCACCTCTAAGCCAAGGTTTCCAAATTGTGCATCAGCACCAATAGTAAGGCGCACCTGACATTTCAGAATATAAGGGCGCTGAGCCTGAGTATTCGTCTTGGATAGCCAAAGCGTCTGTGCGCTTAGGGCGCGATTATTATCGTCATAACTGCGCAAGGTGATTTCTTGCAATACCCACTTCATTATTCGTCTCCACGTTAGCTTTTGTGCATTGATGCAAACTCGTATATTCCACTTAGCACCATGTCCATCTCCATAAACAGTTGCCGACGGAAGACGATCAGAGCCATCATCTCGTGCTTGTCCAAGTTCGGTTGTACCAACAAGAAATCACTCTCCGTTAGCGCGATGAAGTGGACACACAGGATCGTTTGAATATCCTTGATAGCACCATGGTAGTCTGCCATGGATTCGAACAGCGCAAGCAGTGATGCCGCCTTCTCTATGTTCTCTCGGTAGCGATCCCCCTTTTCCAGCTGCTCTCTTAACTGGCCTGGCAACGACGCTCTATCGATAGGCTCTGCAGCTTGCATCAAAGCGTCAGTGAACGTGTCGGTCATGACTGCTTCCCTAGACTCATTCGCAGATCGGCTTCAGCCTGCGCTTTACGCTCCGGGTCTGGCGTATGCATGTAATCAGGATTGTCTGTGGCGATGACCTGCCCCATCCCGGCATTAAAAGCAGTGGAAGAAGCTTTTTCCTGATCATCTTTATTTAACATGCTGTCCACGATGGTGACACAACGCATCCTATCCAATAGGGCATTCATGTGGTTTCCAGTAAGGTTCGCCACGGGATTGGCTTCGATAAGCCGCCCGATATGAGGACCAATTTTCGCACCAATTAGCGGAGCCGTAACCTGCAAGTTGTCCCAAGATGATTGATTATGGAGCGCCTTTCCCAATACGCCTGATACTTTTTCTATTTCTTTGTCGCCAACGAGAAATGCCCCTTTAGAGAAAGCTACCGAAGCCATTGTTTGACTGCTGTCGGGTAATTGCTCGCCAATACTCGAAGCGCCTTGCATGCGGTCATCCTTAGCGTCAGTAGCTTTATTAGCAGCATCTCGGCCACGACCTTTCACAAGGCTCATCGCCATATCAGCGCAACCCTCAATGCCACGTTCCTTTACTTGCTCAATTACTTTTTCCGCCGCCTTTTTCGCAACTAGCTTCAATCCCAGCTTAGCTGCAGCGGCGAATGCGACTGGTACAGCCATGTAATTCGCCTCGTTCTGTGGTTTCCTAACTTTCAACCTATGTAAAAACAAATAGGTCAGCCATGCGTTAGTGTATACCATATATATTGCATACACCATATTACAGCAATAAATGGAGGAGTTGATGTTTGCTGAGACGTCGAGAATATGCAGCGATGCTAACGATGTTATGACCATTAGAAACAACTTCCTCGCGACGAGCGAGCACTACAGTCGTTTCATGTGGGCATTTTACCTTCTCGTGCAGTCCACCCCATTTCGTTGGCGGTCATTGGATTTAGAATTCGGGCTGAAACTTTGCGCTGACAGTGACGCGCTAAAATTTAGCTACAGCGGCGATGCCAAACGGTATTTAAACCGCGAACTCTCTACCACCAAACCTGACACACCCGACACCATTAACCCAACCACAGTGCTTACTCCGCCGACCAACGGTAAAACCTGTTTAGCGCGAGATGACATCAACCGAGTTCTGAGTTATTTGGGTAGGCTAACGGAGCAAACGGACTGCACAGCTGCGTTGGCGGTGAAAATACTGGCAACACTGACCTATGGTTGCGAGCAGGTAACACAAGACCAATACCACACAACCAGAAACGCCTATCGTGATTTGACCTCGGTGATATTACGCCACATAGCCAACGCCAAAGAGTTGCAGCTACAAGGCTTTACCCTAGTGCACCGGCACCGCAGAAAAGCCAGAAACGCACTACAGCTAAATGCTGTGCTGGTTGCCTCACCACCCCAAACCAGATAAGTCGGCTGAATGTAAAAAAGGGCGCTAGGCCCTTTTTTACATTCACAAATACCGGCTAGCTACATGGCCATGCTATTGAGGAAGTCCTCTACGTTATCATCGCTGCTGTCCGACACCGCAACCGACGCCCCGGAGTCAGGCAATACTATCTTGTATTGCTCCGCACGTTCGGCCAATAGCCCTTCAGCTACCGACCTAGCATCCGGGGCGAACTCTCGCTGCACGGAGTTTTGTAGGTACTGTATCTGCTTGTTACGATCTTCAACCACATCGTAATCCGCCTCCTCGGCTTGCTGCACACCCTTTGCCAAGTCGCTTACGCCATCACCTAAAAACTGATTAACCACACTCTCGATATCGTTTAGCAGCTCTTTTTGAGCGCCCTTTTTCGCCAACGTATTGGCCGCTTTAATCTCGAATTCATCCGTGATGTAACGCCCGAAGCCATCAGGAAAGGTCTCTTTAAGCGCCTTTATCAGCTTCGAATTGTTCTTACCAATACCCTCCAACTGCTCGTCGGTGAGCGCGGTAGATAAATCTTTTAACGCAGCCGCTTTATCGATCACCTGACGGCTCTGCCCTTTAACATTCAGCGCGCCAAATTGCGTCGTAAAGACATTCCCAACCGCATTGGCCATGTTCGCCAGATAGGGGGTGAACTTTGCTTCACAATCATTGGCCAGGCTAGCGGCGAGCTTCGCCGTCACTTTCGCTATCGAGTACTTGAACAAGGCATCACGAATGTCCTCAGGGTAGTCTTGCGGATCGCCAATATGGTGAAGAGGCATCGCATAAGAGGGCACCTCACCTTTGTCACGCGCGGCGATAAACAGGCCACAGGCCTCTTTAATATCGTATACCAGCTCGTCATCGCGATACCCTGCATAGACGTCAAGCTCAAACGATTGATAATTTAGCGTCACTAACTGAGCCTCATCGACCGTAAGCCCAGCGGGTACAATACTCTCTACCAATTGTCTGCCCACTTCCAGTTGGCAATCGTAGCTAATTGAGTTGTCGTATTGAAACGCATTAACTGCCTTCTCAGATGGCGCTTTGTAATCGACAACGATTATCTTACTACCAACCTGCCAGATCTTATCTATCTGTACCCGTAAACCCTCAAAGCCTTCGACATCGGCGGCCAGCGCTTTATTGACCAAGTCCGGTCGCGGCATCACCGCCTCGTTGGGGTATAACTGTGACAACTTTTCTTCGTATAAACGGTCAATGATGGGCTCCATTTCGCGCCCGCGTCGAAATTGTCCTTCCGATGGCGTTGGCATGGTACGCAGTAGCTTGTAGTTCATCACATCCTGCACTGAACTGTGCGTAAATTTGCGCTCGGCGGGGTTCGTGGCTCGGGAGTCTCTTAACGCCTGCACCACAGTGCCAATTTCCGATCCCCCAATCGAGCCTATGCGCCTGGCGTGGAACAAGATCTCATCGGGTAAGTTGTCAACCATGTAATCAAGCCAATCAGCCACCTCGGTATCGCTTAGCACCTGCCGATGGGGCACCTGCTCCAAGATAAAGGCCGCCTCTTGTCTTAGCTGCTGCAACTGACTCATAAATCCATCCTAAGTGTTGACTGCATAACCACTGTGCATTATATATTGTATTGCGTTCTACGCAACGCGAAAATATTAAAAGAAAACCACACGCTGAAAACTAACTCTTTGAATAAAAAGACACTGACAAGGACCAAGCTATGTCTATCGCAAAAACTCTGAAAGCCGAACAGCAAAAACGCCGAGTACAAGAGCCAATGAAAAACCTGTCAATCATGGTGACAGGCTCTAACTTGGCCAGCGACAACCCCCGTCAGCACACTGTCACCGGCACGATTCTGGGTACCAACGAGCAAGTAACTATCTCGCTTCGGGAAGATCAAAAAGACTACAATGGCCACTCGCGTCCAGAGATGAAGGATGTACTTCACAAGGTTGCAGTATCCGATGGCGGCAAGAAACCTGGCGGGATCTTAAGCTTTGAGAACTGCCGCAAAACCGGCGAGAACACGTATAGCAGCGCGTGGGCTCACCGCGTTGTGCCGAATCCCAACAACAAACAACGTATGGCGTCATATGGCTGGACTACAATCAATCCCGTCTTTAAGCGCGCGAACGACCAGAATTCATCCAACCGCTTGTTTACTCGCCTACATGTGGTCAGCAAAGCGGAAGCATTCCCCCTGTCTCAAGCGGACGCAATCAAAGCGTCAATTGCAGCCGCGCTTGAGCATCCTGCCCCAAACCACCCTCAGTACGTCCCTGAGGTCATGGTTCGACTGGTCGATAACACCGAAAACGCCGATATCCCCGAGGTGGCGATAGCGCGCGTTGCGGGCCAGTTTAATAAAGAAAATGACAATTATGTCCCTGTGGCGGGTAATGCCGCACTGGAGTCATTACTTCAGTCAGATCGTACCAATGCGCGCGATCTACAGAGCTTGCTTGAACTTACCGAGAATCCTGAGTTTGCGCAGTTACCAAAAGATGCAGTGTTTATTGAAATTATTCCGGTGCAACGCAACTCCATGGGGCAAAAGAGCGTCGAGAACTACTTTACAACGGAAACCACGCCCGGGCCACGTGGCGATGTCACCCGTTCGGTGCTAAACGAACAAGGTAAGTCTCTGGTTGGCCAGTTCCGAAACGAGTTCCAAGACCCCGCCAATCCTGAGCGCATGCGTAACTATGGAATGGCCACTCTTGCAATGACCGGATTCTCCTTCCTCAAAGATGATGACGAACAACCGACCTCAGGCCGAATTACCACTTCATTGCACCGCATGGGCGATTCCTACTATGCCGACCAATACCGCATCGAGCATATTCCTACAGCGAACTTTGACTATCCTGCGCTAATGGTTCGCAAAGACCTGTTTATAGACAACAACGCTGAGCAACAAGCCACCAGCACGCAGCAGAATCAAAACGCGAATAGCGCTCAGGCCGCTCCGGCGCAAGCGCAAGGTAGTCAAGCTCAACCGCAAGCGGTTGCCAATGAACAAGCTTCCTCACCCCAACAAGCGTCGCCAACTCACAGTAGCGCACCCGCCCAAACCGCAGAGCCAGCACAAAGCCAGCCTGCCGCGCAAGAGCCCCCACAAGCTCACCCTGATGACCCGATGTTTGATGATGAATTCTTGAACTCGCTTGACTCAGAAATGGACCAAATGTTTAGCCCCTCACCTAACTAAGGCGCTGATGGTACTACCGGCCTACGGGCCGGTTTTGTGTTTAAAATGGATAGACAATAAGGGGCTTATATTTATGGCCAGCAAACAGCAAAAATGGCTCGACCTGTCAGCTTACAATGCCAAACTCACACCGATTAGACTCCCCAGCGGCGCGCAAGTGGTCATGCTAGGTGGTGCGCTTACCAACTCCCAGATAGAGCAGCTAAAAAACGACTTGCACTACCGTCCAATCGCTGCTGCTCGCAATGCGCCAGCACTGTTTACTCCCGCGCACACCGATCCTAAAACGCATAAGATCACTGGCGTGGATTTCAACCGCTACCTGAAGCTGTTCCCCAAGGCCGCCGTAACCGAACAGAGTCTCGATGACATAACCGCGCTGTGGGCAGGCTATAGCGAAACGGACATCAACCAACTTTGGCTGGACATCAAAAGCCACAGAGCGCAACGGCTTGTCAATGCTGATGTCGAGAAGGTTGGCCTAAACCGCAAAGGCGAGCCGGTTTATCGCAATGGCGCGACTCGCTTTATCTACTCTAACAACGATCTCATCGTTCAACGCTCGAAAAGCAGCAACCCGCGCTTCATGCAGTACTCAACACACCGACAAGACGACATGCTGGCCGCGGCGCAAGGCTTTCTGCATGAGACAATGGAAGGAGACTACGTCGACGAGAAACGCATTGAGAAGCTGCTGGCAGACATGGACAACCCAGTCCACCCCCTATCAAAGGAAGGCATGGCGGCCACCAAACACATCGTTGGCCTAATACGCGGCCTGGTGATTCAGGATTACAACGCCGCTTATGACAAAGCCGATATTGATGTAGAACGCCTTCGCATGCTTAGCGAACAATTCGCAACTTTGCCTCACGCTACCCGCTACGGTAAGCAACACGGTAGTTTCAATCCGGTTGTCGGCCCTGATTTTTCCTATATCGCCCGCAGATTCTTCGAAGTTTCAGACAATATTAAAGACCTCACACTGGTCAATGAATCTTCCATAGGCGCCTTATCGTTCATTCCTAACCAATACCCCATTCACTTGGTGGGTGATACCTCTAACAAGCTGCATCAGCTACTGGAGAACCAGACGGCAGCGCTGCAATCCACCAGCGTTGATCTTACTCGCTCCACCCCCTTAAAAGGCCGGCACGTCATTGCTGTAACCAATGGTGGCAATCTCCCAAGCGAATCAACCATCAACGGCGTGCGCGTAACCCGCCGTGACCACCTTGAAGCGATGAATATTCTCTCAGCGGTGGGAGACGATACGCAGTTACTGCTTGCAGTAGAAGGCGACGATCCGCTTCGTACAGGTGAAGTCCTTGATGGCTCTAAAGCCCTTCATGAGTATATCTTCGCTAACTACCATTGCCATGCATTGGCTGAGATGGGTGGTGAGCTAATCGGCAGCCGCACGGCAGCTGCCACCAAACGCATCTATGCCATCACCGGCCGCCGCCCAATTGCCACCACCGCCCCCGCACCTTTGACGCTGGAAGTCATTGACACCCCAGAGCAAAGCTATGCGTTTGCAACCACGCTAGCAGAAAAAGCTGTTGACCACGGCCTAACTGAGTTAAGCAAGAGCGAGCTTCAAGAAACCACCTCGATATCAGACTTAATCGCCGCGCATCAGAGCGCAGTACGCCAGTCATCTAAGTTCCAGATCAATGAGTTCCAACATCGCTACGTCCCCATCACCAACTTGGTCGAGCCAACCAACGGCACCATCCCTCGCGCTATGCTCACCGCACAGCGAGAAGTCGCCAAGAAGATCATGCGAGATGTCGGCAACCCCGACCAGTTCTTTATGAGCGAGATGGGATTACCTATTGAGCATATTGAAGAGGCGTTCGACGCTGAGCAAATCGATGCGATCACACAGGCCATCTGGCGCCAGAAGAACGGTAAATCAATGACACTGGGTGATACGACCGGCAAAGGTAAAGGGCGCGTTCTGGCAGCGCTATTGTATTGGTCGATTAAAAATGACCAAATCCCTGTGTTCTTGACCGCTCGCAACGGTCTATTGACGGATATCTGGCGCGATGTTTGTGAGACCAAGCTGGACAACTATTTCCGCCCAATGTTCATCACATCGGAAGATGTAAAAGCGTATGGAAGTAGCGATGTCCTGTTCGACCAGAAGCAACAAGCGCAAACCGTTGGCAAGCACTTTGATGCGCCTCGCTTTGATCTGGCTGAAGTACGTAAAGACTGCAACGTCGTGTTCTCTACCTATTCGCAGATTAATTCACTGGCGGACACCTATAAAAAACGCTCATATGTAGTGGCATAGTGAATTTGGCCACCTGAATAGACGAAGTGATAGACTCACTTCCGGACAAAAGGTGGTAGAAATGAAGAACACAAGACCGACATTCAGCGCAGAGTTCAAGTTAGAAGCCGCTCAGCTGGTAACGAAGCAGGGCTACAGCGTAGCCGAGGCAGCAAGCGCTATGGGCGTGAGCGACTCAGCCATGCGTAAATGGGTAAACCAGCTGCGACAGGAGAAGCAAGGCGTATCCCCTAAAGGCTCACCGCTAACCCCCGAACAACAGCGGATCCGCGAGCTGGAGAAGAAACTCCGCCGCATTGAAGAAGAGAATACCATTTTGAAAAAGGCTACGGCTC
>NZ_AUBZ01000049.1 GCF_000429505.1 Aliagarivorans taiwanensis DSM 22990 | reverse complement strand
GTGAAGGATTTGAACCTTCGACCAATTGATTAAAAGTCAACTGCTCTACCAACTGAGCTAACGACCCACATTGTATCTTTCAAAGTTGATGCGTTTCAGGCTTGCTGCCTGCCCCGTCTCAACGGCGGCCTATGATACGGATTTAGCGTTCGTGTGCAACTTTATTTTGCATCTTTTTTTCCAAGCGGCGGTTTAATAAACGCATCCGATGAAAAGCCGAACATTTTGCTGAAAATTACAGCTTTTCAAGCGCTTATTTAACCAAGCTTGGCCAATTCTTTTTCCGCCAAACCGGCTGCACTGCTACCCGGATACTCACTCAAAACCCGCTCAAAATACTGCTTGGCTTTTCCTTGATCACTATTGAAAGTAGCTATGGTGCCTAATTTTAGTAAGGACTCTGCCGCTTTGTTAGATTCAGGGAATCGATCGACCACAATTTCGAATTGGGTAGAGGCTTGATCGCGCTGGCCACGGGTAAAGTGTAGCTGGCCCAACCAATAGTGAGCGTTCGAGGCATAGCCTGACTCAGGGTAGCTGCTAATAAACGCTTCAAACGCCGGTATCGCCGCGTCGTAGTCACGCTGCTCCATCACCAAGGCCACAGCCGCATCGTAGGCTTCATCTTCATTAGCGCTAGCAACTGGCGCTTGAACCTGAGGCTTAGCGGCAGCGGTATTTAGCTGGGCGAAGCGTCGGTCCAACTCTTGGTAGATTTCGCGTTGGCGCTGCACCATCTGCTGCATTTCGTAATCGTTTTGCTCCATCTGGCCCATCAGAACCGCTACGCTATCGAGCAGCTCGTCCAGTTGGTTTTGCATATCCAGCTGAACCTGATTACGCGCGGTTAGCATGCGCTCTAAGCGCTCTACCCGCTGGGTCACCGTTAAATCGCTGGTCACAGCCACACGGTGCGTTTCAGAGGCGTCTGTACCACTGGCATCAACCACCGGAGCGGCCGCTGTGGCGTGGGTAGAAAATAAAGCGGCTACCAAGGTAGCCGCAATAGTCTTAATTCTCATAGTCAATCGCCTAACACGAGATTAGTAAACGAGAACCGCGCGACGGTTAGCAGCCCAAGCAGCTTCGGTATGCGAGCTGTTAACTGGCTTTTCTTGGCCGTAGCTTACGGTTGAGATTTGTGAAGCCAGCACACCCAGGCTTTGCAGGTGACGAGCTACAGCTTTAGCACGACGCTCACCCAAGGCAACGTTGTACTCAGGCGTACCGCGCTCATCGGTGTGACCTTCAATCAGAACAGTTACCGATGGGTTGTCTAACAGGTATGCAGCGTGTGCTTCTAGAATTTCGATGAACTCACCGCTAATTTCAGAGCGGTCGAATTCGAAGTAAACCACTTGGCTTTCCTGACGCATTGCTTCAACGCGCTGGCGTTCTTGCTCTTCTGCAGTCAGGATTGGCGATACACCATCAATCTCAACGTCAGCACCACCTTGTTGCGCGCCTTCGCCTACCTGTTGGCTGCCACCAGTGCTTTCTTGTGAGCTAACGTCACTGTCGGTTACTGAGTTAGAGCTACATGCCGCTAGACCCAGCGCAGCTACACCTAAACATGCTGCTTTCAACAGATCTTTTAATTGCATTATTATTTTCCTTATTAAGGTTTTCTAGTTAAGAAACGGCGACCATGCTGGCGCGCGGACGTTGCCCGCCTTCGCCGGTAGGGTTGCCTTAAATCGACCATCCATTGATACCAAGGCCAGCACTTGTTTTCCACCGGCTACGGTGGAATACATGATCATGCTGCCATTGGGCGCAACAGTTGGTGACTCATCCAAACGCGTACGCGTTAACACTTGTACGTATCCTGTATCGAAATCTTGGCGCGAGATGCGGAACTCGCCATTCACACGGCTAACCATCACCAACGCCGAACCATCGGGTACCACACTGCCGCCCAGGTTCATATCGCCTTCCCAAGTCACTCGCTTAATGCGGTTGCTATCGAGGTTCACGCTGTAGATTTGCGGGTTACCACCACGCTCTGAAGTAAACAGCAGCTCTTTGCCAGACGGCATCCAAGTCGGCTCCGTATCAATGCGACGGCCTTTAGTTAGCTGACGAAGCTGTTTGGTCTCTAGATCCATCACATAGATATCTGGCTGGCCACCTTTAGATAACACTAAGGCCAACGAGTTACCATCCGGTGACCACTGCGGCGCGCCGTTAATCCCCGGGTAGGAGCTCACCAGCTCACGTTGCTGGTTGTAGATATCGTGGATGTAGATCTCGGCTTTACGGTTCTCAAAGCTCACATAAGCCAGCTTACGGCCATCTGGCGACCATGAAGGCGACATCAGCGGCTCTTGCGAGCGTAACAAGGTGCTTTCGTTAAAGCCGTCGTAGTCTGCTACGCGCAGCTGGAAGGGATAACTGGCGTTCTCATCAACCACCACATAGGCGATGCGGGTTAAGAACGCACCACGCTCGCCGGTCAAGGCTTGGTAAACGCGATCTGAAATCAGGTGCCCCATCTGGCGCATCTGCGGCTCACTAACGGTGCGGAAACGATCCAATAGCACGTGGTCAAAGGTCTGAACCAACACGCCATCGCGCAGCTCTTGATTGCCCGCTGCTTGCCCACGCAGGATATCCACCAAGGTGTAGCTGACTGTGTACTGACCTTCTTGCTCAGCGGCAACCACACTGCCCACAAGCACCGCTTCAACGCCCAATGCCGCCCACGCATCGAAGTCTACTTCACTGTCGTCTTTGGGGGTTTGTGGCATCTGATTGACCGCGATGGGGTTAAATGCGCCGCTGCGGCGTAGGTCGTCAGCGACCACCTTGGAGATGTCCAAGGGCACGTCGCCAAAGCCCTGCCAATCAAAGGGGACAACCCCAATGGGACGGGCGCTGTCAACGCCCTCGGTGATGACAATTTCCAAACTGGCTTGAGCCCCTGCAATACTGCATAGCCACAGGCCAAACGTCAGCATCAGTCTTTTCATCATTCCTATTATTCCGGTCTTAAGATAAGCGTAATATTTCGCATTTGTGCAAACACTTCTGGGTCGTCCGACACCGGTAAACTGTTAACACTGTTTACCGCCCTGACGGCAGATTCACAAACGCGTCTGTCCCCTACTCCCTGGTCCACGGAAATCACGAACCCGGATGGCGCGAGCCGCAGCTCGAGCTTACATTCTTTGCCTTGCATGCTATTGTCGGTGCGCCAGTTGCGCTGAATCGCCGACAAGATCAATGCACGATACCGTTCAACCTCTGAGAGCACGCGGCGCTGCTGGCGAGCGCTGCTCTCTGCGGCCATCTCCTGCTGCATCTGCTGCTCAAAGGCCGCTTCCTGCTGAGCGATTTGCTCTTGGCGAACACGCTCGGCTTCCGCGGCAGCGGCTCGCTCGGCGGCCTCTTTAGCAGCCTGCTCTTTCGCGATGCGCTCCTCTTCAGCCTTACGCGCCGCCTCTTCCGCCTTGCGCTGTTCTTCTAGCTTGCGCTGGCGCACCTCTTCAGCCTTTTTGGCTTCCGCTTCTGCTATGCGTTTTTGCTCTTCCTGCTTCTTACGTTCAGCTTCAGCGATCCGGCGCTGCTCTTCTTGTTGCTTGCGCTCAGCTTCCGCTTGTTTGGCCCGCTCTTCTTCAAGGCGCTGCTTTTCTCGAGCCCGGCGCGCTTGCTCTTCGGCGCGCGCTTGTTCTTGTTCTTGTTGACGTTTTTTCAGTTCCAGCTCGCGGATGCGCTTCTCTTCTTCGATGCGTTGACGGCGCGCAAGTTCCGCTTCTCGTTCAGCTTTTTCGATACGCGCCTGTTCCGCCTGCTGTTTTTGCTGTTGCTGTTGCCTCAGTTGCTCAACATGGGCATCAATCTGTGACTGCTGAACAGCCACCGCATTAATGACCGGCGCACTGGGCTTAGGCTTCATTTTTACCCGCTCAATATTTACCGACCACAGTAACACGCCGAGGACAACACAGTGCAACACGGTGGAAAGAAATAATGAAGTACCAAACTTAAACTTCAAGGCTACCCTGCTTCTAGTTCTCTGGTTGAGTCATCAAACCCACTGAAGGCACACCTGCTTCTTGCAACAGCACCATCAGATTAATTACTTGCTCGTAACGAACATTCTTATCACCACGCACCACCACCGGCGCATCCGGGTTGAGTTGCAGATGGGCGATCACCAACGCTTGTATATCATCGGCCGATAAGATCTGCGAATCGTCGTTATCGCCACCGGTATCGAGGTAGTAAAGGCCATTTTCGTCCACCGAGGCGACCAGTGGCGCATTGCTCTCTTCTGGCAGGGGCTCGGCACTTCCCTGCGGCAGATCAACTTTCACCCCTTGGGTGATCAGCGGTGCGGTCACCATGAAGATCACCAACAGTACGAACAATACATCCACGTAAGGCACAATGTTGATGGTGGCTTCGGTTCTGCGACGGGTACGGCGATATTGGTTCATCACAAGTCCCTAGTTGCCCGACGCATGCGCCTGACGATGCAAGATGCCCGAGAACTCGTCCATAAAGTTAACGTAGTCGTTCTCAAGCTTGGCCACTGCTGCAGTAAAGCGGTTGTAGGCGGTTACGGCTGGGATAGCGACAAACAGGCCCACAGCGGTCACGATCAGCGATTCCGCCATACCCGGCGCCACCATCGCCAGCGTCGCTTGCTGCACTTCACCCAGCGCAACGAAGGCGTTCATCACCCCCCATACGGTACCGAACAGGCCGATATAAGGACTGATCATGCCCATGCTGCCCAGCGTAGGTAGGTGGTTTTCCAAGGACTCAACCTCGCGCGACACCGAAACGCGCATGCTGCGGTAGCTGCCTTCCAGTACTGCATCGACACTCTTGGTGCCGCTCTTGTGCAGACGGATATACTCGCGGAAGCCCGAATGGAAAATCTGCTCCATGCCCTGTAACTGGTCTGAGCGGGCGTTCGCTTCTTGGTAGAGCTTATTAAGATCGACTCCTGACCAAAAACGTTCTTCAAAACGTTTCACCGAACCCTTGGCGTTTTTGTAGGTTTTAATGCGGTTGATGATCATGGCCCACGAGGCCACTGACATGGCAAGCAGCGCCAGCATAATCACTTTGACCAATGGACTGGCGAGCCAGAATAGCCCAAGGATCGACATATTAGCGTGCACGGATGAATTCCTCTTTAATTTCAGCCGGTAAAGCACAAGCTTTCATGGCAGATAGCGCAACACTGGCAACCGTTACAGTCGCTTCGGCAATCAGTTGTTGCTGAGAGTTAAAAATGGCTTGGGAAAAGCGCACTGATGCGCGCTTTACTTCAGAAACTTCGGTGGTGACTTGCAGCAAGTCGTTGAACAAGGCGGGGCGTCGGTATTGCACCGCGAGATCGCGGACAACAAAGCACAGATCATCTTCCATCAGACGATCCTGGTCATAGCCACGCTCGCGCAACCACTCGGTGCGCGCGCGCTCAAAATATTTGATGTGGTTGGCGTGGTAGACCACACCACCAGCGTCGGTATCTTCGTAATAGACACGAACGGCTAAACTAGACATTGACTATCTCGTTAACTTGCAGCGCAAACTACTATACACAGCGCAGTCCTACAGGTTAAGAAGCAAGGCCAACATTTTGAGCTGCATCGTCCAATTCCAGTGTTAACTGCCTAAATTATGACTAATTTGTCTTAATAGGCGGCTAATCAAGCACTTCTGCAGCTTCTAAAAGTGACTATTTGCGATCTAAACCGAGGTGCAGATAGGCACGGTCTGAGGCAATACGCCCGCGTGGCGTGCGTTGAATGTAACCTTGCTGGATCAAGAAAGGTTCGAGCACATCCTCGATGGTTTCCTTGTCTTCACCGATGGCAGCGGCCAGGTTATCCAAGCCCACCGGCCCACCGCCAAACTTATCGATAATCGCCTCGAGCAGTTTACGGTCCATGTAATCGAAGCCAGCACTATCAACGTTCAGCAGCTCTAGTGATTGCGCTGCGATCTTCTGGTCGATCTTGCCTTCATGTTTTACCTCGGCAAAATCACGTACCCGACGTAGCAAGCGGTTGGCTATCCGAGGCGTGCCTCGCGAGCGCCTGGCCACCTCAAAGGCGCCCTCTTGGTCCAGGCCGACGTTAAGGTAATGGGCACTGCGGCTGACGATAGTGGCAAGATCCTCAGTACGGTAGTACTCGAGCCGCTGCACAATCCCGAAACGATCGCGTAGCGGCGAGGTGAGCATGCCAGCGCGTGTGGTTGCGCCAATCAGGGTAAATGGCGGTAGGTCCAGCTTGATTGAGCGGGCAGCGGGGCCCTCGCCGATCATGATATCCAGCTGATAGTCTTCCATTGCCGGATAAAGCACCTCTTCGACCACCGCGCTAAGTCGATGGATTTCATCAATAAACAACACATCACCCGGTTCTAGGTTGGTAAGAAGCGCGGCTAAATCGCCAGCTTTTTCCAAGACCGGCCCGGAGGTGGTTTTGATGTTCACGCCCAACTCATTGGCGATGATGTTGGCCAAGGTGGTTTTACCCAACCCCGGCGGCCCGAACACCAGTAAGTGGTCGAGGGCGTCGTCACGGCGCTTGGCCGCTTCGATAAAGATCTCTAGCTGCTCCACCACCACCGGCTGTCCGGTGTAATCGGCCAAGCGCTTGGGGCGGATCGCGCGATCAACGGTTTCTTCTTCGTTAATGGCGCTGGCACTGATGATACGATCGGCTTCAATCATCTGCTTTCCTTACAACGCGGCCTTAAGCGCATCGCGGATCAACTCTTCACTGGACATGCCTTCACGATAACAGGCTTTCACCAGCTTGTCGGCTTGAACCGATTTGTAGCCGAGACTTTCCAACGCAGCCACAGCTTCAGCTCTGGCATCCGCATTAACCGGGAATGAGAGGTCACCATTGACCGCCATGCTGTCAGCAATTGGCGTAGCCGGTAGCTCAGCCACCAGATTCTTCAGGCGGTCCTTCATCTCAACCAGTAGACGCTCAGCGGTCTTCTTACCAATACCCGGCACCTTCACCAAGGAGCTCACATCGTCGTATTGCACCGCATGGATAAACTGTTCGCTGGTAAGCCCTGAGAGAATGGCTAAGGCCACCTTTGGACCTACGCCGTTGACCTTAATCAACTCACGAAACAGGGTTCTGGACTGGTGATCGTTAAAACCATAAAGCAACTGGGCATCTTCGCGAACGATAAAATGGGTCAGCAGCTTAACCGGTTGCTCTAGCTCCGGCAGTTGATAAAAGCAGTTCATCGGTAGCTGAACTTCATAGCCCAAGCCATTCACATCGATGACCACAAACGGTGGGGCCTTTTCAATCAGTGTTCCAGATAGTTGCGCGATCACGGAAAGGTCTCTTACTGTAAAAATCTGCAGTAAGCTTAACAAACCACCTGGATATTTATCCAGTTATTTTGTTCAGGCGCTCTGAGGTGGCTCACTCAATCTGCGACATTCAGCTAAGCAAAGCCCTTTACAAAGCTATGGACTTTCAAGGACTTGTTCGCGCATCATAACCCTATCACCCAATAGCAGTGGGCTCGCTCAGTGCTATTGGTGCTTTCTCAGTTCTAACTCATCACATGCAACAGGAAATCCCATGGCAGAGCGAAAGCCAGTAATCGGACTTGCACTAGGCAGCGGCGCCGCCCGCGGCTGGGCACACCTCGGTGTCATCAGAGAACTCGAAGAGATGGGCATTCGCCCCAGCGTGATCGCCGGCTGCTCTATCGGCTCGTTGGTTGGCGCAGCTTACGCCGGCGGTCAACTCGATACCCTCGAGAAATGGGCCTTGGGACTGTCGAGTTGGGACGTGTTCAACTTAATGGATTTTTCTCTGCACAAAGGCGGGCTGGTGACCGGCGACAAGGTATTTGACGCCGCAGAGCAGCAGCTCGGCTCCTCTAACATCGAAGACCTCCCCCATCGTTTCGCATGTGTTGCTACCGATCTCGAGACGGGTCGCGAGATCTGGCTACAACAAGGCAAAGTTCGTGACGCGGTGCGCGCTTCTTGTGCCATGCCCGGCCTGATGGCCCCCTTCCAACGCAATGGCCAGTGGCTGGTCGATGGTGCGGTAGTTAACCCCGTGCCGGTCGCGCTCTGTCGCGCCTTGGGCGCGGAGCTGGTGATTGCGGTTAACCTGAACAGCTATCATCGCAGTGAGTCATTGTTGCGCTCGGAGAACGGCGGTTTGGTACAGCCAAGTACGCCAGATGACCCGGACAACGGCTTTTGGCGCCTGCTCGGGGGCGGCAAAGACTTTATCAACTCGATGCTCACCAAGGTTAACCTCAACAACGATGCCCGCTCGCCCGGCATGGTGGGTGTGATGTCGGCGTCTATCGATATTATGCAAGAGCGTTTGGCGCGCGCGCGCATGGCGGGCGATCCACCGGAAGTGCTGTTGAACCCTAAGCTGGGTGAGATTGGTGTGATGGACTTTCATCGCGCCGAAGAGGCGATGGCAGAGGGACGACGGGTTGCGAAGGTAATGCGTCCTGCCATTTTCGAAGAGCTACAGCTGTTGAGCTAGCAGCCCGATGGCGTTTGCTTGATTTGATACTTGGGAGGTTGCCTAGCGGCCTCCCTCACGGCGACGCACATACTGGATCAGTAAGATCGCCACCGACACAAAGCCCACCAGCTCAAACAGCGCCTTGCTTAATCCTGAACTACTGGCGGCGGCGAACAGGCTAACAATCACCAGCAACACTAAAACTACTCTACCCAGCATAGGTCCTCCTTGAGTGACCATGCTAAGCATCTGAGCGCGCGCTGAGAAATGCATATCCGCTATAAGCTATAACCGCACAGCGGACTACCTAAAGCTAGCGCCCTCTTACTGCGTGTCCTTGCCCCGCAAAACAGGTAATCGCTCTATCTTCGGTTTTTTCTAAAGGCTTTTTCGTGGCAATCACCCGACTCGCGGGTGACCATACTCGGGCGGGTGCGACAAAGTGAGTGCGGATCGGCGGTGATGGCGTGACCATAATGACGCTCCAATGCAGTTGGGTTTGTCATTAGTTAGACGCAGCGAAGGTAACGATAGTTCTTCGTTCCCTAAACCAGATACCCAAAGCGTGCACTTGCTCAATGTTCGTCAAATAAGTCTTTGTTGCGAATATACTTGCGCATGAAGTGATAGCTAATGGGCATCATCAGCCAACTGAGCAACGATTTGCTAAAGCGGAATACCGCTGAGGTGTTCTCGTAGATCTTCTCGTTGTGTAGCCACAGCATTCGGCCAACGTGCCAATACACCATCGGCAGTGGCGGAAGAAAACTCACCACATCAAGGTCACACACCACCCGGTAGGTTCGCCGATGCAAGCAATAGCCTCGTTTAAAGCTCCAAAGCCCACAACTGGGCTGGCCAAAGGTGACCACCCGTTTAATACAGCCATTCCAACGTCGCTCAAGGCGATCGGCCAACAGTACCGAAATTGCTCCACCGGATGAGTGGCCGGTTAGACTGACCCGCTTGCCCTGCTCCACTAATGGCGTGAGGGTATCAATAATCTCTTGTTCGACGGTTTTGATGGTGTCGACGCGATCGGGCGGGCAGCTAATTTGACTCAGCAGCCTCTGATAACCGGCGTGGATCTTGTACTTCACATCGCCGTGTTGGTAGGTCACCGGCACAAAGTAGAAGTTAGTCAGCCAGTCTGAAATCGACAAAGACCCACGAAACACCACGATGACTTCTTCTTTTTGCGCTTGCCAAAACACCCGCACCGTGGGTCTTCCCCAGCGGTCAAAGATCTCGCGAATACCAAACTCGCTTAATGGGTACTGTTCGATGTCGTTGTTTGGGTAGGCCAACCGACAGAGGATGGCATAGCGCTCGTACTGATATCGCTTCAGCTTTTTTAACTTTGCCACGGTCTCGATTTGTCACGCAGAATTGGCACCGAGCTAATCAAACTTTGGTGACAGTAGTGTGACACTTTCGCGACAGGCGGCGCTTCGCTGACTAACGCGCGTAAAAGTTTCGCCAGTAGCGCTGGGCACGCTCAGGTGTCGGTTCGATGGGCGTAAGCAGATAGATATCGTTACTGTGGTGCAGCATAAAAAAGCCGTTGGCCTGGCGGATCTCGCCGCAACACGCGCTGGACTCAGAGACGATACGCCCCCATTGCGAATCAAAGCCCTGCTCGAAGGGCAGTAAGATCTGCACAAGCTGATCCTCACAGCTGGGGTCAAAGCCAATCTCTATCTGCCAGCCATCTATCTGCCCCTGCACGTTTGCGCCGCTAAGCGCTTTCGGGGTGCGGATATCTACCACCAGCACGCTACCGAGCAACCGGTTGAGCGTTTTCGCAAAGCACTGCTGAGTTTGAATGCGCGCCACCAAGCGCTGGGCATCGCCTGAACTATCTTGGGATGAGAGCTGGGTATGTTGAAGACTGTCCAGCGCCAAGCGCAGCTCAAGGTAGGCGCCCTCAGTACCGGTGATAGTGAGCTGATTCGCTGCGTTACCCACACTGGTAACAAGCAGCAAGGAGAGAAGAAAAAGTCTTTTAGTCATCGCTTAAATCCTGATTGCCGGCGAATCTTACGTAGATTTTGCGGCAAAATCATCTCCCTAGCTTTCTGGTTGGTGAATCGCTGCAAAAACAAACAAAACCAACTCGATAACACTCAAGTTACTTCAGCTAACCAAATTTCCAGCCGTTGTTCCAGCCAGGTAGGCGCATCCAGAGGCAAATCATGCCCGGCCCAAGGATGACGACACACCGACGCACCGAGAAACTTGGCGAGTACTTCACTGCAACGCGCGGAGACCAGCCGGTCTTGCTCGGAACTCACCAGCAAGCAGGGACAGTGCGGCGTGTGCAATGCGCGAAGTTTGCTGGCCAGCACTACCTGCCTCAGCATGTTCATCCCAGTGAGCGGATAGCGCCGCTTTGCGTCGATAAACCCCGCTAGCGCGCGTTCCCGAGCTGACTGCGCATTACTGGTAAGCGCTAAGATCCTCCGCTCGCTGGCCTCGGTGCCCGACCACAACAGCGGGAGTAAACGCCACCAGATGGTCCAGTTTAATCGCTGATGTGGCGATGACAGGTTGGCTACGCTGGTGTTCATCAAGGTCAAGCTTGCAATTTCATGGGGATAGCGGCGCTGCCAATCCAGCGCCAACATCGCCCCCATCGAAATGGCTACCAAATGCAAAGGCCGTGGCTCAGGTTGTTGCAAGCGCACTTGAATCCGAAAGCTTTGACAGGCGCTATAGCTGTTAAGCGGGCTCGCTAAGTGATTCAGTCTGCCGTTGCCAGGCAGGTCAACACAGATCACTTGCGAGCTTGGAAAGCGCGCGGCTAGGCGCTCCGGCCAGTCCAGCCAATGCGCCTGATTACGAAAGATACCTCTGATAAGCACGATGTCGGCTGTCATCGTTCACCCTCTTTATACCAAAACGCCAGCGCGTCACGACGCCTCTGCTCGGCATTGTCACCGCATTGCCATTGCGGGTAGCTGATCGCCGCTCGCATAAGAAAATCCATGAGCACCAAATGCCGGCGCAGCACCCGCTGCACACGGTGGGGCTTCATGGGGTGATACAGCCCCAGAGACGAAAATAGCTGCAAGGGGTTTTTCTTTAGCCATCGCCAAGAGCCCATTTCCAGTGTTAAGGGAATCAGCGTCTTACCCTTATCAAAACTATCGCCATAGGCATAATCCCAGATATCGCCATGGGTGCAGTAATGCAGCGCTTGGGGCTCGAACAAATAAGCCTGGTGGGGATAGCTTCGAAAGAACAGCTCGCGCAACTGATACACCTGCGCTAAATGGGGAATCGGTGTTTTTGAGCAGGCCAAGGGAAACCAGATGCGGTCATGGGTGCCAAAACCGCTGTGTAGATCGAGCAGCAGCGTGCTAGGGCTGGACTCAACAACATGTTGCATCACGAACTCCAGCAAGTGCTGGGCCTCCGGCTCCATCTCCTGGCCTGCAGCCCCGCGATACCAAGGCAGGCGCGCACTGATTCGATGCCCGCCTATCATCCACAGCGCCGAATCCGACTCAACCGGGGCATTTCGCATCAAATCCACGCCATTGCCATTGGCCCTTCGCTGCATCTGCATACCGCTTGGATTAACCAGGGGCACGAAATAGAGGCGCAGTCGCTCTAGCTGCTCATTTAACTGGATATCCCAGCTTAGGCGCTCCAGCAAGCTTTGCAAAAAGGCCAACACCACTTGGGTACCAATTCGCTCAACGCCATGCACCCCGCCTACCAAGCAAAGTGCAGGCGCATCGAGGGGCGCATTCCCGAGGCGAAGGTGATAGACCGGGTAGCCCAGCTCGCCAACGCGGCACAGCACGCCCACCTGCATATGCTGGGGGTAGTCATTAATCAGCCTCTCCAAATGTTCAAGTTCTGGAAATCGCATACTAACAACGCTGTATAGGGGTTAATTGATAGATGACATCAGGGCGAGTGCAAAGCCTTTGATTTTGCTTGCAACCTTCCCTTCAGTTACACTGTGGCTACGGTCAAACTATAGACTAACTCGATGGCAAATAACGAAAAATTAGACTTCTCTACGGTACTCGCCACTGCCGTGCATGACATGAAGAACTCCCTATCGATGCTGACTCAGACAACCGAGTCTCTAGCCCGTGAGTCTTCAGCCCTAGGCCTTAGCAACAGTGACCAGTTGTCGCGCTTGCACTACGAGGTCAATCGGGTAAACGGCAGCCTGATGCAGCTCCTTGCACTCTACCGTTACGATAAGCAGCAGATGACGCTAAGTATCGAAGAAGTACTGCTCGATGACCTATTGGTCGACTTAGCCAGCAACCACCAAGGGCTCGTTGGCAGCTTGGGCAAAACCCTCGAGATTGACGTTGACCCCGATCTCACCTGGTACTGCGATCCGATACTACTTGAGTACCTACTTAACGATATCGTGGCAAATGGCTTACGCTATTGCCGCAATCAGATTAAGCTTTCCGCTCAGATCGTCGATAACAAGCTGAGCATCAGCGTATCTGATGATGGCGATGGCTACCCGGACTCTATCATTGAGCTGGCCAACAGCGAAGATGCAGTCACCGCGCAATTTTTGCAGAACCGAAGTGGACTAGGCTTATACTTTGCGAAAATAATCGCGTCGGCGCATACGAACAATGGGGATCAAGGAAAGGTATCGCTGGCCAATGGTGGAGAACTTGGCGGAAGCGTGTTCTCTCTCTGCCTGCCTTAGAAATAATGGAACTACAAGGTAACGTTTAGTCTTATGATAGTCACACTGATATTGCTGGGAGTTGGTGCCTTACTGTTTTTGCTTATCGGCTACAACATGGTCCAGCAATTCAAACAACAGCAGGAAGCAGATCGCCGGCATACCTTGGCCAAATACAAGGCCATCATCACCGAAACCGAAGAGCTGCTGCTTAACTCATCACGCATTCCTTATAGCAAAGAGCTGATCCTGATCCTCCACCGCCGTGTTCTTGATGCGCTAATGCAAATTAAGAAGACCGATCCCGGCGTAAAAGGCCTGGAGAATCGCCTGGCCGCGACCAATGGTCAGATCCAGCAGATTCAGGCTTCCAGCCAAGAGATCGATCAACGCTTTCGCGCCCCCGGTAACGATAAAGATGCTCTGCAAATGCTGCAGCTGGTGAAAAAGATTCGCGGCGTTCTGCGCGTTGAGCACTCCAAAAGCAAGCTCAACGCACAAGCCTTTGTACTGGAAGATCGCCGCCTTGAGCTGATGCTACTCAAGATTAACATCGAAAACGCCCTCAATCGCGCTCAGGAAGCGATGGCGCTGCGTCAGTGGGGCACCGCAAGGCAACTACTTAACAAAGGCATTGGCGTGCTCAGCAACCTCTCTGACCGCGATGCTTATCTGGAAGAGAAGCTCACCTTTATGCGCCAGCTTAACAGCGAGATGGCAGACAAGCTTAAAAGTGTTAGCCAGCAAGCAGTTGAAGAACAGGCCGAGAAGGATGCTGACGATCTGGATGTATTGTTCCAACCTAAGAAGAAGTGGTAGAACAGCGTTAGCGACCCCGCTGTTAAGTAAGGGCCCATCCAACAAAAAAGCACGCCTTGGCGTGCTTTTTTAGTTCTTGTAGCCACCTACTGGAGATGGCTTATTCACCGCCCTACTTCTTGGGCTTCTTGCGCTTGTCTTCGATGTCCCACTTGCCACCGCTGAAGTAGGCTCGCCAACCAGTAGCTTTACCGTTTACTTCAGTGCTCAGGTACTGCTCCTTGGTCTTACGTGAGTAACGTACCAAGGCTTTGTTACCGTCTGGGTCTTGCTGTGGGCCATCTGCCAGATAGATGAACTTAGCTGGCAGGCGGTCTTTGAAGCGATGCAGCTCTTCGACCAGCGGCGCACGGGTTTCCCGTGAGCGTGGGAAGTTACTGGCGGCCATAAAGATGCCCGATGCGCCATCGCGGAGCACGAAGTAGGCGTCGCTCTTCTCACACGGCAACTCCGGCAGGTGTACCGGATCTTCGCGTGGTGGCGCCACCTCACCGTTTTTCAAGATCTTACGGGTATTGCCACAGCTCTCGTTGGTACAGGCCATGTACTTGCCGAAGCGGCCAGTGCGCAGTTGCATGTCGCTGCCACACTTCTCACACTCAACCACTGGGCCATCGTAGCCTTTGATCTTGAACTTGCCCTTTTCAACCACGTAGCCTTCACAGTCGGGATTGTTACCACAAACGTGAAGCTTGCGGTCTTCATCGATCAGGTAGCTGTCCATGGCGGTGCCACAGATTGGGCAGCGCTCTTTAGCGCGCAGTGCTTCGGTTTCCTGCTCCTCGCTGTCGGCAGCTACCGCCTCTTCACCGGGGATCAGGTTGATGGTGCATTTGCAGCGCTCTTTTGGCGGCAGGGCATAGCCCGAACAGCCCAAGAACACACCGGTACTCGCAGTACGAATACCCATCGGACGGCCACAGTCAGGGCAGCTGATGTCGGTCACCACCGGGGTATTAGCACGCATGCCGCCTTCATCAGCTTCGGCTTTTGACAGCTGGCCAACAAAGTCGTCATAAAAGTTGTTCAGGGTATCTTTCCACTCGATGTTGCCATCAGCCACCAAGTCGAGCTTTTGCTCCATGTCGGCGGTAAAGTCATAGCTCATCAAGTCGCTGAAGCTTTCACACAGTCGCTCAGAGACAATCTCACCCATCTTCTCGGCGTAGAAACGGCGGTTTTCAGTACGCACGTAACCGCGGTCTTGAATGGTTGAGATGATCGATGCATAGGTAGAAGGTCGGCCAATACCGCGCTTCTCCAGCTCTTTCACCAGCGAGGCTTCGTTGTAACGCGCCGGCGGCTTGGTGAAGTGCTGTTTAGGATCGATAGCATCAAGAATGAGGTTATCGCCAGACTCTAGCGCAGGTAGCTCCACATCGCCGTCTTTGCCGGATTTGGCAACGGGCTGAACCTTGGTCCAACCAGCGAAGCGAAGAATCTTACCTTTCGCGCGCAGCTGGTAGTCACCGGCTTGCACGGTAATGGTGGTGGTATCGTATTGCGCATCTGTCATCTGACAGGCCACAAACTGGCGCCAGATCAGCTCGTAGAGCTTACGGCCATCAGCATCGATCTCTTTGCCCAAGTCTGAAGCTAACACGTTCACATCTGACGGACGGATCGCTTCGTGCGCCTCTTGCGCGCCCTCTTTACTGGAGTAGCGGCGTGGCTGCTCAGGCAGATACTGCTCACCGAGATCGTCCGAGATGTAGCCGCGCACTGCATCGACCGCATCCTGGCTAAGGTTGGTCGAGTCGGTACGCATATAGGTGATGTAACCCGCTTCGTACAAGCGCTGGGCCAACATCATGGTGCGTTTCACCCCGTAGCCCATGCGGGTGCTCGCCGCTTGCTGCAGGGTTGAGGTAATAAACGGTGCCCGCGGCTTGCTGCGGGTTGGCTTGTCTTCGCGGCCAACCACCTCATACTTCGCTGCTTCCAGCGCTTTAACCGCAACATCGGCCTGCTCTTGGTTGACCGGCTTAAAGGCGCTGCCCAAGTAACGCACCACTTCCATGCGCAGTTCTTGCTTGCTAGCAGTTTGAAGATCGGCGTGGATGTCCCAGAACTCTTCTGGCACAAAGGCTTTGATCTCGCGCTCTTTCTCTACCACAAGGCGGACAGCCACCGACTGTACCCGGCCCGCAGAGAGACCACGGGCGATCTTCTTCCACAGCAGCGGCGATACCATATAGCCAACCACGCGGTCGAGGAAGCGACGCGCTTGCTGGGCATTAACCCGGGCCATGTTCAGCTCGCCGGGCTCGGCGAAGGCTTCTTGGATCGCGCTCTTGGTAATTTCGTTAAACACCACGCGCTTAAAGCGTTGCTCGTCGCCACCGATGATTTCCCGCAGGTGCCAGGCAATCGCCTCCCCCTCGCGGTCCAAATCCGTTGCGAGATAGACAGTGTCGGCGTCTTCGGCCAAGGCTTTCAGCTCGTTAACGACCTTTTCTTTGCCAGGAACGATCTGGTAGTTAGCCTGCCAGTCTTTTTCTGGGTCGACGCCCATACGCGCGACCAGCGACTTTTTGTCTTTCTCTTTCTTTATACGGGCCTTCTCTTCGGCAGACAGGCCTTTGGTAGAAACAGGGGCGGCTTTCTTCTTGGTGGTAGTACTGCCACTGGTGGGCAGATCTCGAATGTGACCCACACTCGATTTCACGACATACTGTCGTCCCAGATACTTATTAATGGTTTTCGCTTTGGCTGGCGATTCCACGATGACCAGTGATCTACTCATGCTTTCGTATTCTTCTCCACAATTGCCCGAGCGTTGGCAGGTTTGTTGGTGGTTCTATTTTTTAAAATTGCCCGAGATTCCCTTTAGGTCAATCACTTTTTTTTACCGGTGTTCTGTTGGCTGAGATTTTAATCACTCGACCACCCTTAGGTGACTTGCTAACATCGAGGCCGACGTAGTTAGCTTAGCTTGATAGCTAAGAACTGGATCATTCCCGGATTCCGATAAGGGAAAAACACCGCACCATACACCGGAGTGCGCTGTTGTAAAAGGAATTTTATGAAGCATTTTGAAGTAAACTTTGATGGCCTGGTCGGCCCAACCCACAATTATGCTGGTCTCTCATTTGGCAACGTCGCCTCGCAGCATAATGCCAAGCAGGTTGCCAACCCACAGCAAGCCGCCAAGCAGGGCCTCGATAAAATGAAGGCGCTGGCTGACTTAGGATTTAAGCAAGGGGTATTGGCCCCTCAGCAACGCCCAGACCTGCAGCTGCTGCGCCGCATCGGCTTTAGTGGCAGCGATACCAAGGTTATCAGCCAGGCAGCCTCTGCAGCCCCCGATGCGCTACTTGCCGCCTACTCGGCGTCAAGCATGTGGACAGCCAACGCCGCCACCGTCTCTCCAAGCGCCGATACCACCGATGGCAAAGTCCATTTCACCCCGGCAAACCTGACCAACAAACTGCATCGCTCCTTGGAGCCGCAGGTTACCGGCAATATTTTGCGCGCGGTATTCAATGACTCGAAGTATTTTGCCCATCACCAGCACCTGCCGGAGAACGACTATTATGGCGACGAAGGCGCCGCCAACCACACCCGCCTGTGCGGGCAATATGGCGACGCAGGCCTAGAGCTATTTGTTTACGGACGCTCTGCGGCCGACGCCAGCCAGCCCGCGCCCACCCGCTACCCGGCCCGGCAAACCCTGGAGGCCAGCCAAGCCATCGCCCGTTTACATGGCCTGTCGGAAGATACCGCGCTGTTCATCCAACAAAACCCTCAGGTGATCGACAAGGGCGTGTTCCATAACGACGTGATTGCGGTGGGTAACCGCAACGTACTGTTCTACCACCAAGAAGCGTTTCTTGACACCGAGAAGCAACTCGCGCGCATGCGCCAGGCCCTGCCGGATGTGGATCTGCAGTTTATTGAAGTGCCAGCGGCTCAGGTGAGTGTTGAAGATGCGGTCACAAGCTACCTATTCAATACCCAGTTGGTGAGCCTCGCGGATAATAAGATGGCGCTGATTGCGCCTACCGATTGTCAGGAGAACCCCGCTGTTGCTGCCTACCTCAGTGACCTGCTAAGCCAAAACACGCCCATTCAAGACGTTCACTATATGGATGTGAAGCAGAGCATGCGCAATGGTGGGGGTCCGGCGTGTTTGCGACTGCGCGTGGCGCTAACCGATCAAGAGCTATCTGCGGTTAACCCCTACACCCTGCTGGACAACGAGCTGTATACCACCCTCAACCAGTGGGTCGATAAACACTACCGAGACCGCTTGAGCTTTGACGACCTTAAAGATCCACAGCTGGTCACCGAGGTGTGTACCGCCTTGGATGAACTCACCCGCATCCTCAATATCGGCTCGGTTTACCCCTTCCAACAGTAAGCAAATCACTGAGCAGCAGCCATAAAAAACCCCGCGTTGACGCGGGGTTTGTGTTTATAGCCTTTAGCGCTTAGGCATTGGCTAGTTGTTTCAGCTCATCAGCAACAAATTCAACCTCTGGCCCAATTACCACCTGTAGCGCGGTTTTGCTCGCAACAATCACACCAGGCACATGCTTTTTAAGCTCGCTTACGGCTACCTGGTCTGAATCTTTCACCTCAAGGCGCAGGCGGGTGGCACAATTATCAATCAAGGTAAGATTGTCTTTGCCACCGAGTAGTCGCAGCACCAAACCGGCGACCTCGCCATGGCTGCTTGCGCCAGCGGATGGGTCTTGTGCAGTCTCATCATTATCGGCAGCTTCGCGGCCAGGGGTTTTCAGATTAAAGGTTAGGATAAGACCTCTGAACACGAAGTAGTACAGCACAAAGAACACAAAACCTTGGGCAACCAACATAAGCGGCTGATTAGCTAGCGGAGTTTGCGATGACAGCACCAAGTCCACCAAGCCTGCCGAGAAGCCAAAGCCAGCAATCCACTGCATGCTGGCTGCGATAAATACCGACACGCCGGTTAGCAAGGCATGTACCACGTACAAAAGCGGCGCGACAAACATAAAGGCAAACTCGAGCGGCTCGGTAACCCCGGTGAAGAATGAACAGAAGGCAGCCGCAACCATAATGGAGGCCACCTTGGCTTTGTTCTCGGGACGAGCGGTGTGGTAAATCGCCAGTGCCGCGCCCGGCAGGCCAAACATCATCACCGGGAAGAACCCTGCCATGTAACGTCCGGTTTCACCCAGTACCGCTGCGCCTGAATCAAGCGCTTCCTGACCGGCCCAGAAGTTACCCAGATCATTAATGCCCGCCAAGTCGAACCAGAACACCGCGTTCAGTGCATGGTGCAAGCCAAGAGGGATCAACAAGCGATTGAAGAAACCATAGATACCCGCGCCCACATTGCCCATCTCAGTGACCTGGGTCCCAAAGCCAACCAAGCCGCTAAATACCACCGGCCATACGTACATCAGCACAAACGATAGCGCCATGGCCACCACTGAGGTAACAATCGGCACCAGGCGCTTACCACTGAAAAAGCTCAGCGCCTTGGGCAGCTCGACTCGATAGAAGCGGTTGTAGATCTCCGCCGCAATCACCCCGCTCAGGATACCGACAAACTGGTTATTGATTTTAGAGAAGGCCAGCTCAGAGTTAGTGGTGATTTCAACCAGCCCAATTTGGGCGACCGCCCCCGCGGAGCACAAGGTGGTGACCACCATAAAACCGATAAAGCCTGCCAAAGCAGCCGCGCCGTCTTTGTCACGAGACATGCCGTAGGCCACGCCAATAGCGAACAACACCGACATGTTATCGATAATTGCCGCACCCGATTTAATGAAGAACGCCGCCAAGGCGTTATTGCCGCCCCACCCTGCTGGGTCAATCCAGTAGCCAACCCCCATAAGTACAGCGGCGGCAGGCATTACCGCCACCGGCACCATTAACGCGCGACCAATTTTTTGTAAGTAGCTAAACATAGTTCCCTCATAATCGTTTGGTGACAGATGGTGTTTGCTCGAGCTTAGTGCTCCCCCAAACATATTTCGCAATGTAAATTATGATTCACTTAAGGGAAACTTTCAGTCGTTAAAAGTGTGACAAATAACGACTTAAAATACGTAAAAGGCGGATTTCATTGATTTTCAAGCGCGCTTATTTCTCTTCGTGAAATATTGTGCTAAGTTAATTTCAGAAACGAATAAAGGAGTAATACCGTGCGCCTAATCCCCCTAGATACCGCTCAACAAGTAGGCCATTGGTCGGCCCGCTATATCGTCGACAAGATCAACGCCTATGCCCCTAGCGAAGCGCGTCCTTTCGTACTAGGTTGCCCTACCGGCGGCACGCCACTGGCCACTTACCGCCGCTTGATAGAGCTTCATCGTGCAGGCGAAGTAAGCTTTGAGCACGTGGTGACCTTTAACATGGACGAGTATGTCGGTATCCCTCAGGATCACCCAGAAAGCTACCACAGCTTTATGTATCAGAACTTCTTCGACCACATCGACATCCCCGCCGAAAACATCAACCTGCTCGATGGCAACGCCGAAGATCTCGAGGCCGAATGCCTGCGCTATGAGCAGAAGATAAAAGCCTACGGTGGTATCCATCTGTTTATGGGGGGCGTGGGCGTCGACGGCCACATCGCCTTCAATGAGCCAGCCTCCTCACTGTCATCCCGTACCCGGATTAAAACCCTGACCTATGACACCCGTATGGCCAACTCACGCTTTTTTAGCAACATTGATGAGGTCCCCAAGATGGCGCTTACCGTTGGCGTAGGCACCCTACTCGATGCCGAAGAGATTATGATTCTAGCCAGTGGCCACAATAAATCACTGGCGATTCAAGCCGGTGTCGAAGGCAGTGTAAACCACTTGTGGACAATCTCTGCACTGCAGTTGCATCCGAAAAGTATGATCGTCTGCGACGAACCATCCACCATGGAGCTTAAAGTTAAAACTGTTAAGTACTTCAAAGACTTAGAATCTGATAATATGCGCAATCTTTAGGGGAGTAGCATGTACGCGTTAGTAAATTGTCGCATCTTTGACGGTCAGCAACTGTTCGACCAGCACGCCGTTATTATCGAAGGTCAAGGGATTACGGCCCTCCTTCCAACGTGCGAGCTTAGCCAAGACATCCAGCAAATCGACCTGGCAGGCATGACCCTGTGCCCGGGCTTTATCGACCTGCAGCTAAACGGTTGCGGCGGTGTGATGCTAAACGATGAGTTCTCGCATGCCACCTTAACGCATATGCATCAAACCAACCTGCGCAGTGGTACCACCTCGTTTCTTCCCACGCTGATCACCACCAACGACGAGATGATGCTGCAAGCGCTTGAGGTGATGGGCAACCAACCAGCACATAGCCAAACCTTGGGCTTACACCTTGAAGGCCCTTACCTTAGCCATGAAAAGCACGGTATCCACTCAACGCAATTGATACGCACGCTCGACAAGTCCGCCCTCGACACCTTGTTAGCGCATGCCGATGTGATTACCAAGATAACCCTGGCCCCAGAGTCAACCACCCCAGAGCAGGTAGCCATGCTAAGTGACGCGGGCATTCTGGTTTCGCTCGGTCATAGCAACTGCAGTTATCAGCAGGCCAGCGAGTTTATCGGCGCCGGAGCGCGCTTTGCGACCCATCTGTTTAACGCGATGAGTAGCTTAAGCGGTCGCGATCCCGGTTTGGTGGGCGCGGTGTACGACCATCAACTGGCCTGTGGGATCATCGCCGATGGGCTGCATGTGGCCGATGCCAATATCCGAGTCAGCCACCGCCTGCTCGGCGACAAGCTCTGCCTGGTCAGCGATGCCACCGCCGCGGCAGGTGCGGATATCGACAGCTTTGATTTTGTTGGCACCACTATCTTTGTCGAGCAAGGGCGCTGCGTCTCCAAAGATGGCACCTTAGGTGGTAGCTCCTTAACGATGATCGACGCGGTAAAACACTGTGTAGAGCAGGTAGGTCTGCCGCTTGTCGATACGCTACAGATGGCGTCGCTCAATCCGGCTAAAGCGATTGGGCAAGATTCACGATTAGGTAAAATCGAAGCTGGTTACTGTGCTAACCTGACCGCTTTTGATAGTCGCTACAAGGTTGGGCTGACTATCTCTGAAGGGCAGATACACCGCTTCAACACCTAAACAGCAGCCACGGACCACTCTATTGAAAAAGCAAATCGTCAACGTCGATCACGTCAAGCAAGTTAACTCGGCCACCGTCTATCGCATCATCGACCAACAGGGGCCGATATCGCGCATCCAGGTCGCCGAACAAACCCAATTGGCACCCGCCAGTGTCACCAAGATCACCCGCCAGCTACTGGCTAAAAAGCTGATCAAGGAAGTCGCTCAGCAGGCCTCAACCGGCGGGCGACGAGCTATCTCGTTGATGGTAGAAGAGCAGGCCTTTCACTTTGTCTCGCTTAAGTTAGGCCGTGGCTGTGCCGACATCGGCCTGTTTACCCTTGGTGGTAGTTTAGCGGCCAGCGAGCACCTAGCGTTTGATGCCTTAGATGACGAGCCGGTTGCCGACGAGCTTACCCGGCTGCTCAAACGCTTTATTCAATCCCATGCGAAGTCTTTACAGTTGATTGCCATCGCAGTGACCTTGTCTGGCTTGGTCAATCCCGGTGAAGGCTTGGTGGTGTATACACCCCATTATCGCCTGCGTAACTACCCGCTAGCGCAACGCCTGCAAAACGTCTTCTCGCTACCGGTCTATCTAGGGAACGATACCCGCGCAGCCGCCCTTGCAGAGCATTACTATGGTGCCACCAAAGATAGCCTCGACTCGGTGCTTATTTCGGTTCATGGCGGCACCAGCGCCGGTATCATCATTAACGGCGAAGTGTTTATGAGCCAGCATCGCGATGTGGGCGAAATTGGCCATATCCAGATTGATCCCTTCGGCAAAAAGTGCCATTGCGGCAATATCGGTTGCTTGGAAACACTGGTCTCGAATCCGGCAATCATCGAACAGGTTGAGACCATGCTCACCCAAGGCAGCCCCAGTAGCTTGTCAGTAGATGAGCTGAGTATCGAGTCCATCTGTAATGCGGCAAATGAAGGCGACTTGGTCGCTAGGCAGGTGCTGGTACGCACCGGTCAGATGCTTGGTCGCGCCATCGCCATCATGATCAACCTGTTTCATCCACAAAAGGTGGTACTTACCGGCGAGCTGATGTGCGCTAAAGAGATTGTGCTGGATTCGATTAACCAATGCGTCGAACATCAAGCATTAGCATCATTTCGCGACAACCTGCCCATCGTTCAAGCAGAGGTAGTGGACCAACCTGCCTGGGGTGGCGTGGCGCTAGTAAAGCGCGCATTGCTCAATGGCGAGTTACTTCAAACGCTGCTTAACAGTGACGACGAATAACGCGCTACTGACTGACCGGCACAGCCTGCCAGGCTGCCACTCTGGGGTTGAGCACTCCGGCAGCTTCCAGCGCTTTTTGTAAGCTGCCGCGCTCTTGTAATTCTATCATTCCTCGATCGAGGGCTTCACTGACCATTTCAGACAAGGGATGATTTTTGGAGACCATAAAGTGGCGGCTTTGCTGGAAGTTCACCCGCCAATCACTGATTGGTAGAAAACGACCATTGGGGTGGTCAATGGCGAGCTGCTGATTATCAGGAAACTCAAAGAATGCGAAATCTGCCCGACCACGTTTGACCATGGTCAGGATCGCATCGGCACGGTTGGCAAATTGAATGTTGCTGAAGCCATGTGCTTCTAGAACTTCGATATCGTTGTACCAGGTTTTCTCCACCAGCACCTTCGCCTCTCGGATGTCAGTTAATGACCAGGCACGTTCGAGCAGTGGCGAGTCTTCGTGCACAAAGAACCCCTTGGTTAACTCGCCCTTTTTCACTACCGGCAGCGAACGATTCACCGTGTTATCGAACTCGCTGATCCACATATCAGAGGCCAGCAGCAACACGCTGCCAGACTTCACCATACGGATATTACGTGCAGGCGTGGTGGAGGCGACAAAGTCGAACTCAAAATCCAACCCTCCCAGCGTTAATGCCTGCTTCAGCAACAGCAGCGAAATTGACGGGCGAAACGAGTAGCTACTGCGGTAATCGCTGATCGCCATGGGATCGCCACCTTTCTCCTCAACCAACTGCAAGTAGGATTGATAAACGATGGGATCGCCAATAATGCTGATCTGAAACGGATGTTGTTCGGCAAATACGCTGGTTTGAAATAGTAGGACCAAGGCGATCCAGAGACTTTTTTTCACGCGCAACCTGTTAATGAGTTGGGGTAACTTACTAATGCTATTGATAATTTATTGCTTAACCACAGTGGTTTGCTGGCTATTATTGAAAGCTAGACTTTAGTTTGCCCAGCGTCCAATACCCGCCGCAGAATCCGATATCAGTTCTCTGGTATCGGATTTTTTTATGCCCATTCAAGACCTGCTCGATAGTACTTTCCAAGAAGTAGATACATTCACCTCCTTAGATAAGTTGAATGAGTTGCTCTCCCCAGAGCTACTTACCCAAGCCTTTCAGCATGCGGGTGTTGCAACGGTTCGAAGACGACGCTTACCTCTGGAAGCTGTTGTCTGGTCGGTGGTGGGAATGGCGTTGTTTCGACAAGCATCCGTGTGGGATATTGCCAGCCATATGGACATCTCCCTACCCGGGAAGCATCGCCTCGTTGCGCCAAGTGCGTTGGTACAAGCCAGACAACGCTTAGGCAGTGAG
>NZ_AUBZ01000048.1 GCF_000429505.1 Aliagarivorans taiwanensis DSM 22990 | reverse complement strand
TGACATCAAGAGAGCCGTAGCCTTTTTCAAAATGGTATTCTCTTCTTCAATGCGGCGGAGTTTCTTCTCCAGCTCGCGGATCCGCTGTTGTTCGGGGGTTAGCGGTGAGCCTTTAGGGGATACGCCTTGCTTCTCCTGTCGCAGCTGGTTTACCCATTTACGCATGGCTGAGTCGCTCACGCCCATAGCGCTTGCTGCCTCGGCTACGCTGTAGCCCTGCTTCGTTACCAGCTGAGCGGCTTCTAACTTGAACTCTGCGCTGAATGTCGGTCTTGTGTTCTTCATTTCTACCACCTTTTGTCCGGAAGTGAGTCTATCACTTCGTCTATTCAGGTGGCCAAATTCACTATGCCACTACAAATGGTATGTGCAACCAAACCAGCAGATACAAGGACTTCACGGGATGCACGAGTTGCGTATTGTATATCAAGCGCTTTATCAGAACTGCCCTGAGCTGCACAAAAAACGCCTCGATACCCTTATCACCGCAGTAAAGGCGCTGCAAAGCAGCGACACGCTGACGCTCACCTCGCTGGGCAGGCACATCGGTAACAACACCAAAGTAAAACACAGCATCAAGCGTATGAACCGCTTCTTGGGCAACCCGCATATGCACGCCGAAAGAGGCAGTGTATATCGATGGCTGGCCCACTACTCCTGTGTCGCCAACCCGATGCCCGTCGTGCTCATTGACTGGGCTGATGTCCGTGAGCAGCAACGCCTGATGGTACTTCGTGCCTCCGTGGCAATGGAAGGGCGCTCAATGACTTTGTATGAGCGAACCTTCACGCTGGAGGTTCATAATTCGTCAAAAGCACACAAACAATTCCTCAACGAATTGGCGCAAGTGTTGCCTGAAAACTGTTGTCCGTTACTGGTGACTGATGCCGGCTTCAAGAATCCGTGGTTCCGCGCCGTGGAGGCCAAAGGCTGGTATTGGTTGGGGCGAGTGCGAGGCCAAACCCACGTGGCAGCGGCAACCTATGACAACTGGAAATCGGTAGCTGCACTACACGTGCAGGCCAGTAGCAGAGCCAAGGCCTTGGGTAGCCATCGACTAACGAAGCGAGACAAACTCAGCTGCCAACTGTACCTGTACCGCAGCAAGCCCAAAGGACGTAAAAGTCAGCGCTCGACGACCACCAACAGTCATCATCCTGCATCGGCTGATTACTCACGCTCAGCCAAAGAGCCCTGGGTTCTGGCCACTAACCTACCGGGAGAAAGTCTGACAGCGAAGCAAGTCGTCACCCATTACCGCAAACGGATGCAGATTGAGGAAACGTTCAGAGATTTAAAAAGCCCGGCCTTCGGTTTTGGGTTGCGGCATAGTCGCAGCCGCTGCCCTAAGCGCTTTGACATCATGTTGCTGATCGCATTACTGCTGGAATTGGTCCTGCACTGGGTTGGTCTGTTTGCGTGTAAATCCGGTTGGCATAAACACTTTCAGGCAAACACAGTGCGCAGCCTAAATGTGTTGTCACTGCTGCGGCTGGGCAAAGAGGTGCTCAGGTGTGGCGGTTGTTATCGGCTAAAAGTTCGAGACATTAAATGGGCGATACTGGCATTCACTCAACAGCTGAGGAAAAACAGCTATGTTTTCGCGGAATTATGAGGGGATCCATCAGAGCTTTGCCCTTTAGTCAAGTAGAGTCCGAAGTGTGAACTGGCATAGTCCAAGTTTTGCTACTTGAGCGAGAAAAAGCTCGGCACACGCGAGGGCATCACTGGCCGCTGAATGGGCATGGTAGTGGGGAAGGTTATAGTGTGCGCGTAAGTCATCAAGTTGGTAGCTGGCGTGTAATTTGCGTTTGGCTAAATAACTATAGCGTTTCTCAAGACTCAGGGTATCAATGAAAAAACAAGGCAATTCGCAGAGTTGGTGGCATTGCCTAATATGGGCTTTTAAAAATTCTCGCTCAATGGTGGCGTGATGGGCGATCACCACTTTACCACTGATACGCTCGAGTAATTGGTTGAATGCGACTTGAGGGGATATGCCCTTGTGCTCGATATCGCTGGGTAGGATCTGGTTAATGGTGGCTGTATCTGCTTTTACATACTGGCTATTTCTTACAAAGACTTCTTCGGCACTGGCGAGATCGATCTGCTCAAGCCTGAGATTGACTGTTCCAATAGACAGCACTTTATCGGTCTGTGGATCGAGTCCGCTGGTTTCGAAGTCAAGGGCGATAAACTCAAGTTGCGGTAAAGTCGCATCTATACTCGGTGCAGGTGTGGCAAGGTAGTGTCCTAATGAGCCAGTGTACTTGTTGTGTTCTTGCAAGTATTCCAATCGTTGATATGCGCTTTGGCCAGGAGAGAGCCTCGCAATAAATTGTTTAAACACTCGGCCCCCTTAGGTGAACTTTAGTTTCGCCACGCTCTGAAGGTCACTGATGATTTTGAAAGCTTCTTTTAAGTGCTTTCTTTCAAAGCTGCTGAAAGCGTCAGGGTTAATGTTGTTATTCGCGATCTTGCCTTGTTTCATTTGACTCAACTGATGCCGCAAGCGAACTTGGGTAATAAATCTAAACGCCTCAATGATGCTATCGCAGCTATCTTTCGACAGCGCTCCTTTCTCTAAGGCATAGCGAAAGCGCTCTTCGGTACCGGTTTGCGAGCCCTGTGCTGACAGGCTGTAGATCCGCGCCAGATCGATGATCAGGTTGAGTGCAAACTTCTTGATGTTTAAGGTGTTGCTGTGCTCGCCGCCAATCTCTAGCACCAAACTGTTGAATATCCCCAGCGGCGGAGAGGTTTCAATGGCATCGCGGGTGAGCGCCTTTAAAAAGCGGGGATTGCCATAAATGGTCTGATGCATGTGTGCTTGAAGTTCTCCGACAAAATCGGCGTTGCCATGAATGCAGCGAACTTCCATAAACACGCTAATACTGAGTAGGCGGTTGTATTCAGGGCTTGCAATCCACTTGGAGTAGTACTCTTTCCAGCGGGATAAAGGTTGGTTCCATTTGGGGGCTGCGGCCATATAGTTACCACTGCAAAGCGGGTATCCAATGGCATCCAAGCCGTTGCAAACTTGCATGGCTAAATGGGTAAAGTAGATCCTGTCGGCTGCTGAGGCTTTATCAGACAACACCAGTGCACTGTCCTGATCTGACAGCATATGCACCTCGTTTCTGGCGTGAGAGCCGGCAACCATCCACGCGTAGTCGCATGGCGGAGGGCCGAGTACCTGCTCGCTAAGTTGGATTAGCCTGCGGGTGAACGCATCCATGATCATCGTCATTACTTGCCCTTGAATCTCTGCGCTAACGCCACTTTCCACAAGTGATTGAAAAACCATAGCCCGCTCTTCCTTCAACGCGCTCAGAGCGTTCGGCGACGAAGCGTACTTTATTTTTTCAATCAAGAACAGGGATTGGGTTCGGTGGTTGTGAACCAAATGGGTGGTAGTGATTAAGCCGACCACGTTATGTCCTTCAACCACTGGCAGGCAACGGATGTTGTACTGAAGCATCAACGAAATAGCTTGAATGACTTTATCGTCACGCTTGATGATAATCGGATTTGGGGTCATCACCCGTTTAATGGGCAGTGAGGTGTCGATCCCTTTTGACACCACCTGATGTGTCATATCTCTGTCGGTGACAATGCCAACGATGGCGTGTTGCTGCAGTATTACCGCACAGGAGCTGCGTTGTGAGCCACACATCTGCTGTGCAACCTTCTTTATAGAGTCATTGCAGTCAGCAACCGTGATGTTTTCGCTGGCCAACTCTCCTACGGTCCTAAAAAATAAGCTTTTTTCTTCTTTTTTTGCGATACAGTTTACGGCGCTGTGTAGCCGAGTTTTCGCGGCGGCGGCGAAGTAGTCTTTGAACTCTGGGTGATGATGGCAGACTTCGATGATATATGCATGGGGTATTAGATAGAGCAATGAGTCCTCTATCGCATGGGCCTGATAGCCATCTTCTGAGTCTTTTATTGGCTCTAGAAAGGTAAAACCGAATTGATCTTCTTCGCCTAAGCGAGATCGCAGTTTCTTTAAGCTAGTGCGTTGCTCTATTGCCCCTTTTCTAATTATGTAAAGGTGGCGTCTTTCGCATAACGCACTGAATGCTATGTGCTCTCCCTTGGCTAAGTACTTTACTGATGCTACTGTTGCTAAGCGCTCTACCATCGATTTAGGAAGCTTATCGAAGGGGTCTAGCTCAAGTAAGAACTGCAAGATGTTATCACTTCCTGATGTCATTGAGATGGGCTTCCTAGAAAAACGAAACGCTGTTTTACTATACTTCATGGCGTCAAAAAAAGCAGCCTTGGGCTGCTAATTTGCTATCTGTTCTCCGCTACACTGGGTAGTTGTGAAACCCCAGCTTGCTCGATATGTTGCAAGCTGCCTGATGGAGAAGCTTGATGTAGTCATGCTTTTTATTTTCGTTAAAGCGAATTGTTGGGAAAGAGACCGAAATCGCAGCGATGGCCTCGCCAAATCGATCGTAAATGGGAGTTGAAATACAACGAAGCCCAGGCTCTTGCTCTTCGTTATCTTCAGCGAAGCACTGCTGCCTGATAACTGTGAGTTCATCGAGTAATTGTTCGATGCTCTCAATGGTGTTGTGAGTGTGCTTTACAAACTCGACAGGCTCTAGCAACTTGCGAATCTTGTCTTCAGGCATATGACTTAACAGTACTTTACCGATAGCGGTGCTGTATAGCGGATTGCGTCGGCCTATACGTGAGTGCATGCGCAGGTGATGGCTGGAGTCAATTTTATGTAAGTAGATGATAGAGCTCTCGTCTATTGCTCCAAGGTGTACTGTTTCGTTAAGAAACTCAATGAGTTTTGCCATTTCTATATTGGCGATATCGATCAGTTCGACATGCTCCAATGCCTTAGAACCCAACTCGAACAATTTTAGCGTGAGTGCATATCTATCTGCCTCTCCCTCTTGTTCAACAAACCCCAGAGTCTTCATTGTTTGCAAAAAACGATAGGTTGTGGCTTTAGACATCATTAATCGCTGTGAAAGCTCGGAAACGCCAATTTCCTTCTGCTCCCCAAGGGCTTGCAAGATGTTAAAAACTTTTAATACAGATGAAACCGCTTCTGGCTGTGTTGACTTATCCACGTTGGCCAATCCATTTAAGTATGTGGGCTCTATCGTACCAAACGGCAGGCGAGTTGTCAGTGATATCGAAAAGCTATTTCAATAATTTAAAACCGACATTTGCGGGATATGTCACAAAAACAATCATCAGCCAATGAAAGTGAAACGCAATTTTAAAAAAATATTTGATAGGTTTTTTTATTTGTGTAATGTTGTTTTATACATGGTTGCATCAAGTGCGCCTCACTATCCAACGCTAAGGAAGGTAACAATGAACTTGGACTCGTTTAACCTTAAAGGTAAGGTTGCAATCGTCACCGGCTGTGACACTGGATTAGGCCAAGGTATGGCTCTTGGCTTAGCTAACGCTGGTTGCGATGTGGTAGGCGTCAATATTGTTGAGCCTAGTCAAACCATTGAGCTAATGAAGCAAACTGGCCGAAAGTTTGTCGATATTCGCGCCAATCTTATGAAACTAGATGATATCCCAACCATTGTTGACAGAGCTGTTACTGAATTTGGGCGCATTGATGTGCTAGTTAATAACGCGGGGATAATCCGTCGTGACGATGCGATCAACTTCTCAGAACAAGACTGGGACGATGTAATGAATATCAATATCAAGTCCGTGTTCTTTATGTCACAAGCGGTTGCTAAGCAGTTTATGGCACAAGGAACTGGAGGCAAGATCATCAATGTTGCATCAATGCTTTCGTATCAAGGGGGTATTCGAGTGCCTTCTTATACTGCATCTAAAAGTGGGGTTATGGGGATTACTCGTTTAATGGCAAACGAGTGGGCCAGCCAAGGGATTAACGTCAATGCGATTGCCCCTGGATACATGGCTACCAACAATACGGCAGCCTTGCGTGCCGATGAAGAGCGTAATGAGGCGATTTTGGAGCGGATCCCAGCGCAGCGTTGGGGTACGCCTGAAGATGTCGCGGGTCCTTGCGTGTTTTTAGCATCTGCGGCGTCAGATTATATTAATGGCTACACCATTGCTGTCGATGGTGGTTGGTTAGCGCGATAACCATGGATGCACTGATGGTGACCGATACTGTAATTGCGCAAGCATTAGGCTTTGTCAGTTTTGCTCTAGGGATTTCTACTTTTTGCCAGAAAAATGATAAGCGCCTGAAAGTGACGATGCTGATCTTCAATCTGAATCACCTGCTTCACTTTGTGTTGTTGGGAGCCATCCCTGCCGCTGTAGGGGCGGCGCTATCATGCCTTCGGACTGGCACTTCGATTATTACATCATCCAAGCAAGTGGCATTGTTTTTCATTCTAATCAGTGTGATTACCGGCTGGCTAGTTTTCGAGACCTGGGTTGATCTGTTGCCTATTGTTGGCACCATGATTGGAACCTACTCGTTATTTTGCCTTAGCGGGATCAAGATGAGGCTGGCTTTTTTACTCGGAGCATCTTGCTGGCTTGCTAATAACGTGATTGTTGGTTCAATTGGCGGTTCCTTGTTAGAGGTAACGGTCATCACAACCAACATCTCAACGATTTATGGGCTTTATAGTCAAAAATCAAAAACAACGACTAATCAATTGTATGGGTGAGATATGTTTGTATTCAATCATGATATTGAGCTTGAGGACCTAGGTGATGGGGTGTCTCGCAAGGTGCTGGCGCATAGTGAGAACATGATGTCGGTGGAGGTGCATTTCGACCAAGGGGCTATTGGTGCCATGCATTCTCATCCCCACGAGCAGTTAACCTATGTTTTGTCTGGTGAGTTCGAGTTTACCATTGGGGAGGAGAAGAAAATCGTCAAGACTGGTGACACCATGTATAAGCAGCCCAATGTCGAACATGGCTGTGTCTGCCTCAAGCCCGGTGTGCTGATCGATACCTTCACCCCGATGCGCAAAGATTTCGTTTCTTAGAACTCAACTTGCGGCATGGCCGCTGGAGCACAATATGAAAATTGCATTAATGATGGAAAATAGCCAAGCGGCCAAAAACGCCATGGTGGCGGGTGAGCTTAACAGCGTGGCCGACAACTTAGGGCATGAAGTATTTAATGTTGGAATGAAAGATGAAGCGGATCATCATCTGACCTACATCCACCTTGGGATTATGGCGAGCATTTTGCTCAATTCCAAGGCTGTGGATTTTGTGGTGACTGGGTGTGGCACTGGGCAAGGCGCAATGATGTCTTGTAACTTGCACGCTGGGGTAGTGTGTGGTTACTGCCTGGAACCCTCAGATGCGTTTTTGTTTAATCAAATCAATAACGGTAATGCCTTGGCGTTGGCGTTTGCCAAGGGTTTTGGCTGGGCAGGTGAATTGAATGTCCGTTATATCTTCGAGAAGGCGTTCACTGGTCAGCGTGGCCAAGGCTACCCTCTTGAACGTGCCGAGCCGCAACAGCGCAATGCGGCTATCCTAAGCGAAGTAAAATCAGCAGTCGCTAAGGATGTGGTCGAAGGCCTTAAAGCGATCGATCAAGAGTTGGTAAAGACTGCGGTTGGTGGCGCTCAGTTTCAAGAGTGTTTCTTTGCCAACTGCAAAGATCCGGACATCGCAAACTATGTGTCATCTTTGCTAGCCTAACGGCTGCTGGTGGTGTAATGACGGAGATAGGAAACCAGTCCGCACAGGCTGGTTTGTCGCCCTCGACAGCCTTTGATTGCTGTTGGAGGCAGAAAGAATCAACAGCTTTTGGGGAGCCAGGATGTCAGTTCAGCGTATCGCAGTGATAGGCGAGTGTATGGTAGAGCTGAGTACGTACCAAGGTAGCATCGTGCAGAGCTTCGGTGGTGATACGCTGAACACTGCGATTTATTTGTCGCGCTTAACCAAAAATGCCGGAGTTTGCACCTCCTATGTGACCGGTTTGGGATCCGATCCATTTAGTGCTCAGATGATAGACGCGTGGCAGGCAGAGGCGATTAATACCGATATGGTATACCTGGTTAAAGACAAGCTGCCAGGGATCTATGCCATTGAAACTGCTGATGATGGCGAGCGCAGCTTTTACTACTGGCGCAACGACTCAGCAGCAAAATACTGGTTAAGAGAGCGTTCTATTAGTGACTTTACTAACCACCTGATTCAGCATCAGATCATTTATTTGAGTGGCATCAGTTTGGCGATTCTTGCTGAGGACTGCCGAGAATCGCTGTTGCAACTGCTGATGCTGTGCCACAAACAAGGGGTAAAGATCGTCTTTGACAACAATTATCGCCCTAAATTGTGGCCAAGCACGGAGCTGGCGCGGGATTACTACAGTCGGGTCCTGAAAATAACCGATATTGCTTTTCTAACCTTCGATGATGAAATCATGTTGTGGGGTGATGAAAGCGAAGAGCAGGCCATTAGACGAACTCAACAGTTCGGGGTGGCTGAGATCGTGATCAAGCGAGGCGCTGAGCAGTGCTTCGTTGTAACAGATAATGGCATGGAAAAGGTTGCTGCGTTAAGTGTTGACTCGGTGATTGACACCACTGCCGCTGGGGATTCATTCAGTGCGGGTTATTTAGCTAAACGCATTCTGGGCGGCGATGTTGTCACTGCTGCACGTGCTGGGCACAAGCTTGCGGGGACGGTGATCCAGCATCGTGGCGCGATCATTCCTGCCAATGTGTTACCTGTTATTTAAGGAAGATAAATGAAAGATTTAGATCAACAACTTTCCAAGATTAAGGTTGTTCCCGTTATTGCGATCAATGACGCTGGCACAGCAGTAAAGCTAGCCCAAACATTAATAGAGAATGGCTTGCCTTGTGCTGAGGTTACTTTTCGAACCAAAGAGGCTGCGCAGGCAATTCGCAACATGCGAGAAGCTTATCCTGAAATGTTAATTGGTGCGGGTACTGTATTGACCAGTGCGCAAGTGGATCAAGCCATTGATGCGGGCGTTGATTTTATCGTAAGTCCAGGTTTTAACCCCACAACCGTCAAGTATTGCCAACAGCGGAATGTGACCATTATTCCTGGGGTAAATACGCCCAGTTTGGTAGAGCAAGCGATGGAAATGGGCTTGCAGACACTTAAGTTTTTTCCTGCTGCTCCATCGGGAGGTGTGGCGATGCTAAAAGCATTATCTGCTGTATACCCTGTGAAGTTTATGCCTACCGGTGGTGTTAGTCCGAGCAACGTCAACGACTATTTGTCTGTTCCTTCGGTACTTGCCTGCGGAGGTACTTGGATGGTTCCAAGCGAACTAATCGACGGTGAGCAATGGGATGAGCTGGCTAAGTTGGTGCGGGAGGTATCCAGCGTACTTGAACAATAAGAGCCCTGAAAACCACTAGCTAGATGAGATGCGGCGACCCTCGGCGCATCCAATCTTGCTATCAATTCAAAGTTTGCTGTTTTGCTTTCTCACCAACCAAGCAGCCCCTCTCACTCCACTACTATCCCCATACTTCGCCTTGCGGATCTGCACCCGTGGCTCTGCGGCGAAGATGTATTTGCCGATGACCTCTGATACATCTGGGTAGAGGCTATCAACGTTTGAAAAGCCGCCGCCAAACACGATGGTGTGCGGATCGAGGATGTTGGTGACGGCGGCCAGGCTGCGGGCCAGTTGGTCTACGTAGAGATCAAAGGCGGCTTTGGCTTGGCTGTCGCCTTGTTGGGCGAGTTCGATGATCTGTTGGGCTTTCAGGTCTTTGCCGTACTTGCGGTTGTACTGTTGTGCGAAGCCGGTGCCGGAGAGGTATTGCTCGATGCAGTGGCTGCGGCCGCAGTAGCAAGGGCCGGTTTCGCCGTCTTTTTCCAGCTCAAAGCCCGGTAGCGGGTTGTGGCCCCACTCGCCGCTAATCGCGTTGGCGCCGGTGAGCACTTGTTGGTTGATTACCACACCGCCGCCGCAGCCGGTGCCCAAGATGACGCCGAATACGATCTCGCTGCCCGCACCTGCGCCATCGACCGCTTCTGACAGGGCGAAGCAGTTGGCGTCGTTGGCAATGCGTACATCTTTGCCGAGGCGTTGTTTTAAGTCCCCAACCACGTCTTGGCCAATCAAGAAGGTGCTGTTGGCGTTTTGCATCAGCCCGGTGACCGGCGACACTGCGCCGGGCAGGCCGCAGCCGATGCGGGCGAAGTTACCGACCTTGCTTTCAACGTAGGTGATCAAGTCCACCACACAGTCGAGAAAGTCCGGGTAGTTTTTCGGGGTAGCCACGCGGTGGACAAACAGCTCTTGGCCGTCGCTGTCCAGTACCTTGGCTTCTATCTTGGTACCACCGATATCCAAGCCGACCAGTTTCATGCTTGCTCCTTATCTAATGCCGCTTCAATGCGGACGTTGGCGATGACAAAATCACAGGCTGCTTCGCTGTTAAGCTCGAGCAGGGTAGTGCGCTGGCTTTGCGACCACGACACCAGCGATTGCAGCGACACCCGCTGGGTGTGGAATTGGCGCTCGCTCTGGCTGGCGGCATCGCTTATCTGCTGGGCGATATCCACCTTCATCGAACCTTCGCCCATTGTCAGCCAAAGCGGGGCGCTTGTCGTGGAGTAGGCCTTAATATCGAAGACCAGATCACCATGAGACAGCCACGGGAACAGATCGAAGGGCTGTTTATCTGAGGTCATAATGCTCAGGGTGCTGCTGCTATCGCTAAAGTGGCAGCGGATCGAGTCCTGTTGCTGCAGGCAGTTGTAGGGGCGAGTCGACAAGCCGGAGAACTGCAATGGGTTGTTGCGTGAGACCGGGTTAAAGGCCTGCGCTTCTTGTACCAGCAGGTCGAAGTTGCCCGGCGTGGCGGCAATCCCGTAGAGGTGCAGATCGCCGAGCACGGAATCATCTTGCTCCAACTCGATATGCGGCAGGTTGTCTAAATCCCGCGGCGCTAGCTCGCCGTAGCGCAGGCCATAGCCGTAGGGGAATAGCGGGGCGTGCTCGCCTTCGGGTGCCTGCTCATCCGGGTGCATCTGGTAGTTCTCGATATGCGGCGGGATGCGGTGCATGGCGTAGCTGTCGGGGCGCATCGGCCAGCTAAAGGAGAGCTTGCCAGTGAAATCAAAGCGGATAGCGCCGTTGCTATCACGTAGCAGCAAGTCGCTGATGCCGCGCCCTTCACTGCCGGGCAGGAAGGCGGCGATAAAGGCATCGCTGGCGTTTAGCAGTGGGTTTACGTAGAGCGGGCGGCCACTAAAGAACAGCGCAACCACCTTAACGCCAGCCTGTTTGAGCGCCTCGATGGTTTGGCAGTCTTTGGCGTAGCGGCGCTTGATTTGGCTGAAATCGAGGCTTTGCCCGGGCTTAATATCGCCGATCATCTCGGCGTAGGGGTCTTCGCCAAAGGCGACGATGGCGGTTTCGAACTCGCTAAGATCTGCGGGAAGCTCATCGGCAAAACATAGCTGCTCGCCTATCTCTTGCTCAAGTGCTGCGCGCACGGTAATGCCATTGGGGAAGTCGCTGGGCTGGTTTTCATCGCCTTGCCAGGTGAGGTTCCAGCCGCCCACTTGTTTGGTGAGGTCGTCGGCTGCTGAGCCAGTTAGTAGCAGCTTGCGATCGCGCGCTAGCGGCAGCAGCTGGTCGTTGTTTTTTAGCAGTACCATCGATTTACGCACCGCTTCGCGGGCCACGCTGCGGTGCTCTTCTGCACCTAGGTTGGCTTGCTGGGCCGACAAGCGGCGCTGTTTCGGGCTGGCCTTTTCCCACAGTCCGGCGCGCTTTTTCACCCGCAGGATCCGCAGCACCGCATCGTTGATCCGCGCCATTGGGATATGGCCGGCGTTAACATCGGCGACGGTTTTCTCGAAGGCGGGGATCCAGTGTTCCTGATCGGAGATCATCAGAATGTCGTTACCGGCATTGATGGCGTAGCGCACATCGCTGTCGCTACACTTACTGACCTCGGCGTGGCCGTTCCAGTCGGTTACCACCAAGCCGTCGAAGCCCATCTTGGTTTTTAGTACGTCGGTGATCAGGTACTTGCTGCCGTGCAGCTTGTGGTTGTACTCGATGCCATCGCTGGGGTCGTGGTCGTAGTTGGTCTCATCGATCCAGGTGTTAAAGGATGACATTACTACCTGGGCTCCGGCGTTCAGGCCGCTAAAGTAGCCCGCGCCATGTAGGTTACGCATCAGCTCTTCGCTGTAGTGGGTATCGCCGCGATCCACCCCTTGGGCGGTGCCGCCATCGCCCAGCCAGTGCTTCACGTTGGAGATAACCTTAAGGTCGGTTTTCAGCTGCTCGGCATCGCCTTGCAGGCCTTGCACCATGCGCTCGGCATAGTAGTAGGTGATGATGGGATCTTCTGCATAGCCCTCATAGGTGCGGCCCCAGCGCAGATCGCGCGGCACCGCAACGGTGGGGGCAAAGGTCCAATCCAGCCCGGTGGCGGCCACTTCTCGGGCGGTTACCTGGCCGATACGCTCAATCAGCTCCGGGTCGCGGGCGCAGCCAAGGCCGATATTGTGTGGGAATAGGGTCGCGCCAAAGGCGTTGTTGTGGCCGTGCACCGCATCGGTGGCCCACATAAACGGGATGCGAAACGGGCGGTCGGCGTAAGCCTCATCCACCGCTTGCCAGAAGGCTTCGGCACGTTCGGTCCACTGCTCGGCGGTGGCGTATTTGTTCTCGTCGATCCAGGTGCCGCCACCGTTAAGGATCGAGCCCAGCTTGTACTGCTTGGCCAACTCGGGGGTGACGCCGCGTAGGTTGGGCTGGATCATCTGGCCGATTTTCTCTTCCAGGGTCATCTGCGCCAGTATCTGGCTGATCTCTCGTTCCAGCTGCGGGTCGGGCTGGATGGCCGATTCAATCCTCGGCCAGTCATTGAAATAGGGAATGGTGTCTTTCATAAACTGCTCTAAACGAATAAATGACAACGGATAAAATGGCCGGGCTCAAGCTCCTTGGGCTCCGGCAGGCCTTGGCTGCATTGCGCCATCGCCTTGGGGCAACGCGCTGCATAAGGGCAACCCTTGTGCTCGGGCGACCACATTGGGGTCTCCATGGAGCGCTGGGTGGGCAGCTTCTCGTGAATGCTGCGGCTAGGATCGGGTACTGCAGCCAACAACAATTGGGTATAGGGGTGCTGCGGGTTCTGGGTAACCGCTTCGGTGGAGCCCCACTCCACCATATGGCCGCAGTAGAGCACGATAATGTCTTCGGAGAAGTAGCGGGCGGTGGCGATGTCGTGGGTGATGTAGAGAAAGGCCTTGCCCATCTCATGCTTCATCTCGTTCATCAGGTTCAGCACGCCGATGCGGATCGACACATCTAGCATCGAGGTGGGCTCGTCGGCCAGGATCACCTCGGCGCCAATCGCCAGCGTCTTCGCCAAGAATACCCGCTGGCGCTGACCACCCGAGAGCTGGTGGGGGAACTTCTCCAGCACCTCTTTGGCAGGCGTTAGCCCTACCTTGGTGAGCAGCTCGACCAGCATCTCGTCCATCGCCTTGCCCGGCTTGAGCTGGTGGTGGATCTGCAGTGGGCGCTGTAGATGGTAGCGAATGGTATGCAGCGGGTTGAGCGAGCTGAAGGGGTCTTGGAACACCATCTGCACCTCGCGGCGATACTCGGCCAGCTGCTCTGAGCGGGTGAGGGTATCGATGTTCTCGCCCTTATAGTAGATGGCGCCTTCGCTGGCTTTGTGGATCTTAGTGGCGATCTTGGCGCTGGTGCTTTTGCCGCAGCCCGACTCGCCCACCAGCGCCACACAGCGTCCGGCCCGCAGTTGGAAGTCGAGGCCGTTGAGCGCCCGCAGGTACTCTTTGGGGCCAAAAAAGGAGCTGCGCTTTTTGCGAAAATCGATGGTGAGATTTTTTGCTTCCAACACCAGCGGGTATTGGCTGTCGAACTGAGCCTGCTGCTCGCTAGCTGTACTTGCGTTTATGTTAGTTGCGCTAGATGGCGCGCTTTGGGTGATGGTATTCATTTAAAGCGCCTCCACACAGGTAGTTTCAGATGGCTCGGAATGGGATTGGGTGAGTGGCTCTGGCTGCTGGGTTTGAGAAGCAATCTTCAGCGGATCAACGCAGGCCACCCAGCGCTGCTCATTGGCTTGCTGCAGCTGTGGCTCTTGCTCGCGACACGCAGCCGTTGCCTTAAAGCAGCGCGGCGCAAAGCGACAGCCCGGTGGCACATTTTGCAAGTCCAGCGGAGTCCCGGGAATGCCCTTCATCTCCTGCAGCTCGCCATGCAGGGTGGGGAAGGAGTCGCCCAGACCATGGGCATAGGGGTGTAGAGGCTGGCTGAGGATCTGCTTGGCCGGAGCCAGCTCCACCAGTTTGCCCGAGTACATAATGCCGATGCGATCGCACAGCTCCACCATCAGGCTCAGGTCGTGGGTGATAAACAGGATGGAGAAGCCAAACTGCTCTTTGAGCTGATAGACCTTTTGCAAGATCTCGCGTTGCACCACCACATCCAGCGCGGTGGTGGGTTCATCCATAATCAGCAGCTTGGGCTTGAGGGCCAGCGCCATGGCGATCACCACCCGTTGGCGCATGCCGCCGGAGAACTGGTGCGGGTAGTCGAACAGCCGCTCGGTGGGAATATCCACGATGCGCAGTAGCTCTTTGGCCTTCTCGATGGACTCATCGCGTGAGCTCACCAAACCGTGGGCGTCGAAGATATCCCAGAACTGATATTCGATGGTTTTCACCGGATTCAGGCAGTTCATGGCGCTTTGGAACACCATGGAGGTCTCTTTCCAGCGGAACTCGCGCAGCTGGTCGTCATCCATTGCCAGCACATCGCGCCCTTCAAACTCAATTGAGCCTTCGGAGATCAGCGCGGGTGGACGGTGCAAGCGCATCAGCGAGTAAGCGATGGTGGACTTACCACAGCCCGATTCGCCCGCCAAGCCGAGGATCTCGCCTTGGTTGATATGAAAGCTCACATCACTGACCGCGCGTACCCGGCCATTAAAAGTGATGTAGTCGACGCAGAGGTTTTTTACTTCAACCAGTTTGCTCATGATGCTTGCTCCGCGTTAGTCAGTGGGGCGGCGGCCTGCTGCTTAGCGGCTTTGTTCTGCTCGCGGCGGAACTTGGCCATGATCCGTTGGGCCTTCAGTTTAGGGTTGGAGATCTCGTCGATGGAGAAGTTAATCAGTGCCAGGCCAATGGCCACCGAGGCCAGCGCTACGCTGGGGGCGACGATCTCCCACCAGGCGCCGATGCGCATGGCAGAGGTTTGGTCGGCGTTGTAGAGCATGCCGCCCCAAGTGACGCTGAGTGGGTCACCGAGGCCGATAAACTCCAGGGTGGCTTGGGTCATAATCGCGTAGATCACGGTGCCGATAAAACTTGAGGCAAGAATCGACATCATGTTCGGCATGATCTCGGCGAACAGCATGCGTTTTTTGCTCTCGCCCATCACCTCGGCGGCGTGGACAAAGTCACGATTGCGAATGGCCAAGGTTTGCGAACGCAGCACCCGTGCGCCCCAAGGCCAAGAGGTGGCACCGATAATAATCGCAATCACCAGTGGCGAGACTTGGTCAAGGAATGCCGCCAGTACCAGCATCAGTGGCAGGCTGGGGATAACCATTACCAGGTTGGTCAGTAGCGAGAGTACGTTATCCACCAAGCCACCAAAGTAGCCAGAGGCGATACCGACGATCATCGCCATCAAAATCACAAAGGTGCCCGCGACAAAGCCGACCATTAGCGAGATGCGTCCGCCGTAGAGCACTTGCGCCCATACATCGCGACCCATGCGGGTGGTGCCCAGCAGGTGATCGCCACCGGGGGCTTGGTGAGGGCGGCCGACGCGGGCCGAGGCGGCATATTCGGTGAGCAGCGGCGCCAATAGGCAGAGTAGGCACACGGTCAGCACAATCACGATGCCGATAAAGGCCTTGGGGTTATCCAGCATAAACTGCTTGATGTTTCTAAGTAGAGTTTTCATAAGCCCTTCCATTAATCCAGCTGCGTGCGCAGGCGAGGGTCGAGAACGAATAGCAGACAGTCGGCGATAAAGTTGGCGCCAAGCACCATCATGGTCATGATCAGCAGGTAGCCCTGAATCAGCGGGTAGTCACGTGCTAACATCGCTTGGAACATCACCTGACCTAGGCCGGGATAGTTAAAGATGATTTCGATAATCAGGGAGCCGCCGAAGATGGCACCCACCGACATGGCAAACGAGGTGATCATCGGCAAAATCGCGTTGCGGGCGCCGTAGTGCAGCATCACCTTGCGGTCGCGCACCCCTTTGGCCCAGCCCATCACGATAAAGTCTTCGCCGAGCTGGTTGATCATATTCGAGCGCATGCCCATTACGTTGCCCATGCCCAGCGCCACCATGCATAGCAGCGGCAGTACCAGGTGGTAGGCCACGCTGCCGATGAACTCGCCACTGAAAGCTGGATCGAGTGAGGGGTGATAGGCATAGCTGGTGGGGAACCAGCCCAAGTTGGAGGCGAAGATAAAGTACATCACCAGCGCCATTACCACCGAAGGGATGGATGACACCACCACCGAGCCCACGGTAATCACCGAATCGGTCCAGGTGCCGCGTTTCCAAGCCACATAGATGCCAAGCAAGGTGGTAAGGGTGTAGGAGACGATCAGATAGGTGCCAACCAGCAGTAAGGTCCAGAGCATGCCGCGGCCCAGCACCTCAAATACCGGCTGGAAGAAACGGGTCGACATGCCCCAGTCGCCAGCCAGTACACTCCCTAAATATTGGAAAAACTGCTGCCATAGCGGGGTGCTGGTGGAGTAGCCGTAAAGTGCTTCGAGGGCGGAGATGGTCTCTGGGGTGATCTGTCCGCCGTTCATGGCCAAACGGCCGAGAAAAGATTTAATCGGGTCGCCGGGCATCATCCTCGGCAAGAAGAAGTTAATGGTGACGGCCGTGACAAAGGCGAGCAGGTAGAAGCCCAGGCGGCTTAGGATAAATTTCATATACAGGCCTCGATTGCGCAGCTGCGCAAGCTAACTTGGATGCTGTAGTGCGTTGTACTGTGAAAACAGGGTTTACTTGATGGAATAAGGAGTGGCGACCCTAGCGCCACTCCTGCACTACCGGTATTTACTGACGCGGTTTCAGGTTCATCACATGCACCATACGGCTCATGCCATCCCACGGAGCGGGGTGAACGAAGGGATTGTCAGCATTGGCGAAGCCGGTGAAGCGGGTATCGTTGTACTGATACCACACACCGTTGTAGTACAGCGGGATGTGGACCACTTGGTCGGCAAAGTAGCGCTCAATATTGGCGGCAAAGGCTTTTTGCTCGACCTCATCCTGGGTTTGGCTCATGCCTTCAATCCAGCCATCGAGGTCGGCGTTGGTGTAGTTGGTTGAGGTGGTCGACCACCACATGTTGGTCTTGGCAAAGCGCGAGTGCATGGTGTAGTCGTAGAACTTCCATACCGACGATTGCATTGAACCGCCACCAAATTGCATATCGAAGTTACCGCTCTCCCAGTTGGATGAGTAAGCGTTCACTTCTGGCGTAACCACGGTAGCGTTAATGCCGAGCAGGCGCATGCCTTCTACTGCAATGGCCGCGTTGTTGACCCAATCGGTCCAGCCGCTGGGCACTTGCACGCGGATGTTAAAGCTTGAGCCATCGGGATTGTCGATAAAGCCATCGCCGCTGCTGTCTTTAAAGCCCGCATCCGCCAATAGCTGCTTGGCGGCTTTGAGATCGTATTGGCTTAGCTCGGCCCAGTGTTGGTCGGCTTGCTCGTCGCGCCAGCGCCACTGACCGGTGGGCAGGTTAGTGCCCGGGTTGTCGCCGTTCACGTAGCCGTAGGCGCCGATCATCATCATTGCGTCACGGTCCATGGCCAGGCTCACCGCCTTACGGAAGTTGAGGTTTTCGAAGGCTTTCTTGGCGCCTTCGTTGTCGGTTTCAAAGTTAAAGGTCAGACGCACGCCGTCGCTGGACGGGAACCAGTAGTGGTTGCCCGGGCTTTGCTTAACAAAGGTACGCTCGATATCGGGGATAAAGATGCCGCCCCAGTCAAACTCGCCCTTGGCCATGATCTCCAGCGCCGCGTCGTTGCTGGCAAACTGTGGGAACTCGAGGCATTCCACCTCTAAATCGCTGTTCCAGTAGTGGGGGTTTTTACACAGCACGTAAACCTGCGGAGTAAAGCGCTGCACCTCGGTGAATGGGCCGGTGGCCACCGGGTTGGCGTTGACCTCGCCCGCGGGGTTGTCGATATGCTCCCAGATGTGCTTCGGCACAATGCGGGTGGACTCGCCAATAATATCTTGAGCGGCAAAGGCATTGGCTTCGTGCAGGTGGATTTTTACTGTTAGATCGTCAATCTTCTCGATCTTGGCCACTTTGGATGTCAGGCCGCCGTTGTCGATCTCTGGGTGGTTGCGTGGGTATTCAAAGGTGAATACCACGTCGTCGGCGCTGAAGGGTTCGCCGTCGGACCACTTAACGCCTTCACGCAGTTTAACGGTCAGCACTTTCAGGTCGTCGCTGAGCGAGTACTCGGTGCCCAGCCACGGATGTACCTTGGCATCGTCTAGCAGGTCAAAGGCGAACAGGGTCTCGTAGGAGAAGTTGTGGCGACCGCCAATCCACGGGTTGAAGTTGCGCACCCAGCCGGTGGAGAACTCACCGAGGATACGTAGGTTGGGCACATCGTTGGTGTCCGCCGTGGCGGGTAGGGTCATGGCAGCTGAAACAGCTGCGGCAAGTAGCAGGGAGCGTTTCATCGTTATCATTCCTTAGCAAACAGAGATTAGGATTATTTTTGCAAGCGCAGTTAGCACTTTGTTCTGTGTTCAAGCCGGATACTAACGATGGGGAAGGCGGGGTTTTGTGAGCTTAGCCGCAGGGAATAGGGGGATAAGCTTAGTAAAAGCGGAAACTCAGAAAGCTCCCGCAGTTTCGCATGTCGCTATGAAACATTTGGTCGTTGTTTTTTAATAGGCGACCTATATTCGTCGCCTTTCCATGAAACTTTTCCTTCTGGTCGGCAGCTGTCTCGCTCGACAATCGTCACCGCAGGCAGTTCGTAATCGGTCTGGTGGCCGTTGATCACATCCAAGATATAGTTGATGGCAATTCCCCCTAGCTCGATAAATGGCTGGCGGATGGTGGTCAAGCGCGGGATAAAGTAGTCCGACATCTCTACGTCATCGAAGCCTACGACTGAGATGTCACCCGGTACGTTAAGCCCCATTTGGTGTAAGGCCTGCATGGCGCCGAAGGCACATAAGTCGTTGGCAGCAAAGATGGCGGTAATATCGGCGTGTTTCTTTTTCAGCGCCTGAGCTTGCCAAAAGCCGCCGTATTGGTCGTAGTTGCCATCGCCCACCAGCGAAGAATCATAGGGAATGCCGGCGGCTTTTAAGGCGCGCCGATAGCCTTCGAATCGCTGCCGGGCATCCAGCGAGCGCTGCGGGCCATGGATATGAGCGATACGGCGATGGCCTTTCTGGATAAGGTGGGTAGTCGCCAGGTAGCCGCCTAACTCGTTGTCGATATTGAGCACCGGGATATCGCCGGACTCACCATCGCGCGACATAAACAACACTGGGATGTTGCCGCAGATCTGTTTGACCTCTTTGGAGGAGAGATAACCGCCCAGCACGATCAAGCCGTCTACTCCGCGTTGGGCAAAGTCTTGCAGCTCCAGGCGCTCTCGCTCGACCTTGTATTGGGTCGTTTCCACCATCAAGTCGTAGCTATGGCTGTGCATTCGCCCGGTCATGCCATCGAGTATCGCGCTCACCCAAGTGGTGTCGTAAGACGGCGCCACCACGCCAATCAGCATATTGCGCTTGGTGGTCGGCTGGTTTTTGCGTTTGCGACTACGAAAACCCAGCTCGAAGATCGCCTTTTCTATCTTATCGACCTTGTCTTTGCTGATAAACGAGGTGCGGTTGAGATAACGCGATACCGTGGCGGGAGAAACCCCAGCATGGGTGGCGACATCGTAGATGGTGGACTTTTTATGCATGGCAGGAACAACTCTTGAGCAATGCCAGAAAGGCTGACCGTCGCAGCTTAGCAACCGGGTGTGGCTTCGCTCAACTTTTGCTGGTGTTTTTGCGAGGGGCGCATCAATACGTTTCGGTCCATAGGGCGTAGTTGGCGCGCACATAGCCCACATACTGAAACGCTGCTAAGCCTAGTCGGCAGGTCGTTTGGGGAGTTGCTCGCAGTCTTTAAGCTCGGCATCTTGGCAAAGGCAGCCAACGCTCTGGTTGCGCCCTCTGGCCTTAGCTTGGTAGAGGCAGCGATCGGCGGTTTCGATCAACGCCTTGGCGGTGGTGATGTGTTTGGGGATCACCGACACATAGCCCACGCTGAGGGTTACGATGCCCAAGTCGGTGGCGGCATGGGGCAGCTTCAGCCCCATCAGTTTTTCGCGTAGCTGCTCTGCCAGTGCGGCGGTTTGATCAGCCTTGCCAAAGGTGATGACTGCGAACTCTTCGCCGCCGTAGCGACATACTGTATCGATGCCCCGGCTGCAGCATTGGGACAAGGTACTGGCGACCTGTTTCAGGCATTGATCGCCGGCGTAATGGCCCATGGTGTCGTTGTACAGCTTGAAATGGTCGATATCGCAGAGAATCAGCGAAACATAGTGAGCCTCGCGTTTGGCTAGCTCAATCATAAATTGCAGTTGGCTGTCGAACTCCCGGCGATTCTTAAGTTTGGTGAGGCAGTCGATGGAGGCGAGATGGTAGAGCTCTTCGGTGACGGTTTCCGGCTCTATCATGCCAAACAGTAGCGTTGCCTTGCCATCTGCATCGCGCGCCACGGCCCGGGCTCGGCTGGAAAAGTACAACACTTTACTTAGCGCTTCATCGAAATAGGGGAAGCGATTGCAGTACTCATCATGAGTGTTGTCGATAAGCGCTTGGTACTCGGCAAACACGCGTTGGGCTTCGGCGCTATCTTTCATGGCGATGTATTTGTTGAAGTCGCCAGCGATGGGACAGGTAAGGCTCACCGAATGTTGGGTTAATGTAGGGTCGAGGCGAAAGGTGCGGCACATGGTGGGGTTGCAATAGAACACATCGGGGTTGTCTTGCAGGTCGATGATCCACCACGACAGGTTGCCGAAGCTGAGCAGGGCCTCACACTGCCTGTAGTAATCTTCGATTCGAGCATTCGGGAACTTCACTGACTAACTCTTATCCTGCTTTGCCACCCACCGCACAATAGCTGCTCTGGCAGCGAACCTAAGGTGGTCAAGGTTGGGCTTACCTGAGAAACAATAAGCGCTAAGTATAGTTAATCGCCTTTGGCCCGCTGGCATAAGGTATGTAGCCGATACGATACAGCTGACGGGTGTCTGTGGTGGCTGGTCAGATGGTACGGGGGAAGGCTGCTTCTGCCTTGGGTGTTACCGCTTGTCTGTACGTTGTGACCTCACAGTTATGATGTGTTTGTCACTACCTTGGTTGTTTCGTCTTATCTAATTGATTTAAATGGCAATTGGGAAAGGAAAACAACACTAAGGAAAGGTAAAGTGAAGACAAAAATAATCAGCCTGTTAATGGCTACCTCACTTGTTGCCTGCTCCTCGACTACGCCTGACAGCGCTCAAGAGCAAGTCAGCGTTCAAGAGCAGGTGAGAGATAATGCGGCTAGTTCCACTATTGAGAGCACTCTCCAATTGGAGAGCATCGAGATTGCCCCGCCCGCCAGCCAACTGCCCGCGCAGTGGTGGGAGCAGGCGGTGTTCTACGAAGTATTCGTGCGCGCCTATAGCGACTCCAGCGGCGATGGGCACGGGGATTTACAGGGGCTTATCGCCAAGCTGGATTATCTCGAAGAGTTAGGCGTCACTGGCTTGTGGTTGATGCCGGTCACCGAGAGTGAGTTCAACGCCAATGGCTACGATGTCAAAGACCTGCGCCAGATAGAGCAAGACTACGGCAGCTTGGAGGATTTCCAGCAGCTTATCGATGAGGCACATCAGCGCGGGATGGGAGTGATTATCGATTGGGTGGTGAATCATACCAGCAACGCCAATCCGATCTTCCAAGATGCGCTGCGCAATCGTGATAGTCAGTACCGGGATTGGTTTATCTGGTCTGACAGAGATTTGGGCTGGGGCCGGCCATGGGATCCTGCGGCGAAGGTGTGGCACAGAACCCATGGCGGTTACTACTACGGCCTGTTTTTCGACTTCTTACCTGACTGGAACTACCGCAATCCTGAAGTGATCGCCTACATGAAAGACAGCGCTAAGTACTGGCTAAATATGGGGGTAGATGGCTTTCGGGTCGATGCTGCTAGCCACTTGATTGAGAACGGCGATGGGGCTCAGGAGAACCAACCCGAGAATCATGCTGTCTACCAAGAGTTCCGCGAGCTTATCGATCATTACCCGAACGCGTTTATCGTTGCCGAGGCACCGTTTTCCGATGACGACTACCTCGGAGATGGCAGCGATGAGTTCCACTCAGTGTTTTGCTTTAAGTGCTCGCAGATGCTGATGTCGGGGGTGAAAAACGGCAGTAAACGCGGAGTGCATGGCTTTTTAAAACGTGCCGATAGCGCTGTCGCCGGTGCCAATTATGCCACTTTGTTGTCCAACCACGACCCCTTTGCTGGCGAGCGCGCGGTGACCGCCATGCGCGGCAATCATGAGAAAGCTAAACTCGCCGCTAGCCTGATGCTAACTGGCCCGGGGATCCCCTTCGTTTACTACGGCGAAGAGATTGGTATGACCGCTATCGACCGCTCACTAGTGCCATGGGAGGATGCGGTTTCGCGAATCCCGATGCATTGGGACGACAGCGATAATGCAGGTTTTACGACGGCCAAGCCGTGGCGCAATATTAACCCCGACTACCCGCAGGTAAATGTTGCTCAGCAAGTGGATGACCCGCAATCGATGCTTAGCCACTACCGGCAGATGATTGCGCTGCGCAATCAACATCCGGCACTGGCTACGGGCGAGTTTGAGCTACTAAAAACTTCTGGGGAGCACAAGGCCAAAACCGTGGCCTTTGTACGGCACAATGCTGAGCAGCGTTTGCTGGTGGTAGCGAACCTCGACGAGCAGCCGCAGGAGGTGCAGCTGAGTTTGGCAGGATCTGCCATCGCAAGTAGTCAGCCTGAGTTTGCGCGCGATCTGCTAACTGGCGAGCGACTCGGTATCGATGCCGCCGAGTTGCAGCTTAGCGCCGCATTGCCTGCTTTTGGCCTAAAGGTCTATTCGTTGGAGTAGTTGCTTAGGTATATCGCCCCGCGTTGAGGCGAATCTTGAAGCGAGTGTTGAGCACTGCAGCTTTTATGCTGCGGTGCTTAAGCGTTCGCGCACTAGCTCTAATAAGAACAGCTCACGCTGCACCGACAGGCCGGCTTTAGGGCTTTCGGCCAGGGTTCGCCGATTGTGGGCAATCGCCTCATCGAGACTTAGCCAAACCGGGCGCATGCCGTTGCTCAGTTCGTAGTCTTCCAACTGGGTGTCGCCGAGCTGCTCGTCGATATCGCAGTAGAAGCAGTACGAGCGCATCTGCACGCTATCAAAATCGCCCTTGTACCACGGGCGCAACTCCTCGTAGATCCCAAGCGGTACGATGTTGCGCACACCGCTCGCGCCGGTCTCTTCTTTGAGCTCTCGCTCTAGGCTCGCTTCTATCGCTTCACCCTCATCAACGCCGCCGCCGGGTAGCGTGTAATCGTCGTAGCGCGCGGTATACAGCAACAGGATCTGCTCGCCGCGCAGCACGATGGCGCGGGTGGCATAGCGGGTGAAGCAACGCCCTTTGTCCTTCGCCACATCCGGGTGAATGGCGGAGTTGAGTAGCGGCATCGCCAGGTGAGTTGTTGCTGATTGAGGCATTTGGGGCACGGCTGCTTAAAAATGAAGGGAAGGATCTTAGTGAGATCTGGCTGGGAGTCAAATGCTGTGTGGAGATGACGGCATGGTGGGCGGGGCATGCCAGCGCATGTTGGGATCATGCTATGGCACGCGCCTTTGTTACTTACAGCAGTATCGTTTCACCGCCCACATCGTAAGAGATGCTGGTGGTGAGAATAGGCTCGTCGCGCTGGATGAGAGTCGCAATCACGATCAGTAAGATCTGAGTAGATTTAGGCAGCGCTTCTGTGACGAGGCCGGATAGTGCGCCTCGGGCATCCACAAAGTACTTCAACGCTTGAATGATCTCATCGTTATAGCCGTTGATGATATCGATGTAGCGGTTGGGGTCGCTATAGCTGAGCGTTTTTACCTCGCTCACCATTTGCTGATAACAGGCTGGCACCTTAGATAGTGCTTCGGCATGCCGCAGCATTCGGGTGACCTTTAAGGGTAAGTCTGAGTACATTCTCCCAACCGGACTATATTGCGACAGCCCTTTGTCTGCAAAGGTCCTTAGCTGCACGGCGATGGAATCGGCGGTGTTGCTGTTCTCTTGAATCGTCTTGATTTCATCCTCTCGCAGGCACATGCGGTAAAGCAGTTGAAGGGTGAGCTCGCATACCCTTGTAGGACTGGTTGCGATGGTGGTGTCAATCTCTTGCTTGGAGAGGTTTACGCTGCACTCGATGCGCGAGCGTTTTGCTTGTCCGGAGGCTAATACCTCGGCGAACTTGTTCTCTACAGCGGAGAGGTTCACCACGTCGATCAGCTTGTTATCGTTGAGTGGTGCCAAGAACTGATGCAACTCTTTGCTGCTCATCACTTTGCCGTCTTCAAACTTGATCTCCACGGCGATGTTCGGTTTCGCCCCGAGTTTGATGGCAGCAAATACATCAAAGGCGCCAAGGAACTCGGTTTTTCGGGTCTCTTGCAGGGTAGTCGAGCAATCAGTGAGGGTTACATTGCTGCTAGCGGCTTGCAGTAAGCCATTGCTATCTACCTTGGCGTTGGCGATATTGGCCAAGGTTCGTTGCTGGGCAAACTTGAAGTCGTCGCCCAGGTTCAAGCCCAGTCCCAATGTACTTTGCGATGTGTAGGTCTCCTCGAACCAGCCTGATAGATTGGCCACATAGGGGCTTAGCTCGCCATCTCGCAGTTCTTCGATATCAATGGGTTTGCCAAGTAGTAGGTCGGTGTAGAAGCGCTTAACCTTAGCGTGGTTGGTCTGCACTAACTCAAGGCTGAGCATCGCGCCGCGTTTGCGCTTGCGTGACTGGGCGCCATAGAGAGACAGGCCAATCTCCACTGCGGCAAGCTTTTTAAGCGTTGCATTGAATTTGCTAGCGGCTTGGTCGTAGAGGGTTAGCCACTCGCTTACAAGCTCGCTAAGGGTGGCGGTGATATCTTCGCCAGCCGCATCTAATTTGGCCTTGGCACCTTCTATTTGCTGCAGTACCCGGGCGAGTTCTTCGTTCGCACCAGCGCCTGCATCGCCCGAGAGGTCTTCAATCTCTTCGTTAAGCTTGGCGTTGGCCTTAACGATTTGCTTGGCCAAGTGCTTATCCAGTTTGAGCGTTTTAATCACGGCTTCACTCAGGCCGACCGAAGCCAGCAGGCTGCTAGCTAGGCCTTTTGCTTCAGCCTCATCTGCGCTTATCCATGCCAGGTGTTTGGAATCCAGCACCTCCAGAAGTTTGGCCTCGACGTAGTCTTTGATTGAGCTCTCTATGCCATCGCCACTGCCAATGGCCAGATTTTGCGCCACCGACAGCAGTAGGCTTGGGTTCTCATCGGCAAGCTCAGCCAAGTGCTCTGAGAGTTGCACTGTCAGCCAGCTGCTCGGCGAGCTGTACTTGTCGAGCAGGTTTTTCAGCTGCTCTGCGGCCCCTGACAGCTCGCTTAAGGCGGGTTCGAGATAGGCCTTCGCGGCTTGGTCGACCCCGCTGATTTTGATTAAGGCATCCAGGCTGTAGTTCGCCCCTTTACTGGTATCGACAACTTGGTTGACTTCGATGCGCACTCCGAGCTCGGTAGGCGTAATAACCCAGTCAAAGTTGCCCTTAAACACGTACTCAGCACCAAAGAAGCACCGGCGTTTGCTTCAATCCCTATGGCCTTTCCAGCAGCATTCTTGCTCCATGCATAACCCAAGGTGGCTTTGCCTTTAACGCTTAGGCCGCGCATTTGATTGATAATGACGCCCTCAATATTAAAGGCTGAGTAGTGCTTGGGAAGGTGCGATTAAGTCCCTGATGTGAGATCATAGGCATAAGGATATCAACAAGGACGTGCATCCATGACTCACCAGTTAACCTTCGCCGATAGTGAGTTTTCTTCGAAGCGCCGACAAACTCGTAAAGAGAAGTTTCTTTCCCGAATGAATGACCTGCTGCCTTGGGTTCGGCTTACCGAGGTGATTGAGCCTGTCTACCCTAAAGCAGGTAATGGCCGCCGCCCTTACCCTCTAGAAACCATGTTGCGTATCCACTGCATGCAGCAGTGGTACACACTCAGTGATGGCGCAATGGAAGATGCCCTGTATGAAATCGCCTCAATGCGCTTATTTGCTCAGCTTTCTTTAGACAGCGCTATCCCAGACCGCACCACTATCATGAACTTCCGCCACCTACTGGAAAAGCACCAACTTGCCAGGAAAATCCTGAAGAC
>NZ_AUBZ01000047.1 GCF_000429505.1 Aliagarivorans taiwanensis DSM 22990 | reverse complement strand
TGCGGCAATGAACACAACTTACCTTGAACAGGTGCTATCAGCAGGGTTCTCAGAGAAATAGAGTGAAAAGTAACCATTCACGCTCTCACCCTGACGTAAAAAGTAACGGTCAGCGCTCCAGCGTTATGTAACCCCGCTGATACAGTTTGCTTGTTTTCTCTTGGTCAGCGCTTGATATACTCTTTCGAGTAATTATTTGGTGGTGGGCTTGCGCCTTCCCACCGGTTCGAGAGTTGTCACCGAGGAAACGTGATGGATAAGAAGAATGCAGAGCAGGTTGCACGCGTATTAGAGCTGGTATCGATGAGCCGTCGCCGCAACAAACTGAAACGGGAAATGACCGATATTGAGAAGAAAATCCGCGACAACAGCAAGCGGGTAGAGCTGCTCGATAACCTGAACAACTACATCCAATCAGACATGAGCGTCGAAGAAGTCAAAATCATCATCGAGAACATGCGTGGTGATTACGAAGATCGTGTCGATGAATACACCATCAAGAATGCTGAACTCTCTGCTGAGCGCCGCCAGCTCGCTAAAAAGCTAAAAGACGCTAAGTTTTCTTAAGCTCTGGTTGCGATAAAAAGCCCAAAAGGTCGAGCAATAAAGTGAAACTGTGGCTGCTCATGAGAAAGTATGGGTAGCCCTTTTTTATCCTGTCGATTTATATGGCTTATCAACCGCGTAGCTGCTGGCACACCATAGAAATGCTAAACAACTCATGGGGCTGAGCTTTCAGCATATTTAGAAGGAACAACTCAGCTAGGTTTTTACAATAAAACGTTGCGAAGCCCAAAAAATCAAAACCGCACAGACCAACACTAAGAAATTGTGATAAAAACCAAACCCCAGTTCGCTATAAATGCCAGCCCGATGGTCATAGAACCATTGAATTACTCTACCAAGTAACATTATTGAAAGGAGTCCTGACCATGTCAGCAAGAGCCCTTTCAAAAAAGAGACTCGAAAATATAACGACAAAAGAATCACAATAGATAAGGCGAGAGTGTAAAAAGATCTGTGTAAGTGGCATTCTGATTAACCTATTGAAAGGATTAATGAATGCCAATCTCAGACAACATCATCGATCAGCTGCTCGAAGGCTGCAACTCTCCTGGAGACATTCTTGGTGAAGCAGGCTTGCTGAAGCAACTCACAAAGAAGGTCGCTGAACGAGCTCTGGAAGCCGAGATGGAGATGCATCTCGGCTACTCGAAGAACGAGCCTTCAGGCCGCAATACCGGCAACTCCCGCAATGGTAAAACCCGCAAAACCGTTCGCAGTACCGATGGTGAACTTGAACTGGAAGTCCCGCGTGACCGCAACGGCACCTTTGAACCCAAGCTGGTAAAAAAGGGCGAGAAGCAGCTTAATGGCTTCGATGACCGCATTATTTCGCTCTACGCCAGAGGAATGACTACCCGCGACATTCAGGCCCACTTTGAAGAGGCTTACGGTGTTGAGGTCTCTCCCTCGTTCATCTCGCAGGTGACCAACGCAGTCATGGATGAGGTCAAAGCATGGCAGCAGCGCCCTCTGGATGAGCTGTACCCGATTGTTTACCTGGACTGCCTGGTCGTCCGCAGTCGGGAATCAGGGGCGGTTCAGAACAAGTCCGTTTATCTGGCGCTGGGTATCAACACCGACGGTGAAAAGGAACTCCTCGGTCTCTGGATGGCACAGACTGAAGGCGCAAAGTTCTGGCTGGCCGTGATGACCGAACTTAAGAACCGGGGCGTTCAGGACATCTTCATCGCCTGCTGTGACGGCCTTAAAGGCTTTCCTGAAGCGATTGAAGCCGTTTATCCGCAGACTCAGGTTCAGCTGTGCATTGTCCATCAGGTGCGCCACTCGCTGCGCTATGTAAACTGGAAACAGCGCAAAGTCGTTGCAGCTGATCTGAAGCGTATCTACGGCGCAGCAACGCTTGCTGAAGCTGAGCAGGCCCTTAATGTATTTGCTGATAAATGGGATAGTGAGCATCCCACTATCAGCCAGTCCTGGCGAAACAACTGGGAGCGCCTGAGCGTGTTCTTTGATTACCCGCCAGCCATCCGAAAGGTGATTTATACGACCAATGCCATCGAGTCTCTTAACGCATCGCTGCGGAAAATTACGAAGACCCGCCGGTCATTCCCGACTGACGATTCTGTGTTGAAGATTATTTATCTGGCACTGCACCAGATCTCAAAGAAATGGACCATGCCGATAAGGGACTGGAAACCAGCAATGAGTCAATTTATGATTCGGTTTGGTGACCGTATATTACAATGATAAACAGCCACTTACACAGAATAAATTACAGTCTCCCAGTCCTGCATCTGTATCATTCCCCATGCCAAATGACCACCAACAAACAAGTACAATCCCATAATAAATAGGCTGTTTTTAACGCTAGTTTTGTAAAGCACTTCCTCCCCCCTCTCTACTACGAACATCTCTCAACAAGCTTCACTAACCGTAGGTTTACTTATTGCGATGTGGTTCCATACCATAAATGCGATATCTCTCACCGAGAAGTGTTGCTCTTGTTCGGGTACAGTGAAACCCTTCCTCGTTGATCTTGCCGGTACCATTGGGTCCTGTGATTACTTCCTGTTCCCCCACATAGATTAACGTTCTTTGGAAGCCTTTCCTATCACCGCTGCGACCGGATCTACAGGCACAACCACCTCTGGAGTTGTTGCTTTCAACACAGACTCGTTTTACGTTCAAGGAGGAGAGGCAAAATCTGAACATTAAGTAAATTGAGATGGAATAAAAAAGCTACCTAGCTTTAGAAGCCAAGTAGCCATTCTTTGACGTGAAAGCCCCAATTATTGGGGCTTTGTTGTTTATGAGCGCTTATCGGCCGATATTGCTGCCGTAGCTCTCCACTTCTGGCCAGTACTCTCGTGCTTCTTTACCAATCAGTTGAGCTCCGTTAGAGGCAATCTGCTCGCCGTACCAGTATGCTGACTGCTTCATGGTCCGTTTCTGCGTGGCATAGTCGATATGCACCAAGCCAAAGCGCTGGCTGTAGCCTGCTGCCCACTCGAAGTTGTCCATAATCGACCACTGGAAGTACCCCAGTACTTCGGTGCCTGACTCAATACTCTGATGCAGACCACGCAGGTAGCGGGTCAGGAAGTCGATGCGACCATAGTCGTTCACTTTGCCGTCTACGCCCACCCAATCGTTAGTGCTCAGGCCGTTCTCGGTCACGATGATAGGCTTGCCGTAACGCTCGTACAGGAACTGGCTGCCCCAGCGCAGAGACTCCGGCGTGACCGGCCAGTCGAAGTGGGTGCGAGGGTAGTCATTGGGGTAGTCTACCAACTCGGGCTTGCCATCTTCACCGGCGCGAACGGTTGCAGACTCGTACACGTTGTAACCGACAAAATCCAGCTCTTGGCAGATAAGCGCCATGTCACCGGGACTTACTACTGGCGCATCATCGCCATATAGCGCCATGCCATCAGCGGGGTACTCACCCTTGGTAATCGGGTCCATAAACCAGCTTGCTTGGAACATGTGTTTCTCGCTTACCGCAAAGGTGGCTTGGCGCGCTGCTTCAATGTCCTCTGGCTTATCTGATGCGGGTACATAGGTGCGGAAGCAAGGTGCAGCCCCTACCTTAGCAGGCAGTTTGGCTTCGTTGCGCAAGATGCTTACAGCTTTGCCGTGGGCCAGCATGGTGTTATGCCAGGCGCGATTGATCTCGCCATGGGCCAGTTGCAAACCCGGTGCATGGTTGCCGTCTTGATGGCCCAAACCAATAAAGCACTGAGGCTCATTCAGGGTAAACCAGTTCTTAACTCGGTCGGAGTAGCGCTCAACAACGATACGCACATAGTCAGCGAACCAATCGCTGGACTCATCATTCAGCCAGCCGCCACGGTGGAACAGGGCAGTGGGGTAGTCCCAGTGGAATAGGGTAATCCATGGTTCGATATCGTTAGCCAACAAGGTATCGATCAGCTTGTCGTAGAAAGCAAGGCCGGCTTCGTTCACCTCGCCAGTGCCATTGGGCATCACCCGTGGCCACATAATGCTGAAGCGGTAAGCCTTGAGGCCCATCTTCTTCATGATGGCGACATCTTCTTCAAAGCGGTTGTAGTGATCGCAGGCGACAAAGCCGGTGTCACCGCCTTTTACGAAGCCGTCGCGACGACAACACATATCCCACACCGAGTCGCCACATCCGTCGACGCCTTGGGTATTCCCCTCAATCTGATAACTGGCGGCGGCTGCGCCCCAAATAAACTGTTCTGGAAAACTCATTGGCTCTCTCTTGTTTAGATTTCATTGTTGATGAGCGCGTTAGTGGGTGCGCTCCCATTTTGTCTAAAACTTAAGTAACTCTGGCCCGACTAGCCATTGTTGAAATTGGTTTAGGTTTTACGAACTTTGCGCCTGGTGAGCCTGCTAACGTTACCGTATTTAGCATGAATCTCCAGTTGATAGGTTGCCTTATAGTGTGAGCGAGCTCGAAGAATGCAGTCCTGCTTTGCTGCCAGTTAGTGCCTAGTATCCGGTCATTTCCAGGTAGCCGCGACACTGGCTTTGGGGCTGACAATAGACGGCGCCTTCCCAATAGGGGAACTGGGTATCCATCCACTGTTGCGGGTTAAGCGCTTCTACAGTCAGCTCTAATTGGTGCTGTGGCAGACTTAAGGCCCATCGAGTGGGCACTGTTGTAAAGTGGCTGGCTAGCGCAGAGTACTTCGTTTGAAAATTTCGCAGTACCTCACTCGTCTCTAGAGGTCGCATTATCAGCTGTTCACCATCGAGCGCAGTGACATTACCGCTGGCATCAATCAGCGAGCCATAGACGTAGTGATTGCCATCGCGTTGGCGTAAGCGAAAGGCCATTAGCGCTCGGCCTTCTGTTAAATGAAGAGACAGCCAGTCCCAACCAAGTTGCTCATCGCTAAGGTATTGCGAGCTCCATTCGCGGTCGATCCAGGCCTCGCCGCTCACCGTTATTCGCCCCTCGCCCAAGTCGATCTCGCCTTCCAGTGTAAGGTGGGGCAGACTGTAGTAGTAAGAGCCGACGGTTTGGCTGGGGTGTTTTTGACTGAACCCGCCGTCGCCGTGCAGTACCGGCCGCGCATCGCCGCTCACTGTCAGGTTGTAGCTAAAATCAGCTTCGCTGACGTGAAGTTGAATCGGCAGTAACTCCTCGCCTTCACTGGCAAAGCGCCAGTGTTCGATGGAGGCGCTAAACGGTTGACTTTGCACATCGACCAGGCCGACGCCGCCGCGGCTGAATTTCTCTGCAAAGCGGTGGGTATCGGCTGAGCCTAGCGCGGCATGGGCCATATACATCTGGCCGCAGCGCCAGTCTTCACAGCTGAGCTGGCCATTTTCATCGGGCTCGGCCAAGGCCAAACGAAACAGGGTGTATTGCACGCCGTAGCGCTGTCCTTGGTCATCTTCCAGATTACCGGTTAAGTACCACCATTCGATGCGATAAGCTGGATGCTCGCCATGGTCGCGGGGGAACTCCAGCGTGGTTCCCGGCTTTGCTTGGGCATAACCTTGCGAATTGGCAGAAAGCAGGCTGGCATCGCGGCTGCGCGACGGCTGTTCGTGTGACTGAGGCTGAGACTGCAGGGTAGGCGGAGCACTGTCATCGCCACGGGGTAGCCACGCAAACACCAGCAATAACCCTAAAGCCACGAGGAGAGCGGCGATCCATAGCCGGCGACTTGTATACATTGCTTGTCTCAATTGCCACTCCCTAGCTCATTGGGCAGGTTCTGCCAATGAATGCGCTTTTGTGCCAGCCAGGCGCACAGTACGCATACTGCGGCGCTGAGGAGCACCATCTGCAGGTAGTTACTGCTGGCCAACACCAGTGGATAGTCCCAGCCAAAGCCATAGACGTTGAGACGCTTAATCAACAGCCAGGCCAGGCCAATACCTAGCGGTAGCGCCAACAGGCAGCTCACCGCCCCGAGTAGCCCCCAATGGGCCAAGTTGACCCGCTTTAAGCTAGACTGCTGCACGCCCATCGAATGCAGCAATGCCAGGCCATAACGGCGTCGCTGAGCCAATAACAGCAGATTGCAGGCCAGCCCCAAGGCGGCAATCAACAAGGTAAGCAGGTTTAGTGCGCTGGTGGCCACAAAGGTTTGCTCGAACACCTTAAGGGCGATACTGCGGATCTGTTGCTGGTCGATGATCTGGGTGGGCGATAGACCGTACTCATCGACCAAGCGACGCAGCCAATCGGCCCGCTCACTGGGCTCGTCTAGCATGAGTGCGATGCCCTCATCGCGGGCGCCCGGCCAACGCTGGGCAAATACCTCGATATCGAGGAACACCTGAAAACGTGGATTGCCGTAGTCTGCGTAGACCGCCAGCACTTGATAGTGTTTGCCATCTACGCTCAGGTTGTCGCCAACCGCCACGCCAGCTAACAGTTGCAACCGTTGGTTGATCAGCAGGCCTTGGCCGCTCTCCAGCAGTTGGCGCTGCTGCTCACTTAAGGGCGTATCTAAAATCGAGTCCTGTAAGCGCGGGTGGCGGTCCAGTGCGACCACCTCCAGCCCCTGTAAGCCAAAGTCGAGCGAAACGCTGCGCCGGCTAATCAAGGTGACATCTTGCTGCTGTAGTTTGCTTAGCCATGGAGGCTGGGCCTGCTCCGGGCGCAGGTAAATATCGGCCACTAAGCGTTGGTCGAGCCAAGCGCTCACTGCTTGGCGAAAGCTGCCCACCATGGTGTTAAGGCCGACATTGGCGGTTAATGCCAATACCAGTGCCAGCAATGCCAGTTTGCTGCGACTGAGCTGCCAGCCCAGCTCGCCCAAGGACCAGTGCTGTAGCGGTAGGCGCGACGCTAGTCGACTCGGCAAACGCTTGAGCAAGCCAACCAACAATGCGGGTACCACCAAGCCACTGCCCAGCAATAGCAAGGCCAGTGTCAGGTAGCCAAGTGGCAACGCCCACTCGGTGTATCGTCCCAGCAAATCAAGCGCAACGCACAGCACTAGCAGCGCTATACCGGCGAATACTTCAGGGCGTTGTCCGCGCAGTGGGGCTAGTTCGGCGGCTGGGCGACGGGCAATCTGTTTGATGGCGCTGCGCAGCGGGAACAGTGCTGCCAGTAAAAAGGCGCAGCCACTGGCGATGGCGCTGTACAGTACGATATCGCTGCGCCAGGCGAAGCGATAATCGATGTTGATCGCGTAGATCTGGGCGAGTGAGCGCCCCAGTGCTGGCAGCAGTTGTTCGGCCAGCAGCCAGCTCAGCGGTGCCGATAAGATGATTACCATCGCGCACAGCAGCACCTGTTCTGTGATTAGCAGTGCGGCAAGGCGCTGACGGGTCACCCCGGCTTGAAACAGCTGATGCAGCAAGCGACGGCGGTCCTGCAGAGCAAAACTGATGGCGTTGAATACGATAAAGCAGCCCACCAGCCAAGACAGCAGCCCCAATGCGCGCAGGTTTAGGTGCAGTGGCTGGGCCATCTGCTCCAGCGCCAGTGGCGAGCTGGGGTAGCTAAGCTGCCACTTGCCACCGAAGAGGAAGCGCTGATTCAGCTCGGGCAGAAGTTCGCTAAGGCGTCCGGCTTGCTCATCATCAAGCACCGCAATCTGGCTAAGCTGCTGAGGTTGGCCGAGCAGTTGCTGGGCGTAGCCAATGTCGACCCATAGTTGATGGCCGAGCGCCTGTTCATCTGCCGCCTGCCACTGGGCGAGCTTTCGTCCATCAGCGCTGTAAACATCGGAATTATCTTGCCAACCCAACTGCTTGGCACGTTCACGACTGACCAAAATCTGATAGGGCGGCAGGGTAAAGCTACCAATGTCTAACTGATTGCCTCTGGAAGTATCGCGGGCGGCATCGTTGGCGCTTTGATGGTGAAAGCTGGATAGCGGGTCGCTGCCGATCAGCGTGACAATCTGACCGTCGGCCAGTGCCAGCGAACCCTGCAGTATCGGCACCAGCGAGTCGAAGCCTTGCCGGCGTAGCCAGATATAGGCTGATTGGGGCAGCGGGCTTTGCCCAAATTCTGCTTGAAGGTAGGCCGCTGGCTGCAGGCCGAGCAATTGCTCGCCCTCTTGGTAGCTGTCTTTGGCCTGCTGATTAAGCAGCTGTACGCCGACGATCATCACCACCCCCGAGCAAGCCCCAACTAGCAAAAGCATTAGCTGCAGAGGGTGGCGAAGATAGTGGCGCCACAGCGCCAAACCTGTCCACAGCAGGGCGCTAGCTGGCATCATCTAGGCGCTCGCAAAGTTGGGCCTGACCATTGTGTAAGCGCCAGTGTTGGTGGCAGTGGGCTGCTGCTTCACGGCTATGGGTTACCAACAGCAGCGCGCAGCCCTGCTGCTCAACCTGAGCCGAAAGCAGTCCCATCACTTGCTGGCTAAGCTGCTCATCGAGGTTGCCGGTGGGTTCGTCGGCCAGCAACAGCTTGGGCTGGTGGCTTAGCGCCCGGGCGATGGCGACCCGCTGCTGCTGCCCGCCAGAGAGCTGCTCGGGCCAGCGCTTGAGCAAGGGCGCTATGTCTAAGGCATCGATCAGTTCATTAACCGTTGATAGCTTATCGCTTAAGCCCAGCAGCCGGCGCGGAAACAGGATATTGTCGAGCACATTGAGGGTGGGCAACAGGTTGTATTGCTGGAAGATAAAGCCCAACTGCTGGCGACGAAACTGGCAGCGCTGCGCGTCATTTTGCTGCTGTAAGTCGATACCTTCGAACAACACCTGTCCGGCGTCGGCGCTGTCGAGGGTGCCAATCACGTGGAGCAGGGTGCTCTTGCCTGAACCGCTGGCACCCATCAGCGCCGCGCTTTCACCGGCTGCCAGCTGAAAGGCCAGCTCATTGAGAACGGCCTGCTCACCACCCGAGTAGGTCTTCGCTAATCCTTTGATTTCCAGCATCTTGCCTCCACTTGCTGACTAGAACTAGTGTACGCGCATCAGCGAGAATTGGATGAGTTTTTGTTAGTCGACCCACGTTCTGACAACCTGCTTTAGACTCGCTTGCATTTTGTGCCAGCCGTGCTTGTTAGGTTGCTTGCCAACCGCTTGGGTTTATATGTTTTGCAAAGTAGAGATTGCTGCACACACCACTATGGTTAAGTCGGTTTTTCCATCGCAATCATTGCGTTGCGCGAGTTTGGAGAAGAAATGACAGACGATCCGAACTATCTAACACACATTGCACGCTATGCCTTGGGAGATGCTGATGAGGATAGCGCTCGAGTGATACGTAATATGGCGCGGGTCGGGCTGTGTGATGAGTCGCAGGGAATCATGCGCATCACTCACATATTGCTACAACAGGAGGCCACCATGGCTATTGACCCGGGACTACTGACTGAGCTGGTGAAGTTAGTTAAAGACGCGATAGAGAAGGGCCGTCGCGACCGCTTGATTGAGCTAATCAATGATTTTTTCAACCGTTACAACTTTGTGCTGCGCACATGGACAAGGATGGAGGACCGCCATAAGGAGTGCCACAAGAAAGACAATGAGGTACACAAGCACCTGCAAGATGCAAAAGCGGCGGCCAAATCTGGCGACGCCAATGCCATGCAAGAAGCCTTGGCTAAAGCTCGAGACGACTTGGAAGAGCTAGCCGAGTGTTTGGGCATCGATATTATGCCTTAGTTTAGGGGAGATGAGGCTCGGCTAGCTTGGTACTCGCTGTCACATAGGATCGAGCGTCAGCAATATTCGCTTTTCGTCTTGGCTAAGCTGGCAGGAACGATGCACTGCGGCCATATGTTCCTGCTGCTCCCATGCCTTGCCTTTTAGCAGGCCTACGTCAAACGCCGCCATCTGTTGGATGTGCTTAGGCTGGTAGCGTCCATCTGCAAAAGGTAGATTGTTGGTGTCTGAACGTGTAGCAATCATTGGCTGTTCGAGCGCTTCTAAGGGGAGTCACTCAGTGCCGGGGCCAAGGTAGCTGTGCGCGAAAGAGAGCGCTATCAAAAGTGCCAGCCGACGCTGCCGTTAAGTTGCTCAAGCGTTCCGCGCTTAGAACACCCAGTAACCCACAAAAGCCGCAATCACAATCAGCAATACCGGCGAAATCTTAGGCAGGTACACCCTTGCCGCATAGACTGCTGCCACCATCAACGCGCCAGTGACTGCCGACCATTGGCTCTCTTGCAGGCTAAGCGCCAAAGTATCGCTGGCAATCAGCCACCCCGCGTAGAAGATCAGCGCCATCGCGGCGGATTTAATCCCGAAGAAGAAGGCTTCTTTCCATGGATTGTGCTGAATACGGTGAAGCACGCTGGTGAGCGCTAAGATTGCTAGTACTGAAGGCAGCGCCAATGCAAAGGTAGCAACAGCCGCTCCGGCAAAACCCGCCGCGCCACTGCCCACATAGCTGGCCATGTTCACTGCAATCGGGCCGGGGGTCATCTGCGATAGGGCCACAATGTTCATAAACTCTTGCTGGCTCATCCAGCCGTGCTTTTCCACCTCGGTGAGGTACATCGGGATCATCGCCAAACCGCCGCCGAAGCTAAACAGGCCAATGCGGAAGAAGGCGATAAACAGTTCAACAAATACCATCTCTAAGCCTCCGCCTTGTTACCAATGATACCCAGCGCATGTAGGGCGATGCCGGTGCTGCCGCCCAGCACAATCATCAGCAGCGGGTGGATAGGGGTGAAGATCAAAATCGCCAGCGCAAGCAGGAACAGCGCGCGCCCTAGCTTGGAGGTGACCCCTTTCATCAGCATCGATACTGCCGCGTGGGCAATCAGTGCTGCTACCGCGTAGCGCATGCCCATAAAGGCGTTGTGTAGCCACTCTTGGCCGAAGAACTGCGGCAGGTAGCTGGCCAGAGTGCCAACAATCAACAGCGGTGGCAGTACGATGGCGATGGAAGACACAATCGCACCGGGGATGCCCGCCACCCGACGACCGACAAAAGTGGCGGCATTAATGGCGATGGTGCCGGGGGTTATCTGGGCAATCGCGGTAATCTCGAGCAGCTCTTCGCTGCTTAGCCAGCGGTGCTTTTCGACCAGTTGATGCTCGAGCAGGGCCATCATGGCATAGCCACCACCAAAGGTGATTGCGCCCAGATAAAAGAAGGTGGAGAACAATTTGAATAGCATGGAACGCTCACAGTGTGACTGTTTTTATTGTGCGAGCGCAGTATACGCTGCCAAAGTAAAGCTGACGCTGACAAATATCAAAATCTGAGATTTGGCAGGCAGTTAGGCACTCGTTTATACGGTGACGTGACTCGCTCAGAAAACCAATGCAGTGTTTGCCTCGTAACATCCCAAAAGCAATTATTGGAGAAAACAGGTGCAGCGACGCGATCAGTTAGTGGGAACCTTCCGCGGGTTCAGCTCTGAGCAGGAGTTGGAGAAGTTTGAGCAACTCGCCTCACTCTGGTGGGACGAACAGGGGGCGTTTAAGCATGTCCATCGTTTTAACCGTGCCCGTCTGGTGCCTATCCTCAGTGGCGTATGCCAGCACTTCTCGTTGCCCTTTGTGCTAGATACACCCGACAAGGTGCAGGCTGCCCTTGATGCGGGTGACACTCCCTTGGAGGGTTTACAAATCCTCGATATCGGCTGCGGCGGCGGCCTGCTCAGTGAGCCATTGGCACGACTTGGCGCCGATGTGGTAGCGGTGGATGCCAGCGCAAACAGCATCTCGATTGCCAAGGCGCGGGCGCAGCAGCAGGGACTGGCTATTGACTATCGTCAGGCGCTGGCGGAATCACTGCTGGGCAGTGAGTTGCGCTTTGATGTGGTGATTAACGCCGAGGTGATTGAGCATGTGGTTGCCCAGCAAGCGCTGGTGGATTGCTGCGCGGGCTTACTAAAGCCACAAGGGGTGTTGGTGATGGCGACACTCAATCGCAGTTGGCTGTCGTACCTGATTGCTGTAGTCGGTGCTGAGTATGTGCTTGGTTGGCTACCCAAAGGGACCCACCAGTGGCGCTCTTTTGTAACCCCCAGCGAGCTCGAACAGATGATGCTCGCCAACCAGCTCAGTGCCACTCACTGGCTCGGGCTGCGCTATTCCCTGTTGAGCCGATGCTGGCGCGAAAGCCGTTCTTTGGCTGTGAACTATATGGTGCTGGCAACCCCAGATCAGCACTGAGGCTTTAACGCGAGTGCTTGGGGTTTCACCATGCTCTAGAGAGGACTATGCTTAGGTTAATTTGAGCAAAGACATAAGGTTATTGTCATCCTCTCCCATCTCACCACCAACGCTGTTTTGCTGTTTACCAACGCTTGTAGGCGACGTTTTGCTTGGCGGTCATTACTTGCTCCTGTTGTGCTGAGTTTCTGTGTTTTTGCATCGGTGGCGACCGCCGAGCCTACCGGGTTGCCAGTTGTACGCATTGCCACCGGGGAGCACGAGCCCTTTACCTCACAGCTACGCGATGACGGCGGCTTGATAAATGCCATCGTGGCAGCGGCGTTTTTGCGCGCGGGCTATCAGGCCAAGTTTGACTATCTTCCTTGGCAGCGGGCTTTGGCGACTACCCAGGCGGGAGTCTATCATGCCAGCTCCTATTGGGCCTACAAGGAGCAACGCAAGCTCTACTTTTTGCACTCCGAACCTCTGGTCTACGGTGGCAGCGTACTGATCAGCCTAAAAGGTGAGCCGCAGTACACCGACTTAGATGAGTTATCAGGCAAGGTGGTGGGCGCGGTGCGTGGCTACACCTACAACGAGGCCTTTTGGCTGCGAGGCGAGCAGGGCGAGTATAAAATCGAGCTGGTGAACACCGATCTGCAGAACTTCAAGAAACTGCTGGTGGGGCGTATTGATGCCTTACTGATTGACTACTCGGTCGCACAAACCCTTATCTATTCCCAGCTGTCTGCCGAGGAGCGGGCAATGCTGCAAGTGCCACGGCACTTTGTGATGACTGCTTCGGTGCACTTGTTGATCGGTAAGCAGATTGAATCAGCGCAAACACTGCTGCAAGCCTTTAACCACGGTTTAGCTATCATCAAAAGTAACGGTGAGTACTTGGCGATCACCGCCCGCTATCCAGATGTGCCCATTGCAGTGGTTGAGTAAGTGCGCGAGCTATCACGCTTCTCCAGCATTTATCTCCGAGCCTAATTGACGCAAGAACTCCCGCATGTACTGTGTGCGCCGTTCCGCCTCTGCCTTGCCGGCTGCCGTGTTCATCTTCTCGCTTAATGAAAACAGCTTGGTGTGGAAATGATCTATGGCTGCCAGGCTATCGTCGGGTTGGCGCGTCTCACACAGTGGGTCGATGGGGTGATAGAGCGGCCGTTGTAGTGCGCAGCTGACTTGCAGGCAGCGCGCTATACCGATAGCGCCGAGGGCGTCTAAGCGATCGGCGTCTTGCAGAATTTTGGCCTCAATCGACTCGCAGGGAATGTCTGCACTGAAGCTATGGGCGCGAATGGCATGCTGAACTTCTGGCAGTAATGCCTTGGGGTAGCCGAGTTCTAGTAGGACTTGCGCCGCGCGCTCTGCCGCCAGGCTCGATGCCTGAGCCCGCTGCGGGTGATTTTTCGGCAGGCTAATACAATCGTGTAGCCAAGCGGCGGGCACCACCACCTCGAGCGAGGCATGTTCCTGGCTAGCCAGCTGTTTACAGCTCACTACCACGCGCTCGATATGGCCAACGTCGTGGGCTTGGTCGCTAGTTGGTTGGGTGGCTAGCCAGCGCTTAAGGGCGTGCTCAAGCGCTGGTAAATCAGGCGCTGGTAAATCGACAGGTCTTGCCTTGGACATTGCTTACTCAGGGGCCAGGCCGCGAAGTACCATACCCGCGAGGAAGCTGGCTGCGTCTTGGTAGTCTTGCTCTTCGAGCTGCTGTTTGCCCATCATCAGGCTTACCTGAGTGGCAAAATCGGCGTAGGTTTGCGAGGCGGCCCATACGGTGAAGAAGAAGTGGCGCGGGTCGAATTTGCGCAGTTGTCCGGCGTCTATCCAGCTCTCAACCAGCGCGATATCGCGGTCAAACAGCGGCTTGAGCTCGTTTTGAAGGGCATCTTTTAGCACCGGTGCGCCAGCGATAACCTCCAGTGCGAACACCTTGGAAGCATCGGGGTAGTCGCGCGCCATCTCAAGCTTACCCATGATGTAAGACTCGATAATCTCTTTCGGGGTTTCGTTGCCACGGGCTTCGAACTGCATATGCTCCAGCCATAGGTCGAGAATATGCTTGAGAACTGCATGATAGATGGCCTCTTTCGAGGGGTAATAATAGATCATGTTCTGCTTTGACATGCCGGCGGCGGAGGCGATCTGCTCCATCGTGGTACCTCGAAAGCCGCTTTGGGCAAACGAGGACTCCGCGGCGCGCAGAATTCGCTCTTCCGTCTCAATGCGGGCTTGGCGGCGTTTATCTTGCGAGTCCGTTTCGTTTTTAGGTGTTGAATTCATTGTGCTGCCTGATGGTGTTCCCTTAATGCATCCAAAAAGTGTTGCACTAAGCGAGAGGGTTTTGGGGATTTTCGGTGAATTACACAGAATTGGCAATTGTAACTGTAAGCTTTAGCTGAAATCGCTTTGAGCCAGCCCTGCTGTACCATGCCGTGGGCATAGTGGTCGGGCAAGAAGCCCACATAGTGGCCAGAGCGAATCAAGGTCGCGATGCCTTCCTGATCGCTGGATAAGGCGCTGGCTTGCAGCCCAAGGCGCTGACCGGTGTCCATATTTGGACTGGCAAAGCTCAAGCCCGCATAGGGCTGGGCTTGAACTTGCTTTGGCGAAGGATTATCGATCGAGAACAAGGGATTGCCGGGGGCGCAGTACAGGTGCATCACCTCCTCAAACAGTGGGGTGTAATGCAAGCTGGGGGAGCGGCGCAATGGTGGCACGATGCCTAAGTGATATTGGCCTTCAAGCACGCCTTTTTCGATGGCGTTGAGTGGCGCGACCTGGATATCCAGCATCACCTGTGGGGCGAGCTCGGCGTAGTCAGCAATGGCTTGGTGGACCCGGCTTTGTGGGTTGCTGACCACCTTGTCGAACATCGCAACGACCAACTGGCCCTGCAGGCTGCGATGCAGATCGTTGATCTCGTGGCGAAAGTCCTCAATGGATTTGAGCAGCCGTTGGGCACTTTGATAGATGGCCTGCCCCTCAGAGGTGAGGCTAAAGCCTGCCCGGCCGCGACGACACAGTACCAGACCTAAGCGAGTTTCCAGATCTTTGAGGTGGCGACTAATGGTAGATCGGCCGATATTGAGCTCCATCTCCGCTGCGCTCAGGCCACCGCATTCGACGACCACCATAAACACCCGCAGCAGCCGTACATCGGCATCACTCAGCTGGCCCAGCCTCGCTCGCATTTCGCCCTCCCTTGGTTGAGCATTCTTCCGTGATAAGCCTGTCTCCACTGCGACTCACCAAAGCTGGCTGAGAGCGGATAAACAGGGTGCCTGTATAGTGTTATTAAAGTTTCACATAATGGCAACTAAAGATTGATAAGTTTAAATTTATCGAACAAAGAGGGAGGGATAAAGTGACACGATAATCGGTTAGCGCTTGGAGATAGCCATGACACTGCAATCCATCTACCACGCTCCATCAGATAAACACTCATCAGAGCATGAGGCAGAAAGCAGTCACAGCCAACAGCTGACCGCCAGTCAGCTTAATGCCTACTGGATGCCTTACACGGCGAATCGTCAGTATAAGGCCGACCCACGCCTTATCTGTGGTGCAGAAGGTGCGTATTACCTCGATCAGCATGGCCGGCGTATTTTTGATGGTCTATCGGGCTTGTGGACCACCGGCGCTGGCCATAATCGGCCTGAAATAGCGCAAGCGGTTGCGCACCAGCTCAGCCGGTTAGACTATGCACCGGCCTTTCAATACGGTCACCCCTTGGCGTTTCAACTGGCCGAACGCTTGGCGCAGTTGGCGCCGGACGATCTTAACCGGGTGTTCTTTGTGAATTCTGGCTCCGAGGCGGCCGATACCGCCACCAAGATTGCTCGCGCTTACTGGCGACAGCGCGGTGAGCCGACCAAGACCCGCATCATTGGCCGGGCCAAGGGTTATCACGGCGCGACTTGGGGCGGCATCAGCTTTGGTGGCATTGGCGCGAACCGCAAGCTGTGGGGGCAGGGGATAGAGGCTGACCACCTGCCGCATACTTGGCAGGCAGACAAGCTGTTTACCAAAGGCATGGCCGATCAAGGCGTCGAGCTGGCTGATCAGCTGCTAGAGCTGGTGGCTTTGCATGATGCGTCAAACATTGCAGCGGTTATCGTCGAGCCCTTTGCTGGTTCGGCGGGGGTGATTATTCCGCCCAAGGGGTATCTGCAGCGGCTGCGCGAGATCTGCGATCAACATCGTATCCTGCTGATCTTCGATGAGGTGATTACCGCCTTCGGTCGCTGTGGCAGCTACTTTGGGGCCGAGGCCTTTGGGGTGGTGCCGGATATGATCAATGTGGCCAAACAGCTTACTAATGGTGCGATCCCCATGGGCGCGGTGATCGCTCGCGACGAGATCTACCAGAGCATCGTGGACGCAGCAGGCGCAGAGCACAATGTGGAGCTGCCCCACGGCTTTACCTACTCCGGGCACCCAGTTGCCTGCGCAGCGGCGATGGCTACCCTGGATGTACTCGAACAAGAGCAGATGATTGAGCAAGCCGCCCAGCTGGCACCAAAGTTTGAGCAGGCAATACACAGCCTGCGTGGCCCAGATCTGCTACTGGATATTCGTAACTACGGCCTGGCAGCCGGCTTGACCTTGGCGGCGCGCGATGGCGACCCGATCATTCGTCCGGTGGAAGTGGCACGGCGCTGTTGGGATAAGGGGCTGTATGTGCGCTACGGCGGCGATACCATTCAGCTGGGTCTGCCCTTTATCACCAGCGACAGCGAACTAGAGCGTTTGGTGAATATTCTTGGCGAGTCTCTGCAACAACAAGATTAGCCGCAACAGGATTAGCTGTTTCGGGAATAACAGCATCAAGACTAGCGGTAACAAGATTAACAGTTAAGTGAGGAATAACTATGGCGAGCCCGTCAATGCTAACAACCGTAGGCCATCTAATTAATGGCGAGAGTGACTACAGCGCAGATAGTTTGGTTGAGGTCTATAACCCGGCCACCGGTGAGCAATCTGCGGAGCTCTGCTTTGCCGACTCGGCCACGGTCGAGCGTGCAATCGCCAGCGCCAAGGCGGCCTATCCGCAGTGGCGAGACACCCCGCCCGCGAAGCGCGCGCAGGTGATGTATCGCTTTAAGCAGCTACTGGAAGCGCATAGTGATGAGCTGTGTCAGTTAATCACCCAAGAACACGGCAAGGTGCTCAACGACGCGCAAGGCGAGCTGGTGCGGGGCATTGAAAACGTCGAGTTTGCCTGCGGTATTCCTCAGCTGCTAAAAGGCGAGCACAGCAAGAATGTTGGGCCAGCCATCGACTCTTGGAGCGAGTTCCAGCCCTTGGGTGTGGTGGTGGGGATCACCCCGTTCAACTTTCCCGCGATGGTACCGCTGTGGATGTGGCCCAGCGCACTGATGTGTGGCAACTGCTTTATCCTTAAACCCTCTGAACGTGACCCAAGCTCAGTGCTGCGGATTGTCGAGTTGGCCCACCAAGCCGGCCTGCCCAATGGGGTGCTAAATGTGGTGCATGGCGGACAGGCGGTGGTCGAGCAGCTGATTGATGCCCCCGATGTGCAGGCGGTGAGCTTTGTGGGCTCCACCGCAATTGCCAAGGCCATCTACCAGCGGGCCAGCGAGCAAGGCAAACGCTGTCAGGCCTTGGGCGGCGCGAAGAACCATGCGGTGGTGATGCCCGATGCCGATATAGCCGGTGCCGCGAACGCGCTAATGGGAGCCGCGTTTGGAAGCTGTGGCCAGCGCTGCATGGCGATCTCGGTAGCTGTGGCGGTGGGTGATGATACCGCCGATGCGCTGATAGCCGCATTAACTCCGCAGGTGAAAGCGCTGAAAATCGGCGAAGGGCGGGTCGCTGACTGCGAGATGGGGCCGCTGATTACCCAACAAGCGAAACAGCGGGTAGCAGCATACTTGCAAGCAGGTGCTGACGACGGCGCCGAGTTGGTGGTAGACGGCCGTGAGCATAGTGTGCCCGGCTTCGAAAATGGCTACTTTATCGGTGGCAGCTTGGTTGATCGGGTCACCCCATCAATGAGCATCTACCAAGATGAGATATTTGGTCCGGTACTGGTGGTAGTGCGAGTCGAGAGCCTGCACCAAGCGGTGGACCTGATTAACCAGCACTACTACGGCAACGGCTGCTGCCTGTTTACCCGCGACGGTGAAGCGGCGCGCTACTTCGCCGATCAGGTACAGATCGGTATGGTCGGGATTAATGTGCCATTGCCGGTACCCGTGTCTTACCACAGCTTCGGCGGCTGGAAGAGCTCGCTATTTGGCGACCTGTCGGCCTACGGCCCTGACTCGGTGCGCTTTTATACCCGCCGCAAAACCATCACCCAACGCTGGCCAAGCAGTGGGATTATCGATAAGACGCAGTTTGCGTTTCCGAGTACCGGTGATTAATGCTCGGCCACTCAGGTTTATTCTAGAGCTGAGTGGCTATACTCGTTCCAATGCTTGCAAGAGCCCGCTATTTTAATCGCGATGCAGTGAGTAAGGCGTTGCTAAAGGCATGTTCTGAGAGTTAGGTTCTTGCACGTTCACCTAATTGTCCCTCGAATAGCTAAATGCCTCCTCCCCAGTGAGCTAATTTTCCGCTCATGCGTACCCTAACTCAAACGGTTATTTCGAGAGAGTGGAGTAAGCTTTGGCGAATACACTGGGATACGCAGGACTTTTCCCTCTTGCAATCGCATGGCTGCTAAGTCTGTTTGCCGAGGGCAATATTGCGCTACTCGCTGAGTTGGCCTTTGTCAGCTATTCCGCCATTATTCTGTCCTTTCTTTGCGGGGCGCTGTGGGGGCAGGCTCTGCAAGGCGAGGCCGAGCAAGCGGGGCCGCTGCAGCAATCGAACATTGTTGCGGTGCTGGCGTGGCTGGTACTGCTTGGCTTTTGGTGTGGGCTGCTCACTGCGATTTGGGCTTTGCTGTTGCTCGCCACGGGCTATCTGGTGTTATGGTGGATGGAATACATGGCGGTTATCCACCAGCAGCGGCCCGGTTATCGGCAGCTGCGCGGGCGCTTGACGGCAGCGGTGGTCGCGCTGCATCTGCTAATGTTGTTGGCGTAACAGAAGGGGAGTGAGATGACACAACTTACGGTGTTTTACGATGGGCAGTGCCCCTTGTGCGTCAAAGAGATGCGCCAGCTATACCGCTATGACAAGCACTTGCAGCGGCTGCGTTTTGAAGACTTAAACCAAACCGATATCAGCGAGCGCTATCCTGAGCTGGACCGACAAAAAGCACTGGACATTCTGCATGTGCAAAACAGCCAAGGCGTTTGGCTGCGGGGCGTTGATGCCAATATCGCGCTATGGCAGGCGGTTAACCGTAAGCGTTGGCTGAGGGTGCTACGCTGGCCACTGCTTGCGCCCATTGCCGATTGGGCCTATCTGCGCTTTGCTAACAACCGCTACACCTTGTCGCGCTTGGTGACGGGTCAGTCGCGTTGCTCGAGTTGCCGTATCGACCAGTAAAGTCCTTCGCTAAGCCCGTCCATCAGCGGTGATTCTCGCAAAAGTGCTGAGTTGAATTTATCATTATCAGTTTCGATGATAATAAATCTCTATGGTTAGTCTTGAGCAACTGCGCACCTACTGCATGCTGGTGGAAACGGGGCACTTCACCCGTACCGCTGAGCGCCTGGCCATGACCCAGCCCGGTGTCAGCCAGCATATTCGTAAATTGGAGCAGCACTACGCCACCGCCTTGTTAATCCGTGAAGGTAAGCGTTTTAGCCTCAGTGAGGCGGGTGAGAGGGTCTATCAGCAGGCGCGTAAGACCCTCGATGAGTTGGGCGCTCTGGAGTTTCAGCTAAGCCATGACGATCCGCATAGCGGCAAGCTGCGCTTAGCCAGCCCCGGAAGCTTGGGTCTGACCCTGTATCCCGAGTTGCTCGAGCTGCAACAGCGCCACCCGGGTTTGAATGTCCACTATCACTTTGCGCCGAACCATAGCATCGAAACCATGCTGGGCAAGCGCGAGCTGGATGTTGGTTTGATGAGTCGGGAGCCGCAAGACGCTTCGCTGCAGGCCGAGCAGATCGCCACTGAGGCGTTGTCGTTGGTGGTGCCCGCGAGCTTTAGCGGGAGCGCGTGGCAGGAGCTGTTGGCGTTAGGCTTTATCGACCACCCCGATGGCCAGCTCTATGCCTCACGGCTATTGGCGGCGAATTATCAGGAGTTTAGCGAGTTCGAGCAGCTCACGGTAAGTGGCTTTGTGAACAACATCTCGTCGATTCTGGAGCCGGTATCGTGCGGGTTAGGTTTTACCGTGGTGCCGCAGTTTGCGGTCGATGCCTTCGCCAATCAACAGGCGTTGCGGGTGATAATGCTCAAGCAGGCATTGGCTGAGCCGATACTGTGGGTCACCCGTCGCCACCACCCACTGGCCTCGCGCTTTGCTACCCTAAAAGAGTTGCTGATCGCCCATTTCAACGCGTCCCAGCAATAAAAAAGGGCTGCGCTAGGCAGCCCAGTTAATCTAGGGTTTAGGCCTTACTGGCACACCGAGCCAGTGAGCTGCCCGGCCTGTCCGGGGCCAGTGCCGTTAAAGCCAAACTCCACGGTGTTGCCCGGAGCGATGTTGCCATTCCAGGACAGGTTGCTGGCGGTGTAAGGGTTACTGCCACTGAGATTGGCATTCCACAGCCCGTCTATTACGCTGCCATCGCTATAGGACCAGCTGACTTCCCACCCGCTGAGCGCAGTGCTGCCGTTGTTGGTGATACTGATACTGGCCTGAAAGCCACCTTGCCAACTATTGACCAAGTTATAGCTGCAGCTGCTATCACCTACCGGTGGCTGCTCGCCTAACACCGTGATGGATACCGTCGCGCTGGCGCTTAGCTCGCCGTCAGTGATGGTGTAGCTAAAGCTGTCTTGTCCGCTAAAATCCGCGGCTGCTTGATAGACCAGGCTATCGCCAGCTTGTGTTACCGAGCCATACGCTCCTTGGCTGAAGCTGACAATGCTCAGCACATCATTGTCGGGATCGCTGTCGTTGGCCAGCACTGCAATGCTGACGCTTTCGCCTTGCTGAACCTCGGCCTGATCATCGCGGGCCACCGGGCTTTGGTTGTTGCTGCCGCAGCTGCCGTCGGCGCAAGGATCGGGGGGCGTCGTGCTGTCACATTCACCCGCTGGGCAGTAGATCTGATAGTTGCCACTGAGCGCGAGCATACCAAACATGTACAAACAGCCATCGTAGTAACGCCATTTGCCGCTGGGCACCGCGGTGTTCCACAGCGCATCGACAAATTGCCAGGCCTGCTGCTGATCAGCGGCTAGGCTGGCCATGGCATTCATTGCCACAAGACCGGGTGAGTGGTCGCTGTTGTTCTGGTAGACCCGACCATCGAGCTCGTACAAGTTGGCATAGCTGTCGATCCCTTGGGAGACAAAGAAGCTCTGCAACCTGTTGACCCAATCAACCTGCCACGGGTCGGCCTGCCACCAGTAGTAGTCCATCGCCGCATTGCCGATAGTGCGCCAGGCATCGTACTGGAAGGTGGTCTTCCAGGCTTGAAACTCGCCGTGGGGTGAGCCGTCAAAGTTGGCGTAATCGGGGGATAGCCCTGTACTTGGGTGTGCGGTGGTCTTAAAGAAGTCGCGGCTCACATCGGCCATATCTGCCCAAAAGCTGTTGTTATTATCTGCCCAGCGCGCCCACAGCTCATAGAAGGCCGGTAGGTGGTAAGACGGGTCGGTCCAGGCTCTGTCGGTGGGTGTCTTGGGGGAGAACACTATCTGCTGAGACTGCTTGTTGATCAGCGTGAACTCTTCCAACTGGCCTTGGTTGTTGTAGCGAGTTTGGCCATTGCCATACATATCTTTGAGGATCTGATTGGCTTGCGCGCTGTAGTTGAAGATCCCCTCGCCATCACCCCAGCGGTGGGAAGCGAAGAATAGTGCGGTCACAAAATACTCCTCGCCATCGGGGGCGGGGCCGTTATCCATCACCTGGCCGCTGGTGCTAACCTGCCAGGCAAAGAAGCCCTTCATATCGCCGGTTTTGTTGAGCGAGTAGGTATGTGCCCATTTCCACAGCTTGTCGAAGTCTGCTTTGCGATCCATCTGCAGGGCCATCATCATCCCATAGGACATGCCCTCAGAGCGGACATCGTTGTTACCCACGTCCCAGATGTAGGCCATGTCATCGCCGACCGGGATAAATATCGCTTGGTTTTGTTGGTCGTTGCTGTGGAATAGTTGGTCGTAGGCGGCCTCTACCTTGGCTTGCACCTCGGCGGCAGAGTAGCCCGCTTCGACGAACATGTTGCGATACTCACCGGAGTGGTAAACGCCTTGGCTAGGCAGAACCGGGGCGGCCGGCAGTGGTGGCACTTCACCTAAGCGGTGTAGCTCAAACCAATCCAGATAGGTATCGTTACTGCCATCATCACTTTCTAGCACAAAGCTAATCGCGTTTGGCGATACCGCCGCGCCCAGATCAAACGCTGCCGAGGCAACGCTGGCTGCCGTTTCGCCAAAACTCAGCGCTGCCACCTTCTGCTGCCCCAGATAGACGCTGATCCCAGCCGCGCTGCTGTCGCTGGATGCGCCACGCACATCCAATCGATATTGACCGCTCTCAAGCACATAGGGGTAGGAATAGTTGACGCCATCGCCATTGGCATAACTGGCGACGCCGTTAAACGGGCTGTCGATAAGGCTGGTATAGCCGGGGAGTAGCTCACCGTGTTCTAGCTCGCCGCGTTGCAGTAACTCTGCTGCGCTCCATTGGCTGGCAGTGGCGAGCACTAAGGCTAGGCCACAAATTTTAAGTCGTTTCACTTGCGTGCTCCTTGCACAAGTTGTCCATTCATATGACGGAGAGCAACCAACCACGCAATAGTGCCTTCCATCCCTTGGTCGGTGCCGGCCACCAACCCAAAGAACGTTCTCGCAATGACAAATTGTTAAAGGGGAAAGCGTGCAATGACAATTCCGTCGCAACTAAAAATGATAATAAAGTTAATAGCATCACTGAAATACTCGCCCAATGACGTCAGATTCATCATCAGATTCGTTAACGCAATGGCGATACAAAAAAACATAACGCCAACTGGTAGGGGCTTTGGTGACAAGCAAAACACCAGATACTTAACTGGTTGTTTTAAAGTGCAATTAGCTGTTATACCTTGTTTAAATAACCGCCATTACTGCAGCAAGCAGGAGCAAGGATGCATAAGATTCTCGGGATAGCCCTATTGCTTATCGCCAATTTGGCCTGCGCGCGGGGAGCGCCGACTTGCGATGCCAGTTTCTTTAGTCGCTACATCATGCTGGAGGGCAAAGAGCAGTTCTTTCAGCTCGAGTGCATGGGTGAGGGCAAGATGATCAGCAGCCTGAACTTTGGTGAAGAGCAGATCGTCGAGGCCAACTCGGTGGGCTTGTACCGCTTCGATTTGCCGGAAGGTGCGACGGTGCGGGTGACTTTGGGGCGTCGGCATCTTGGGCCCGTCTATCAGTGGGCCGCAGAGGTACACATTCGCATCGACGGGGTAGCAGCATATCAGGACACCTTACTGGGGAACGTGGTGTTTGATCTGCGCCGCAGCGATTGCTACTCCGCCCATGGTGATTGGGGCTTTGTGCCCGGCTTGTTGGAGCTGAACTACGGCAAGCACTTCGCGCGGTGGCTGGAAGTGTGGTTAGAAGCCAATCAATTACGCGTATCCACCCGTTTAGCCGAAGAGGATTGGCGATGGGTACGTGGTAACCACTTGCTCACCCATCCCGAAGCCTGTCCCGAAGACCAAGCAATGTGCCAACTGTGGTTGGAAGTCCCCGAAGGGGATGAGCTGCAATACCTGTCTTGGCTCAACGGCAAAGCCGACACTTTATGCGTTAAATGGATGATATCCGATGGCTAGGCGGTAGGAAAATTCAATATTTACTTGAATGGCAGGGTGATTGCCTGTACATTCCCCGCGATTTTTAACCAGAGGAGCACTCCGTGGACCCCGACAGTTGTAGTTTGAACAGTCAGTAACGTCTCTGGTGTGCCCTTGTTGCCTCACCGGAGTGAGGCAGCGTTTTTAGATCGCTATGGCGATCGATTCCTGCCCGGCCATACGGCCAATTATCTAACTTGTCTAAAACTCGTAGTCATTGCCTGTGCATTTGACGGTATTGCTGCAGCTTTTCTTTGCTCTGCAAGCCTCTAATGTAAGCATTGCCTTGGTCAATTTCACTACATAGTTGCTCTTGTTTTGCGATCAACTATTTAGTGCTCTTGAACCGAGCTGGGTCTACCTGAGATGCCCTAATGTCAGGAGAACAGCATGGAATTTGTACAAAGTAATCCCAAGCTTATCGTCACCGCCGACGATAAAGTGTACTTGGCCAGCCAACCGGCCGACGTGGCTGAGCGCTTCAATAGCTTGTCACGCGGCGAGATGTTGGAGCTATTTCGTCAACTTGGCTTGGCCATTCAAGCCAAGGTGGTGAGCCATCTTAGCGAGCGGAACCAAGTGGCGCTGGCCACCCGTCTGCCACGCCCACAGCTTAGCGACTTGGTCAGCAAGATGGACCCGGATGATAGAGTGGATTTCTACAACCGGATGCCCGAGGGCGCTCAGCAGCAACTGCTGCTAGCACTTGCCCACGCCGAGCGAGAAGATATCCGCATGCTGGCGTCTTACCAAGAGCACTGCGCCGGGGCGATCATGACCTCGAAGTATGCCACTTTGGCGCCGGAGCTTAACCCCGAGCAGGCGATTGCCCGCTTGCGCCAGATCTCACCCGACGCCGAGACCGTCTACAACGCCTATGTGGTGGATGAAAATCGCCAGCTGTTGGGTACGGTATCGCTGCGCGAGCTGCTGTTAGCCGGTGCCAATCAAACCATTGCAGAGCTGATGGTTAAAGAGGTTATCGCGGTTAATGCCGATACCCATAAAGAAGAGGTCGCCAAGATCGTTCGCCGCTACGACCTGATGGCCCTGCCGGTGACCGATGCGCAAAACCAGCTTTTAGGCATTATCACCTACGATGACATTCTCGACGTGGTCACCGAGGAAGCCACCGAAGATATGCACAAAAGTGCCAATATCGGCAAACTAACCACCAACCTTAAAGATGCCTCTATCTTCCAGCTATTTAAGAAGCGGGTGCTGTGGCTGGTGCTGCTGGTATTCGGCAATGTCTTTTCCGGAGCGGGGATTGCTCATTATGAAGATCTAATCGGTGCCTATGTGGCCTTGGTATTCTTCCTGCCACTGCTTATCGACAGCGGCGGCAATGCGGGCTCGCAGTCGGCTACCTTGATGGTACGCGCCTTGGCCACCGGCGAGGTGCAGCTCAAAGACTGTAGCAAGATCATGCTGCGCGAGGTATTTGTCGCGCTAGGTCTGGGCCTGTGTATGGCCGCCGCGGTATTTGGTTTGGGGATGATGCGCGGCGGCAGCGAGGTTGCCATGGTCGTCGGCCTGAGTATGGTGGCAATCGTGATGGTCGGCAGCCTGGTGGGCACCTTCCTGCCGTTTGTGCTGCACAAACTGGGCATGGATCCGGCCTCGGCCAGTGCGCCGATGATTACCTCGCTATCGGATATTAGTGGCGTGCTGATCTACTTTGCTATCGCCTCTCAGCTACTGGCATTCTAACTTGTAGCAAAGGTTGCAGCGTCAATGCGATATAAGCAATGGCGCTGCAGCCTTGGGCAATCGTCCAGCTTGGGGTGGTCGAAGTCTTCACCGGTGTTGCGCATACCCAGCTTTTTCATCACCCCCTGTGAAGGCAGGTTGGTTAGGGCAGTAAAGGCGTACACCTCGGCCAAGCCTAGCTGCTCAAAGGCGAAGGACAGGCTGGCTCGTGCGCCCTCTTCGGTAAAGCCTTGCCGCCAATAGTGGCGATCAAGTCGCCAGCCAATCTCTACCAGCTCACGACCGGGTACCGTATCGCTGTTGTGGTGCAGGCCAATGGTGCCGATGCAGCGTTTATCTTGGCGATGCTCAAGCGCCCAAAAGCCCCAGCCGTTGTGCGCAATCAGCTGCTGCATCCGATGCATGGCCTGCTGGCTCTCTTCTGCCGAGAGCGGTGCGGGGAAGTAGCGCATCACCTGTGGATCTGCGTTGAGTGCTTGCCAGTGGGGGAGATCCTGTTCTTGCCATTGGCGGAGCACCAGCCGTGGTGTAGTTATCGAGATGGGTGGCATAAATCAACGCAAGCAAAGTACCTGTAGTGACGCCAGCATGGCAAACCAAGCTTGACTTGTCACCCTGATTTGCAACTATAAATCAATAGATTAGCTCCGGAGTTATTAATGGATTATTGTCCTAAATGTCGCAGCGCTGCGTTTGCCCAAGTCAGCGCCAATCAGTTTCGCTGTGCCAACTGCGATTTTACCTACTTTCAAAACGTCGCAGCGGCGGTGGCGGCAATCATCGTCTGCGAAGGTGAGGTATTGTTTAACGTGCGCGCCAAAGCCCCCAAGCAAGGCATGCTCGACCTGCCCGGCGGCTTTGTCGACCCGGGCGAGGGGCTGGAGCAGGCCTTGGTCAGGGAGCTAAAAGAAGAGCTGGGGCTAGAGATCAATCGCTGGGAGTATCTGTGTTCCTACCCCAATACCTATCCCTATAAAGGCACCGAGTATTTCACCAGCGATAGCGTGTTTGTGGTGGAGTTAGCCGCCAAGCCCGAGCTGGTGTTGGAAGAACAAGAGGTGTCGTCGATCAAGTGGCTGAAGTTTGCGGATATCGATGTAAGCCAGCTGGGTTTTGAATCGCTGGGGCGCGCTTTGCAGCAGTTCTTAAATGCACGCCTTTAACGGCGTGCTAGGGATCATGAGACTGCCAATGCCATCTCACGTGATAATCAAGTAATTTATGTAGAGGAATAGTGTTGCGTATTATTTTTTGTTGGTTGTTAGCTTTCTCCTTTGGAGTCGCTGCTTATGACGTTGGCTCGATTAGAGAGGAAGCTAATAGGTTAGTGTTTAGTTATAAGAGTGAAGGTTGCGCAGCTCTGAGGGATCCCCTCATAATTCTGTGAAAACATAGCTGTTTTTTCTCAGCTGCCGGATAAATGCCAGTATCGCCCATTTTATGTCTCGAACTTTTAGCCGATAGCATCCTCCGCGCCTGAGCACCTCTTTGCCCAGCCGCAGCAGTGACAACACATTTCGGTCTCGCACTGTGTTTGCCTGAAAGTGTTTATGCCAACCGGATTTACACGCAAACAGACCAACCCAGTGCAGGACCAATTCCAGCAGTAATGCGATCAGCAACATGATGTCAAAGCGCTTAGGGCAGCGGCTGCGACTATGCCGCAACCCAAAACCGAAGGCCGGGCTTTTTAAATCTCTGAAGGT
>NZ_AUBZ01000046.1 GCF_000429505.1 Aliagarivorans taiwanensis DSM 22990 | reverse complement strand
GGTTCTTCGCAGATTAGCGGGGAATAGATACGAAAACGGCTGAATAGGTTATGGTGATGTCGCCAAACAAACCCCGTAACCAACCAGCCGTTTTCGATGTCGAATCTTACCTTTCCGATCGAGCTGTGGGAAGGCTTTAAGCCATCCCATATCGAGCAGCACGACCGCTCCCTCAAGATCCACCTAACCCCTACCTCTCGTCCGCGGTGTCACTGTGGAACCGAAGCTCAGCACATTCACGACACGTCCATCCGGCGTGTATCTGAACGCACCATCCTGGATTACTCGGTCACTCTAATGGTTCCCGTACGACGCCTGCTCTGCCATCAGTGCGGTACGCGCACGGAGCATATTTCATGGTTAAAGCCCTTTTCCCGTATCACAGAGCGCCTAGCTAATTTCGTTCAATCGCTGTGCCCGCTTCTGCCGATTAAGCACTTGGCTCAGTTGGTTGGACTGCATTGGCACACCGTTAAAGAGTTGGATAAAGCTCGGCTTAGACGAGAAGTCCGTGAGCCTAAGTGGGGGCAGGTACGACGCCTGGTGATGGATGAATTCGCGCTGTTTAAGGGGCATCGCTATGCAACGGTCATCGCCGATGCTGATACGCATCAAGTGCTCTGGATTGGTGAGGGCCGAAGTCGGGCAGCAATCCGACCCTTTTTCGAAATGTTGGGCGAACACTGTGAGAACATTGAAGCTGTAGCCATGGATATGAATACAGCGTTCGACTTAGAGGTGCAGGAACACTGCCCAAATGCCCAAGTCGTGTACGACCTATTCCATGTTATCGCCAAGTATGGACGAGAGGTCATTGACCGTGTGCGCGTTGACTGTGCCAATGAACTCAAGGGCGATAAGAAGGCTAGGCAGCGAGTAAAGCGCAGTCGTTGGGTGCTGTTGAAAAACAGAACCAACATGAGCGACAAGCAACAAAGCTACCTGGATGAACTGCTAGATGCCAATCGCTCATTGATGGTGGTTTATCTGCTCAAAGAACAACTCAAAGAGCTTTGGTACTGCAAAGACGAAGAAACAGCGCGAGGCTTGTGGGATGTGTGGTGGCAACAGGTGCAGGAAAGTGGGATCGAGCCATTAATCCGCTTTGCCAACAAGTTAGAGTCTTACCTCCCCGGCATCGTCGCATCAGCGACCCACCCCCTCCACACTTGTCGATTGGAGGGGATGAACAACAAGATCAAACTGATGAAGCGGATGGCTTACGGCTATCGAGATACCGAGTATTTCTTTTTGAAGATAAAAGCAGCATTCCCCGGAGATCCGCGATGAACCTAATTAAGAGCATCGCGGTCTACGACAAGCAGAACCAGCTGTTTGTCACCAGTAACTACCACCGCAATATGCGGCTACTGCAAAGCGACCCCGCCCTGCCCTTGCCCGATGCCACACAGGTAGAGATCTACCCCAACCGGATTATTCTGCGCGCTCCGATCTGGGCGGAAGCGGAAGGCAGCTTTGCTGCATTCAGTAACGGCACCCCAGAGCTGCTCGGCTATGTGTCGCTGCAATACAACAAAGACCGCGCGCTGCTGCTGCAGTTTCGCGATACCACGGTGGCGCTGTTTATGGTGCTGTTTGGGGTTCTCATCAGTGTGCTGTTCGCCTTCCAGCTAACCAAGCATGTAACTGCGCCGATCACCGACATGGTAAACATCGTCGATAAAATCCGTCAGGGCCGCCTCGATGCGCGAGTCGATGGCAAGTTTACCGGTGAGCTGGGGCTACTAAAACATGGTATTAACTCGATGGCTAAATCGCTGGCCGAGTACCACGAGGAGATGCACCAAAGCATCGACCAGGCCACCAGTGACTTGCGCGAAACCCTCGAGCAGATTGAGATCCAAAACATCGAGCTGGACATTGCCAAGCGCGAAGCCCAGCAAGCTGCCAAGGCCAAGTCTGAGTTCTTGGCCAATATGAGTCACGAGCTACGTACCCCACTTAACGGGGTAATTGGCTTCGCTCGCCAGCTGCTTAAAACACCGTTGCAAGCCAATCAAGCGGACTACCTCAACACCATCGAGAAATCAGCCAACAACCTGCTGGCCATCATTAACGATATTCTCGACTTTTCTAAATTAGAGGCTGGTAAGCTGCGCTTGGAGCGTATCGAGTTTAACTTCCGCGACACCCTCAACGATGTGGTGACCCTGCTCGGCCCGAGCGCGCAAGAGAAGAACCTCGAGCTGAACATGGTAGTCGACCCACTGATCCCCAACGGCTTGCGCGGCGACCCACTGCGCATCCAGCAAGTGCTGACCAACCTGTTGGGTAACGCAATCAAGTTCACCACCAAGGGGCAGATTCTGGTGGACATCGCGTTGGCTAATCGCCATGGCCAGCAATTGAACTTGCAGGTGACCGTCACCGATACCGGTATCGGCATCAGCAAAGACCAGCAGAAACAGTTGTTCCAAGCCTTTAAGCAAGCCGATACCAGCATTAGCCGCGAGTACGGCGGTACCGGCCTGGGTCTGGTGATTACCCAGAAGCTGGTTCAGCAGATGGGCGGCAATATCTCGCTGGAATCAGAGCCTGATAAAGGCAGCAGCTTTATCTTCAATATCGAGATTGAGGTGTCTGAGGTGATCATGGGCGATGGCATCGACCGAGCGCCGCTGGATGGCCAAAGCCTGCTGTTATTTGAGCCCCATGCCCATAGCCGCCGCGCCTGTGAAGCGATGGTCGCGACCTGGCCGCTAACCATGGACGTTGCCAGCGATGACCAAGAGTTTAGTGACAAACTTGAGCAGGACTATTCCGCCATCGTGCTGGGCCATAGCGACTGGCAGGAGGTCGAGCCACTGTTTGCCAGTATTGAGCAAAGCAAGACCAGCTGTGAGCAGGTTATCGCGCTAATAAATAGCAGCGACCCGGAGATCCACCAAAGCATCCTGCAAGCCGGCGCCAAGCGCTGTCTGAGCAAGCCACTGAATCATCATAAGCTGGCGCAGGCCCTGTCCGGCCATGGCCCAGATAGTGAGATGCCAGCGGTGCTACCGGAGGAGACCCAAACCCGCGATAAGCTGCCCTTAAGTGTGCTGGCGGTGGATGACAATCAGGCAAACCTCAAGCTGATCACCGCCATATTGAAAGATCAAGTGATGCATATCGACCAATGCACCAACGGCGAACAAGCGGTGCAAGCGGCACGTCGCCAGCGCTATGACCTGATCTTTATGGACATCCAGATGCCGCTGCTGGATGGCATTGCTGCCACCCAAGAAATCCGCAAGCAGAGCCAGAACCAAGACACCCCGATTATCGCAGTGACCGCCCACGCCATGGGCAGCGAGCGCGAGAATCTAATCAAGCAAGGCTTCAGCGACTACTTGGCCAAGCCAATCGATGAACCAGCGCTGGAGCAATGCATCAGCCGTTGGGCCGCCGAAGTGGTTTCGCTGCAAAGCTATATCGATGTGGAGCACCCAAGCTTTTCTTGGAGTACCGCACTACAGCGTTCCAACAACAACGCCCAGCTGGCGCTAGAGATGTTAGAGATGCTGATGCAAGGCTTTGAGGAGGTAGAGCAGCAGGTGCAGTTGGCGTTAGACGGAGACCTGGATAAAACCGAGCTGCAAAAACATATCCACCGCTTCCACGGTGGTACTGCCTACACTGGCTGCAGCCGTTTGCAAGGGTTATGTGCCACCATTGAAGCGCAGCTATTAGCAGGCTCCGAGCCACAATCGGTGGAACCGGAGCTACTGGAGCTACTCGATGAGATCGCCAGTATCCGCGCCCTCGCCTAGCCAATACGAACTTCCCCCTTAATGGTGCCGCCAGTAGCGTGATTTAACGCTATCTGGCTCCCGAGTAAACTAGATATACTTAACACTTTTTGGCAAACCAGTCCTTAGTGGCCGCGAGACTTGAGTACAAACTGACATAGGTCAAATTATCATCAGCATGTCCGGCCTAGAGTGAGGAGTTTTTAAGGAAATCTCAACATTCTGTAAGGACTACGTTATGAAAAATCGCTGGCTTATCGCCGCGTCAGCGGTGGGCGTGCACGCGTCTATCGGCTCTGTTTACGCCTACTCGGTGTTTAAAAATCCACTCGAAACTACCTACGGCTGGAGCTCCAGTTCCGTTATCACCATGTTTAGCATCGCCATTTTCTGCCTCGGTCTCTCTGCCGCGGTAATGGGGCACTTTGTTGAAAAACATGGGCCGCGCCGCGCCGGCACCGTTGCTGCCATCCTGTTTGGCGGCGGCTTTCTGGTCGCAGGCATCGGCACCTCCATTGAAAATCTCTATGTGTTGTGGCTCGGCTATGGGGTGCTCGGAGGGATTGGATTGGGGATTGGCTATATCACCCCGGTGTCGACACTGGTGAAGTGGTTCCCGGACCGCCGCGGACTGGCGACCGGCCTGGCAATTATGGGTTTTGGCTTTGGTGCGATGATCGCCAGCCCCATCTTTAACTACATCATGGAAACCATCAGTATCCCTGCCACCTTCTTTATTATGGGCTCGGTGTACTTGGTAGTTATGCTGGCCTCGGCCTCTTACCTGGAGCGCCCACCAGAAGGTTGGATGCCCGATACCATGAAGGCTGCCGTGGAATCCGGCGCGCAAGAGGTTAAGCAAGACCTGACCCAGATGACCGCCAACGAAGCAGTTAAGACAGCGCCGTTCTGGGGACTGTGGATCATGATGTTTATTAACATCTCTTGCGGTATCGGTGTTATCTCTGCGGCATCCCCACTGGCTCAGGAGTCAGTCGGCATGAACGCCGCCAGCGCCGCTTTGGTGGTCGGCCTGATGTCACTGTTCAACGGTCTGGGCCGAATTGGCTGGGCGTCGTTCTCCGATGTCATCGGCCGTGGTGCGACCTACATGGCGTTCTTCGCGATTCAGATTGTCGCCTTTATCTGGCTGCCGAGTATTAAAAGCGCGCTGCTGTTCCAGGTTGTGCTGTTTACCATCCTCACTTGCTACGGTGGTGGCTTTGCGACCCTACCAGCCTTTATTGGCGATCTGTTTGGCACCAAGCAACTGGGCGCTATTCACGGCTACGTGCTTACCGCCTGGGCAGCAGCAGGCCTGGCAGGGCCGCAGATCAACAACTTCCTACGCGAAGCAACCGGCTCTTATGAGACCCCACTGTATATCTTCTCTGGCGCCTTTGTACTGGCACTGGTGGTGAGTATGGTGATGCAGGCCTATATCAAGCAGGCCCGTGCCAAGCTGGCGATTCAAACCCAGCAAGCTCACGCTTAATCGGCCCCACAATGCAAAAAGGCAATCCACTTGGATTGCCTTTTTGTTAAGTGTGATGCGGCGACTACAAAGCTTTTGCCAAGCGCTGCGCCGTCAGTTTCTCAGTGCTCTGCCATGAGCGGTACATGGTAATCGCGGTATAGAACACGACCACAGTTAATAGCCACTTTAGCATCTCTAGGTTCATGTTTTGCACCAAGGTAGCAGCAACCACCACGGCAATCGGCCCAGCAATCGCCACAACCAGCACAGCCTTGGCATCAAAGGCACCTTGACGCATAAACGCGCCCGATGAGAACACGCTCAGGATGGCACACGAACCCATCATAATGGGGAAGGCCGCCATCGGGTTCATCCCCAATAAGTACACCAAGGTCATGCATGGCGCATACAGGCCAATGCCCACGGTCATCAGCGCACCAAATACAAAGTTACCGGCGATGCCAATCAGCAGCGGTAATCCGGTCAGGCCCATCTTCTCGCCACCTAAGGGGAACCAGCCCATCAAGCCTGCCAGAATCAGTATACCGACGATCAGCAGTGAGATGCTCATGACCAAACGCACTAACTGACGATTCCAGTTGGCAACATACTTAGCACCAACCGCGGCACCTACCGCAGAGGCAACGATCATACTAATCAAAGTCAGAGGGTCCACCGGCACCGCGCCAATGAATAACAAGGCCTGAGTCATGGTCGGCAGCACACATTGACCATTCAGGGTGCCCGGCAGCACCCGGTCATCGATCATCTTAAACTGCTTATAAAACGCAGTTTTAATGGCAAAGCTGCCGATCCCGAGGGTATCCAGAAAGTTTGCTATCGCACCCACAACACCCACTTTGAGCATCGACGTATTAGGGTCCAAGCGCCCATAGTGAGCTTGCTTTCTAAAGGATTTATAAAGGAGTGCGCAATACGCAATAATGCCCGCAACCAATACCGCCTGAAGCGTATTCATTAGCATTTTGTATGCCCCGGAGATGAAAAAACGGCGAATACTACTGGCTGAACAGTGTTAATTGCTTGATGAAAATCAAACGAAGATGAAAATCAAAGTAGATTTTTGTGACAGCTTGATTAAATATTACCAGGTGGTAAATTTGCTTCCCGCTTTTGGACCGGTCATCTACACCTACCGCGCTTAGACTGCAAAGTGATGGATATCAACTATGATTACAGCACAGTAATCACAGTGTTTTTAGTGGCTCGAAAAAGCTATTATGTAGAGCTCCAAACCGAGATTAAGAATCCGAAGCAAATTTGCCTTTCATGGAAGGTAGATTTTAACAAAATTAACAACGTTACTTCGAGAGGATCGAATGAAACACGCTATTTCTCTAACCGCCGCTGCGGTAGCCCTGTCACTAAGCAGCATTGCCTCTGCAGCTGAGTTCAAGCCTGCAGTCTCTTACGATACTGCCGGTAAACATGACCGTTCTTTTGGTCAAGCAGTCTATGAAAATGGCGTGACCGCTTTTCAAAACGACAGCGGCGTAAGTGTTTTCGAATACACCCCAGCTAACGAAACCCAGCGTGAGCAGGGTCTGGACCGTCTGGCTCGCCGTGGTTACTCACCGATTATCACCGTAGGTTTCAACTACTCTTCAGCGCTGGCTAAAGTAGCTGAGAAATACCCAGAGACTGATTTCGTAATCATCGATTCTGTAGTTGACCTGCCAAACGTTAAATCGCTGATTTACGCAGAGCACGAAGGTTCATTCCTGGTAGGTGCGCTGGCTGCAATGGTTTCTGAAACCAACGCCGTGAGCTTTGTGGGTGGCATGGACATCCCACTAATCCGTAAGTTCGCTTGTGGTTACGAGCAAGGTGCTAAGCACGTAAATGCTGACATCGGCTACTACCAGAACATGATCGGTTCTACCCCTTCTGCGTTTGCCGATCCAGTACGTGGTGCAGAGCTGGCTAAGAGCCAATTCTCACGTGGTTCTGACGTAGTATTCGCGGCAGCTGGCGGTTCAGGTAACGGTGTTTACCAAGCTGCTAAAGACGAAGGCAAACTGGCCATCGGTGTAGACTCTAACCAGAACTACATGTTCCCAGGTACCATGCTGACCTCAATGGTTAAGCTAGTAGGTAAGTCTACCTACGACGTTTTCGCAGACTACAAAGAAGGCAACTTCGAAGCCGGTCTGGACGTACGTAACCTAGCCGCTGGCGGCATCGATTGGGCACTGGATGAGTACAACCGTGACCTGGTAAGCGCTGAGCACGAAGAAGCGGTTAAAGCGATCGCCCAGCAGATCATCGATGGCGAGATCAAAGTACACGACTACATGGCGAGCAATGACTGCAGCTTCTAAGCCTGCACTGCGCCAATAATTAACAAAAAGCCTCCGTAAGCGGAGGCTTTCTGCCGTTTAATCCACAGTAAGAGTAACAGCTAATGTCCGACTCCCGGCCCAACCAGGCCCTGGCTCTAGAGCTACGCGGTATCGACAAACGCTTTGGCGACGTACACGCCAATAACAACATTAACCTGCAGGTTCCCAAGGGCACTGTGCACGGTATCATCGGCGAAAATGGCGCCGGTAAGTCCACCTTGATGAACATCATCTACGGCTTCTATGAAGCAGACCAAGGCGACATCTTGGTTGGTGGACAAATCTGCCATATTCCCAACTCTCGTGAAGCGATTGCGGCAGGCATTGGCATGGTGCATCAGCACTTCATGCTGGTAGATAACTTTACTGTATTGGAAAACGTGGTACTGGGTGCTGAAGACGGCGCCATGCTTAACGTCAGCCTGCGCAAAGCGCGCAAAGAGCTGCAACGTTTGGCCCATGAGTACCAACTGGATGTCCCTCTCGATGCCACCATCGATGAGCTACCTGTGGGCCTGCAACAACGGGTGGAAATCCTCAAAGCCCTCTATCGTGGTGCGAAAGTCCTTATTCTCGACGAACCCACCGGGGTACTGACACCGCAAGAAACCGATCACCTGTTCCGCATTCTGCACTCGCTGCGCGACCAAGGTGTCACCATCTTGCTGATCACCCACAAACTACGCGAAATTCTAGCGATTACCGACAATGTCTCGGTAATGCGCCAAGGCCAGATGGTTGGCCATGTAAAAACCAGCGAAACCAGCAAAGAAGAGCTGGCCGAGTTGATGGTAGGACGTAAGGTTCGCCTAAAAGTCGAGAAGCAAGATGCCACCCCGGGTGAAGTGCTGCTATCCACCGAGAAGCTGACCTACACCGACAGCCGCGGCGTCGACATGCTGAAAGCAGTCGATTTAGAGATCCGCGCCGGTGAAGTGGTTGGCGTAGCTGGAGTAAGCGGCAACGGCCAATCCGAGCTGATGGAAGTGCTGGCCGGTATCCTTGAGCCCACCAAGGGCGAGGTGAAGATCGGCAGCAACCGAATTACTGCCGACACCCCAAGCTCTGCCAAGCTGGTGCGCGAGATGAAAGTCGGTCACGTACCAGAAGATCGCCTAAGCATGGGCCTGGTGAAAAACTTCTCGGCCGAAGAGTCTGCCATTTTGGGCATTCAAGAACAGCCACGCTTCAACGGCCAGTGGCTGAGCAAGCGCAAAGACATCACCGAGTACTGTCAGGGCCTGATGGAAGAGTGGGACGTACGCCCGCGTAATCCAAAACTGCGCAGTTCGCTGTTCTCAGGCGGTAACCAACAAAAACTGATTATCGCCCGCGAAGTAGACCAAGACCCCGATGTACTGATGATCGGCCAGCCAACCCGTGGTGTGGACATCGGTGCTATCGAATACATCCACAAGCGCATCATCGATATGCGCGATCAAGGCAAAGGCGTGTTGCTGGTATCGGTTGAGCTCGATGAGATCCTGGCCCTGTCAGATCGCATCATCGTCATGTTCGATGGCCAAATCGTTGGCGAAGTCGCTGCCGATAAAGCTAACGAACGTATTTTGGGCATGATGATGGCCAACGTAATCCCCGATGAACTCAAGCAAGCTGACACCGCAGGAGAGGCGCTGTGAACAACAACAAACTGCCAGCGTGGATCAACGTCCTGCTGCTACCCCTACTTAACCTAGCTCTGGCGCTCGCAGTATCGGCGCTAGTGTTTATCGCCGTGGACGTGAATCCATTAGACGCGGCCCAGCTAATGATCGAGGGCGCCCTCGGTTACCAAGAAGGCGTGGGTTACACCCTCTACTACGCCACCAACTTTATCTTTACCGGCTTGGCAGTGGCGATTGCCTTCTCCGCCGGCCTGTTCAACATTGGTGGCGAAGGCCAGGCCTACATCGGCGGTCTGGGCACCGGCCTTGTCTGTTTGCTACTTGGCCCAAGTATGCCGTTTTGGATTGTCTTCCCGGTAGCGCTGTTGGCGGGTATGGCCTTTGGTGCGCTCTGGGCACTGATCCCCGCTTACCTGCAAGCCTATCGCGGCAGCCACGTGGTCATCACCACCATCATGTTTAACTTCATCGCGGCCTCGCTGATGGTTTACCTGATGGTGAATGTCCTCAAACCAGAAGGCGAAATGTCGGCGGTATCGGCCGTGTTTGAAAGCAATGCTCACCTGCCAATGATGCATGACATCCTCGGCTGGTTTGGCATCGACTTTGTACGCAGCCCGCTGAACTTGTCATTCTTCCTGGCACTGGCAGCACTGGTATTGGTGTGGCTACTGCTATGGCACACCCGCTGGGGTTATGCTATTCGCGCGCTCGGCTCAAACCCAACCGCTGCGACCTATGGCGGTATCAACCCAAAACGCCTGACCGTTATCGTGATGCTGATTTCTGGCGCACTGGCTGGCATGTTGGGTATGAACGAAGTCATGGGCTATAGCCAGCAGATCCGCTTGGGCTTTGTATCGGGCTACGGCTTTACCGGTATTGCTGTGGCACTGATTGGCCGCGGCCACCCCATCGGTATCTTCTTTGCGTCCTTGCTGTTCGGTATCCTGTTCCAGGGCGGTAACGAGCTGTCGTTTGAGTATGCCAACATCGAACGTGAGATGGTCGAAGTGGTTCAGTCACTGGTGGTACTGTTCTCTGGCGCACTGTCGCTGATGCTGGTTAAACCGGTCGAGAAAATCTACCTGGCGCTAACCGCATCGCGCGCCAATCAAGCGAACACTCAGGAGGCATAAGCATGTTTGACACCATTATCTTATTGCTAGACGCCACCCTGCGGGTTGCCACCCCACTGTTGCTATTGGCGCTGGCCGGCTTGTTCTCCGAGCGCTCGGGCGTTGTAAACATCGCCTTGGAAGGTAAGCTGCTGGGCTCAGCCTTTGCCGCAGCTGCTACCTCCTATGCCACAGGCAGCGTATGGATGGGCTTGCTGGCGGGTATGGCCACCGGCTTTGCGCTGGCGATGGTACACGGCTTTGCCTCGATTACTCATCGCGGCGATCAGATCGTATCGGGTACTGCTATCAACATGCTGGCCGCCGGTCTGACTGTAACCCTAGGCCGTTACTGGTTCGAGCAAGGCGGTCAAACCCCATCGCTAGTGGGCGACCAGCGCTTCCAAGCCATCGACCTGCCGCTGGCTGGCATGCTGCAAGATGTGCCGCTGATTGGCTCGCTCTACAGCAAGCTGCTGTCTGGACACAACCTATTGGTATATCTCGCCTTTGCGCTAGTGCCCGTATCTTGGTGGATCCTGCAGCGCACTCGCTTTGGCCTGCGCCTGCGTGCGGTGGGTGAGAACCCACACTCGGTAGATACTGCTGGGGTATCGGTAACCTGGCTGCGCTACCGCGCGCTAATGATTGCCGGCTTGCTGGCGGGTATCGCGGGTGCTTATCTGTCGACCGCTCACTCGGCGGGCTTTGTGCCGAACATGAGCGCCGGTAAAGGCTTTATCGCACTGGCAGCACTTATTTTCGGTAAGTGGCGCCCGGTGAGTGTGATGTTCGGTTGCTTACTGTTTGGCTTCCTTGATGCCTTGGCAGTGCGCCTACAAGGCGTGGAGATCCCAGTTATCGGTGAAGTGCCGGTACAGGCGATTGAGGTATTGCCATACGTGCTGACCGTACTGCTGCTCGCCGGCTTTATCGGTAAGGCCATTGCACCGAAGGCGGTAGGCCAGCCTTACGTGAAGTCGCGCTAAGCCGAACTTACCCCTTAGTATAAAAAGCCGCTCCTAAGAGCGGCTTTTTAGCATGCGATAGCTCAATTAATTATCAATTTTGAGTAACTCTGCTAGCTTTACTTAATGATGACTCAATAGCAAGGATAGCGTCATGAAAGCCCATCCAGAGGCGGCTCTACAGGATGTAGAAGACCTTAAGATCACCAGCGCCGATCAGCGCAGCTTTTTCCAACTGCTCCGCCCTCGCTCTCTCAAGGCCAAGCTGATTGCACTGACAATCACCATCTGTAGCATTCAGGCCATCGCCACCATCTCGGTGTTCTCACAGATATTTAAACTCGAAGAGCATATTCACGGCGTTGCCCATCTGGATATCCCACTTCAAGAAACTACCACCTTAATCACCGAGCACCAGTTGCAGCAGCAGGTTTACTTCGAACAAGCCCTGCGCTTGGCAATGGACAGCCAGGGTGAGCAACAATCGAGCCATATCCATCAGTTGGTGAGTCAATTGGAAGATCTGGAGAGTCTGGTCAAACATGAGCTGACTCTCGGCCAAGACCTGCTTGAGCAGATCCTGCTAAGTAAACTCACCGAGGATAAACTCACTAAGCTGCGCCAAACCCAGCAGCTACTGCAGAACTTGGGCGAAGAACATCGCCTGTGGCATGACAACGCCTTAGAGGTGCTGGCACACACTAATCAAGCGATTCCCGCCGATGTGCTAAATCAAGAGATTAAACAGTTGGAACACCTGGCCACTGAACTTCACAAACACAGCGAGCAGATCCAGCAGCAGATTGAAGACTTCACCGAACAAGCGACCTTGGAGATCGACGGCGATGCGCGCCAGCTAGAGCAGATATCGCTGATTAGCACCTTGATTGGGATTTCGTTGACCATCTTGGTGTGTATGAAATTGATGAGCAGCATCAAACGGGGGGTCAGCAAAGTCGATGATCACTTGGATGAATTTGCCCACGGCGACTTTTCCACCGCCATTGACCGCAAGGAACATGGTGAGATTGGCGCACTTTTAGAGCAAATGCGCCTGACTCAGGAGGCGGTTGCCAAGCTACTCAGCGAGGCAAAACGCACCGCCAACCTAGTAGATGCCTCAGCCCAAAGCCTAAGCGTGGCCTGTACCAAGGTCTCTGATAACGTGGTGTTGCAAGGCGATGAGATTAATCAGGTAGCCACCGCAACCCATGAGATCTCGGTGACCGCTTCATCGATTGCCGACTCAACCACCGAGGCCCAGCAGCAAGCCCACCATGTCTCCGAGCAGGCACAGGCCAGCCTGGATGCCACACACCAAATGGGAGAACAGAATCAAACCCTGCACACCAGCCTTAGCCATAGCCAACAAGCGTTGCAGCAGCTAAACGCACGCAACCAAGAGATCACCCAAGTGCTGGAGGTCATTAAAACCATCTCTGAGCAAACCAATCTGCTGGCGCTCAACGCAGCCATCGAGTCGGCCCGTGCCGGTGAGCATGGCCGAGGCTTCTCAGTCGTGGCTGAAGAGGTAAGGGCTTTGTCAATGCGCACTCAAGAGTCCACCACCGAGATAGAGGTGCTGATCAAGAATATTGAAGGCGACTCACAACAAGCATTAGGGCATATGTCGCAAAGTATGTCGCTGAGCGAAACCGCACTGCAGCAATGCCAACAGAGCGCAGAGCTTATGGAGCAGATCGTGCAGGCCATCGTAACGGTGAACGATATGAATGTGCAGGTCGCCAGCGCCGCCGAAGAGCAAAGCTGTGTGGTTGCCGAGCTCGATAACAACGTGGTTCGCTTGAGCGACTCAACCCAAGACAACAGCGAACAACTGAAAACGGTGAGCCAGAGCTGCGCCGAGATGGCTCGCCTCGCCACACAGCTGCGTCAGAGTATTCAACAGTTCAAGAGCTGACGAATTTGCTCGGGTATAGCTTGGCCTAGATATGATTGAGGGGGCTGCGGATACTGTCTACAAACTCTAACAGCCTGGCCAAGTAAGGCTCTTTAGCGTGGTAGCTGCTGCGGCGTTGCTGTTTGAAATCAGCCCGCATATGGCGCAGCACTTTGTTAAGGCGGGCTTGATGCAGGCCTAACCTTGCTTGCAACGGATCTAAGATTAATCCAGAAAAGCTGGCAAATACCGCCAGAGCACACAAGGTCGCAAGCACCGACCCCACCTGCAAGCCCACGCTGGTCGATACCGGCACCACGCTGTAATAAAGCTCTCCCAGCCAAGGACCGGCCCAAAACTGCTGACTGGCCCAGTATTGGCTGACTCCCCCCGCCAGATACAGCCCCAACGCTATTCCGCCCGGCGTGTATTTCTTAAAGGCCAATGCGCCAATCACCAAACTGGTTAGCGAGTTACCAATGTCGGCCATAGCGGTGCGCACCTGCGCGTAGTCAGACAGCAACTCTTCGAGTAGTTGCTCAAAGCGAGCTCGCTGCAGGGCCGACAAGCGCTCGGTATCCAAAGACTCATCCTCAGACAGCGTTTCACAGATAGCATCGCGCAGGCAGGCATCAAGCCGGAGGCTATCGAGTAGCTCGTGGCGAAAACGCTCAGCCACATAGCGCTGAACCTGCGTGATCAACCCGCCGGGCAGACGTTCCAACAAGCGGCTAGCCCGTCCCCAGCCCTTGCGACGAGCCAACCAAAGCAGCATCCGACCGAATAGATACAACGGCGCCCACAGCAGATTGAGCGGCGCGCGCAGCATATCCAAGCCAAGTGCCCGGCGATTCGTTTGCCAGTTGCCGGGGTAGCGAAAGTGACGCGCCACAAAGCCCGCAGTTTGCCCCTCCGCTTGTTCAAAATAGCGATCAACGCCTTTGTTCAGCGCCTGGATAAGGCGATACTCTCGCTCGTTCAACTCACCTTCCTTGATTTAAGGTTAAGCGTTTAAGGTTTGGCTCTTGCTCTGAAGATTGCGATCGCTTAACTCAGCATCTCTTTGATGATGCCAGTGAACCACTGCATGGCAGGGCTATCTTTGCGGCTACGGCGACAACTTACGACATAGTCAAACTGCAGATCAACACCCTTTAGGGGAAACACCTTGTGCTGCGGCCCAATCCCGCGTGCCAGCTTCAAGGCAAAATGCTCGCCGTGCATCACCAGCTCCTCGCAGACACCGCTGTATTCGGACTCAACACTCACATCGATGTCCAAGCCCATGGCCTGCAAACGCTCAACCACTTGATAGCGCTGGTCGTTCCAACCGGGAGTGCGCGTAATCGCCAAGGGATAGTCCTGCAACTCTTCAATGGATGAAGCTGGGTGGTCGTGACGGGCATAGACAACAATCTTATCGCTACCGATTTTCTCTTGATAGAGCGACTGCGGGACATCCTCCTCATAGATATGGATCCCCACATGCCCCTCCCCGCGTAAGATGGCATCGCGGGCCTCCGCCCCCCACATACGAAACGAGAACTTGGCGTTAGGCGCCGCTAGTTTTAGCAAATCATAGAGGCTACTGCCGAAATGCTCCCAAAACAGGGCCGGAGCGTAGATGAGGAAGGTCTCATCGGTGAGCTCTGGGTCGAACTGGCTAATCTGAATCTTTTCGTAGGATTCGAGAATCTGGTAGACATGGCGAATGTTCTGCTCGACATAGAGCGAGGGCTCAAAGCCATTCTTGGTTGGCACAAACAGCGGATCGGCGAGCTGTTCTTTTAGCTTTGAGATGGTCTTGCTCACCATTCCGGGGCTGCGCTGCAGAGCAATAGCCACAGCTTTGACGCTACGTAGCTCGTACATTTTGGTCAGCACCCTCAGGCGCTGGACATCGATAAGGGGGGATTTCAACACAACGGGCTCAATCAGAAGTCTCTGCCGCTTATTCTAATCGTTCCACGCCACTTATTGATGGAAATGCTCGATTTACTTTCTCGATTTAGCGCATTTTCTTAAGCTCTCAGCACGGTCTGGGAACCAGAAGGGATTCTAACAACACTCCTCTCATACCGTCGTCCTCGGGCGCTTTCAATAGTTTGTTTTTGTGGATAGGTAGAAGCCTATCCACCTTTTTATCAACCAACCCAAGGCTACGAGTTATTTCTGCTCTCCCAGACTTTCATCGCCATCAGTACCAACGAAGTAGTCCCGACCACAATCAGCGCCATTGCCATCGCCAAGCTGGCATTACCCTGATCAAACTCGTGGAAGATAAAGGTCGCCGAGGTCTCGATTCCAGGCGGTTTGACCATCAACGAGCCGACTAGCTCGCGCTGACCAATCACAAAGCTCATCATCCAGCCGGACATCAACGCAGGCACTAGCAGTGGCAAGGTGATCCGGCGAAAGCCATACCACTCGGATGCGCCACAGATCTTGGCCGCCTGCCCCAGCGATGTAGCCAACTGCTGCAGCGCGGCCTTCACATACTGCACGGTGTAGGGGATAAACAGGGCGACATAGGTCAGGATCAGCATCCACTCGCTGTTGTAGACCGGAAGCGGGTTATGCGGACTATTCCAGAACAGGATAAGGCCAAACACCACCACGATGCCGGGGATGGTATTCGACATCAAGCTTGCAAAGTCAATGCAACGACTTACCCAGCCCGGTTGGCGGACCACCACCATCGCGTACCACAGCCCCAACAGTGCACACAAACAAGCACTGTAGAAGCTCAGCTTAAGGCTGGTAAACAGTGCCTGTAGCGCTTCGCCATCGCGGCTAAACACCTCAGCAAAGTGGCGCAGCGTGAAGTTATCCCAGGCAAGCCCTAATCCAGCTAAATCGAGGCATGCCGTGAGCACAATCGAAAAGTAGGGCACACCAATCGCCAGTACCAACAGAAGTACCACATAGCCATAGGCCAGTACCGTCTGCCACGGCTTAAGCTGGTAGCTTTTAGCTGCTGCCGAACGCCCTCCAACTAAGGGCTGTCGAAAGCGCTCCGACAGATACACCTGCCCAGCCCACAGCGCCATACTGGTAAACAGCAAAATCGACGAGAGCATCGCCGCGCGGGAGAAGTCGATGGGCCAAGTGGAGGTATAGCGATGGATCTCGGTGGTCAGCACATAGAAGCCGATCTGCTTACCCAAGGTGGCGGGCGTGCCAAACTCGGAGATGGTTTTAACAAAAATCAGCAATGCGCCCATCGCATAACTGGAGAGCATCAGCGGCGCCACCACCCGGCTGATAATCCGCCAGCGCCCAGCCCCAGCCACTTGTGCCGCGTCTTCCAAACTGGCGCTTATCTGCAGCAGATTGTTTTTGAGCATCAAATAGAGGAATGGAAACAGCGACAGCCCCATAATCAGCACCATTCCCGCCAAGCTAAAAAAGCCTTGCTGTAAGAATGCCAACTGCGGAGCCAGTTGCTCCAAATAGCCACGCGGCTGCATAAACACGATCCAGCCCATCGAATCGATAAACGGCGGGGTCATAAATGGCAGCAAGATCAGCACTTCCAAACGGCGATGACGCGCCAGCGGCGTACGCGCCATAATCCAGGCTAAGGGCGCGGCTAACGCGGTGGCAAACAAGGTGACCAGCGCCGCCAACAGCAAGGAGTTTGCCAGTATCTGGAAGGGATACAGCTGGAAAAGCTGCGCAGCTAAGTGAGTAAACTGCCATTGCTGCTGATGGTAAATACTGTGCTGCAGGATGGCTGCCAGTGGAAACACCACCAGCAACAGCAAACTCAGGCTGGCCAGATGTAGGTTAAGTTTTCTTATCACGTTCGATCACTGTAGAGGGGGGAAGCGGGACGTGCGTCCCGCTTCCTAAAGACAGGTTTAGCGGAACAGGCCCGAAAAACGTTGGGTTACCGCAACTTGGTTGTCCAACATCCACTCCCAGTCGATATTCAGCTGTTTGATATCGGCATAGCCGGGGCGCGAGGCGTCGGCTGGTATATCGTTGCGACCGGGGATCAGCAAGGCATCGGCGACAATCTGCTGAGCGCGGTCACTGAGTAGGTAGGTCACGAACTGCTCGGCCTTTTGCTTGTTGTCACTGGACTCCAGGATCATCGCCGGGCGCGGGGCAATCACCGTGCCTTCTTCGGGGTAGATCACCTCGATGGGATTACCCTTCTTCTTCTCGCCAAAGCCCATGTAATCCACACCGGCAATCACCGCTTTCTTGGCGCCGTTCACCACTTGGTTAAGCGCCGGGCGGTTGGCGCCATTCACAGCTAGATCATACTCATCCCAGCGCTGGAATAGCTCCCATGCCTGATCGCCTTTATCGTTGACATAACCGGTGACGAAATCCAAGGCCGAGCCAGACTCGTTCGGGTCGGGGAAGACGATCTGCCCTTCCCATTCGGCGCTGGCCAAGGCTTCTACCGATGCCGGGATCTCTTCAACCATGCGCGTGTTATAGGTAATCCCTAAAGCAGAACCTGAATAGCCAAACAGTTGATTGTTGCCATTCCAGCCTGGATGCAACTTGTCGGCGTTATCGATCTCGATGCTGTGCAGCAATCCTTCGCGCTGCAGGCCCATCCCCGCAGGCCATGACGCCAGAATCACCACATCGGCAACTGGCTTGGCCTCTTCTGCTTTTAGGCGGCCAAGTACCCGACCGGTAGTTGCCTGATACACCTGAACCCCTACCCCACTTTGCTGTTCAAAATCTTTCACCAGTTTGTTGGCCAGACCTTTCGGGCCTGCGGTGTAGACCACGAGATCGGCAGCCTGCACCCCAGAGACTGTCAGTGCCAACGCCAAGGAAGCGGTTTTTAGAAGTGTGTTCATCTTGTCATCCGTGCTAATTAAGGTTTAGGTTCAGTTGCGTTGCGCCTTCAACTGCAGCTCAGCAACGCGAGTTTACAGTTCTATAATCTGGTGGTTTTCACCGTACAGCGTCAGGCTTTGGCCACCAGCCATTGGCTGTCGCGAGTGGAACAGCCAGCGCTGATCGGCAACCTCCGCCTCTATCAAGTAGTGGCTGCCCTGATACAGCCCTTGGCGCACCGTGGCCTCAAAGGCGATGGCCTGATCGGTTTGCTCGAGCAATACATGTTCGATCCGCAATAAACGGCGGCCTTGGCTGCCGGGAAGTACGTTTGAGCGACCAATAAAATCGGCTACAAAAGGGTGAGAGGGTTGGCTATAGATCTGCTGTGGCGTGCCCTGCTGAACAATCTGGCCTTGTTGCATCACAAACACCTGATCGGCCATGGCCATCGCTTCACTCTGATCGTGGGTCACATAAACTGCGGTCAAGCCGTTCTCTTTAAGCACCTGCATCAGCAAGGTCTGCATACTTTCACGCAGCTTGGCATCCAGCGCCGACAAGGGCTCATCCAGCAAAATCAGTTGCGGTTCGGTGACAATCGCACGCGCTAATGAGACCCGCTGCTGCTGCCCCCCCGAGAGCTGGGCGGGCAGCCGTTCAGCCAAATGCGCTAGCTGTACCTGCTCAAGCGCCCGCATCACCTTGTGCTTAAGCTGCGATACTCGCCCCTGTGCACGTAGGCCGAAGGCGACGTTCTCGAACACGCTAAGGTGAGGCCACAGGGCAAAGTCTTGAAACACCATGCCTAGGCGCCGCTTGGCCACCGCCACGTTCACGCCAGAGCCATGATCAAACACGGTTTGCCCGGCAATGGCGATGTTGCCTTGGTCAGGCACTTCAAGGCCAGCAATCAGCTTAAGCAGGGTGGTCTTACCGCAACCCGATGGCCCCAACAGAGCACCTAGCTGGCCAGCTTGTAGGCTAAGAGAACAGGGCTGAAGGGCTTGGGTGCCCTGATAGGATTTGCTTAACGCGCTTAGCGATAGACTCAAAGCGAGACTTCCTTGTAGCTAAAACTGACAACGAAGTTATTACGTTAAAGTGACAGGAAGAAGACAGTTATATTGCGAAATGATTATCTGGATTGATTCGAGCGGATGACGTGGAGAAATGATTTGGAAAACGGTCAGGCTGAGTGGCTAAGTTAGGGTGGCTAAATAAGGTTGCCTAAATGCTTGATTAGCGGCTGATTAGCAGTGAAAAGAAGGGCCTACGCATAGCGTAGGCCGACTTCATCAGGCCAAGGATACCTGCGTCCGCGCTTGGTAGTAATGTAGGCCTGCAGTTACCAGACTAACAATCAAAGCGACTAGGGCTAGCGCTGGTTGCGCGCCGAGTTGGGTCAAGCACACCAAGATACCCAGATTTCCAAAAGCTGACAGCAACAGGCTATCCATTTTGTTTGGGGAGTGGTTTAGCAATACGACCAAGGCTTTAAGGCTGTGATAGATTCCGATAAGGCTCGCGATGACAACAATAAATAACGACATGATATTTCCCCTCCTTGTTTGCTAACATCGAATTCATTATCGGTTATTTAATGTAATATTTCAGTAATTTATTTAGTTTATGCTATGCAAGTCCGCATAAAATCTATCTATTAAGCCAAAAACCAGATTAAGTAACCGCCATCTCACTGGGGTTTAACAACATCGCCAGGTCATCGGTGACAAAATCCGCCCCCAGACGCCATTGCCAGCGCCGACCTTCGAGCTCAAGCCAAAGCTGTTTTAGCTCCCGGAACTGCTCATCCGGGCGTATTGAAATACCCGAAATCCGATCCAAACGGATATAGGTGTGAGAGAACTTGTAGTTGGTCTCGCGCACATCCACCACATCCTTGCCGCGGCTGGCAACAATCAACTCGGTGCCATCGCACACCAACATGCTGTCGAGCAAGCGGTACTGGTTAATATTGCGGTAAATATTACTCAGGCTGTTATTGGGCAAAGGTCCCAGCTCAATGCTCGGCTGATAGCCGAGGATCTGCAGGCTGCCGCCGAGCTGCTCTTTGTCGCACAGATAACGGAAGATCTGTTGTTCAGCCTCTGGCTGATCACCCGCGTCGGCAACATCCCCATCGCTAAGCTCAGGGCTAACGCCGTTACGGATATAACGAATGGCCTTGCTGGCGATGTCTTGCGAGCTCATGTTGTAGGTCACGCGCAGGGTTTGCGAGCTGGTCGCGAGCGTGATGTGGCTATCGAGCAAATCTCCACCATGCTCCAGCCACAGCAAATCCTGATAGTGGATCACTTGACGGATCATCTGGCTAGAAGCGACGTTCAAGTAGATCAGCCGGTCGCTGTGGACGATCACCAACTGCGGGTACAACAGCATTCCCATATTCACATTGCGCCGTTCCTGATGAATAGGGATCTTGAACGCAAAACTGGCGCCGTTGTAGTCGGCGGAGATGTCGCCAAACTGTGGTGGGATATCGTCTAGGTTGTCCACCTCAACCAGCCAAGGACCAAAGTGTTGGTATTCCCGTTCTTCTAAATTCATCATTGCCCCCTTGAGCAAATCTGCTGTTTACAAGTACCAGAATAGTTAATATTTGGCTAAAACTTCGCCGCCGCGGTCACAGATTTACGCACGGTAAAACAACCTAAACGCCTGTTTATCTGTCGTTAAAACCAAAAAAAGAGGCCGAAGCCTCTTTTAAGATAGGATGTGAGTGGGTAATTAGTAAACAGGCAACTAAGCGCCGAGTAATAGCTTGTCGTCGTCTAGCTCATCGCCGTCACCTTTGGCTTTGGCGAACAAATCCAGCAGGTCTTTCACTTGGCAGTTAGCTCGCTCATCGCCGCTTAGATCGAACACCACTTTGCCCTCGTGTAGCATGATGGTGCGGTTGCCATAATCCAGCGCTTGGCGCATCGAGTGGGTCACCATCATCACGGTCAGTTGCTTCTCGGCAATGATCTGCGAGGAGATGTCCATGATCAGCGCGGCGGTCTTCGGGTCGAGCGCGGCGGTATGTTCATCCAGCAATAAGATAGTGCTGGGTTGCAAGGCCGACATCAGTAGGCTCACCGATTGACGCTGACCGCCCGAAAGAAGGCCCATCTCAGCATCCAAGCGATCCTCCAGCCCCAGGTTCAAACGCGCCAACTGCTCTTTAAACAGCTCCCGCAGCTTGCCATTCAAGGCGGGTTTGAGCTTACCGCGCGAACCACGGCCATAAGCCAGTGCCATGTTCTCCTCTACGGTCAGGTTGCCGCAGGTACCCGCTAGGGGGTCTTGGAACACCCGGGCGATGTCTTTGGTGCGGGCAGTGGCCGGTAGCCGGGTGACCTCGCGCTCATCGAAGAAGATCTTGCCCTGGGTGCTGCTTACGTCGCCGGCGATAGCATTCAATAAGGTCGATTTACCCGCGCCATTGGAGCCAATCACGGTAACAAACTGACTCTTGTCTATGCTCAAGTCGACACCGCGCAGTGCCAACTTCTCGGTAGGCAGCCCGCGGTTAAAGGTCACATGAAGATTTTCACAGCGGATCATTGCTTACCCTCCCTGGCACGCTTGGCCTTCCACTCTCTGCGCAACTGCGGAAAGACCAAAGCCAGCCCCACTAGTACTGCGGTAATCAAATTCAGATCCGACGCGGTAAAGCCCAGGAAGTCGGCGTTCAGCGCCGCCGAGACGGCGATACGGTAGAGCAATGAGCCAACAATACAGCTCAGCACAATCACCACCATCGAGCGCGAGGCAAACAGCGACTGGCCGATAATCACCGCAGCCAGGCCTACCACAATGGTACCGATGCCCATGGTGGAATCGGCGAAGCCATTGGTTTGCGCAAATAGCGCACCGGCCAAGCCCACTAAACCATTGGATAGGGCCAGGCCAACATAGACCTTCTCCTTCACCACAATCCCGTTGGCCTGCGCCATGCGGGTATTGGCGCCCACCGCGCGCATCGCCAAGCCGTATTGGGTGTTAAGGAACCAGGCAACCGCCAGCCCCACCACAATCGCGCACACCGCCACAAACACCACTTTCAGGTACATGTTCTCAAGGGGCAGTGACTCGAAGGGCATTAACACCGTCGGCTCCATAATCAACGCCACGTTCGGCTTGCCCATCACCCTTAGGTTAATGGTATACAGCGCGGTCATAGTCAAGATACTGGCCAGCAGGTGCAGGATATTGAAACGCAGGTTAAGCCAGGCAGTGACCAACCCCGCAGCGCCGGCCGCTAAGGTGCCCAGCAAGGTGGCTAGATAGGCGTTATAGCCCAGCACAATCAAGGTGGCGGTGACCGCCGCCCCCAAGGTAAAGCTACCGTCAACGGTCAGGTCGGGAAAGTCCAAGACCCGAAAGGTCAGGTAGACACCGATGGCGACCAGCCCATAGATAAAGCCGATCTCCAAGGTGCCAAAAAACGCAAACAACGACATCTTTCTACCCTAGTCGATAACCTTGTTGGCACGTGCAAGCACCGCATCAGGGATGCTCACGCCCATGCGCTTGGCAATCTTCGGGTTCACGTACAAGTCAGTACCCTCTGCCATTTTCACGTCGATATCACCGGGGTTTTCACCGGCCAGAACCTTCAATACCAGCTCACCGGTTTGACGGCCCAGCGCTGCATAATCGTAGCCAACCGCGGCTACAGCACCGCGCTCAACCGAGGCGGTATCGGCGGCGAATACCGGTAGTTTGGCGTCGATACCCACTTTCACTACCGACTCAAAGGCCGAGATAATGGTGTTGTCGGTGGTGGCGTAAACCGCATCGACCTTGCCAACCAACTGCTTGGTGGCAATCATCACATCCGAGGATTTTGGTGCGGCGCTTTCAACTACTTCAATGCCTTGGGCTGCAGCCGCCTGCTTCATCGCCTCAACGATGGCAACCGAGTTGGCTTCACCGGGGTTGAAAGGAATGCCGAGACGTTTTAGATCGGGCAAGAACTCGCGGATCAGCGCCAGGTGCTGCTCCACATTAACCATGTCCGACAGGCCGGTCACATTGCTGCCGGGGGCGGTTAAACTCGGTACGACTTTAGCGCCGATAGGGTCGGTAACCACAGAGAATACAACGGGAATGTCTTTGCTGGCGGTAACCGCAGCCTGCGCCGATGGGGTGGCAATCGCCACGATCACATCGGGCTTCTCACCCACCAGTTTGCGGGCGATCTGCGCGGCAATCGCCGGTTGGCCCTGGGCGCTTTCGTAGGTGAATTTGAGCTTGTCGCCACTGTAGCCATTCTCTTCCAGCACGGCTTTTACGCCATCGCGTACCGCGTCTAAGGCAGGGTGCTCAACGATCGCTGTGGTTGCCACATAGGCAGATGCAGCCGATGCGCCGGCAGCGAACAAAGCGGTGGCCATCGCCACCCCCTGGAAAAGGGAGGATAACTTCATGGTAATTCCTTTTACTTGCTGTGTTTGTAAGTTGTTTTTTGCCCTGGCCTTCATCAAAGATGAAGCGGATAAGCCTACTAAGCAAAAAACTGACAGCGGATTATCCCATTATTCGTGGCGATAAACAGCTAGCTTTTGCAGAAAACAGGCCCAAGGTTTGATCCTCGTTACAAGTTTCCAGGGCGTATAATCGGTTTGCTTAGTCGTGCGTCACTTGGCCGCCCAAGCACAGGTATTTCAGGTTCAGGTACTCATCCAGCCCTTGCCGCGCCCCTTCCCGGCCGAGCCCGGAGTGCTTCACGCCGCCAAAGGGAGCCACCTCGGTGGAGATAATGCCTTCGTTAACGCCAACCATGCCATACTCGAGCGCCTCTGCCACCCGAAACACCCGCTGGATGTCGCGGCTGTAGAAGTAACTAGCCAGGCCATACTCGCTGTCATTGGCCATTGCAATCAACGCTTGCTCGTCACTGAAACGGATAATCGGCGCCACCGGGCCGAAGATCTCTTGGCGTACAATCGCCATATCATGGCTTACATCTCTTAGCACGTGTGGCGCGAGCAATAGTCCGCTGTGGCTAGGCGGCGTCCCCACCAACTGCGCGCCTAGCTCAAGTGCCTCGGCAATCAAAGACAGCACCTTGTCCTTAGCGGCCTGGTTAATCAACGGGCCAATGGCTACCTCGGGGCTAAGGCCATCTCCCACCTTCAGTGCGCTGGCTGCCTGAGCAAACTTGTCGACGAACTCTTCATACACTGCATCGTGCACGTAGAAACGGTTGGCGCAGACACAGGTTTGCCCGGCATTGCGAAACTTCGAGGCAATCGCCCCGGCCACCGCGGCGTCGATGTCGGCGTCGTCAAACACGATAAAGGGAGCATTGCCGCCAAGCTCCAGTGAGCAGCGTTTGACATCGCTGGCCACCTGCTCCAATAGCTGCTTGCCCACTGCTGTGGAGCCAGTAAACGAGAGCTTGCGAATCAGCGGATGCTTACAGAATACCTCCCCCACCTGCTGCGGGGTTTCGCCGATTACCACCTGCAGCAAATCCTTGGGGATCCCCGATTGATAGGCTAGCTCAGCGATGGCCAAGGCCGACAGCGGGGTATCTTCGGCCGGTTTGATCAGCATGCTGCAGCCCGCGGCCAATGCAGGCGCAGCCTTACGGGTGATCATCGCTATCGGGAAGTTCCAAGGGGTAATCGCGCAGGTCACGCCGACCGGTTGCTTGATGGTCATGATGCGTTTGTCCGCCCCCGGAGCGGGAATGGTTTCGCCATATGCTCGCTTGGCTTCCTCGGCAAACCACTGGATAAAGCTGGCACCATAGAGCACTTCGCCAAGTGCTTCGGCCAAGGGTTTACCCTGCTCCAGAGTCATTAAGCGCGCTAAGTCCTGCTGGTTATCGAGCAGTAGCTGATACCAGGCAAAGAGTATCTCCGAACGTTGCTTGGCAGGCAGCTTGGCCCATGCAAGCTGTGCCTGATGGGCGCGTTCAACCGCTTGATTAAGTTGCTGCGTATCCGTGATTGGCACGGAGGCCAGAAAGGTGGCACTAGCCGGATTGAAAACCGGCAGGCCTGAACCTTGGTCGGGCGATGTTGCGGATAGTAGCGTTCGGTTGGCGATCCCTTGCATGGTGCATCCTGTCAGTTAGCCTAAACACTACTGACCTTAATCACCAAATCCCGCGCTTGCAAGCCGCCCTGCGGGTAGGGCGATAACCGCTAGTAGTTCACACCCGCTGGTTTAATGTTTTCCAAGGCATGCTGGCTACAAGGGGTTACACCAAATACCATACCGCATTGTGGGCAGCTGGCACTAAAGGTTGTCATGGTGAACTCAGACTGGCATTCGCAGTTAATTTGATAGCTCTGCTTCATCGGCTTGTCGGCCAGCCCTTTTACTCGCAGGCGATCGATAATCGCCTTGCCATCGCTATGATCGGTTCCACATCCACAAGACATAGTTGCTTTCCTCTTTACAGTTTTTCAAGCGCTGACACAGAACGCCGAGCGCTAATCTGCAACCATTGTCCGAGATAGCCACCCTATCGTTCTTGGCTTGCATCAACAAATTGCTAGCTGAAAGTAATTACTGTTAAATTAAGGCCTGAGTTGCTGTTAACACACATGGAATCATCGTGAAACTCATTGCTTATCTACCTGTTATCTGGCTTTCGCTTAGCGGGTTGTTGCTAAGTGGCTGTAGCCATACACCGAACGACGTGTACACCGAAGGTGAACCGTTGCGTCGCGAGCATCTGCTGGCGGAAGGTGCCCACTTTAATGGCAGTACCCTGTCGTCCTATCCGGATATCTCCGCTTACAAGGTCAAAAAGCTCGATGCCTTTCTGCTCACTCAGTTACAGCTGCGCTATGGGCAGAGCGTGCAAGCCGATACCTCAACAGCCTGGTCTCCCCGCTTTGTGATCAGCTATCACATAGAAAGCGACCAAATCACCAAGAACCACCATCAGCACAAACAGAGCGAGTGCTTTAGCGCCCATCGCGAGATGAACGTGCGCTTGGAGGTACTCGACAGCCAAAGCCATGAGCTAGCTTGGAGCGGTAACTTGGCTAGGGGCTTGAGCAATCAAAACTGTGTCAGGCCAAGCGGCGGTGAAACCGGCCTGCTTGGCGGTCTGGCCCAATCCTTAGGATGGGCTGGCGAGGATAAGGTCAGCCAGGCCAGTGCGAAGTATCCCTCTCCACCCAGCTCACAGCGGGTTGGCGAATGGGTACTGACCGGCTTGTCGTCATCCCTGCCCTAGAGCTTATTCAGCACGGGTTACAGATATAAAAAAGGCCTCCGCGATGGAGGCCTTTTGCTAAGACTTTTTAATGAGAATCAGACAGACGGCGAGCTTACTGCAAGCGTACGCAGTCCTGAGCAATCACCAGCTCTTCGTTGGTTGGGATAACCATAATCACTGGAGAGTCTTCAGTGGTAATCACACCTTCTTCGCCCAAACGCGCTTTCTCGTTGGCTGCAGCGTCTTCTTTGTAACCGAAGATCTTCAGGTAGTTGATGATTTCACGGCGGATCGGCAGCGAGTTCTCACCGATACCACCGGTGAAGATGATGCCATCAAGCTGATCCAGCGACACCATGTAAGAGGCGATGTATTTCGCTACGCGGTAGGTAAATACCTGGAAGGCCAAAGTCGCGCCTTCGTGGCCCTGCTCCATCGCTTCCAGAATGCCGCGAGCATCGCTGGTTACGCCGGATACACCCAAGAAGCCAGACTTCTTGTTCAGGGTGTCGAAGATCTTGTCTTGGCTCCAGCCCTTCTTCAGCAAGAACTCGATAACGCCGGGGTCCAAGTCGCCACTACGGGTGCCCATCATCAGACCCGCAAGCGGAGTGAAGCCCATTGAGGTGTCTACGCTCTGGCCATCTTTAACCGCACATACTGATGCGCCGTTGCCAAGGTGAACAGAGATAAAGCTGGCTTGGTCGATCGGCTTATCGATCATTTGCGCGGCGGCGCGGCTCACATAGAAGTGGCTGGTACCGTGGAAGCCGTAGCGGCGAATGCCGTACTCTTTATACAGGCTGTTATCAATGCCGCCGGTGAAGGCTTTCTTTGGCATGGTTTGGTGGAACGCGGTGTCGAATACGGCAAACTGTGGCAGGCTCGGGAAGGCCTCGATTGCCGCGCGAATACCTTTAGCGCCTGCTGGGTTGTGCAGCGGTGCCAGATCCGCCAGCTTTTCAATTTCGGCCAGCACATCGTCGTCGATGCGGGTGCTCGAGGTAAAGCGCTCACCACCGTGAACCACACGGTGACCGACTGCGACGATACTCTCGTTAAAGCCTAACTCATCAACCAATCCAACAATTCGCTGAATTGCCAGTTGATGGTGGTTACCTTCTGCCAACGATTCTTCAGTTTTGTTACCGTTCACTTTCCAAGAAATACACGCTTGTGGCGAACCAAAACGCTCACCCAAACCACTGAACAGGGCATCACCAGAAACTGAATCAATCACGGCAAACTTCAGGGATGAACTTCCTGAGTTAACCACCAACACACAAGAATTAGACATAACAACTCGTCCTCTTAGCCAAACACACATCGCATCACGCACCAATGCGCATATAGTGACAAGAAAATTACGTGATTCAAGTCTTAGTTTTCAGCTATTGCCGACTATTTCTGCTTCTTTGATCTAAACAGTTATTTTCGCTGCTTTTTCAGCCAAATAGTGGAGAAAATTTACACAATTATTCAACTGGTTTAACCAGTCGTTTTTTAACCAAACCCCGTCATTACTGACATCAATGTTAATTATCAAAGTAATAAGTAAGTAACTTTCATAAATAATACTGCAATGACTTAGTCACGATTGTTACAAAAATCGCATGCAGAATTACCTGCAAATCAGCTCAAAGCAGCGCATTTTCTGCGGCACAGATCACATTGGAAAACCTTTAATTAATATTGGTTTACCAATAATTGAGTTTCCGTATAGTATCGGCAGCAATTACTGACGAACTAAGGATTAAAGATGACGCAAAGCTATAGTAGTGATCCGCACCGCTAATACTGGACACGCTACTAAGCTACATTCTTTAGTTCGTAGTTTTCTGGACTGAGATAGCCCAGAGCACTGTGCCTTCTTG
>NZ_AUBZ01000045.1 GCF_000429505.1 Aliagarivorans taiwanensis DSM 22990 | reverse complement strand
CTACATACTCTGAAACACTCAGGCTCGGGAGCATCCTGACAACCAAATGGACATGGTCAATTTGAACATTTAACTCAACGATTTTGCATTTCTTCATTGAGCTGTAGATGTAGATCCCTCTATGCAACTCTTTGCCTAAGTTCCCCTTCAGGAGCTTGAATCTGTACTTTGGCGTCCAGACGATGTGATACTGACAACGATAGAATACGTGTGAAGCGGATTCATATCTGCTCATGTTAGTTGTTCTCCTATTTGCTGGTTACAAACAGGTTGAACCTTCTAACATGAGCGCTCTTCGGGCAAAGCCCACAAGAACGATCGCCACCTCCATAGGAGGTGGTTTAATACTGATAACAAAAAAGGGAAGTGCCTAAGCCCTTCCCTTCTGGTTTGCTAACGAGTGTTTCTTAGTACTTTTCAAACACTAGGGTAGCGTTAGTGCCACCGAAGCCGAAGCTGTTCGACATCACTCGCTGCAGCTCAGCAGATTGTGCCTGATTGGCCACAATGTTTAAGCCTTGTGCTTTCTCATCAAGGTTCTCGATGTTAATGCTTGGCGCAACAAAGCCATTCTCAAGCATCAGCAGCGAGTAAATCGCTTCATGGACACCCGCTGCGCCCAAGGCGTGACCGGTCAGTGACTTAGTGGCACTGATAAGCGGGCTTTGCTCAGAGAACACCTCTTGGATCGCTCCCAGCTCTTTAACATCGCCCACCGGGGTCGAAGTGCCGTGAGTGTTTACGTAATCAACTGGGCCATCCAGTTGCTGCATCGCCTGGCGCATACAGCGCACAGCGCCTTCACCGCTTGGTGCAACCATATCAAAGCCATCTGAGGTTGCGCCGTAGCCAACAATCTCGCCGTAGATCTTAGCGCCGCGGGCCAGAGCATGTTCAAGCTCTTCGACTACCACCATGCCGCCGCCGCCAGAGATAACAAAGCCATCACGGTCAGCATCATAGGTACGAGATGCCTTGCTTGGGTCATCGTTGTACTTGGTCGACAACGCGCCCATGGCATCAAATTCCATAGCCAGGCTCCAATGCAGCTCTTCACCACCACCGGCGAACACTACATCTTGTTTGCCAAGCTGGATAAGCTCCAAGGCGTGGCCGATACAGTGGGCACTGGTCGCACAGGCACTGCTGATGGAGTAGTTAACGCCTTTGATTTTAAATGGCGTGGCCAAACAAGCGGAGGTAGTGCTCGCCATGGTACGCGGTACCATGTAAGGGCCGACACGACGTACGCCTTTCTCGCGCAGGATATCTGCCGCTTCAACTTGGTTTTTTGAGCTGGCGCCGCCAGAGCCCACGACCAAGCCGGTACGTTCGTTGGATACCAGTTCCTCGCCAAGGCCCGCATCGTCGATGGCTTGTTGCATGGACAGATAAGCGAAGCCAGCCGCATCGCCCATAAAACGCATCACTTTGCGATCGATGTGCTCTGCCGGGTTAAGTTTGAGGTCGCCCCAAACCTGGCTACGCAGCTTGAATTCTGCAAATTCCTCTGAGTGGTTGATTCCTGATTGGCCGCTCTTTAGTGAGGCCAATACTTCTTCTTTATTGTTACCAATGCTGGATATAATACCCAGCCCGGTAATCACTGCTCTTTTCATCCGTTGCTCTCTCAGATCAGGTTTGCCGACTATGTTAACGAGTTTCATCCCAGAAACTGGTCTGAACAGGGTACAAGTGTACGCTAAAATTCGCTAGGTAATTCGAGGCAGCTTTGACAGAAAAACGTCCCTCTCCCACTCAACACGCACAAATATCCTGGAATCAACAAGGTACACCGGTTGCCGAACAGTTCGATGATGTCTATTTTTCGAACGTGAACGGGCTCGAAGAAACCCGCTATGTGTTTCTAAAACAAAACAATTTGCCGCAGCGCTGGCTCGATAGCTCAGCCGAGCACCATGTGATTGGCGAATCTGGATTTGGTACCGGACTTAACTTTCTCGCCAGCTGGCAAGCCTTCGAGCAATTTCGAACCCAGCAGCCATCTCATTGCCTGAACCACCTATATTTCGTCAGTTTTGAGAAATACCCACTGACCACCTGCGATTTAGAGAAAGCCCACCAAGCGTGGCCTGAGCTGGCCAAATACGCCCAGCTCTTGCAACAGCGCTACCCCACGGTAATGACCGAAGGCTGCCAACGGCTGCATTTTCAGTGCGACGGTTACTGTGTCACCTTAGATTTATGGATTGGCGATATTCTTGAGCAGCTACCCAGCGTCTACGCCGGTGCAACAGGCACCGTCGACAGCTGGTTTTTGGATGGCTTTGCGCCGAGCAAAAACCCTGATATGTGGTCTCAGGCACTGTTCGACGGTATGGCCCGGATCAGTAAGCCCGATGCCACACTTGCCACCTTTACCGCAGCAGGCTTTGTTCGTCGCGGCTTGATTGAAGCAGGCTTTGCTATGTCCAAAGCCAAAGGCTTTGGTACTAAACGCGATATGTTGGTGGGATGCTTTGCCGCGCAGGCTGAGCAAGACAAAGAGCAAGACCCAGACACAAGCACACTGAACGTCGCCATCATTGGCGCGGGTATCGCAGGTGCTGCGCTCGCTTACTCGCTATGCAGTCGGGGCGTAACCGTTGATTTGTATGAACGCGAAGCAAAAGCCGCCAGCGCCGCCTCGGGGAACCGCCAAGGTGCAATCTATCCGCTGCTAACGCCAACAAAGCCCGAGCAGACCCAATTCCATGTGCAGGCCTTTTTGTACCAGCAGCAAACCATTGATATGGCGAGGGAGCATAACCCGCAGTTTGGCTATGAGCAGTGCGGCGTGTTGCAACTGGCGCACAGCGATAAATCCCTCACTGCCATCGACAAGATTGCCCATACCGAATATCCGCAGGCACTGGTGGAGCATGTTGGTGAAGAAGACGCAAACCGCTTAGCCGCGCTTGCTGTCGATGCCCAAGGCCTGCATTACCCGCTAGGCGCTTGGGTCAATGCACCGGGCTACGTTAACGCACTTCTCGACAAAGCTGCGCAAACCGGCAAGCTAAATCTGCACTTTGGCAAAGAACTGAGCGGCTTTGTCCCAGAAGCGGATCGGGTAACCCTAAGCTTCTCTGATGGCAGTCAGGCCTCCCATCCACGCCTTGTGTGCTGTCATGCCGAACAAGCCCTGCAGCATGACCCACAATTGCCGATCACTCCGGTACGCGGGCAAGTTAGCCATATTCAATCCTCGCCGCAGTTAAGTGCCTTAAATAAAGTGCTGTGTTTCTCTGGCTACCTGACTCCCGGCTTGGAGCAGCAGCACTGCCTAGGCGCGAGCTTTATTCGTTTTGATCTGTCGCGAGAGCTTCGCGACGAAGAGACCCAGGAAAATCTGGAAAAGCTGCAAACCAGCCTGCCCCGGCCTTGGAACCAACAGCTTACTGTCGCAGATAGCCAAGGGCGCGCTGCGATCCGCGCGACGGTGCGCGATCATCTACCACTGATCGGCCGCTATCCCGACCTCAAAGCTATCTATCGCGATGGCTATGCCGAGGCTTGGCAGGGAGAGCCCTTACCGGTGCTAGAGAACTGCTACCTGCTCACCGGCTTAGGTGCTCGCGGGCTAAGCATTGCACCCTTAGCCGCCGAGCTGCTCGCCAGTGAGCTGACCGCTCAGCCACTGCCAGCAAGCAAGGACATGAAATCGCTCCTTGAGCCTCAGCGCTTCTATCTGCGCCGCCTGCAAAAAGGGCGGCCACTGCCTTAGGCGCTTTGTTCGCAACTCGCGAGCTTAGGATTCATTAACAAATGCCGACTAGCGGTAGTAAACCTCAGTTTTCTACCGCTTCCGGCTTTTTCGCACGCTAAGCACGACAAAACGCGATTTTTCCACGTCTTGGTGAGCTATGGTTGGGTTAGCTGCGGGTGTTCAGAGCCTTTCCAAATCACCTACCCCAACCATCTATCCCAACCACCAATAGCCGGTCATTAATTAACCACAAAGTTATTTTTAGGTAACCGGAATGTGACTAGTGCGCGGTTATTCTCCATTTTGTCCTATTCTAACCATGAACTTCTCAAAAGTGAGTGTACACTTAGCTTGTGCACAGCAGGTTAGTTGCCAATCGCGCAATTGATATGAATTACAATGATTTAAGGAACAAATCATCCGACTATGCCATTGCCAATTTTAATTTGTGACGATTCACGGATGGCCCGAAAACAGATGGCGCGCAGTCTTCCTCCAGCGTGGGATGTTGAGATCAGCTTCGCGGAAAACGGTGAGGAGGGACTGGAAGCAATTCGTTCAGGCAAAGGGAATATTGTCTTTCTCGACCTTAACATGCCTGTATTGGATGGTTATCAAGTACTTGAGCAGATCCAGAGCAACGATCTCCCCGCATTGGTGATCGTGGTATCCGGTGATATTCAGCCAGAAGCCCATGCCCGAGTAAAAGACCTCGGGGCGCTCGATTTCATCAAAAAGCCGACCAACAAGGCAAAGATCGGCGAGATTTTGCTGGAATACGGCATTCTTGATTCACCACAGATACTGGCGCTGGACACCGAGATCGCCGAGGTCGAACAACTTGGCGAAAGCAAGGCCGATACCCTCTCCCCCAAAGTTAGCGACAATCTCGATCACTACCAAGAGATCGCTAATGTGGCCATGGGCCGCGCCGGTGATCTACTAGCCCGCCTGCTTAACGCCTTTGTGCTACTGCCAATCCCCAAGGTAAACATCCTCGAGACCAGCGAGCTGCATATGGCGCTCAGCTCGGTGGAGAGCGATCAGAGCCTGTCAGGCGTCTGCCAGGGCTATATCGGTTCCGGCATCGCCGGTGAAGCGCTGCTGATTTTCCAGGATTCCAGCTTCTCAGATATGGCGAAGCTGCTGGATTACCAAGGCCCGCTCGATGACAAGGCCGAACTCGAGCTGTTAATGGACACTGCCAATATCTTGATTGGCGCGAGCTTAAAAGGGATCGCTGAGCAGTTAGATATGCACTTTGCTCAGGGACACCCGGTGGTGCTGGGGCAGCACTGTAACGTTGCAGAGCTTATCCAGAGCAATCGCCAGCGCTGGCAGAAAACCCTGGCCATCGAGATTAACTTCAAGATTGAGAAGCACGATATCCAATGTGATCTGCTATTGCTGATTACCGAAGATTCGCTGCCAACGCTAAACAACAAGATTTCCTATTTGATAGATAACGATGACGACTAGCCAAGAGCAACTAAATGAGTTCCATTGGATGCTGGACATGGTGCAAACCATCGATGCAGGCTTGGTGGTGCTCGACCAGCAGTATCAGGTGCAGATCTGGAACAACTTTATGGAAGCGCACAGTGGTAAGCGCCCTGATCAAACCCATGGAAAATCCTTGTTTGAACTGTTTCCTGAGCTCCCCTCAGACTGGTTAAAGCAGAAGATTGATTCGGTGTTTCTGCTAAAAAATCGCGCCTTTACCACCTGGGAACAGCGACCACACGTATTTCCGTTCCGTAACTATCGGCCTATCACTGGTACGGTCGATTTTATGTATCAAAACATCACTCTGATCCCGCTTACCTCACTGACCGGTCAGGTGACCCATATCTGTATCATTGTCTATGACGTGACCGACAGCGCAGTCAACAAAGAGGAAGCCCAGCGGGTCAACGAGCAGCTCAAAGCACTCAGCCGCACCGATCACCTCACCTCGTTGAGCAACCGTGGCTACTGGCAACAGCGTCTTGAGCAAGAGTTCGGCCGCAGTAAGCGTAGCGGCCATAACTACGCACTGGTGATGCTTGATATTGACCACTTCAAGAACATCAACGACAGCTACGGCCACCCAGTTGGCGATGAAATTATTACCATGCTGGCCGATGCGATCCGCCATATCATGCGCAAAACCGATATTGCCGGGCGTTATGGGGGCGAAGAGTTTGCAGTGATCCTCACCGACTGTACCGGTGAAGCGGCAATGTTATTTGCTGAGCGCCTGCGGGAAGCGGTTGAGCAGCTCAAGCTATCGCTAGACGAGCAGACCATAACCTTCACCATCAGTTTGGGCGTGGCCGCACTGGACGGTGAGATGGAAGCCGCAGCAGATTGGCTGGAAGCCGCTGACAAGGCGCTGTATGCCAGTAAGCACCAAGGGCGTAATCGCTCTACCTTGTATAGCCAAGAGTTAGAATAGACAGGCTAAGCCGATAAGCAGTGCGGTGTAGCGAGAATCAGCTAGCGCGAATAAAGAAAAAGGGAAGCGATGCTTCCCTTTTTGGATTTTTATCAGTGCAGTTTGTGTTAGCCAACGGCCACATTGGCAGTCGCTTGAAACTTGTGCAAACTCACGCTGAGATCTTGTAAATCGGCAAATTTGAGCGCTTCTTTCCACCAGCTCTCAACCAGACGCTTATCCATACCATCTAGCTCATCGCCCATATGGGTGTCGAGCAGATTCAGGTGCATCATCGACTTAAAGGTGTGCACCATAGGACGGGCACTGATTTCAGCTTGCGCCAAGGCAACAGTAATCTGACTTTGTAAGTACTCAAACAAACGACCTTCCGCATAAGGGCGGATGTTGTTATTCAAGTAGCTTTCAACATGGTTTACATAACTTAGGAGCATCGGATACCTCATATTCGGGGTTCGATACTCGATACATCACATAATCTCGGTAACCGGTTATTACCTTAATCACGCCGGACAACTCTTTGTCCAGCAGCGTATCGCCAGTATCAACAATCAACGGGCGTCCATGCAAAGAGTTTAGTTTTGTTTTACTCGCCACAACTAGGATGTTGTCGCGGCCCACGCGTTTAATAAGCTCGGGACTTAACTGTTGATTTCCCCTGCCAAAGAGGTGTCCTTGGCCACCGATAGGAGTAATCAACAACTTAACTTTTTCGCGGGAAATTTTCTCAAGTAGCTGATTAGCAGTCAAATCATTCAGGACCACCGTGTGATCTTTGATTAGATCTACTCCTAAAAGGGTACATTGCAGTGATAATTCCTGCATAACCCCGATGGTAGTGCCTCCTGACCCTATGATATACCAGGTGTCAGGGTCCATATTCTCATCAATTTCTGCTGCGATATCAGCAATTACCAGTTCATCGCTCTCTCGACCGCCCTGTTTGACTGCCTGAACGTAGCTTAAATCATCCGGAATGCTCATCTCGCCGAAGTTTCGCGCTCGAACCGTGCCGGCGCGAAACGCCTGTTCATCGATGTCCATCACATCGCCAGCGCGCAGGCTGAGCATAGAGCCTTCGATTAGCTTACGTAACAAGGCGCCCGTGGCCTTGGGTGACACGCCATAGACACCGGAATGAATCTTACAGCCCGCGGGGATCCCCAAACAGCACTGCGACTCGGGTACAACCTTAAGCACATCTCGGGCGGTACCGTCGCCGCCAGCGAACACCAGGATATCAACTCCCTCATCGATGCAGGTTTGCACCGCACGCTGGGTATCCTCGGCGCTGGTTTCGCCTTGGTAGTGATAAACCACTTGATGGTCGAACCCTAGTTTGGCGCACACGTCCGCCCCCATCTGTGCCGATGCGGTGAAAATCTGCAGCTGATGCTGACAGTCAAGTAGCTCTCGTAAGGCCGTTTCGGTGCGCAGTTCAGCCTGTGGTGTAGCGCCACGCTCAAGTGCTTGTTGGACAACCCCATCGGTGCCTTTGAGAGCGACGGCGCCCCCCAAGCCCGCAATAGGGTTAATCACGAGTCCAATCCTAAGCGTCATGTTGTAGGCTCTCTGGCTGGCGTGATTGGGTTAAATGCTGCTCGATGGCGTCGATAAACAAGTTGGCTCGCTGTGGGAAACCATGCTGCAGGTAGAGGTGGTGCTGAGCGCTTACCCGCTTTTGGAACTGCGCACTGTCGCCCGCGTCGCCGTAAAGGTTATCGACACTCACTCGAAACGGGCGACCACAGGCTAAGGCAAAGGCCATCTCAATTGCCTGGGGCTTTACTTCGACTTGCTCAAACTCGGCTTGCTTTTCGGCATCGCGCCCATCGGGGCAGTACCAGTAACCGTAGTCTTCAAGTTTCCGGCGAGCAGGCCCGGCGATACACCAATGGGCAATCTCGTGCAGGGCGCTGTTAAAGTACTCGTCGCGGAAGATGATTTTGGCGGGTTGGGTTGCGCTAGCAGGTACATAGAGCGGCTCCTCGCCGCCCGCTACCAGCACAGTTTGATAGTCATTAAAACAGTGGTTAAACAAGGAGATAAGTTGCTCGATATCGTCAAACATGCCCTCTCCCCTCGTTCTATTGCCCAGACTCTAATCCACTGCCGCTAGGCGTTTAACGCAAAACCGGTGTCTCGGTCTGCACGTGGCCGTTTTGACCACGCTGACGCAGGCTGTGGTCCATCAGCACAATCGCCAGCATTGCCTCGGCGATCGGCACGGCGCGAATGCCCACACAGGGGTCGTGACGACCTTTGGTGATGACCTCCGCACTCTGGCCTTGCTTATCAATGGTTTTACCGGGAACGGTAATCGATGAGGTGGGCTTCAGCGCGATGTGCGCCACAATGTCCTGACCAGAGGAGATGCCGCCCAGCACGCCACCGGCGTGGTTGCTGGCAAAACCTTCTGGATTTAACTCATCGCGGTGCTCACTACCACGTTGGTTTACAACGCCAAAGCCATCGCCGATCTCCACGCCTTTCACCGCGTTGATGCCCATTAAGGCGTGGGCAATATCGGCATCGAGGCGATCAAACACCGGCTCACCCAAGCCCACTGGCACGCCAGAGGCAACCACGGTGAGTTTGGCACCAATAGAATCGCCATCTTTTTTCAGTTGGCGCATGTATTCGTCGAGTTGCTCAAGTTTACTGGCATCGGGAAAGAAGAACGGGTTCTGCTCCACTTGCTCCCAGTCGACAGTTTCCGCTTCAATCGGGCCGAGTTGACTGAGGTAGGCGCGGATCTCAATGCCAAAGGTTTGCTTGAGGTATTGCTTGGCAATCGCACCGGCGGCAACCCGCATTGCCGTTTCGCGTGCCGACGAGCGGCCGCCACCGCGGTAATCGCGCACACCATATTTTTGGTGATAGGTGTAATCGGCATGACCCGGGCGGAACAGGTCTTTAATTGCCGAATAATCTTTGGAGCGCTGATCGGTGTTCTCAATCAACAGGCCAATCGAGGTGCCAGTAGTTTGCCCTTCAAACACACCGCCAAGGATGCGCACTTCATCGGGTTCGCGGCGGGCGGTGGTATAGCGGGAGGTACCAGGCCGGCGGCGATCCAGATCGTGTTGAATCATCGCCTCGTCGATCTCGACGCCCGGAGGGCATCCGTCGACAACACAACCTAGCGCAGGGCCATGGCTCTCGCCGAAGGTCGATACCCTGAATAATTGGCCAATACTGTTTCCCGCCATTCCAACTTCCTTTATTACTTGTATGCGTTAATTTGTTGCCTGCAAAAGCGCTTCAATGCGTCGACTTACTTAAATCCGTCAAACTGAGCGGCTACGTCGACCAGCTGCTCGCGGCTAATGGCGAACACACCGTGTCCACCGTGGGCAAACTCAATCCAGGTAAAGGGTACCTCAGGGAACTGCTCGGATAAATGAATTTGGCTGTTGCCCACTTCAACAAACAGCAAACCACCCGGATTCAGATGATCAGCGGCATGCGCCAGAATATGCTTGGTTAGCTCTAGGCCGTCGTTACCCGAGGCAAGGCCAAGCTCTGGCTCGTGGTGGAACTCGCTAGGCAAGCTTGCCATATCTTCTGCGTCCACATACGGCGGATTGCTCACGATAAGATCGTAGCGTTGGCCGGTTAACTGTTTAAAGCCATCCGATTGCAGCGGGATCACCTGCTGCTCCAGACCGTGGTCCTGGATGTTGATCTCAGCCACTGCCAGCGCATCTTCAGAGATATCCACTGCGTCCACTTCCGCCTCTGGGAAGGCGTAGGCACATGCGATGGCAATACAGCCGCTGCCGGTGCACAAATCCAGCACTCGGGCAGGCTCGTTCACCACCCAAGGCTCAAAGCGTTGCTCAATCAGCTCTGCGTATGGCGAGCGTGGTACTAACACCCGCTCATCAACATAGAACTGCAGGCCGGCAAACCAACTCTGGTTGGTCAGGTAAGGCACTGGGGTGCGCTCGTGTACCCGGCGCACGATCAGCTCCACCAAATGCTGACGCTCTTGCTTGGTCAATCGCGAGTGGCGAACACCCGGATCGATGTCCAACGGCAAGTGCAAACTTGGCAGGATCAGCTGTACCGCTTCATCCCAGGCGTTGTCCGTTCCGTGGCCATAGAAGATGCCCGCGTCGTTAAAGCGACTTACCGCCCAACGCAGCATATCCTGAATGGTATGAAGCTCTTCAACGGCTTCTTCAATAAAGATCTTTTCCAAACTGGCCTCCAGATTCAGTACAATGCCCGCTGTTGCGAGTCTAGCACCGAGAGAAATGATGACAGATCCAAAAGACGATACCTTTAACAGCTTTCAAGAAGCGATGCAGGGAGTTCGTCAGATAAAGCAGGATAAAATAAGTCCTGAGCGACAGCGAATCAAGCAAAAACACACCCAAGCCCAGCAGCAAAAGCAGCGTCGGGCAAAGATTGACCAAACCAGCTTCTTTTTCTCGGATGAGTACCACCCTCACCTACCTTCAGAGGGGCCAATGCGCTGGCATAGCGATCAGTGCGATCCTTTTGAGCTGAAAAAACTGCGCCGCGGTGACTATCCGCCAGAGATCTTTCTGGACTTGCACGGCCTGACCCAACAGCAGGCCAAGTTGGAAATCGCCGCGCTGTTAGTAGAGTGCCAACAACAGCACTACCAGGTGGCCTCGATTATGCACGGCCATGGGCAACGAATACTGCAATCGGCGGTACCGCGTTGGCTGGCCCAACATCCCGAAGTATTGGCCTTTCATCAAGCGCCGAAGGAGTACGGCGGCAACAGCGCCTTGTTAGTGTTGTTACCCTTGAAAGAATAGCGGCGAAAGCGGCCTAGGCCGCTTTGTCGTCGTTGAACTTATCGATTTGCTGGTTCACTTCCGCAACCGTTGAGCGGTGTTTCTCGGTAGTGTGATTAGGTAGGTTGAATAACTTGCCGTTGTCGAACTGATAAGCCCCACGGCCCTTGATGTAGATACGTCCTTTGAAAAAAGCCTTCACATAGCGGGCTATTCGTCGCGGCGAATAGCGGGAAAATATTTTCATTATTGCGTCTGATTCTTCTAATAGTGCGGATTAATTTATCAGCGAAAGTGCCGCCCTCCTAAGCAAAGCTCACCCGTGGTGTTATTTCCGTCTTAGAGATCGCACTTCTATGATTTTATCTGACCCGGGGGGAACTCAATAAGTTTCACCGCACTTCACAGGCGCTTAATTGTTAAGCATGTAGGGATGAGTTACCGCCACCAAGGTCGGCTCTTCGTTAAGATCGACTTGCGCGATAGCAGCGGTGCTAAACAGCGGAGAGCCCGCGCCGGGGCACAGCGCCTCTACCAGATAGCCAACCAGCGGTAAATGCGACACCACGATGATATTGGCGTCGGTATGCTCTCGCGCCAGCTCTTCAATCAAACCGGCCACCGACACCTCGTCGCCGGAGGGGATCAGCTCTTCCATGGGAATCACCTGCTTACAGGCTGGCAGAATATCCTTTAACACCTGCCAAGTCTGCTGCGCACGCATATAGGGGCTCACCAGGGCATAATCGAGAGTGTCAATCTGCTTGGCGAGCTGAAGGCCCATGTTTGCTACGTCTTGTCGGCCCTGCTCTGTCAACTCGCGCTTTGCATCACTACTGGCGTACATTTCCGCTTCGCCATGACGCATGATAAATACTTGCATATCGCTGCACCTAACTAAATCTGCCTACTATCATCATAGCCCGAACGGCAAATGTAAATAACAACGGTCAATTGTTGTTAACATTGCAATCAACTGCCACCATGATTAGACCAAAGTCGGGGGTTTCTGGTTCGTGTTTTTCATCGATCTTGCTGAAATAAGTGAAAAAATCTGTCGCGATTAGATTGCAAGAAGCGAGTGGCCGACTGATAATCATTTGATTGCGCAAATTGCGGAGGGAACCTTGCGACTCAGCCCGAATGATCACAAACAGTATCTTCATTTACACTTGGATAACCAGATCAAAGTGTTGCTGGTCCATGATCCCGAAGCGCAAAATTCCGCTGCGGCCTTAGCCGTCAATGTCGGCCATTTTGATGATCCATCAGAGCGTGAAGGCCTCGCGCATTTTCTCGAGCATATGTTGTTTCTTGGGACCGAGCACTTCCCCAAGCCGGGCGAATATCAAGAGTTCATCAGCCGCCACGGTGGCAGCAACAATGCCTGGACCGGCACGGAACATACCAACTACTTTTTCGACATCGACACACCGTTCTACGAGCAGGCACTGGCGCGCTTTAGCGCGTTTTTTATCTGCCCCACCTTCGATGCCGAACTGGTCGACCGCGAGCGCCAAGCGGTTGATTCCGAATATCGACTCAAACTAAACGACGAAGCGCGTCGCAACTATCAAGTTCACAAAGAGACGGTCAACCCCGCCCACCCCTTCTCCAAATTCTCGGTGGGCAGCTTGGATACCCTCTCAGATACGCCAGACAGCCAAGTGCGCGATGACCTGTTAGCCTTCTATCAGCAGCACTACTCCGCCAACTTGATGAGCCTAGTGTTAATCAGTGACCTACCGCTGTCGGAACTCGAACGGCTGGCGTTGCAGTTCTTTGCCGTGATCCCCAACCATGATTTCACCAAGCGCGAGTTGCCTCCCCTGTATCTCGAGGAGCACCAGAGTGTTGGCATCTGTATCGAACCGCAAAAAGAGTTGCGTAAACTCACCCTAAGCTTTGCCTTCGATAACATGATGCCGCTGTATCGCTGTAAGCCACTGACCTACTTGTCTAATTTGATTGGCTATGAAGGGCATGGCAGTTTGATCGCCAAGCTGCGTCATGCCGGTCTCATCAATGCCATGGCGGCAGGTGGTGGCGTGAGCGGCAGTAACTTCAAAGAGTTTTGTGTCAGCTTCAACCTCACCGAGGAAGGCTTGGGCTACATCGACGATGTGATCGAAAGCTGTTTTGCCTATTTCCAGCTCATTGCGAAAGAAGGGATGCAAGACTGGCGCTATCAGGAAAAATCCCAGGTCATGCAGCGCGCCTTCTCATATCAAGAGCAAAGCCGCCCGCTGGATTTAGCCTCCCACCTGGTGATGAACCTGCAGTACTACCCTGAGGAAGATGTAATCTATGGCGATTACGCCATGGAGCAGTTCGACGCGGAGTTAATCAAGGCCTGTCTGGGCAAGCTCACCGTAGACAACATGCGCATGACCTTGGTGGCCAAGGGCATCATGCATGACCAAGTAGCCAAGTGGTATCACACCCCCTACAGTGTGCGCGAGTTCGGTGACGACCAACTGGCGCGCTGGCGTAATCCAAAACCTCTGGAAGGCGTAGCGCTGCCACCTGCCAACCCCTTTATCAGCTTCAACAGCCCGCAGCTGGAGAGCGTGGAATCTGCTGCGGCGGTGCCGCAGTTGTTGGTCGAAGAAAGTGGCTTTCGGCTGTGGCTGGCCCGTGAGAGCGAGTTCAAGGTGCCCAAGGGGCATCTTTATATCTCTATTGATTCAGCGTTTGCGGTTGCCTCGATTCGCAACATCGCCTGCACTCGTTTGGTGGTGGAACTGCTGCTCGATCACCTCAGCGAGATTACCTATCAAGCAGAGATTGCCGGCATGGGCTACCAGCTCTATGCCCATCAAGGTGGCTTTACCCTGCATCTATCGGGTTTTAGCGACAAGCAAGTGACCTTGCTGGAGATGATCCTCTCCAACCGCCGTTTCGGTTACTTTGATGAAAAGCGTTTCGCTGTTATCAAGAAACAACTTCTGCGCCACTGGCGCAACCAACAGCAAGCCAAACCGATCAATCAGCTGTTCAACCAGCTAAGCGCCCTGCTACAGCCGAATAACCCGCCGCCTGCTGAACTGCTGGAGGCCTTGGATGATTTGGAGTTAGTGGAGCTGCCCACCTTTATCGATCAGCTCTATCAGCATGTGCACCTCGAGGTGTTGGCCTACGGCAACTGGCCGAGCGAGCAAATCGAGCACTTGGCTGATTACATCAAGCAAGAAGGCGCCCCCTATGCCATTCCTACCAACGAGACCCCGCGTCAGTTGGTAAGCATTCAGGGTAAAGGGCCGCTGCTCTATCAGGTGGATTGCCAGCAAAGTGATGCAGCCTTGATGATCTACTACCAAAGTGCCGGCTGCGATGCGAAAGATATCGCTTTGTTTACCCTAACCAATCACATTATGAGTTCGCCGTTCTTCCATGAGCTGCGTACCCGTCAGCAATTAGGCTATATCGTCGGTAGCGGTAACCTGCCGCTCAACCGCCACCCCGGTTTGATCTTTTACGTGCAATCACCCCATGGCACGCCACAAACCCTGCTCGATGCGATCAATGAGTTTCTCGACGAGTTCCCGGTGCTGACCTTCCAACTCAGCGATCTGCAGTGGCAGCAAAGCAAACAAGGGCTGGTCAGCCAAATCCTCGAGACCGAGAGCAATATGCGCACCCGCGCGAAGCGCTTCTGGACCAGTATCGGCAACAAAGACTATCAGTTTTGCCAGCGCGAACGGGTTGCCAAAGAGGTGTTAGCACTTGAGCGTGCCGAGGTGGTGAAATTTATGGTCGAGCTCAAGGGTAAACAGCGCGACAGGCTTATTGTTTACAGCTATGGCCAAGAGGGCGAACCAACACCGATCCAAGCCCACCCCCATGAAGCCGGTAAGCATATCGATGAGCGTCAGCAATTCCATCGCTCCAGCGGGCGCTTTATCTACAACTGACCGCGGTCACATTTTAACCAACAAGCTCGCCGCGGTTAAATATCAACGCGCCATCACTTTTTCCTCAACACCCAATCAGGTTTGACCAGATAGGCAAGCGCTCGCCGCAATAATTATAAAATATTCGTGATTTCATAAAGTTACACTCACCTCGCGTACATATTTCTGACATCTAACTGACGCATATCTGTCATATCAGCCTTCTATAGTCCGCGCTGCATTTAAACTAAATCCGCAAAGGACACTCGAATGAAAAAGTTTGCGTTAACTCTGGCTGCGCTAGCAGTATCTGCAACCACCGCAGCTTCAAGCCTGGACGCTCGCTACCAAGATACCTCTGGCAACCTGACTGCTGATCTGCCAAGCGCGTCGCAACAGGTTGATCCAAACACCCTGATCTTTGCCTACACCCCGGTTGAAGATCCTGCGGTATACGCCGACGTATGGAGCGATTTTCTGGCTCACCTGAGCGAGAAAACCGGTAAAGATGTGCGCTTCTTCCCCGTTCAAAACAACGCCGCGCAAATCGAAGCGATGCGCGCAGGCCGCCTGCACGTTGCTGGCTTTAACACTGGCTCAACCCCACTTGCCGTAAACTGCGCGGGCTTCGTGCCTTTCACCATTATGGCTGCTGAAGACGGCTCATTTGGTTACGAAATGGAAATCATCACCCACCCAAGTAACGGCATCGATGCGGTTGAAGACCTGAAAGGTAAAAAGGTGGCATTTACCTCGCAAACCTCGAACTCAGGCTTCAAGGCGCCTTCAGCGATTCTGGATGCAGAGTTTGGCATGAAGCCAGGCGATGACTTCGACACGGCCTTCTCGGGCGCTCACGACAACTCGATTATCGGTGTAGCTCATCGTGACTACGACGCTGCGGCCATCGCTAACTCAGTCATGGGTCGTATGCTCGACCGTGGCGTAGTTAAACAAGAAGACATCAAAACCATCTACACCTCACAAACCTTCCCGACCACGGCTTACGGCGTGGCACACAACCTAAGCGAAGACCTGCAGAACCAGATCCGCGATGCATTCTTCAGCTTTGATTGGGAAGGCACCAAGCTACAAGAAGAGTTCACCCGCAACGGTGAAGCGCAGTTCATTCCAATTACTTACCAAGAACACTGGGAAGTGATTCGCACCATCGATACGGCAAATGGTGTGTCTTACACCTGTAGCTAAGCCGCATTAGCGCGTAATACGCCGCGGCCCCGGTCGCGGCGTTGTTATTAGTAAATAAAGGTCAGCTGAAACTGACAGGAAAGACCCAATGGCCACTTTGCAACTAAAGAATCTGAGTATGCACTACTCAGCCAAAGACAAAGCACTTACCGACGTAACCATCGACGTTCAAGCAGGCGAAATCGTCGGCTTGATCGGACCGTCTGGTGCTGGTAAATCCACCCTGATCCGCTGTATCAATCGCCTGAACAATCCGACCAATGGGCTGGTGCTGTTTAAAGATCAGGATCTCACCAAACTCGGTGGCCAAAGCCTGCGTAAAGCGCGCAGAAAGATAGCAATGATATTCCAGGAATACGCCCTGATTGAGCGCCTAACCGTGATGGAGAATGTGCTCTCAGGCCGCCTTGGCTACGTGCCGTTTTGGCGCAGCCTGCTACGCAAGTACCCTGAGCAAGATATCCAACAAGCCTATGCCCTACTCGACCGGGTTGGCCTGCTAGAGCATGCTGACAAGCGCGTTGATGCGCTCTCAGGAGGTCAACGTCAACGCGTCGGTATCGCCCGCGCACTGGCACAAGACCCAGAGCTGCTGCTGATTGACGAGCCCACCGCTGCGCTTGATCCGCGCACCGCCCGTCAGGTGATGCGCCTTATCAGCGAGATCTGCAGCGAACGAGGTCTGCCCGCCATCATCAACATCCACGACGTCAATCTAGCCAAGATGTTTGTGAAGCGGATCATCGGCCTGCAGCAAGGCGTGGTGGTATTCGATGGCAAGCCCCAGCAACTGGATGACTCGGTGCTTACCCTGATCTACGGGGAAGAAGACTGGAACCAAACTGAGCAGCAAGAGCTCGAGACACTGCGGGAGATTGCGTAATGCAGTCAGTGTCAAACTACCCCACTACCTGGCGCAAGCCGCCACTGATTAGTAAACCCAGCATTCGTTACGGCCTGTGGCTGTTGGCTGCGGTGTATCTGTTTTTCGCCTTTGATTCGGTTGAGGTCAACTGGCAACGGGTATGGGAAGGCGGCGAGCGCGGTTGGCGCTTTGTCCAGGCTTTTCTCAACCCTGACTTCACCAGCCGCTGGAGCAATATTGTCGATGGCATCTATGAGAGCCTGACCATGACGCTGTGCGCCACGGTTGCAGGTGTGATTTTGTCGATCCCGTTCGGCTTGGGCTCGGCGCGTAACCTGGCACCCACGCCGGTGTACCTGTTCTGTCGCAGCTTTATCGCCATCGCCCGTAGCTTTCAAGAGATCATCATCGCGATTCTCTGTGTGGCCTTGTTCGGCTTCGGCGCCTTCGCCGGTTTTGTCACGCTGACCTTCGCCACCATCGGCTTTCTAGCCAAGCTGTTTGCCGAAGAGATAGAAGAGATCGACCCCGCATCGCTCACCGCCATGCGTGCTACCGGCGCTAACTGGCTGCAACAGGTGAACTATGCGGTGCAGCCGCAAGTGATGCCTAGGCTGATTGGTCTTAGCTTGTACCGCCTTGATATCAACTTCCGTGAATCAGCGGTGATCGGCATCGTTGGCGCTGGCGGTATCGGCGCGACCTTGAACACCGCCATGGACCGCTACGAGTATGACTCGGCCGCCGCGATCCTATTGATGATTATCCTGTTGGTTATGTTGGCAGAGTTTGCCTCTGGCCAGATCCGTAAACGCATTCACTAGGGGCATCGCCAATGTTGAACATCAATGATTACCCCCAGCAGTGGGAAAAACACAGCCGCACTCAGCGACTGTTACGCTGGCTAGCATGGCTGTGGTTTGTAGTGCTGTGTGCATTTTGCTGGCAACAGATGAACCACCAGACACTGTGGTACTTTGTCACCGACGCGCCCAATCAACTCGCCGATATCAGCTCACGTATGTGGCCTCCCCGTTGGTCATATATGGAGAGCCTGTGGCAACCGCTATGGGACACCATTAATATCGCAACCCTTGGTACCGCGCTCGGTGTAGTGATGGCGATCCCAGTGGCCTTTTTAGCCGCGCGCAACACCACGCCTAGCCAGCTGCTGGTTCGGCCCATCGCGCTGTTTGTGATTGCTGCCAGCCGCTCGATTAACTCGCTGATTTGGGCGCTACTATTGGTCGCGATCATGGGGCCCGGCCTGCTCGCGGGAATTATCGCCATTGCACTTCGCTCTATCGGTTTTGTGGCCAAACTGATGTACGAGGCCATCGAAGAGATCAATGCTACCCAGGTGTCGGCCATCACAGCTACTGGCGCAAGCCCTATGCAGATCCTCGATTACGCGGTAGTTCCACAGATTATGCCGACCTTTATCGGCACCACCATCTTCCGTTGGGATATCAACATCCGTGAATCCACCGTGTTGGGTTTGGTGGGCGCTGGCGGCATTGGTTTGCGTCTGAATGAATCTTTGGCAACACTGGCATGGCCGCAGGTGTCACTGATCTTTATCTCGATTCTGGCGACCGTGGTGTTTTCCGAGTGGGTTTCAGCGCGTTGTCGTAAGGCATTTATCTAACAGACAAGCGGTGCCAATTTGGCACCGCTTTACTTTTTACCCTTGCAGAACGACTTCGCTTGTTTCCTCACTCTTTTCACGCCTCTCCCAGTCGGACCTTATTAAATTAGTATTGCCTAATATTAAACTGTCGCTATAATTCCAATATTAGCTTTATCTAATGGTAATATCATGACCTTGAATTCACTCCTTCCAGCCCTGCTGGGTGGCGCCTTGCTCGGCCTCTCCGCTGTGGCCTTGTTGCTTTATACCGGCCGCATTGCCGGTATCAGCGGTATTGTCGCCAGCCTGTTAAGCAAAGGCTCGCTACGCGGACCTTGGCAGCTTTGGTTTGCTGGCGGCATGTTGCTTGGGGGCAGTATGGCGGTGCTGGCTGGCGTTCCATTGCCAGCGGTGACAGTGCCACTACCTATTGCGGTTATCGCCGGTGTGCTGGTCGGTATTGGCAGCCGTATGGCCAATGGCTGCACCAGCGGCCATGGCATCTGCGGCATCGGCCGGCTATCGCTGCGCTCCATTGTAGCTACCACAGTGTTTATGCTGTGTGCCATGATCACCGCAACCCTTATTCACTAGGAGCTAACGATGAATGCAAAGCTTATCGCCCTGTTATGCGGGGTAGTGTTTGGTCTGGGCATGATGATCTCAGGTATGGTGAACCCTAACAATGTATTGGGTTTTCTTACTCTTTCTGCGAGCTGGAATCCGAGTCTGGCCTTTGTGATGGGTGGTGCGCTGGCAGTGTTTATACCGGCCTACCAGTGGCTGATAAAACCGCGGGTTGACGCATCAAAGACTGCACTTACCGGCCAGCCTCTGCAGCTACCTGCAAATAAGCAAATCGATGGCAAGTTGCTGGCGGGCGCGTCTCTGTTTGGGATTGGTTGGGGTGTGGCGGGGATCTGCCCCGGACCGGGATTGACCATGTTAATCAGTGGGCAGCCACCGGTTTGGGTGTTCTTTGTCAGCATGCTGGCAGCCATGTTTGCTTATCAGCGGTTAATCGAGCCGCTATCTCGCGCAACCAAATCTAGCGCCTAGCATTTATTGCTAGGCAAGCTCACGCTGAGAGTTATCTGAAGCGCTCGACAGCACCACCTGATTGCGCCCGGCATGCTTGGCGCGATAGAGCGCCGCATCGGCTCTGCCAAACACGCTGTCCGAGCTATCGGTGGGTGACAGTTCTGCCACGCCAAAGCTCAGCGTGATAGACATCTTCAGACCTTGGTGCATAAACACATGCTTGGCAGTCTCAACGCGGATCCGTTCAGCTACCTCCAGCGCCGCGGCACTGCCTTTACCGAGCAGCAAGATGGCAAACTCCTCGCCACCAACCCGAGCTAGCAGGTCTTCGTCACGCAAGATGGGCAGCAAGAACGGGCGCAGTTCACGTAATACACTGTCACCAGCTTGGTGACCATGGCGGTCATTGATCAACTTGAAATAGTCCACATCGAACAACAACAAGCTCCCAGTGGGGGCCTGTCCAAGCTGCATCAGGTTCAATACGCTATTCAACTGATTGAAGAAGTGTCGTCGATTATACAAGCTAGTGAGTTCATCGGTGAGCGACTGCAAACGTAGTTGCCGTTCATTTTGATATCGGCTCGACACGTTGTGCGCCATCCACAGCACCAATCGCTCACCTTCATGAAGAAAGCTAAGCGGGAACACTTTAGCTTCATAATACTGAGTCACCAAAGGGCCAATGGAGGTGTCCAAGATTTCTATATTCGCCGGGCAAAATGAGTACTCAACGGTTTGCATTCGGCCTTGCTGAAGTACTTTGCCTATTTGCTCGATGTACCACGGGTATTGGTCTTCAGGAAACACCTGCGACACATGCTTGCCTTCAAGCACCTTACCATCTTGATAAGCCTCTTGATCTACCCCACCACGCACCGCAACATAGCGCCCGGTTTCGCTAAGCACAAACACCGGATCGGGCAAGCAGGAGAACAATTCTTTGAGTTCACAGGCTGAAAAGTTCATATTCGTCCCTGAATTACTTTGCTTCAATGAGCCACGAACCTCAGGCGCACCGATCAACATCACGACAATCCATCTTAGTTATTACTGCTATAAAATCAGCTAATGATAATAAGATCAAATCAACAAATATAGGGCAAAAGCGCCATTAGCTGCTTATATATTCACCACCCACTGGTCATTTATTAATCATTCCGTGTGCGCAAATTAGGGCTAAGTCGTTGAACAGCAACCGCTCTCGGGATAGCATTACACCTCAAGCACCAGCAACTATGGCCATGTCTCAGACAATCGAACAGCTCAAACAACAGGCAACGAATGCTGATTTGGTGGCGGTGTTTAGCCATTTTGATGTCGAAGCTGGCCGCAGCTTTATCAAAACCCATCGTGTTGAGCTACGTAAACGCTTTATGGGCAACCTGCTCATTGCAAACGCTGAGGACTGGTTTGACTTTCGCCGCGCTCTGAAGAACGCCTATTGCCGGGTACAACGCAGCCAGCGCCCTGCCGGCCACCGGGTCGCTTGCCGCGGCTGTAGCAGCTGCGAACGCCGCTAAATTGACGAGTTTCTTAACAAAACCAGTGAATTACCCTGAAACAAGTTTCATTTGCAAACGGCGTATTGGTCACTGTCCATGAGCTAACTTGTTTGGCATCATAATCGCGTTATTCATCATACGGTTGCCCTTGCATGAGCACACATATTCACGCTGGTTTTCAGTTCAGCGCTCTCTCCCCGGCGTCTAACCTATTGGGCGAAGGCCCAGTTTGGCTCCCATCAGAACAGGCTATTTACTGGGTAGACATCATCGGAAAAACCCTCAACTACTACCAACCATCTAGCCAACGTTGTCAAAGCTGCCCACAACCGAATATGCTCAGCGCAGTGCTGCCTTGTGAGCCGGCGGGTCAACTGGTTGGTTTCTATGAAGATGGGATCTACCTCATTCGGGACGGGCAACGCGACGCCGAACCACTGCTTGAGTTGCTCAGCGATAACCCCGACATGCGCTGCAACGATGCTTGGGTAGCGCCTACCGGCGATATCTGGTTTGGCACCATGGATAAGGAATGTGCACGTGAGAGCGGTAACTTCTACCGACTAACGCCAAAGCTTGAGCTTCAGGCCATGCCTGGCAGTTATGTCGTGACCAATGGCCCCACCTTTGACGGCGACAATGCCTTTTTTGTCGACACTGAGCAGCGGCAGATTCTGAGAGGTCAGCTGGATGCCCAAGGCCACGTCGTGCAACTCAATCAATGGGTGGAGTTTAGTGAAGAGCAAGGACACCCCGATGGCATCGCCATCGATGCCGAGCACCATCTTTGGGTGGGCCACTGGGGCGGTGCACGACTCTCCCGTTACCGTCCGGATGGTAGCTTAGAGCGTGAGATCCCGATACCGGCGTTGAATGTCACCAAATGTGCCTTCGGCGGTAGCAAGCTCGATACGCTGTTTATTACCACTGCACGTAACGGGATGAGCGAGCAACAGCTTGCAGAGTACCCATTGAGTGGCAGCCTACTTGCTCTAAAACTTGATGATGTTCGAGGTGTTGCCTGCCCCGCCTTCTCGCTAGCCGAACACGTCGCAAGCTAAGCCTTTACTTTATACAAGGGCGTAAGCAAAAACGGCTGGGTGCCTAGCCCAGCCACTGCTTCAACCCGAAGAACAGCAACATACTCAGCACGGTGGTCAACAGCACGTTCTTGGTGGCCTTGGCCAACACAATGGCCACCAGCGCCGCCACTAGATAAGGATTGCTTAGTTTTAGGTTAAGCTCGCCCTCAGGAATAAACACCAGCGGCACCCAAAGCGCGGTCAATACCGCAGCGCTCGAGTATGCCAAGATCCCTCGGGCATGGCGATTGAGCTTGAGCGGCAATTTGGGCTCAAGGAACAAGTAGCGGCTGGTAAACACCACCAAGGTCATCAAGATAATAGCAAGCCAAATCATCAGCGCCCCCTCCCTGCTTGCTGCGCTTTCTCTAACAGGTAAGCAGACACCATCGCCAGTAAGCTGGCGAATATCAGCCCACCACTTAGCTCGATTAACTCAAACACCAGCGAGGCAACGCCCGCAATCAGCACCGCGGCGAGCACCGGCAGTGACTTTACTTGCGGGATCACCAAGGCAATAAAGGTGGCGGCGACCGCAAAATCGAGACCTAGCTCTTGTAGATTGGGGAGCTGCGCACCAGCCACGATCCCCACAAGGCTTGCTGCATTCCAACATAGGTAGAACCAGAGCCCGGCACCGAGTGCGTACCAACGGTCAAACTGCTCGGGCTTTTGCTTGCCGCACAGGGCAAACAGTTCATCGGTCAACAAAAAGCCCAATAACAAGCGCCAGCGCAGCGGCTGCTTGCTGATATGCGGGCGCATCGCCAAGCTGTAAAGCAGGTGTCGCGAGGTGACAAACAGTGTGGTGAGCAACATGGTCGAGAGGCTAGCGCCAGCCTTAAACAAGCCACAGGCCACCAGCTGGGTTGACCCCGCAAACACAATGGCTGACATCGCTTGGCTTTGAAACACATCCAGGCCACTTTCCAGGGCAAACGATCCAGCAAGCAGGCCCCAAGGAAGTACCGCAATTGACAGTGGGGTGACGGCGAGCGCCCCTTTAAGCAGCTCTCGCCAATGCGAAGCACCGAGGTCATTCTGACTATCTAAATCCATATCCAACGAAACTTGTCCTTGTTAAATCAGAGCAGCTAGTAGAGAGCTCTACACTAACGCGTTTATATAGTGTCCATCACGCAACGCCAAAGAGTTTTTTAAACTAGCGAAAATATTTCAAAACTTTGATACCTTGATGCAGTTCACTTTTTACTGAATTTCACAATATCGCGCTAGCTGCGGTCTATTAACTGATGTAATGTCCCAGCGTTCTTTTTTCAAGGGGTGTAATCATGCGTGTTCTGCTTGGCTTAGCAGCACTGCTGGCTGTAGTCGCCTCCTGGCTACTTACTGGCAAAGAGTCGGACGAACCGGTCCATCAAAATCTATCAATCAGTGTCGAAGTCACCGACGTCACAGAGCAACAGTTGCAGCAGCGATTGCACATTCTCGGCACCGTTTATGCCGAACGATCCGTCACAATTCAATCAGATGTCGATGGCCGATTGCAACAAGTCGCGGTCAAATCCGGTGAGCAAGTGGCCGAAGGGCAACTGCTGTTCCAACTCGATAACCGCCAGCAAAACGCCATTGTCGAGCGCGAGCGCGCGCGTTTGGCCGACGTCGAACGCCGCTACCGCAATCTGCAAAGCCTGCTCCCCCGCGGCGCGGTTACCCAAACCGAGGTGGAAGCCATCGAGTCAGAGCTGGCCATGCAGCAAGCCGAACTGAATCTGGCTCAAGCCAACTTGGAAGACCGGGAGATCCGCGCCCCCTTTGCCGGCCGCTTGGGCTTAATCGAGCTTAGCCCCGGCCAGTTGATCTCCCGCGAACAAGCGCTCACCACACTCGATGATGCCAGCACCTTGCGCCTGAACGCCCCAATCCCAACCCGCTACCTCAGTCAGGTGGTACCAGACAAGCAGGCCACCTTAAGTGATGCCAGCCGCCCCGACCTGAGCATCATTGCTGACTTGGTCGCCATCGACACCCGGGTGCGCGATGACAGCCTGAGCATGCACCTGATGTTTGAGCTGGACAATCAGCAACAACAACTGCCACCGGGTAGTTTGGTTAGCGGAGAGCTGAAGCTGCACTCTATGCCGAGTGTGGTGATCCCGCTACAGAGCATCGTGTACGAAGGCCACAAGCGCTACGTATACCGCCTCAATGGCGAAAATGTAGAAAAGGTTGAGGTGGAGCTGGGACAACGCAGTGCCAATCAGGTGGAAGTGATTCACGGCCTTAGCCAAGGCGAGCAAATCGTTATCAAAGGCATGGTTAAACTGCACGACGGCGCAGAGGTTGAAGTCATCCGCTCATGAGAATTTCCGATATTGCGATGTACCGCCCGGTCAGTGCGGTGGTACTCAGTTTGCTATTGATCTTGTTTGGTATGGTTGGCTACAGCATGTTGCCAGTGCGCGAGATGCCAGATATCGACAACCCGGTGATCTCCATCGGCACGCCCTATCGTGGTAGCGCGTCGTCCATTGTTGAATCGCAGATTACCAAGCCTATCGAAGACCAGCTCTCTGGAATCGATGGCATCGACTATATCTGGTCTTCTTCGTGGGATGGCTGGTCAGGCATCACCATTACCTTCAAGCAAGGCCACGATATGCTGCAGGCGATCAGCGATGTCCGCGACGCCGTAGGCCGCGCCCGCAATCGCCTGCCCGATGACATCGATGAACCTGTGGTACGTAAAAATGATGACCAAGCAGGGCCGATCCTTTGGCTAAAACTCACTGCACAACTGCAAGACCGCGTCGAGCTAAGTGACTACACCCAGCGAGTATTGGTCGAACGGCTAAGCATGCTGCCCGGTGTAAGCTCTGTGAATACCTCAGGTCTGGTTGAGCGAGTCATGTATATCGAGCTCGACCCGGTAGCCATGGCTGGCCGCGGCCTCACCACCCAAGATGTTATTCAAGCCCTTGGCCGAGAGAACCTCGAGCTACCCGCCGGCTATGTGCGTAATGACAGCCTCAATGTCGTAGTTCGCATGGAGCGCCTCTACCAAGGTGAGCAAGACTTTAAGCACCTGAAAGTGGCCGAGTACAACGACGATATCGTGCTGTTGGGCGACATCGCCGATATCTATATTGGCGCGAAGAAGGACACCACTACCTTCAAAAGTAACGGCGTAGATAACATGGGGCTAGGCATCGTACCCATGTCGCAGGCCAACCCCTTGGATGTGGTCGATGCTGTGACCAACGAGCTGGAATACCTGCGCCGCTTTCTACCCGAAGGCGCCTCGCTAGAGGTGGACTACGACAGCACTGTGTTTATCCGCACGGCTATCTTCGAGGTCTACCAAACCCTGTTCATCTGTGCGGTGTTGGTGATTGCGGTACTGTATCTGTTCCTTGGCCGGCTCAGCGCCACCATTATTCCTGCTGTGGCGGTGCCAATCTCACTGATTGCTGCATTCTCGGTGGCCTATCTGCTGGGCTACTCGATTAACCTGATCACGCTGATGGCGCTGGTTCTAGCGATTGGCCTGGTGGTCGACGACGCGATTGTGGTGGTGGAGAACATTATCCGCCACCGACAACTGGGGGAGAACGCCTTGGTCGCCGCGTTCAAGGGCACCAAAGAGCTTAACTTCGCGGTAATTGCCACCACTGCGGTGCTGGTGATGGTGTTCCTGCCGCTGCTGTTCCTGCAGGGCAAGATCGGCGATATGTTTGCTGAGTTTGCAGTGCTACTGTCTGCCTCGGTGGTGTTCTCCTCCATCGTCGCGCTGACCCTCACGCCGGTGATGGCTGGCAAGATCTTCGAGAAAGAGATCGGCCGCCCAGCCTTGGTGTGCCGCTGGGTAGACCAAGCGATGATCGCCCTGCGCCGCCACTATCGCAGCGTGCTAACTAAGCAGCTACAGTACAAATGGTTAGCTCCCCTGCTACTTACCTTATGTTTCGCGGGCCTCTACTACAGTTATGGCCAACAGCGCTCGGAGTTCTCCCCCCGCGAAGACCGCTCAGTGGTGAATGTCTATATCGGCGGCCTGGAGGCCACCAGTTACGACCGCATGCTGATCAGCATGCAAGCCATCGAAGACCGCCTGCTTCCCTTGCTCGATGGCCCGGTGCAATCACTAAACTGGTCAGCACCCGCCTTTGGCTCTTGGGCCGATCACCAAGGCTTTGTGATTCTGGTGCTCAAGGATTGGAACGAGCGTGAAGAGAACGCCGCCGATGTGGTCGAGATGGTGCGCGAGCTCACCCGTGATGTCACCGACGTACAGATCCATCCCTACCAGCCTGGCTTTGGTGGCGGTATGGGTGAACCAGTCCAGTTTGTGCTGCAAGGCGATGACTACGATGAAATCTTTGTCTACGCCAAGCAGCTCGAAGAGTTAGCGCGCCAAAGCGAGTTCATGCGCGACCCCAAGCTTGACTACAACCCCAGCACCCCTGAGATGCTCGTGCATGTGAACCGCTCGGTGGCACAGCAGCTCAACGTCAGCATGGACGCGATTGGCAACACCCTTGAGGTATTGCTCGGCGGTCACAGCCAGACCCGCTTTAGCGAACGCGGCGAAGAGTATGATGTGTATTTGCGCGCCGACGAAGAGCACTTCCAATCGCCCTCGGATTTCGCCAAAGTCTATGTGCGCTCAGAAAACGGTGCATTGGTCTCGCTGGCCAACCTGATTGAGGTGGAAGAAGTGGCCTCGGCACGCGGCTTGTTCCACTACCAGCGTAAAAAGTCGATTAACCTCAAGGCCAACCTTGCCGACGGTGCCACCTTAGGTCAGGCACTCGAGTACTTGAACGAACAAGCAGAGCAAATCCTCCCCACCGGCTTCACCTACGCCTATGCCGGCGAGTCGAAGGACTACTACGACAACCAGCGCGAAATCGGCCTGCTGTTCTTGATGTCGCTACTGGTGTGTTATCTGGTATTAGCCGCGCAGTTCGAGAGCTTTGTTAGCCCCTCGATTGTGATGCTGACCGTGCCGCTTGCCCTGCTTGGGGGATTAGTAGGCCTACTTATCAGTGACGAAAGCTTCAACATCTACAGCCAACTTGGCATGTTGATGTTAATTGGCATGGCGACTAAAAACGGCATTTTGATTGTAGAATTTGCCAATCAATTGCGCGATCAGGGCCAAGATACCCTGTCCGCCATCGTCAATGCTGCCGAGCAACGTTTACGGCCGATTCTAATGACTGCACTCACTACCCTGCTGGGCTCTGTACCAATGCTGCTAGCCAGCGGTGCAGGCTCGGAGACCCGCTTTGCGGTTGGGGTGGTGATCTTCAGCGGCATGGCCTTAGCGACCTTGGTAACGTTGTTTGTGATTCCAGGACTTTACGCGCTAATTGGCGGGCTAAGCTCGTCACCGGAAGCGCGCGAGAAGCTGCTTAAAGAGCAACTCGGTCACTAGTTAACGCTCTAAAACTACATAAAACAAAGGCCACATCTGTGGCCTTTGTTTATTAACGCCAGTTACGCTGATACTTGTTCGAAACTAAGCTGCGTTCTAACTCGCACCTAAGCCTCGCCTAATCAATCAAATAGCAAATCAAGCTCTACGACGACGGCCAGCAAACAGGCTAATCAGGCCCAGCGACAACAGTGCAATGACGCCCGGCTCTGGCACGCTAGCGCTTGGTGCTGAAAATGCCACCTTCGCGGCGAAGTCACCATTTTGATCACCGAAGGTCATGGTACCCAAGCTATCTAGCAGGGTGAACTCCTCGCCCGCCAACATCGCGCTGATATCGTCCACGTTAATCACGCTGGTAAAAAAGCCCAACAGCGTATTGGTGGTATCGTTAAGCGCATCCGCCGCATTTTCAAAGGCATAAAAGGTATCAAAGTCCTCTGTGCGCGTAGACAAAAAGTAGGTTCCCGTGTCCTGCCAAGTCAGACCGGCGATATCAACGCGGTAACCCACGCTCAAATTGCTGGTGCGCCGGGTGTAATCCAGATTATCGACATCGAAGGTCAAGCTATACATCACGCTATCTCCGACCTGGATATCGATATGATCGGGCGACGACTCCAGCAAACCACCATCCTGCTCCAAATGCTGCACATAACCCTCAAAATCCAACGTAATGGGCATAGCCCACACATTCATGGAAACGAGAGCAGCCATCAGTACTAAAAGTCCTTTTTTCACTGTAGTTAACACCTGTCTTGAGTAAGTGCACTAGCCTAAGCAGGAATAAGGCCACGATCTCTGAAACTGGTTACATTTTTTAATGCAGCCACATATATTATTGTTATTATTCATTTTATAAGATTGTCAATGACTTGGATTTAGAGGATTTGAGCCGGTCAAACTAAAACTGTTAAATTTTTTGACAGTAAAAGTAAATTGTTTAGCTATTGATGAGAGCTGTTGGGAGTGATCTACTTCCGCACTTCCAACAGCTAAAGGTGCTCAGTACTCTCAGAACTTCCTTAGTATTCGAATACCGACTTTACGTCCTTTAACATAGCAGGAAGCCGAAATAGGAGCTAACTACGCGCTACTGAGCCAGCGCTTGGCTGCACCCATTCCTTGAACGCGCTGTTGGTGATGGCAGACCTTGTAGCGCAGCAGACTGGTATCTCTGCCAACTACGCCGCCAAAGTGCTTCTCGAGACCGGTGGTAAGCTCAAGCCAGCATTGATGGTCGATGTTGAGCCGCTCCAAGATGGGGCTGGTCGTGGCGTCGATAGCACCACGCTTGTCTTCGCGAATAACCCGCCCCGTCATATCCACCAGTGCCAAGTAATCAGCCAAGGAAAATGGCAGACCATCGGGCATATCCTTGCGTGGATTACCAACAAATGGGCATAGTTGCTTGGGCTGCTCGCCTTTCCTGGCCTTCTCGATACGCTTTTTCACGCTGGTGTGAGCCGAGTTTTCTGGGGTATCCGCAATCTTGGCCCGAATCGGATTCAAATCCACGTAGGCCATACATGCTGCTACGGCGGCTTCATCTAACAGCGCCTGAGATTTAAACCGGCCCTCCCAAAAGCGACCTGTGCAGTTATCTTCTTTATTGGCTTGGCGCGCAATCGACTCGTTAAGGTGGCGCATAAACCAGCTGATATCGTACAAACGCTGGCGGTAGACCTGTAGTGGCATAGTGAATTTGGCCACCTGAATAGACGAAGTGATAGACTCACTTCCGGACAAAAGGTGGTAGAAATGAAGAACACAAGACCGACATTCAGCGCAGAGTTCAAGTTAGAAGCCGCTCAGCTGGTAACGAAGCAGGGCTACAGCGTAGCCGAGGCAGCAAGCGCTATGGGCGTGAGCGACTCAGCCATGCGTAAATGGGTAAACCAGCTGCGACAGGAGAAGCAAGGCGTATCCCCTAAAGGCTCACCGCTAACCCCCGAACAACAGCGGATCCGCGAGCTGGAGAAGAAACTCCGCCGCATTGAAGAAGAGAATACCATTTTGAAAAAGGCTACGGCTCTCTTG
>NZ_AUBZ01000044.1 GCF_000429505.1 Aliagarivorans taiwanensis DSM 22990 | reverse complement strand
TCGGTCTTGTGTTCTTCATTTCTACCACCTTTTGTCCGGAAGTGAGTCTATCACTTCGTCTATTCAGGTGGCCAAATTCACTATGCCACTACAGGGGTGACAAACATGAAGGAAGGAAGCTCGAGTTCCTCCCTTCGTATCGGGCGAACGACAGCCAGTACAAGCCCGAGGTACTATTAGCGCAAGCAGTACTACTAGCGTAAGAAGTACAGCAACTCGTTTTGCTCATCGCCTGAGCGAATTAAATCAAGGTAGGACCATTGGTCAAACTTGACGGTATAGTCATTGCGAAGTGAGGCTCCATACACGTGATAATTCACGTACTTCTCGCCCGCAAGCTGGATGCCGGTAGCGCCTTTATAGTTGCCTGAGCAACCAAAGTTACTTGAGGTGGCGCACCAAATGTATCCCATTTCGTTGCTACTCCCTGAGTTCATCAAGGTGTCCGTGTTCCATGGCGTAATGTGGTTATGCGGAAGTGATGGGTCCATGGTTTGCTTGGAAACGAAGGATATTTTTTGGCTCTCATCTATCAACATGATGCCATCACCAATGGTTTCCCTTAGTGCTTGCCATCGGCTGTTTTTTAATACCCCCTGAGTATTCGGAGAAACAGGCTCGGCTATGCGAATGTAATTGAGTCCATCAGCATGACTGGCAAATAGCGTCCATCCTCCGCCTTGTGTGGTCATATCACAGTACACCTCAAAGGGGTCGACGCCGTAGTCTTCACCATCGGGATCAATCCAGTAGAAGCCGTCTCCCGCTGATTGACCTGCAGCGAGGATTGCTTGGCAGTTTGAGTAATACTCGACTGCGGGGCCAGCGGATGCATTAATTAGCTCCCAGTCACCGCTTTGGCCATTGTCGGCAAACCAGCTTCCAAAGAAGTCACCTTCATTGATGGCCATTCCCAAAAAGTAGCTGGTGCCATTCATTCCTGAAATGACAAAACTTATGGGTGACCCACTACCTAGCTGTAGACCTGTAAGCAGCATATCTTCATTGATTTCAGCGCTGTAGGTTTTCGCATTCTGAGACAGAACGAAGTCATAGCTTTGATGGCTATTTATCCCCATCAAGCTGAAAGTCGATGTTTAGTGAGTACTCAGCAAAGGTGGTTTGGGCTTGAGCGCCGGTGGCAAGTAAGGCCAGTAGCAGTGCTGTGTTTTTCATGATTACATCCTTTAGTCATGTATGGAGTAACAACAATATCAATAGAGTTATTACTCAATTAGTGAGCGTTTTGTTTTTGTGATAAATGCCAGCTAATACTGTTTTTATTTTGTTCAGAACAGGCAACATCTGAGACTTGGCGACTCAGTCTGTGAGCAACAGAGAGAACGTGAATAGTAATTATTCTCAAATCGAATGGAACTTGTATTGACTTGCGCTGGGTGAATAATGCGAAAATGATAACCATTATCATTACTAAATGTTATTCACACAGGAAAACGCAAGATGTATCACTCTGTTCGACTGAAATTCTCGCCGCTGTATACAGCAATTGCTTTAGCTATTAGCCCTGCGGCCCTTGCTGACGAGGCGACAACAACCGACGAACAGATGGTAGTGACGGCCACCCGTACCGCGAATACTGCCGCCGAGGCCCCGGCATCGATTTCGGTGATCACCTCGGACGATATCGATGCCATGCCGGCGCTGACCTTAAACGAGATCGTTAGCCAAGCGGTGGGTGTTGAGAGCTCTATGAATGGCGGCCGCGCCGGACGCGAGCTGGTGAAGATCCGCGGCCTGGATTCGAGCTACACACTGGTGCTACTCAACGGCCGGCGTATGAGTTCGTCGAACGCCATCATCCGTGGTAACGACTTCGACTACAGCAGCATTCCGACCAGCTCGATTGAACGTGTCGAGATCATCCGTGGCCCAATGTCATCGCTGTATGGCTCAGATGCCATGGGCGGTGTGATCAACATTATCACCAAGAAGGCTGGCAACGAGTGGAACAGTACCGTACGCGCTGACTTCCAAACCCCCGAGAACGACGGCGGCGAGCAGTACATGCTCGGCCTGAATACCGGCGGCGCACTGATTGACGATACCCTGTTTGCTAACTTCTCGATGAACTACAGCGACCGTAATGCCTGGACGCCCTTCGATGGAGATCGCGCAGAGGCTACTGCCTTGGAAGATAAAGAGTACGTCAACTTGCTGGGCAACCTGAGCTGGTTTATCGACGAACAGCAAACGCTAGACTTTGACCTTGGTTACAGCCGCGATCAGCGTGAGTCGGTGATTGAGTCGCTAAAAGGCTTAACTGACAGTCAAATGGATGTACGCCGTTTGAACACCGCGTTCACCCACACTGGTGCGTGGGGCTGGGGCGACAGCCAGCTGCGCTATGGCTTCGAGCGGGTTGATCTGGAAGAGGGCACCGATGATGTGTCTGAGATCACTGAAGACAACCATATCCTGAACGCATCGGCCTCAACCGAGCTGGGCGCACACCGCGTAACCTTTGGTGGTGAGCTGCGCCATAGTCGCCTGGATAGCCCGCGCGATCTGCTCGATACGGGTAAAGCCAGCCTGACCGAGCAAGCATTGTTTGTGCAAGATGAATGGGGCTTTGCCGAGAGCTGGACCTTCACCTTTGGCGGTCGATTGGACTATCACGAGGAGTTCGGTAGCCACTTTAGCCCGCGTGCCTACTTGGTGAATCGCGTGAGCGACAACTTGGTGGTGAAGGGCGGTGTTGGTCAGGCCTTTAATGCGCCGTCTCTGCTACAGCTCAACGAAGAGTACCGCTTAAGCTCGTGTAAAGGCGACTGTTACGTGATTGGTAATCCAAACCTGAAGCCAGAAGAGAGCACCTCTTATGAGTTGGGTGCTGTGTACCAAATTGGCAGCTGGACCACCGAGGCCACCTTGTTCCGTAACGACATTAAGAACTTGATTGAGCAAGACCGCGACACGCCCATCGACTCGGACTTCGACCGTGAAGTGTTCACCTACACCAACGTCGCCAAAGCCCGTATCGACGGTATTGAGCTGGCTGCCAGCGGCGATATTAGTGACAGCTTCTCGCTAAATGCCAACTACACCTACACCGACGCCACTGATCGCACCACCGGCGAAACCTTAGGCGAGCGCCCAGAGCACACCGTAATGGCGCGTCTGAACTGGGATGTTAGCTACGATTTGCGCACCTTTGTGCAGTACAACTACACGGGTAAGCAAATGCTCGGCAGCAGCGCCGCCGATGCCGACCTACCGGAAGACGGCTACAGCACCGTTGACCTCGGCCTGAACTACTACTGGGGCGACATCGCGCGTATTCGTGCCGGTGTGAACAATGTGGGCAAAACCAAAATGTCGCACGAAGCCAGCATCCGCGGCTACAACGAAGAAGACCGCACTTGGTACTTGGGCTTTAGCTCCGACTTCTGATACCTCAAACTGAAACAGCCCCCGCAGGTTAAACCTACGGGGGCTTTTTTGTGCGCGGTAGATAAAGGACGTGAGCCTACCGGAGCAAGTATGCACTGTGGTTAGTCATGCAACGGGTAATTAACATAAATAACAAAAGCCAATAATTGGCTGTCAGGATTTATTACACTATTTGTTTGGATAGAGATTAAGGTATTGAAATAAAACAATATAAAACTTGGTTTCGTTCTTGCTTATGTGTGCCTGCAATTTCTAATTAATATATTTGTTAATTTTATGATAAAGGGAATTACACCATGAAAAGAGCTTCTGGTTTGCTCGCTGCTTGCCTGATGGTTGCGCTGCCGCTGAGTGTCGGTCAAGCGGCGATGATGTCGGGATTTGGTGGTGATGCGGGATATGGCGAACTTGCGGTGCAGCCCAATGATGATGGGTCATCCAACCGCTTAAACCTGCCATTTGAGATCAACTACTTTGGCAATAGCTACGATAGCTTCTTCGTTAACAATAACGGCAATATCTCGTTTAACTCTGCATTGAGTGGTTACACCCCCCAGCACTTCCCGGTGGCCAATCAGCCGATTATTGCGCCATTCTGGGCCGATGTGGATACCCGCTGTGCCGACTGTGGCGCAGTCTATGTGGGGGCGCCCAACGAGAACAGCGTGGCGATTACCTGGGACCAAGTGGGTTACTACAGTAACCACGGCGACAAGACCAACAGCTTCCAATTAGTGCTGATCGATCGCAGTGACACTGGCGAGGGCAACTTCGACGTTGAGTTTCGCTATGACAACCTAAGCTGGACCACCGGTGATGCATCCGACGGTAGCAATGGCTTTGGCGGAACTCCCGCCCAGGCAGGCTACGATGCCGGTAATGGCAGCGACTTCTTCTCGTTACCCGGTTCTTTCTCGGAAGACATTCTCAATCTCACCAACACCTCCAACACCGGGATCAATGGCGTATGGCGCTTCGCTATCCGCGATGGTGCATTGCCGGGCGCGACCCCTGAGAACCCGCTGATGCCGGTGGTGGTCGACGGTGGTTGGGAGTTCGACTTTAATGTCGAACTCGACCAAATCGTGTTTATCGACCCAGATGTGGCAGTGGGCTACGACTACTTTGTTGACGCAGGCCCCAACTTCCTGTCGGTGATTCTGCCAGAGGGCTTTGATGACAACCTGTTCGAGCTATGGCTGATGAACGAGTTCGGTGAATGGGTAATGACCGACATCTTAGAGGGTGGCATTGAGTATCTGTTCGGCGAAGATGGCGTATCGGAGTTTCGTATCTTAGGCATCGATATCGACAACATGCTCGACCCAGAAGATATGCAGGCCTTTGTAACCGGCTTAAGCTTTGTCGATGCGGGTATGGTGAGCATGCGCCAGATCCCGGTCACCGAGTTTGTGCCTGCCGGCAACGTTAGCGAGCCCTATACCAAGCTACTAATATTATTGGTTTTAGCTGTTATCATCGCTAATCGAAAAGTGCGTATTAAACCTTATCAGCCTGCGCATCCATTGGCGGCTTAAGCAATTACCAGCCCCGCGGCGCGTGCAGCGGGGCTGGGCAAAGGAACTGCAATCCATGCTCAATAAGTTATTCGTGTTGCTCACCGCTGGGCTGATGGCTGGCCAGGTGTTTGCCGCCAACAAGCAGGACTTTGAGTCCTGGACACTCGACTGCCAAGCCGAGCTCTGCAACATCTCCCAGCTGATCATGAAACGCGACGGTGATATGGCCGATGTGATAGCCGGCATTAGCTTTATCCAGCTCTCAGAGTTTGCCGTGCTGCGGCTGCGCTTGGCCCCGGGCATAGAGGCGAAAAAAGGCGTGGGTATCAAGATTGATCAGTTTAAGGCGCTGCACCTGCCACTGACCGGCTGCGACGAACGCACCTGCGAGCTGAATGTGAAGGTCGACGCACAACTGCTGTCACAAATGCGCCAAGGCCGGGTGATGAGTGTCGCCTACATCCACGACCAGCAGCAACAGAGCCTACCGGTGGTGTTGCATGGTTTTGATCAGGCCTACCTACAGCTTAACAACGATTAGCGCTGGCCTTCTTTGACTATTTGGCCTCCTGCGACCTGTCGGGAGGTCGTATCTTGATCAGTTAACGCTTTGCTCGCTAGTTGGCATTTCAAACTGTTAGCCAGGCCTCGGCCTGAGCGCTAGCCTTGGGCTATAGTTCGCCCAGTTGTATCCCTTCCTAAGATGATTGACCGTGACCCAGCTAACCTACTCTGAAGCAAATAAAAAGGGCGAATATCACTGGCAGTTTACGCTGCTCTCTGCGCGTATTTTACGCGTGCGCTGTTGTCTTGCCACACATCCGGTAGAGGCGACACCCGAGTTGGTATTGCTACCCCAGTTACCACGCTTCGATGCTGGCCAAAGCGGCGATGATACGCTTTGCAGCGATACGCTAAGGGTTCGTCGGCTAGATAAAACAGGTGCATGGCAAATACATGCTGACAGCCAGCCTTTGTTGACCTTAACGGGCACTGATCTAACTCCTGCAGCCAATACAAGCGATGGTTTAACTGTGCGCCAGCGGTTTGATGAAGCTGCTCCGGGTGCGCTGTACGGCCTCGGTCAGTATCCTGATGGAGTTCTAAACTGGCGGGGAAAAACCCAAGTCATTTGTCAGTCCAATAAGGGGATCGCGGCGCCACTGTTGTTGTCTACTGCTGGCTTCGGGGTGCTTTGGAATACGCCCGCGCGCAGTGAGTTTAACAGTGACGAAGGCGGGTTTAGTTTTACCGCGGATGCTGGTAGTGAACTCGACTTCTTTGTTCTTTGGGGGCCTGATTTCGATGCCATCCATTGCGGATATCAACAGTTGACTGGCCATGCGCCGTTGTTTGGTCGCTGGGCCTATGGCTATTGGCAGTCTCGAGAGCGTTACATCGACGCCGCAGAGATTGTGGCTGTAGCCCGAAAATACCGAGAGCTGAACATCCCTATCGATAACCTGGTCCAGGACTGGAAGTACTGGGGCGAGCTAGGCTGGAGCGCGATGCAGTTTGACGTTGCCCAGTTTGGTGACGGTCAGGCGATGATCGATACCCTGCACGAACTCAACTATAAGCTGATGATCTCCATCTGGCCGGTAGTCGGTGAAGGGAGTGCAGTGTTTAACGAGCTCAAGCAAGCCGAGTACTTGTTTGAAACGCCACACTGGGCTCAAGGCCATATCTACGATGCCTTCAGTGCAGAGGCGCGCGATATCTACTGGAAACACTTACAAAGTGGGCTGTGGGACCTTGGTGTCGATGCCTTCTGGATGGATGGCACCGAGCCTGAGTTTGTATCCGCGCAAGTCCCGCAGGATGGTGTCGATGCTTGCTTGGCGCAGCGCAATACTGCCGCAGGTAGCTGGCGACGCGTGCTGAATGCCTACTCGTTGGTGACGACTGGTGGGGTCTACCAAAAGCAGCGCGCGCTGGGGGAGGAAAAGCGCGTGTTCACGCTAAGCCGCTCCAGCTTTTTAGGTCAGCAGCGTTATGCGGCCGCATGCTGGTCGGGAGACATTAGTGCTAGTTGGCAGGTGCTGCATCAGCAAATCGCAGCCGGGCTGAACTTATGCGCCACAGGGTTACCCTACTGGACAACCGATATCGGCGGTTTCTTTACCACGGGCTTTGGGGCCAGCTATCCGGAAGGTGTGGATGATGATGCCTACAAAGAGCTTTATGTTCGTTGGTTCCAGTTCGGTACCTTTTGCCCGTTGTTTCGCTCCCATGGCGCGAACACGCCGCGTGAGATTTATCAGTTTGGTGAGCCAGGCGACTGGGCCTTCGACAGCTTGTTGAAGTTCGATAAACTGCGCTATCGCTTGCTCCCCTATATCTACTCCTTGGCCTGGCAGGTCACCCGACAACATCGCAGCATGATGCGCCTACTTGCCTTCGATTTTCCCGAGCAGCCGCTGCTGCATGATGTTTGCGATCAGTACCTGTTTGGTCGTGAGTTTTTGGTATGCCCGGTCACTCAGGCCATGTTCCATCAGCAGACTCAGCAACATGAGTTGGTTCAAGCTCAGTGGCAACAAAGCCTGTTCAGTGACGATGCGTTAAGTCGACATGTTGCGACTCAGCGGGTTAGCGAGCTTGATGGGAATTGGGCCGGAGGGCCGCCAGCAGGACTGCCATTGGCGGGCTACTCTGTGCGTTGGCAGGCCACGATAGTCCCTGAGCATAGCGGGATACATCAGTGGTTGGTCCATGCCAACGATGGCGTAGTAATGCGCATCAACGATCAGCCTGTGATCGACCAATGGCAGGTTAGCGCTGCCAGAAACATCAAGGTTGAGAGCCTGCTGGAGGCAGGACAAGAGTATCGGATTGAGCTGGAATATGCGCACTGGCGAGGCTCATCAAAGGTCAGCTTGAGCTGGGCACATCCGGGACAGCAATTTGAACCAACTGCGCTCGCGCCCGCTAAGCGGGAGCTCATCTTGCCGTCTGGTTGCGACTGGATAGATTACTGGAGCAAGCAAGTGTTTGCCGGGGGGCAACGCATCACAGCAGCTACCCCGATTGATCTAATTCCCCTTTATCTAAGAGCTGGCAGTATCATTCCATGTGGCCCAGACGTGCTGTACCACAATGAAAAGCCCTGTGACCCCTTAGAGATTGAGATTTATGCCGGCGCTGATGGTAGCTTCGTGCTCTATGAGGATGAAGGCGATAGCTACCGCTATGAGCAAGGAGCGTATAGCGAGATCGCGTTCACTTGGACTGAGCAACTGCAGCGTTTGGATGTCTCGATTCGCCACGGCGAGTTTCCGGGCATGCTCTCGACGAGAACATTTGTACTGAGGCTGATAGCTGAGGGGGCGTTGCGCGAGCGAACTATTGAGTACTCTGGTGCTGCTGTTTCTGTCGACTTTTCCTTGGATTAATAGCCAGTACGTTGTTGCTGTGTAGGTTTTCGCATGCAGGTTCGCCGACTTTTCTGGGAGTACGGGGAGGGGCTAAGCGTATTGCTATTTTTTGGCTAAGCCTCTCTACTGTGAGGTAGATGTTTAAGGAGAGTAAATCATTGATGGTATTAAAGTGCTTAATCAGAGTGTTACTTCGATGCTTTGTACTTTTCTCGCTTTTCTCGCAGCTTGTGTTTAGCCAAGATCTACCGGCACTTGTTGAGTGCCCCAACTGGGGCGATTATCGCCACTTAAGCGAGTTTGATATCCCGGCAACCCAGTTGGTCCAACAGGTGTTCGATTGCAGCCATGTGAGCGAGTACATCACCGATCTCGACCAGCTCGACCGAGACTTGCTGTTCTTGCGTGCGGCTAAATCTGATTGGGAAACCTTGGTGGAGTATCACACCCAAACCGAGCCGCCGGTTCCCTACCTTGAGTTGATTCCAGAGTCATCGCTGCGTGCGTTGCAGCGAAGCCTCAGGCCCTCAACACCCGGGCCACAATCCCAGCCCTGCGACTAGTGCTTGTATAACTAGTAGGCGATTTTCAAACTTGCGTGAGCTTGTTCATATAACCAAGTTTTCAAGCTTACTTGCTGCTTAGGTAAACAGTGCAGGCCACGGCGCTGTTGTACCATGGGCCAATCACAAACCTTACTCCTATCAGGCCACGCTATGGACCCGAAAGCGATTTTGCACAACCAAGATGTATACCTGTGCGACGACGAAGCGCTGCTTGCCGAGCAGACCCGTTGTTTAGAGGTGCTCTATGACTTTAATCAGACCCGCCCCAGTGAGGGTGAAAAACGCCAAGCCTTGATGCAGAAACTGTTCGCAGAGGTGGGTGAGCATTGCTACATCGAGCCGCCACTGCGGGCTAATTGGGGCGTTAATACCCACTTGGGTAAGAGTGTCTACGCCAACTTCAACCTAACGCTGGTAGACGACACCCATATCTACATCGGCGATCATGTGATGATTGGGCCTAACGTTACCATTGCTACTGCAGGCCACCCGGTCGACCCTGCGCTTCGTAAGCGCGTAGCCCAGTTCAACCTGCCGGTGAGCATCGGTAACAATGTGTGGTTGGGCGCTGGCGTGGTGGTGCTGCCCGGCATTAGCATCGGTGAGAACAGCGTGATTGGTGCGGGTAGCATCGTCACCAAGGATATTCCGGCCAATGTGGTGGCGGTGGGCAACCCCTGCAAGGTACTGCGCGAGATTAACGAGCGCGACCGCGAGTTCTTCTACCAAGACCGTCGGATTGATTACTCTCGCCTGTAGGTGAGTTTCTTAGTCTGCGTTGGCTGGATTGGGGAGTTCCGAGGTTTTGGCGACCGGGTCTTCGCCGGATAAGGAGTTCTCAAAGGCGACGCGGATAGCAGCTATACGCCCAGAGCTGTTCATTGTTTGCAGTGTTTGTGCGAGCTCGGGCACCAGTGCCGAGTGCTTAGCATGCAGGTAGTGATACAAGGGCGCTTGGTAGATTACTGAGCTGGACGAGTAAACACCTTCAAGCTGCTGAGTGTGAATGGTTTTGAGCGCATCAGTGGTAATCGCAACGGCCACATCGATACGCCCTGCCTTGAGCATCTTGAACAGGGCGTGGGTGTCATGCACCTCGGTAACATCCATCCCTTGAGTCCCTTCGGCGGCATACAGATGACCACGCACGATACCTATTTTGTAATCGGCCATGCTTTCCCAGCCGGTAATCTGAAGGTCTTGGTTTTTTGAGTACACCTTGCTCTCCATAACGCAAATAGCCACTGGAACCCGAACCAAGTTTGGATACAGCGCCTCAGCGCCCTTGATTCGCATGACTTCCCCGTCGGTCATGCCTGAGTTTGAAAGTGACAGTGAGCGTTTGGCTGGGTAGTGCTCGATATCGACAGTGATCCCCAGATGTTCATAGGCCTCTTCGAGCACTTGTGAGCAGTTATCCGCCAGCAACATTCCCTTGAGTGTGGACAAGGTGAGCTGGCCTGTCTCGGCGGTTAAGGGAGCTGCCAACAGCGCTAGCAGGAGTAGCGAGATTCGATACATTCTATTGAGCTCCGAATAAACAAAGGCGCAGGTCGATACATTCCTCTAAGCGTAGCTTACTATCCTGATGATCCACCGAATGCTCCAGTGTTCATTCCAGCCTTGACGCGGCGGTTTTGTAGCTAGATTGCCAACGTGCTGCTATTGAGCTCTGCGATTGACTTAGCCCCGCATAGCGTCATCGCCACCTGCATCTCTTTTTTATACAGCGCTAGCAAGTTTGCCACGCCCGCCTTGCCTTGCGCGGCCAGCGCATAGACAAAGGAGCGACCAATCATGGTGCAGTCGGCGCCCAGCGCTAGCATCCTGACCACGTCCAAGCCGCTGCGTACGCCCGAGTCCACCAGGATCTTCAGCTCGCCACTGACCGCGTCGGCAATTGCAGGCAATGCCTTTGCTGTGGAGAGCACGCCATCGAGCTGGCGGCCACCATGGTTGGAGACCACGATACCATCGGCGCCGAAGCGCAGCGCATCCTTGGCGTCTTCGCTATCGAGGATGCCCTTGATAACCATCGGGCCGTCCCAAAACTCGCGGATCCACTCCAGATCCTGCCAGCTAATCGATGGGTCGAAGTTAGCGCCGAGCCAGCCGATATAGTCCTCTAATTTGGTGGGCTCTCCCCGGTAGTGGGAGATGTTCCCCAAGTCGTGGGGCTTGCCCAATACGCCCACATCCAAGGCCCAGCTTGGATGCAGCATGGCTTGGGCGACACGCTTGATGGCCGCATTCGGCCCACTCATGCCCGAGTGCATATCCCGGTAGCGGGCGCCGGGAACCGGCATATCCACGGTAAACACCAAGGTGGTAACCCCCGCCGCTTTAGCGCGCTCTAATACGTTGCGCATAAAGCCGCGGTCTTTGAGCACGTAGAGCTGAAACCACATCGGCCGATTGATCGCCGGGGCGACCTCCTCAATCGGGCAGACCGAGACCGTCGATAGGGTGAAGGGAACGCCACACTCTGCCGCTGCCTGCGCCGCCTGTACCTCGCCGCGCCGGGCATACATACCGGTGAGTCCCACTGGCGCAAGCGCCACCGGCAGAGCTAACTGCTCGCCGAACAGCTCGGTGTTCAGGCTTAGCGCTGACATATCTTTAAGCACCCGCTGGCGCAGTGCGACCTGATTGAGATCGCCGGTGTTGTTGGCCAGGGTTTGCTCGGCGTAGGCTCCGCCATCGATATAGTGGAACAAGAATGGCGGCAACTTGGCTTTGGCGGCGGCTCGGTAATCGCTAGGGGAGGAGATAATCATCGACAGTCCTTGTTGGTGTTTCTGTTTTTATAAGTGCTGGGCAAGTAGAAGTAACTTAGATCTTTGGCGCATATTGAGTTATAGAAATAATGAACAACACTATTTCCATAAATGGCATAAAACGATGCGGGCAGATGATCTTTTGCTGTTTTCTCAGGTGATTGAGCTGGGCAGCTTTTCCAAGGTGGCTGAAGAGAATAGCCTTACAAATTCAGTAGTTAGCAAGCGTATTAGCCGCTTAGAGCAGGCGGCGGGCGCAACCTTGTTGTATCGCACCACCCGCAAACTGGCGCTGACCGAAGCCGGGCGTACCTTGCTACAAAGTGCCAATAATGTGAAGCTCGCCACCCAAGAAGCCCAGCAGGCAGTCGCCGGTATGGGAGAAAGCCTGACCGGACATATCAAGATGTCGGTGCCTACCATTTCCGGCGAGTTGCTGCTGGCTGATGCGGTCACCGAGTTCTGCAATCGCTATCCGGGGCTGAGCGTCGATATGTCGCTCAACAATCGCTTTGTCGATCTGGTGGAGGAGGGCTTTGATTTGGTCATCCGCACCGGCCACTTGGAAGACTCCAGCCTGATCGCCCGGCACATCCTCGACTCGCGCTGGGTAGTCTGTGCCAGCCCGGCCTACCTGCGCCAACACGGCCATCCCCAGCGGCCGCATGCTTTAAGTGAGCACAACTGCTTGCAGTATGCCTACCACACCTCGGGGGCGCGAGACTGGGAGTTTGTTGGCAGTGAAGGCAACTACGTGGTGAGAATCAACGGTAACTACTGCTCAGACAATGCCACTGCGCTGCGCAAAGCAGTGCTGGGTGGGCATGGCATTGCTTATCTGCCGCGCTGCCTGATCTATCAGGACTTGTGCAGCGGCGCACTGCTAGAGCTATTCCCGGAAGGCGTGGCCAAGGTATTGGGCGTGTATGCCATCTACCCCTATACCCGCTATTTGCCAGAGAAGCTGAAACTTCTGGTTGAGCATATCCGGCAGCGTTATTTAGCGATGGCGCACTACTTCTAATGCGCCACATAAATGGGCTCATGACTCGCTTTGGGCTAAGAACCACAAGGACTGACGCATACTTGCCTGAGTCTGTATATACTCGGGCTCAGCATCGAATTCGCGCAGCAGGGATCCTGCTCCAGCAACAGCACATCTTGCTGCTAAAAGTAAAAGACCACTCCGGTGAATACTGGCTGCCACCCGGAGGCGGCTTCGAGGAGGGGGATGCCAGCACCAAGGCTTGCTTGCGCCGTGAGTTCTTGGAAGAAGCTGGGCTTGACGTGGAAGTTGGGGAGCTATTGGCGGTGCGGGAGTTTTTAGAGACCACCGTCGGGCGCTACAACGCCGAGTTTTTCTATCACATCAGCGATTATCGTGGCGAGCCGCACATTGCCAACCTCGATGGTTTGAATGATCAGGAGTTCATTCAGCAAGTCAGCTGGGTGCCGATCAGCCAACTCGATAATCTGCGCACTTATCCTGCTGATTTGTCGACCTTGGTTGCTCGCGCCGAGCGGCAAGCCTACAGCTTGCACCTAGGCAGTTTTATCCAAGGTGTTAACGAATCTGTAAATCAACTGTAACGCAAAGGTTGTGCTGTGCGCGGCAGTTGTTTACCGATTGTAAAAATAACTATGGTAGTCCTTTCAGATATTTATTAGATTTGACTCGGGAATGTCACTAACTTGTCACCTTGAATTCACAGCGGTGACTTAGCGTTATTGACGTTTTGGTGTTGCTTGAACTGATCCGCTCCGGTAGTGCAAAGTGAGTCGAAATCAACACGCCAGCACAAAACAAGCAGGCCACAATTTTTTGTCTCTCTTTGAACTGAAATGACAAAAGATCAAAGCCAATCGCGATCGCAACCAGCACTTGAGACAACAAAAAATCGTTCATGGTAATACCTGTTTTTCTTTAAGAGCGCGCGCCGCCCGCGCGAAAATATGTAGAGCCATTGGCCATCGCTGCAGGGTCAGTCTTTTGTTGGCGAGTACTCAAGCAAATACTCGGTGCCCGTTTCACCTACCTTTTGAAAGCCCAGCCGATAGTAAAGCTGCTGCGCGGGGTTGGTTTTAATCACCCCCAGTGCCACCTTGGCATTTTGCTGTGCAGCCTTTGAAAACAACATCTTAAGCAGCTGAGAGCCGATACCATAGCCCTGAAATGCGTCGGCGACTTGGATTTGCACCACATACCAACGGTGTTGCTCTTGCTGGTACAGGGTCTTAAACAACCCCATAGGCTCGCCTTGGTGCTCCACGATTTCAGCATGCTCAAAGTCAACTAGTACCCGCTCGCGGTAGCCAGCTTCAGTGGTCGACATTCCCACATCGACAAGGTAGCGGTGCATGGTTTGCTTGCGCAGCGCAATCAGGAAATCGATATCCGCTTCGGTGGCCTTTCTTAGTGAGATATCCATGGGCATATTGGCTCCTGCCATCGATATGTTACAGGTGTTTTTTAAACGCGCAGTAGGGGTCACTCTTATAGCCCTGCGCCAGATAAAAGCGCTGGGAGTTACTGCGATCGCTGTCGGTAATCAGCATGATGTAGGAGCAGTTGTTTTGCTTGGCTCGCCGCTCAACATCGGCCATCAGCGCAGCGCCAATGCCTTGGCGTTGATAGGCGTGGTCCACCACCACGTCTTCGACCACCATAAACGATTGGCAAGCGCCGAACAGCATCTCACAAGTTATCGAAAGCACTGAACCGACGACCTTGCCGTCGACTTTGGCGACAGCGATATGGTGGCTGGGATTATCGCTTTGGCGGTCCAGCACCTGCTTCATGTTGTCGAGGTGAACACTATTCGGCAGTAGCTGTTGGTAGAGCTGAGCCAGCTCCGGGAGGTCCTGTTGTTGAGCTGCAGATATCTGCATCTGGCTTTCCTTGTGGTGGGTTATGCGCTTGGTTCCGTTAGGCGTGTCTGGCAGGGGGCTTACACATTGCCATTCAGCGATGAGTTAAACGAGAACATACGCACCTCATCGCGGGCAAACCAGCCCAACTTTTGGTAGAGGCGCTGGGCATTTTTGTTCTCGTTGGCCACAAACAAGTGGGTTTTAGCCACGCCCTCTGCGGCAAGGGCAGCGATGGCGGCAGCAATCAGTTGCTTGCCTATCCCTTGGTTGCGACAGCGGCTGTCTACCGCCAAGTGTTGCAGGTAGCCACGTCGGCCATCAGTCCCCACCAAGATTGCGCCAATAATGGCCTCGCCATCAAGCGCAACAAAGCTTAGGCCGGGGTTGCGCTTGAGGTAGCGGGCAATGCTCTCGTAAGAGTCGGCATCGCGCAGTTGCATAGCCTCGGTGGCCGACCACAGCCGGATCACCTCCGGGTAGTCCGCAATTTCCATTTCGCGAAGGGCTGCCATGTTCTGTCCTTAGTTAGGGTGTTTCGTCTGAGGGTTTAGTCCGCTCACTTGGCCCATTCTGTCAGGCTTTCACACTCGTTAAATGGCTCGATATGGATCATCACATCGCTCACCTCTTCAACCTCGCGTAGCACCTCTTTGTTAAAGCCCTCAGAGATATCGTGAGCCGCTTGAATGGACAAGTGTGCATCCACCAAGAGATGGAAGTCGACGAAGATCTGGCCACCAATGCGGCGGGTGCGCAGGGCATGGATCTCGCGAATATCATCGTGCTTGGCCGCCAGCTCGTGGATATGTTCAATCACATGCTCGCCGGCGCTTTGCTCAAGGATTTCGGTAAGCGATGGCCAGACGATCTCCACCGCGCTTTTAATAATCATCACCGCCACCACAATCGCGGCGATCTGGTCCAGATAGAGCTCGTTGGAGACAAAGTTGGCGGCCAGCACCGACACCAGTACTGGTAAGGAGCTAAACGCATCCGAACGGTGGTGCCAAGCATTGGCGCTGAGCGCCGAGGAGCGGATCTGCTTGGCGTGCTTCATGGTCCAGCGATACAGCACTTCCTTGGTGACAATCGACAGCACCGCCGCCAACAAGGCTAAGTGAGAAGGGGAGGAGCCTTGGCCCTGGCCGATGCGGGCGATGGAGTCGCCGACGATGCCTAGCGCCACCACAATCAGCACCGCGCCAATCACGACATTGGTTAAGGTTTCATAGCGCTGGTGGCCATAGGGGTGGTCATCATCGGCAGGGCGAGTCCAGAACTGCGCGCCAACCAGCACCGCTAGGTCGGTGAGTAGATCGGAGAAACTATGCACACCATCAGCGACCAGTGCCTGACTGCCCGATACCACGCCAGCGCCAATCTTCATGATGGCCAGCATGATGTTAGCCAGTGAGCCAACCAATGTTGTTTTGCGAATGATTTTTAATGTCGTCACGGTACCCCCTGCAAGCAAGCGGTGAGTATACCGAGCTGATTGATTGTCTCAACAGGTAATACCTATCTAATTGAAAGGTAAGATTAATTATCATTTTCCTTTGAACGGGTATGGGCTGCGTAATCGCGAACTCATGAGTGCTCGAAATTTACCCAACTTTGCATTGTTGATAAGTTACTTTGCATTTAAGAATGCATCATGGTGGTGAGGAATCAGGAGTTACCACCATGCGAAGCGCAAAGTACGTCATTACCGCCATTGTCCTGTTGACTAGCCTGGCTTGGTTAGCCGCAGAGCCCAACTTACTCACCACTCGGGGCTTCGCCCTGCGCAGCCTGCTGATTCAATACAGCGGCATCATCTCAATTGTGCTGATGAGCCAGTGTATGTTGCTGGCGCTGCGTTTGCCGCTGGTAGAGCGTTTCACCCATGGTCTGGATAAGTCCTACCGCATTCATAAGTGGTTGGGCATTGCTGCGGTGGTAAGCGGTGCGCTGCATTGGCTACTGGCGATCGTACCGAAAAAGCTGGTGCAGGCAGGGTTTATAGATAGGCCAGTGCGCGCCGGCAGCGGCGGTGCCAACCTCGATGGAACCGTTGCTTGGCTGCGCAGCTACAAGGGCGAGGCGGAGTTTATCGGTGAGTGGGGCTTCTATCTGATGGCGCTATTGCTGGTGGTCTCCTTGGTGGCCATCGTGCGCTACAAACCGTTTCGTATCAGCCACCGTTTAATGGCGCTGTGTTACATCGTGTTGGGTGTGCATTCCTTGGTGCTGATCAAGCCCGCCTATTGGGGACTGCCCATCAGCATTCTCACCAGCGGGTTTATTGTGCTGGGGCTGGCTGCGGCGCTCTATAGCCTGTTTGGGCGGGTAGGGGCCAGCAAGGTTCATCGCGGTATTATCGCCAAGGTGCGCTACTTCCCGGGCATGGCAAGCACCGAGGTGGTGATAGACATGCCGCCATCATGGCCGGGCTTCAAGCCCGGGCAGTTCGCCTATCTTCGCTACGGTGAAGAAGAGCCGCACCCCTTCACCATCGCTGGCGGCAAGGGTAAGCAGCTGCGCTTTATGATTAAGGCGCTGGGCGATTTCACCGAGGGCTTACATATGAAGCTGCGTGAAGGCGAGCTGGTGGAAGTGGAAGGCCCCTATGGCGATTTCACCTTCGACGCGAAGAGTAAGCAGATCTGGATCGCCGCCGGTATTGGTATCGCCCCGTTTATGGCCCGGTTAGAGTGGCTGGCAGCTAAGCCGAGTACGCAGCCGATCACCCTGATATTCAGCGCCAAACACCCCGATCCCAGCCTGATCTCGGAGCTGCAAAAACGCGCCCGCACCGCAGGCGTTGCGCTTAAGCTGGTGGATACCGCCACACAGCCGCGTATGAGCGCTGAGCAGTTGGCCCGCGAGTGCGGTAGCGTTGACGATGGCGCTGTGTATTACTGCGGCCCAGTTGGCTTTGCCAAGCAGCTTAAGTTGAGCCTGGTCGATAGCGGGTTAAAGCCGCAGCATTTTCATCAGGAGTTATTTGAGATGCGCTAACGTATCTTCTCCATGGCCTAAGTCCTTCCATCTCGAAGTGACACATAGCGATGATTTAATTCACATTTTCTTGTGTTGCATTGATAGATGGCAGCGATTACTGTGCTGCCGTCCCGAGACGGGGGGACGGGGGATTGGATCAGTGACCTGAAGGCGCACTGTGATGCCAGCATGCCTCCGCTCAACCGAATGAGTATCGCCGGGACGAAATAGCCAAGCCAGTGAACGCCGGCAAGATGCGATTCGCTTGGATTGGCAGCTCTCAATCAAGATGAAAGAACACCATGAAACGCAACACTGAAACCACTCCGCAAGGTCACTTATCCCTATTCCGACGCCAGCCACTGTCACGTGCCTTTACTGCGGGTCTTATATTGGCTGTGATAAACGGCTGTGGCACACAACAAGAACAACCAGATTCGCCAGCGCTGGTGTTCAGCGGCGAAATGCGAGTTGACCAGCCGCTAACAGTCTCTCTCGATTGCGACGATTGCATGGCTGAGTTTGAATGGGCCATTGAGCGCGACGGTGAGTTGTTGCCATGGTTGGTGGAGAGCGGCCCGCAGGCCAGCTCTACGGTGATCCCTAAGGCTCAAGACTACGGTGCGCGCTATCGGGTAAGCGCTAAGTTGGTGCCAAGCACAGAGCCGCTGGCTGATGACGCGCAGCCTATTGTTCTGGAAACCGAGCGCCAGCCACGTCAGGTGAGCCAGCTTTTGGCACTGCACAAGGGTTTTGCCGCACTGACCAGCGACGGTCGATTACTTCACAGCGAGGATGAGGCCAACAAGCACCAATGGCCTTTGGGTTTTCCCGCCCCCTCTCAACGTTTTCATACCCTGCTTGGCGATGGTTATGGCTTTGTGGCGCTAAGTGGCGATAGCCAGGCCATTGTGCGCGGTGGCTTTATCGAGGAGCAGCACAAAACCGCACTTGGCCGGGTCGAACGGGTGATTGCTGAGATTAAACTGAGCGGGGGCGAGTATCTCGCCGGCGGTGGTTTTACCCTGTTGGACGATAAACACCAGTTCACCACCGCAAACCGGCGTTCGTTAGATGATCAGGGCGTCTTGAGCAAGCAGGAGCACGCTGCGCTTACTCAGGTGCAAAGTGTGCATGACTTTTTGCTGCTGTGGTTTGAAGATGGCTCGTTTCGGGTGGATCTTGAGGACGCGGATCTGGAACCGCAGACCGTGCTAGCACCCACCACAACCCGAGAGGCATACAACCAAGCGGTTCGAGAACGGTTTGAGTTGATAGCCCTGCTTTCTGGTAGTCCGATCGAACTGCTCGGCGACCTCAGCCGTTTTGAGCTCGACGAGGCGCAGTTTCAGGCCGAGATGAACGCCCAGAAAACCAGCGCAGAGCGCAAGGCCGCGGCCGACTGGCTCGCGAAACACAACACTCTGGCGATTCTCGCGGAGTACCAGCCCAAGCAATTGCTGGCGCAAGGCAGCGAGCCAATGGCGCTGGTTGACCATTCTGGCGGGGTGCTGCTCTTATGGAGCTCCATGTGTGGGCCTAACGAAGATGCCCCCTGCCACTGGTCACAGGCGGATGCCGTCGCCATTGAGGAGCGACGTAGCAACACACTCTTGGTGCAGCACAATGACGGCAGCTTGACCGTGATCCCTACGCGTCTTGATGGCATGCAAACGCGCTACCCCTGGCCGGGTAAGGTGGCAGTCAGCGATGTGGCATTGGTCGGTGAGGACAGTCTGCTCGCGCGCTCTGAGGATGGCTTGGTGCATGTATGGGCTGCCGCTGGATCCCGCCGCGTGGAGAACCCTGAGTTTGCCCAGGTGTTCCGAGAGCCGGTGGCACAGTTCAGTGCCAACCTTTGCCATGGGTTTGGCATCGACAGTCTTGGCTCCTTGCAGATTTGGACCCATCAGCGCTGTGATCACACAGTGGTGCTGCCCGATAGCCATCAACACGATGTCGACCGGGTTATCTCTCATCCCGACAATCACGAGTTTGCTATCCTGAAGCGCGACGGAACAGCGATAATCTGGGGACAGAGTCAGGAGTCTTGGGGGTTAATCGTGCCACGCAAGCAGATCTCCAGTCGCCAGCCCAGTGACAGCATAGAGCTGCCCACCACCACCCCTTGCCACACCTTTAGCGGCGTGCGTGACATTGTCGCCAATCAACACGGCTTTTTGCTGCTCAAGCAGGATGGCTCCTTGGTTGCCTGGGGCCAGCTGGGTAGTGGCATCGACATTGCCGAGCAAGTTGAGCAGATCCATATGAACGATCAGATCCTGTCCCAATCTTGGGGCGGCTAGGTTAAACAAAGCTGTTGCAAGGATAATTATGAACAACACACAGTTTTTCAGCCGTATGGTTGCTGGACAGGTATTGTTGACTCTAGGGGGGCTTACAGTCGCTAGCCCAGCCTCGGCAGAAAAGGATTGTACTGCCCAGCTCGCGTCAATTGCCGAGCTGTATCAGCAGCAAAACATCGCCGAGTTAGATGGGTTCACTCCCATTCACTACCAGCACGATTGCCAGGTATTGCCCCATGAGGAAAGCTTCACCCTGAATGCTTTGGTATTTGCTAAGGCCGAGGTGGATGAGTTGGACAAGACCCACCGCATTGCTGTGGTGCTCAGTAACAGTGATAGCGGCAATATCGTCGCCAAGGCGCCAACGCCCATTGAACTTGAGGACAAACTTTGGCTGCAATTCAAGGCGCTAAGCTTGGACACGGCTCGCTATTGGCTCGGAGAAGGGCGTACGATTGAGGATCGCGCGTTTGGTGTACGTATGCACCTGCGCTCAAGCAATAACGTCGGTCGTGCCGAGCGAATGGATATGTTCCTAGCTCAGGGTGAGGTCTTACGTCCCGTGGTGACGGATCTGGCGGTACGGGAAGCCGCTGGTATGGCCATGCCGTGCGGCGAAGAGGAGCAGGGTACGACGCGCACCGTTGATATGCAGCCCAGTCGCCATAATGAGCTGATGGATTTGGTGATCCGCAGCCGCGAGTTTGTTACCGAGTACGACTTTGATAGCTGCGAAGTAACGACGGTACATGGTCAGCGCAGTACCGACATCCTGCCGTTTTACGCCGGACGCTATCGGGTGCCGGTCCAACTGCGAGCCAGCGATACTTGGAGCTACGATCATGCCTTTGATCCTTCCCGCTTCGTCAACAGCAATCAGCTGGCTAACGATGGGGACTTTAGAGATCACCTGGAGCGTTTTTTTGGCCCGCACAAAGACACCTTGTTTTGGGAAAAGGCAACCCTGGCTGAGCAGATCCGTGCTGGACTGGCTAAGCCAGAGCCACTTAAGGAACTAGAGCTAGGAGGCTACATCACTTCAGGATGTCGTCAACACAGCTGCCCGGAAAAGGCGCTGTACGCCTCCGACGGTGACATGCTGGAGCTGTTTGCAGCATTGCATTATCAGTGTGACGAGTGTCCCGATGCTGGTCAGCTGCGCATCTACTATCGGGATGAAACGGCACTTGAGCACTTCGGTCCGGTGCTGTCGCGCTGGCAGGGTGAGTACGCGCCAGACAGCTCGGTGACTCGGCAGGCGATCTCGCTTCATGGGCTGGGCCCAGTTGAGGCAGTAAACCTGCCGAAGGACCGTTAGAGACGCTCTTGAACTCGATCCTAATTCAGGATCTAATCGGTGATTGGGAGTGAGAGGGCAGCAGCGAGCGTTCTGTTTTTACCGTTACCATTGGTTAAAGCAACAGCAACTATTAGCTGCCTTGCTTGCATGGCGGTGCCGCCAGCATTGTTGTAAGCTTGGTGGCCCGCTGACAGGCAAGGAGGCTTCATGGGGCAACAGGATTCACTGCCCAATCCCATTCAGGTTGTGCTGCTGAGCACCTCAGATTACGCCACAGAACATATCGAACAGGTACTGGCCCGACCCGGCTTTGGCTACTCCGAACTCGCGTTTTCCCCCTCATGCAATTTGGTAGAGCTTAGCGAGCAGGCCGATGTGCTGTTGGTGGCAAATCGTGAGTTTCTCCAGGCGGAAGAGCAGTGCTTGCTGGCGGTGCGTCGAGACTCCACCATCCCGCTGTTGGCGGTGACCTACAACTATCAACTAGAGCAGTGCAATCGCTGTTTTGAGATGGGTGGCGACGACATCGTCGTTGGTCCCAAGCACCTGCAAGAGCTACCGTCGCGCATTATCGCTTGCCTGCGTCGTCAGCGACGTACCGCGATGGCGCTGTCTAAAAACGAATTGCTACTCGATGAGCTGTACCTTAATCGCCAGAGCTGTGCGGTCAGTGTTGCGGGGCAGTCGCTGTCACTTACTCCGGTGCAGTTTAGCTTGCTGTGGCTGCTGGCCACCTATCGCAGCAAGTCTTTAGACAAAGCCTTTCTATACCAGCACGGACTAAACAAGCCACAAACAGCGCACGATCGCAGCCTGGATATGCATATTAGCCGGGTGCGTAAGAAGCTGGGCGAGGCGGGTTGGTCTGCGGAGCGGATCCGCACGGTGCACGGCGTGGGGTACTGTTTAACCTAGTGATGTGGTGAGGCCAGTCGCTTGCGTCTGGCTATTGAAACGAGCTATGGCACTCACCGTGAGTTTAAGTTTTCTGGCGTGCTATTGGCCGCGAAGGCCTAGCCAGATGGCAAAATCATCCACGTCTTTGATCTCATCGAGCTCGAGAATCCAGATAAGCTCTGCCACATCGGAAAAGTCGATACCGGCTGGCTTGGCGATAATCGGGTTGCGGTAGCGCCCTTCCAGCCCGTTGTAATGGCTGGCGATTTGTAAGGCCAAGGTCCACGACTCACCGTGCGTAGGGTCGGCCTGGATCTCATCGAAAAACTGCTGATTGACCTCATAAAACCCGGCGGTGCTGTTATTGGTGTAGTTGCCATCTTCAATGCGGTGGTAATTGGCGTAGCGTTTGACAAACTCCAGCGCCATCGGTGTGGTCATCTTCTCGTTCCAGTCGCTGTGCTGCACGATATGCACCTGCTGCTTAAGCTGGGCGGGGTTAAAGTCGTCTTGCAGCAATGACAGCCACTGCGCCGATACATCCGACTGACCTGCCTCCATCACCCACACTTGGCCTTGTGCGTTGAGGGTTTGCTTGGCCTTGCTGTACACCGCGTTGATAGCGTCAATTCGCTGGTTGTGGGCGTCTACCCAGTTGTTGGGGAACACCATATCGAACAGCTCAGGGCTAGGAATGTATAGCCCGGGCTGCCTGCCGTACGCGCCAGCGACGGCGATGTAGTTGAAGTCCTCATAGCCGATCCGCTTCAATACACTGCCCGTGGCCGCAATGGAGTGAATATCGTCGGCATCGGTCTTACTGTCGTATTGAAATACCAGCAAATCCTTGGCGATATCGAAACTGGGGCGTTGGTCGGCGTTGGCGTGAAATATAAAGCCAACCAGAGTGAGCGTAAGTACAAACATTGATTTAATCATGGTCAATCTACCTTACTGTTGGGGGACTTCATCGTACTATTTTGTCCATCATTAACGGGCTTACGATATTTCGCCGATGGCTTGTGAAATCCCACCAATCAAGGCTTGCTCCCAGCAATCCGATAGCTATGAATCTGGCTCACGGCATTTGACTTGGTCACAGCGTTATCAAGGCGCGTGTTTAGCCTCAAACGCTTGCTAAGTGGGCTTTTTAGCATGATGGGGACTCGGGAGATTAAGCCTAAGGGTGGGCGCGGCTATGAAACTAAAAAAGGTCAACTGTGGCTTGTAAAGAAACCACATAGTTGAGTCGAGCGCTATAGCGGGAGCGGCCATGCCACTCGTTACCGCGAATATGTAACAGTTGTAAAAACACTTTACTCAACACTCTCTGAATACAAGAATGGGCGAATGATAATCATTATCGTTAACTCTAGAGGGAGTCATGAAGCGAAACGTTTCCAATCAATATAGTGTTGTTGCACTGGCGGTTGCCGGGGCCTTGTCAGGGGCTGCTTGGGCAGACGAGGCCCAGGAGACTATGGTGGTCACTGGCCAAAGCATACCGGGCGTTGATGTGGTGATCGACAACGAAGCGCTAGAGCGAATCAACGCCAATGAACTGCGCGATGTGTTCCGCAGTGAGCCTGAAGTGCGCATTGGTGGCGGTGTCGGTGCGGCGCAGAAGATCTACGTACGCGGTATGGAAGATACCAAACTCAATATCACGGTAGACGGTGCTAGCCAGGCGGGTAACTTCTACCATCACCAAGGACGTATTGCGATTGAGCCCGAGCTGCTCAAGCAAGTCACGGTAGCGGCGGGGGCCGGTAGAGCCACCAATGGCCCGGGCGCAATTGGTGGTGCGATCCAGTTTGAGACCAAGAACCCTGAAGACTTGCTCGAGTCTGGCCAGCGCTTTGGTTCGCTGGTAAAGGCCGGTTATTTCAGCAATGCCGACGCTGTGAAAGGCAGCGTGACCAGCTATGGCCGACTCAATGATCAGTTGAGCGCGCTAGCGTCCATCGTGTATAGCGACTTTGATGACTATCAGGATGGCAATGGCGAAACCCAAGCGCACACCGAGAGCGAGAGCCTGATAGGGTTGGTTAAGTTAGTGGCAGATCTTAGCGATGACCAGCAGCTATCGCTAAGCTATGAGTCGCTAAAAGACGAGGGCGTGCGCTTACATCGCCCCGAGTGGCAACCCAATGATATCCGTAACATACCGGTTCCTCAGGAGATGACTCGCGCTACTTTCATCGCTAGGTATCGCTTCGTCCCGGCTAGCAATCCTTGGTTAGACTTCGATGCCACCGTTTACAACAACAAGGCAACCCTCGATCACACCCCCGGTCCTTACGGCGATTACACCACCGAGTTCGACAGCGTTGGCGGGGATCTGCGCAACACAAGTCGTGTTGGCAATGTGGAATGGGTCTATGGCTTTGAGTTTCGTCGCGACAAGGCCGAAGGCGAGAGCCCGGATTACAGCGAGTACAATCAAGAGAAAGGCCATGTTTACAGTGCCTATACCCAAGCCGATTGGCGAGTCGCACCAGCATGGCTGTTAAGTGCAGGCCTGCGCTACGATGACTACCACTTAGAAGAGTTCAATGATAACGAGTTTGATCACGATGGCTTCAGCCCGAACATCAGTGTTCACCACTACTTTAACGACAACCTAACGGCCTATGCAGGTTGGGCGCGCGCCATTCGCGGCGCCGAAATCGGTGAGCTGTTCCGCCTAGGCTATGCCCCAAGCGCCGAAGGTCGCAAAAAAGAGCGTGCTGATAATGTCGAGATTGGCATCGATTGGTCAAACGATAGCTACTGGCTAAACGCATCCGCCTTTAAGTCTGAGATTAAAGATGTGGCCATGTACCTGTGGGAGACCCGCGAAGTCGACAATGCCGGCGACTTGGATAATCAAGGTTTTAGCCTAAAAGCGGGTTATCAGGGCTATGCGTGGCGCGCCTCGCTGGGCTATAGCTACTCACGGCCCGAGCTAAACGGCGAACCGCTTAGCGGCGAGATCAACGGTGGTGGCGTGGGCACTGCGGTAGGGAACACCTGGATTACCGAGCTGAGCTATCAGCTGCATCGCGACATTGAAGTGGGCTATATCGGTACCTATGTTGAGCGTCTAACCAAGGTGGCTGAAGGCTCTAGCGAGAAACCGGGCTACGCACTACACGATATCTATGCACGCTGGTTACCGCTACAAGCGCCGGGCTTAGTGATGACGCTATCGGTGAACAACCTGTTCGACAAAGCCTACCGCGATCATGCCAGCTATGGTGATATCAACGAGCTAGCGCGGGGCACCTTGGAGCCGGGCCGTGATATTCGCCTGAGTGCCAGCTACGCGTTTTAGCATTCGCCCTTACAAAAAAACGCCCCCTTGGCATTGTGCCGAGGGGGCGTTGTTGTCTCTGCGATTGGCTAAAAGGGCTTAGTTGCTCAAGCGCTGCTGATACAAAGGCATATCCGCCAACTGTTCTAGCTCAAATTCACCGCCTTTAAATAGCAGCGGGTAGTAGAACTGGCGCAGCGAGGCATGAAAATCACGCACATCTTGCTCGTAGGCCAATGAGGCGCTGATATCGGTGCTCGCCAGCGACGACATCAGGCGCTGGGTGAGCATCGCCGGGGACATCAGTGACGCTTTACCCGCCGCCACGTCTTTGCGAACGATGGTGTCGCGGTAGGCCTTTGACAGCTCGGCAGCGTGTTGGTCGCCCGCTTGCTGGAAGCCGTAGTACCACTTCCAATCAAACGATGACTCCATATCGGTGTAATCGGCCCACTCCGGGTGAGTCTTTAAAAACTCATCCCAGGTCACCGAGTAAGGTTGATCCCACGCGCCGTTAACCGCTTCACGTTGAGTGAGCACCACCTCGCCGCCGTTCGGGCCAGTAATCGATTGGTTGATCAAGGTGTCGCTTACCACCGGCACAATCACCGTGGCCAGCAGCCAAACACCCAGCAGCGCCGAGGCGATGCGTGGAGAGTTTTGCCCGCGCGCCAGCATCATGCGTCCGGCAATCACAGTCACTACCACCCAAAACAGCAGGTGGGCGAGGGTGATAAGCACCATCGCAACGGTTTTCGCCAGCGGCGCTTGCGTGATTGCAGCCCCCACCAATAGCGGCACCAGCATGGCCAGCGCTAGACCGGTGGTGATCACCAGCGCGCGGCTCAGCCATAGCTTGTGTTGCTTCTTGGCGCTGGCAACCAGCAGATCGTAACGACCGGCTTCTTTCTCGCCAGAGCGCAGGTCGTGCAGCAGCAAGATAACGAAGATCGGCAGCAGCACGCTCACGATAAAGGCAAAGTCGAAGCGGCCGAACAGCGACAGCTCGGGGTTTTCTGCATCGGTCTCGTAGATCTGCCCTTCCAGCGCCAGCATGCGAATACGGTGCTTCCAGGGGAAGGTATCGCGTTGGCCCATCGCTGCGAAGGCCAGTGACGACGGCTCGGAGTAGGTCACGTGGAAGCTGTAATAGGCCGCGCTGCCGTAATCGCCCTGACCGGCTAGCACGTTTTCGCGATCGACGCTGTCTTTTTCCAGCAAGCGCTCAATGGTGGCTTGTTGCAGCTTGGTCTCGTGTAGGCCACTCCATACCGCGAAGGCAGACAAGGCGAACACTGCAGAGAGGAACAGCACGATGTAGCGCTGCTTCGAGAGAAAGCGCATCTCCCGGTAAAAATCGGCAAATAGCATGTTACATCACTCCCCGGCTTGCCCGTTTAATCAGCGCCAACATTAACCCGGCCCACAACAGCAGCTGCAGCGCGTAGCGCAGACTGTGCGATAGGCGGAACTGCGCAGACTCTGGGGCGAAATCGAAGCTTGATAACACCTGCCAGTGGCTGGCATCGACACGCGCGGCTTTAGCGGTATCATCGTTCACGTAGCGGTTGATATCGGTGTGGTAGTCGAGGTCATGCTCGTGGGCATGGTTAAGCGCCTGAACAAAGTCGAAACGCAGGTCTTCGGCTTCGCGCAGGAAGCGGTGGTGGTTCTCAAGGTTCGTCCCTGCGATCATCATCGAGAAGGTACGCATCGACACCATTGGCGACAGCCAACCGAACTGGCGGGCGATCTCGGCCTGCGACAGCTCTTCGTCCATGCGCGCTTCGGCGTACTTGTTCAGTACGTCGGTCAGCTTTTTCTCTGAGTAAGTGAGTACCACACCGCGAAAGTTCATCGGCAAATCGGCAACATCATCGACGCCGTATTGGCTGAGCAAGTCTTGCTTGAGCTTTTCGTAGGCAGGGTCAGAGGCATTGTGGCCGTCACCCAGTGCGCGCAGCTCTTCAACCACCGAAAAGTCGGTCTCTAGTTTCCCTGGTGAGGGCTCCAGCGAGGCCGCTGTGGTGCTGGCAATACGAGGCACCAGAATACACAGCACCACCCAGAGGGCGATCAGAATGGCAAAGCTGGCGTTGCTGCGCGAGCTAATGGTTGAGCCCCACAACACAATGGCGCTCCAAACCAAGATGTACACCACATAGCCGAGCACAAAGCTGGCAGTAATCGCCAAAGACTCGCCATGCACGCCGGCCCACAAACTGGCAATTGCCAACGGCGCTAGCATCAGCATGCCGCTACCGGCCAAGGAGAAAAACTTGCCCGCCAGAATATCGCGCACCTTCACCCCTTGGGTGATCATCACATGCAGGGTGCCGGCTTCGCGCTCGCGGGTGACACAAGAGTAGCCCACCAAAATCAGCATCAGTGGTACCAGCACCTGCAGCATAAAGGCCGGCGACAGGCTGCTAAAACGGGTCAAGCCGCTGGATTGACGCTGCTCCGAGAACATCGCGGTGTTCTGCTGGTGGCCTTCCAAGAACATGGCGGTACCGGTAAAGGCATCCACCCCCGGTTCAATAATGCTCAGCGGAGAAGGCGTGCGGAATACATAGTGACCGTAGTGCACCATACGGTGCGGGTGGCGATCGGGCTGGTCGAAAAAGGTCTGCTCGGAGATACGCTGCAGCTCGGTGCGCTCTGCCGAGGCTTGGCGCACTTCAATCGAGTTGACGATGACCGAGGCCAGCGCCAATGCAATACCGATAAGGATGACGGTGGTGGCGACCTTGGTTCGTCGCCAATAACGCCACTCATCGAACATAACGGATTTGATGATGCTCATTAGGCGTTTCTCTTGGCAAAGGCAGTGTGTACTTGTTCGGTATCGATAAGCTCGTTGCCGTTACGCTCGAACACGCCAACGATCTTGCCTTGGTCGAGTAGGCCAATGCGGTGGGCTACTTGGCAGGCGCCATATACATCGTGGGTCACCATAAACACGGTCGAACCTGCTTCAGACAGTGCAGTTACCAGCTGGTTGAACTCGTCAATGGCGCTTGGATCAAGGCCCGAGGTCGGCTCATCCAAGAACAGTACCGGCGCACTGCGCAGCAAGGCCAGCGCAATCGCGGTCTTCTGGCGCATGCCTTTAGAGTAGTCAGCCAGTTTTTTGTGCCAGGTGTCGGCTTGCAGGGCAACTCGCTTAAGTGCCGCTTCGATATCGCTGGCGCTGCGCTTTACATCGGCCAGCGATAAAAAGTATTCGATGTTTTCCATGCCGGTCAGGTGGCCATACAGCATCACCGACTCTGGCAGGTAGGCCACCTTGCTGCGAATAAAATCGCTATCGCTGGTGACCGAGTGGCCCAGCACCGACGCGCTACCTGAAGTAGGCGCAACCGTGCCAAGAAAGGTCTTTAGGGTGGTGGACTTACCGGCACCGTTGCCCCCAAGCAGGGCGAACACTTCGCCACGGTTTACAGTAAAGCCGACATCGTCAAGCACGCACTGGTCAGCAAATCTCACGTTAAGAGATTCTGCTACTACGACTGGCTCAGACATTGATTCTCCGAATAAACAATTAATTTCGCGGAATGATATAACATATCATTATGACAATTCAGAGTATCTTGATAAAAAATTCTGAGTGAATAGTGCTTATTCGTTTAGAAAATGCAGGTCGACTTGTCAGTTAGTTGTTATCCCGGCCCAAGCGCTCAACCACAAAGTCGAGAAACACCCGTACCCGCTCCGGTTGATAGGAGCCACCACGAAACAGGGCATGTAGCGGCACACGCAGCGGCGCCACGCCCATATCGATTTTGACGAGCCGCCCGCTGGCCAGATAGTTTGCGACAATCATATCCGGCTGATAACTCACCCCAAGGCCTGCCAAGGTCAGTTGGCGGATCAGCCGTGGGCTATTGCTTTTAAATACGGGTTGAATAGCGACGGTGGTACTGCCCTGATGGTCTGTAGCATCGGCGCTTAGCGGCCAACGACAGGTGGGGTGCAGGTTGGTGTCCACCAAACAGGGCAACTGCTCGATGCTGCTTGCGGTTTTGGCTTGCTTGGCCAGTGCTGGCGCGGCGTAGAGCGAGCTTTGCAGCGGCATAATTGGCCGGTAGTTAAGGCTGGAGTCGTTTAGTTCGCTGGCGCGAAAGGCGATGTCGATACCTTGCTCCACCAAATCGAGCTTTTGATTGGTCACCACCATATCGATTTCAACATCGGGATAGCGCGCCAAGAAATCCGGGATCAGCGGGCTGAGCAGCTCCTCGGCAAAGCTCTGCGAGGCGGTTACTTTAAGCGGCCCGGCGGCGTGCTGGCGGCTGGAGTGTAGCTGACTATGGAGTTTGTCGAACTGCGCCAGCACTTCGAGGGCTAGGCGGTAGTATTGCTGCCCAGCCTGATTGACCGAGAGCTTGCGGGTGGTGCGATGAAACAGGCTGAGCCCTAGCTGCGCCTCAACCTGATTGATGTATTTGGAGGCGAGCGACTTTGATATCCCTAGACGTAAGGGCGTGTTGACCTTTCGTGTTCGAAATTTGTTCACTTTAAACGGCATCTGAGCAAGGAATGAGTGACGCAGCATAGTATTCTATGTAAGGAGCGAAGGACGCCGCACAGATGCCGTTTAAAGTGAACCCGAAGGGCAGCGTTTCTAGGCCAATCATTCGGCGTCAAAGCCTGCTTATGTAGATGGCTACACTGCGCATTCTTTTCCTTGTCTGATTGGCCTAGAACTCGCTGCAAAAGTGAACACGAAAGGTCAACACGCCCTATGCGGCTGCAGTAAACGAGCCAGTTTCCACTACTGCTACCACTGTTCTCATTCCGTCGATAGTGTCCATGCTTTGTCAACAAACTGGAAATTATCATTCCATGCTAACGGGGTTTTTCTGGGGCGCAAGTCGCTCTTTAATAAACACAGCCATCACATCGACACGGAGCACACCATGATTACACTCTATTGGCACCCCATCTCGGGCCACGCCCATCGCCCCCATATGCTGCTTAGCCTGCTTGAACTGGAGTTTGAGTTGGTCACAGTGGATTTGCTCAAAGGCGAACAGCATCAACCTGAGTTCTTAGCCCTCAACCCCTTTGGCCAGATCCCGGTACTGCGAGATGGCGATGTGGTGATCGCCGACTCCAACGCCATCTTGGTGTACTTGGCGAGTAAATACGATAAGTCGCAGCAATGGCTGCCCGAGGCACCCGAGCTACGCGCTCAAGTCGAAACCTTCCTTTCACTGGCTGCCAATCGCTTGGCGGGCACGGCCTCCAAGTTGCGAGCCGCTAACCTGTTTAACCGCCCCATCGACAGACCGAGCTTGTTGCAGGAAGCGGCCAAGCTGTTTGCCCAGTTAGAGGGCTACTTGCTGCTGCGCGATTGGCTGGTGGGCAGCCACCCAACCATCGCTGACTTGGCGATGTACAGCTACACCAAGCTGGCCCCTGAAGGGGGAGTGAGCTTACAGGACTATCCGGCGATTGAGGCGTGGCTGGCCAGAGTCGAAAGTTTGCCGGGTTTTGTGCCGATGCAGTTGTCGAAGGTGGGGCTGAGATCAGACTAACAATGCTGAACTGGGTTAAGTGAGGATAAGTTTAGCGTTGCCTAAACCAGTAGGCATAGCTTGTTGTAAACACCAACAACAGGATACACACACCGATTGTAAACGCGGTATAACCGTGACAACTGCCTTTGATGCCAGTTAAAAGCCTGAATGGCTCGGACGCACCAAGGTAAAGAGCAAAAGCGCCGAGTAATACGAAGAAAATACACGCCATAACAAGTGCCAAGGTAGATAGAAGGCTTTTATTCTGAGCTAGCTGCGGGTTTAAGTTTGCACCCGAAAGGTACTTGGGAGTGCATACCTGCCAGCATACGGCGATGCAAAGGGGTATAAGCAGCAAGTCCATGGTCACGATAGGCAGGCCCCGATGACCAGCCAATGAGTCAAAGGCGATCGCGAGGGTCACTAAAAGAAGTGTTACTACAAGGTTCTTCATTTGTTTACTGCGTTCAAAACTTGGCTTTAATCTTGGCAACAAAGCGTTCTATTTGCTTACTGGATACCTCTTCACTCTTGTATAGCGAGAGAAACGTAAGGCGGCACTTGGGGGCGCAGGCGCCCAACAGCGCAATCTTTAATACTCGCTTAACTGGCTTCCACAGCACCAAGTTATGGCCCACCAAGGAGACCCGAGAGTGGTGACCACCTTTACTTCCTTAAGGTTCGACAGTCTGGGTTTAATCGCACCTAGCGCTTTATCATGATCGTAGGCATGCCCCGGCGCCCAAACGCGGTCAAACCATCCCTTTAAGATGGCCGGGAAGCCAAACCCTGAGGGATCCCCTCATAATTCTGTGAAAACATAGCTGTTTTTTCTCAGCTGCCGGATAAATGCCAGTATCGCCCATTTTATGTCTCGAACTTTTAGCCGATAGCATCCTCCGCGCCTGAGCACCTCTTTGCCCAGCCGCAGCAGTGACAACACATTTCGGTCTCGCACTGTGTTTGCCTGAAAGTGTTTATGCCAACCGGATTTACACGCAAACAGACCAACCCAGTGCAGGACCAATTCCAGCAGTAATGCGATCAGCAACATGATGTCAAAGCGCTTAGGGCAGCGGCTGCGACTATGCCGCAACCCAA
>NZ_AUBZ01000043.1 GCF_000429505.1 Aliagarivorans taiwanensis DSM 22990 | reverse complement strand
GCTGGGTCGAGGCGTGAAATCAATCGGGCAATGGTATCGTGTACTGGTAGGCCTGCAGTAAATAGCCCCTTTTCACGGAACCAGTGGAAGTGGGCTTCACCAAAGTCTTCGATATCTTCCCAGCCATTGGCTCCGCCAATCGTTGCACATACGGTTAGGAACAGCACATCGAACAACGGATAGCTTACTTTAGCGCTTTGTCGAGGATCTTTAATACTGCCGAAATGCTGGGAAAATACATCGATGGTCATGGAAGGCTCCCGAAAAAGGGAGTATAAGATCACAGCACGGACGTCAGGTCAAATTGCTTATAAGCGCTCAAAAAATGTTCGCGATCTCACCCTGCTTTTTACGTCGCAGTAGCAACAAGCCTAACAACCCAGCCATAAGTGCCGCTACCGGTGGTTCATTAACATCGCTCACCACCCGTCCGCGAACCTGTTGTAACGGCGTCACCACCACGGTGTGATTATCACTTTCAAAGTTGGAGCCATAAAAACGGATGCTCTCAATGCGCGATTGCTGATCGGTGGCAAACAAGTTGACGAAAGCGTAAGGCTCGCGCTTGTTTTTCCCCAAGTAGTTGGTATTGGGATTCCCCATATGCGCATCACTAAGGGCCTCTGCATCGTAGATAGCTTGAGTGGTGAAGTGATGGCTGTTGTTTAAGGTGTCTACATCGAGCAGGTTTCCGCCATCTCCGGCACTCCACCAAAAACCGAAATAGCTAATCGGCTGGTCGAAAACCAGTTCAATTTGGTTGCCTCCTCGGGAAGTAAACAAATAGTTGCCCTCCCCATCAGCGCCACCGTATTGGCCGTGAGATACGATATTGCCCGAACCACTTAACACCGAATAGGTACCGATATCAGTCTCTACATCTTCGACAAAGCTACCCTTGCCCCACTCATCGAAGTTTTCAATTATCTTCGTGCCAGTGACTTGAGAGTCTTGGATCCCAGCCTCTTCGATGGTCAGTATCAAACCAGCGTGGGCTGACGCTGACATGGCTAGACAAGCAAACGCAGCTTTCGCAATGTGAGACAGGCGCGCTGTTAGATTAGTGTCTTGTTGCATATCGTTCTCCCGTATGTGCAATAGCGTCACACAGGGTGTAGAGCAATTCCCGTTCCAAGCGAACTCTTTAAAATTACCTATATTTTTCAGTTGATTAGTGAACTCGCATAATGCGAACACCACTAGCGGCGAAGGAATGCTGTTGCATTTTGCAATTACAGAACTAGACCAATAAATGCTCCGTGAACCGAGCACGACCAAACCGCAGGCACAAAAAAAGCTGCCCGGAGGCAGCTTAAATTCAGGCTAATGAAGCGACGTTTAGTCCTTGTTGTACTTGGCAGTACGAGGGAAGGCTACGCCGTCTTTGTCAAACAGGTAACAGGCGTCGGTAGGCAGACCTACTTTCAGCTCTTGGCCCGCTTCTGCAGGGAACTCTGGGCGTGCTTTAAAGGTAAAGTCGTTGCCATCTACGTCCATGTACACGTAAGACTCCGAGCCCAAGTGCTCAGTAACCTGTACGGTACCGGTGATTTGACAATCCGCGTGCGCGTGGCCCACTTCAACCAAGTGCTCAGGACGGCAGCCTAGCTCAACCTTGTCGCCAACCTGTGCAGAGCTGGTATCTACCGCTGCAACGATCTCATCGCCAGTGTACAGGCGGATACGGCTAGTCTTGTCGCCTTTCTCAACCAGCTCACCAGCCAGGAAGTTCATCTTCGGAGAACCGATGAAGCCTGCAACGAACTTGTTGGCTGGATTGTGGTACAGCTCAAGAGGCTCACCGAACTGCTCAAGGTTAGTTGGCGCATCAGGGTTGAGCGGGCTTAGTACCACAATCTTGTCGGCCAGGGTCATTGCTTCCACCTGGTCGTGGGTTACGTAGATGATGGTTGAGTTTAGCTCTTTGTGTAGCTTGGCAATCTCGATACGCATCTTCACACGCAGCGCCGCATCCAAGTTAGATAGCGGTTCGTCGAACAGGAATACGCTTGGTTGCTGAACGATACAACGGCCAATTGCTACACGCTGACGCTGACCACCACTTAGCTCTTTAGGCTTACGGTCCAGCAGCGGGGTTAGGCCCAGGATGTCAGAGGCGTGGTCAACACGCTCGTCGATGGTTTTCTTGTCCAGCTTCTTCAGCTTAAGGCCGAAGTTCATGTTTTCGCGCAGATCCATGTGTGGATACAGTGCATAAGACTGGAACACCATACCTACGTTACGGTCTACCGGTGGAACGTCGTTCATGTAGTTGCCACCGATCTTCAGCTCACCGCTGGTGATGTCTTCCAGACCCGCAATCATACGCAGTAGGGTTGATTTACCACAACCTGATGGACCTACGAATACGATGAACTCGCCGTTTGCGATGTTTAGGTTGATGTCACGCAGGGTGTCCTGGTGAATTGCCGGGTCATAGTTTTTACGTACGTTGTTTAGAATTACTTCAGCCATTCTCAGCTCCAATATAAACAGCGCTGTGCTGCTTAATCGTTTAAATCTTGTGTTACCGGGCCGCACTGCGGCCCGCCTAAAAATTAATTAACCTTTCACGCCACCAGCGGTCAGACCGCCAACCAGCCAACGTTGTGCCAACAGGAACACGATGGTGATTGGGAAACCGGACAGTACAGCAGCTGCGGCAAAGTCACCCCACAACAGGTTTTGTGGGTAGAAGTATTGTTGCGAGCCCACTGCCAGGGTCATCTTGTCGATGTCCTGAACCAGCACCGAGGCCATTGGTACTTCTGTGATGATGCCGATGAAGGCCAAGATGAATACCACCGCAAGAATCGGCACCGATAGCGGTAGCAGAATCAGACGGAAGGCTTGCCAAGGGGTGGCGCCATCGATGGCCGCACTCTCTTCCAGAGCCGGGTCGATGGTTTCGAAGTAGCCCTTAATTGTCCAAACGTGAAGTGCGATCCCCCCCAAGTAAGCCAGAATCAGACCACCGTGGGTGTTCAGGCCTAGCCAAGGGATGAAATCGCCAATCATGTTGAAGAAGGCATAGAAGGCAACCAGCGCCAACACTGATGGGAACATCTGAAAGATCAGCATGCCGCTCAGGATGGTCGATTTGCCTTTAAACTTCATACGAGCAAACGCGTACGCACTGGTGGTAGAAAGCACCACAATCAGTACCGCAGAGATACCCGCCACCTTGATCGAGTTCCACAACCAGGTCAGAACCGGGAACGGAGGAGGTGTGATTGAGCCGTCGGCATTCTCCACAGAGATGCCCAGCGCCAAACGCCAGTGATCAAGGGTTGGATTACGAGGAATAATGTCACCCACCGAGAAGTTACCGGTACGGAATGAGATGGCGATAACCATCAGCAGTGGGAAAATAATTAAACACAGAAACGCGCAGATAGCTATGTGAGTGCCCAGTTTGCGGTATTTCAGTGATTTCGGTTGAACCATTGGCATAACTGTTCTCCTTACACAGACTTGTTAGCGTTAGTTAGACGCAGGTTGAACAAGGCTATCGCACCCACAACCAGGAAGATCATGGTGGCAATTGCACTGGCCAAACCAAAGTCTTGTGTGCCGCTGCCTTCAAAGGCGATGCGGTAGGTGTAGCTCACCAACAGGTCAGTAGTACCTGCCGGGGTAGTAGCGCCGATGATATCCGGGCCACCAGAGGTCAATAGCTGAATAAGCACGAAGTTGTTGAAGTTAAACGCGAACGAGGCGATTAGTAGCGGCGTTAGCGGCTTCATCAACAGCGGAACAGTAATGTTAAAAAAGTTCTTAATCGGACCTGCACCGTCCATCGCAGACGCTTCGTACAAGTCTTCAGGGATAGACTTCAACAGACCCATACACAGGATCATCATGTACGGATAACCCAGCCAGGTGTTCACGATAAGGATCATGGTTTTGGCTAGGGTTGGGTCGGTGAACCAGTCAGGTTTGATACCGAACCACGCATTCAGCAGCGCATTAATCTCACCGAAGTTCTGGTTGAACAAACCTTTGAACACCAGAATCGAAATAAACGCTGGCACCGCATAAGGCAGAATCAGCAGTACGCGGTAAATCGCGCGGCCTTTCAGCTCTTCCCACTGAATCACACAAGCCAGCACCATACCAATGGCGAGGGTGAAGGCTACTGAACAACCAGCGAAGATAACCGTCCAGATAAAGATCTCAACAAATGGCTTTTTAATACCATCATCTTTAACCACACGTTCAAAGTTCTTCCAGCCGATGTTTACGGTGAAACCAGGAGTAACACGATTGCCGACAAACTCTGCGTTGCCATCAATGTACTGATAGAAGCCGGTTTCCATGTTCGGCATCATCAGCTCGCCGGTTTGGTTGTTGCGCAGCGCAGAACCACCCGGGATCACGACACCGCTGTCTTGTAAAACGCGGTCTTTGTCGAGCTTAGTGAACAGTGGCGCTTGGGCCGCAAACTTACGCAGGCCGCTCATTACCAGCTCATCGCCTTCAGGGGTAACCAGTACCAGGCTGTTCAAGAACTGACGGTTTTGAGTGATGGCGCGGATTTGCGCAACCTCAAGCTCAGGCTTTTGCTCAACATGAGAGAGTTTAACTTCGCTGCTCTCAAGTGTTTGCTTGCGAGCCGACAGCTCAGAGTTAGAAATTGGAGAAAGTGGCGAGCTAACCAGAACTTTATCGTCCTGAACCAGCTGCAACACGTACTTCCCTTCGCCAGATTCCAACATTGCAAAATCGAACGTGCCGCCCTCTGCGGTGTAGGTTCTTGCTAAGTGCATACGCTCTACCCGCTCTAGCGTGAGCAGGTTGGTACCACTGTAGTTGGTAAATGCAATCCCGACGGTATAAAGCAGTGGGAAGATAATAAACATAACCATGCCCGCCATACCCGGATAAATATACCGGTGGGCATAGGCGCGCTTGCTGGTAAATACATACACACCAGAAGCGACGATAACGAGGTTAAGCAGCGCGAACGCATACTCACCGCTTGCATACATCATAATAATTGCGTAGCCGTTAAGCGCCACAATTGCAGTGATGAGCAACAGCTTCAGCCAGGCATACTTGCCTTGCATAAGTCCTGAAGTCGTGGAAACACCCATCTATATAACCTTTGTTTTATTGTTCCGAACAAAAAATGAGAGAAGGAGTGACCGAACTCCTCCTCTCGCTTGGAAGTGACCTTCCTACTTACTTCGCGATACGGCGCGCAGCAGCGTCCAACGCTTTATCCAGGTCTTGACGACCGCTGGTAATGTTGGTCAGTGAGGTTGCCATTGCAGACCAGAACTTGCCCATAGCCGCAACGTTAGGCATTGGCTCACCGTCTTGAGCGTTAGCAAAGGTAGCAGCGATGCGTGGATCGTCAGCCAGCTCAGCCATGTACTCTTTGTGAGCTACCGCACCCAGTGGTACGTCAGCGTTCACTTCGCTCAGACCTTCAACAGTCAGCATGTAGTTCTCTAGGAACTCGATTGCCAAGTCAGCATTTGGAGACGCAGAGTTAACCGCACCTGCTAATACACCTACCATCGGCTTGGCTTTGTTGCCGTTGATGGTTGGGATGTAGGTTACGCCGTAGTTGATACCGCTCTTATCAGCGTTATCCCAAGCCCAAGGACCGTTGATCATCATGGCCACTTCACCTTTGTTAAAGGCAGCGTCCATTACACCGTAGTCAGCACCGCGTGGCATGTGACCATTCTCAATCAGGTCAGCGATTACACGTGCGCCCATTTTCGCGCCGTCGGTAGCAACACCAGTGTCTTTAACATCGTACGAACCATTTTCGTACTTAAAGATGTAACCGCCGTTAGCAGCCAGAAGAGGCCAGCTGAAGTAGGTGTTGTTGTAGTCCCACAGGATGGCGTTCTTGCCTTGTTCCTGAAGCTTCTTGTCAAGCTCAGGGATCTCTTCCCAAGTAGTTGGAGGAGTAGGTACCAGATCTTTGTTGTAGATCAGGCCAACAGCTTCGATAGCAACTGGGTAACCATATACCTTGCCGTCAATGGTTACTGCGTCCCAAGCGAAATCTTCGATCTCTGCAACTTTCTCAGCGCTTGGCTTGATTTCAGCCAACAGGCCTGCGTCAACCCAGTCACCGAAACGGTCGTGAGCCCAGAAGAAAATGTCTGGACCAGCACCGGTAGCAGCAGCTTGCTGGAAACGTCCTGGTGCGTCATCTGGGTGAGCAACGGTTACTTTAACACCGGTGTCAGCTTCGAAACGCTTACCTACTTCTGCAAGACCGTTGTAGCCTTTGTCACCGTTGATCCAAATGGTCAACTGGCCTTCTTCGATGTTTGCAGACGCAGTAGCAGCCATACCCAAAGACGCAACCGCTACAGCAGTTGCCAGAATTGTCTTTTTCATTAGCCTTTCCTTAACTAAGTTATTTTGTTATGGGAGCAAGTGATGTTCTTGCTGGCGATGATAGTAACTCGTTTAGGGCTGTCGGCACATGACTTGGCTCGCATTTTTGAAATTATATTACAAACCAACAAAACGAGACTTTATGCGGCCTTAGCCCAAATACCCATCGCGACAGGGTGTAATAAAACAACATTATGAGTGGCATTTCCCTTTGAAAACTTTTTCATGTTGTAATATTACTACATTTTAACTTTGACAAGGTTTTCAAGACGCGTAGGGGCTGAGCACTATTTGCTCAGCTGCTCTCTCAAGTTAGGAGGGATGCCGACAATGGTCAATGTGTCGGTTTGAGGATCGTACTGAATTCGCTCACCTAATAGATCTCGATCAAAACTGATGCTCACCCCTTTGCCCTGACCAAAGAACTTGGCCATCTTTTTCAGGCTGCTGCGATCGGCCGGAAACTGCTCTTCCAATGGGTAGTTGTCGGCGGCGAACTGATAAAAGTCCATGCCTTCATCGGTTTCCGGGAACACCTCGGTGAGCTCTTTAACCTTGATCTCTTCGCCGTCTTTGAGCTGCTGTTCGCAGTAACTTTTTACCTCTTTGCGCACCTCTGCACCTTCCTCAGCCTCAAGCTGGGTAGCAGCACAAAACTCTTCAACGGCTTGCATTAGCACGGTATTTTGCTGCTTTACATCCAGCCCGTCATCGCAGCCCAAGAACTCGACGAAGAAGTCGGAGATCTTGCGTCCGGCGCGGCCTTTTACATAAGAGAGGTAACGCGTAGACTCGCTGTTGCGTTGCATATCGGTAAGGTCGATACGGGCAGCGAGTTGAATAGAAGAGGTTTCCAGATAGTGACTATCGGTGATCTCCCACTGCTCATTAACACTCGGCGAAACCTTACGCTCAAGCACCGCAACCAATAGGTAATCGCCTGCTACATGCTCATACTCGGCCACCAGCAACACACCCTGCTCCACCACTTGGTAGGCATTGACCTGCTCGACCAAAATGCTGGCAATGTCTTGCGAGAAGGCCAAAAACGGCGTTTCCTGCTTTAAATAGGCATCTAACGAGCCTTTAAATTGGCTGCTGTTCTCATTGTTGTAATAGCCAAACCCTTTCGCCGCTTTAGCGTTGTAGCCTAAGTGCAGCTCTTCGATAAGCTCCATGGCTTTATCGCTGGCAGCCAGTTCCTGCGGCCGCGCCTGCAGCTCAACGGCGCCTTCTGAACCCAGTGATAGCGAGTGTAAAATCAAGTGTTTTAGAGAAATGTTCATGCGACTCAAGGTTAGTGTTTGTAGATAAGGTGGGGTATTATACGCTTCTTTATCGTTAAATTTGCAGCAAAGCATGGCCATCGTTTCAAAGTATTCAACCCAACAAATCGAAAACATCCTCAATGAGCTACTGGAAGTGTTGAACAAACACGATGCCAGTACCGAATTAGGACTGATGGTGCTAGGGAATGCAGCCACTCATATTATTAATAGCAAGGTAGCACCAGAGCAGCGGGAACATATTGCCCAGCAGTTTGGTAAGGTACTGGTTAGTTCAATGCAAAGCGAGAAACCACACTAACCCACTATGGTAGGATTGCACCCCACCCCGCTCTACCGGGATAAAGTCTCCCAGCTGATCAGCTGGGGGCACTGGTTTTGTTTCAGCAATATAGTACTAAGCCTTATCTTGGGCTTGCGCTATCTGGTATTAGCCAAACCGCCAGAAACCTTTATCGGACAAATCTATCTGCTGGTCAGCTGGGCTGGGCAGTTCGCCTTTATTCCGTTTGTGCTGTTCCTGCTGATCCTGTTTCCACTGAGCTTCGCCATCCCCAGTTTCCGAACGCTGCGCTTTATCGGCGCCCTGTTGGCGACAGCGGGGTTGTGCACCTTAATACTGGATCTTGAGGTCTACGCCGAATATGGGGTGCACCTGAATCCGGCAATGTTCAGCCTGCTTATCGACAAAGAATCGCAAACCGCGACCAACTTTAACGGCTTCTTTGTCCTGATCCCCTTCCTGTTCTTGTTACAGCTTTGGCTGGGCAAACTGTGTTGGTCTTATCTGCGCCGCATCGAACATAAGCAACTAGGCAAGCCAATTGCAGCCGTCTTTATACTGTGCTTTCTGGCGACTCACTTAGTGCACGCTTGGGCCGATGCGGTGAGTTACCGCCCGGTCACCCAACAGCGTTATAACTACCCGCTGTTTTACCCTCTCACCGCACGCAGCTTTTTGCTTGAGCAAGGTATCTTTGATGCTTATTCACACGCCGAGCAAGTACGAGATGAGCTTGCGGGTCCCAATGACTTGCGCTATCCATCGCGCAACCTGGACGTACGACGCATCGATAACCGAATGAACGTACTGCTAGTGGTTGCCGAAGGGATGCGTTGGGACTTACTACAACCTGACGTGATGCCAACGGCCAGCGCAGCAGCAGCCTCTTCCAGCCAGTTCCAAAGCCATTTCACAGCTAGCAACCAGCAGCCTTTGAGTATGTTCTCGCTACTCTACGGCCTGCCCAGCAGCTATTGGCCAGCGGTTGAGGCTCAACAAGTGCGGCCAGTACTGACCAAGGTGTTGTCTCAGCAGAATTACCAAAGCATGGCTTTCTATAATGGCCAAACCTCTTCGGTGATCGATTTAGGCTTCGAGAAGGCCCAGCAGCGCCGTTTTGATAGCGACCGAGAGCTTGTCAATGAATGGCAGGGCTGGATGGATCAGCACGCCAACCTGCCTTGGTTCAACCTAGTATACCTCGATGGCATCGCCCAGTTTGAGAACGACCTGCCAGCGCCGCCAGATCTGAGCGCCGAAACCATGCGCGAGTACTACAAAGCCTCTGCCACCCAACTCGACTCACTACTGGCGCAGATGAGCAAAACCCTGGCGGACAATGGGGTCGCGCGCAACACGGTGATTATCCTCACCGGTGATTACGGTATTGAGTTCAATGAAGAAGGCGACAATAGCTGGGGCTTTGGCAACAGCCTGTCGCTAAAGCAAAGCCAGGTGCCGCTGCTGATCAAATGGCCCGGTCGTACGCCAGAGCTATTTACTCAAGATACCAGCCACTTAGACTTAGTACCTACATTGCTACAGGATGTGTTGGCAGTGAATAACAATGCCAGCGACTTCAGTAGTGGCCAGAATATCTTCCAAGACCGCGAACTGGACTGGGTGATGATCGGTAGCGAGCAGCAGCAAGCGATTGTCGAGTCGGGGCGTATCACCGTATTTGATGACGACGGCAACTATCAAGTGATTGACCGCCAAACCGTTACCGAGCGCGACCGAAACAAGGTGTCGCTGCGCACCATGGTGCAGGTGATGAACGAGATGCGACGTTTTTATAACAACGACTAAAACTGACGTTCAGTTAACGCAAAAAAACGGCACCTTACGGCACTGCGACTCCGGGTCGATTTGCGAGTGAAGCGGCTAGCGATACCAGCCTTTGCGTACGTCTTGGGTCGTTGAGCTCTGCCTGACTAAATTGCGCTTGTGCCCACTCCATTGGGTTTTAACTGTCCATCGTAACCACCTCATTAAGAATATCTAAATGATCTGATCGCTAGATGTGGGTTGAGTTCAAAAAAAATCCCCGAACGATGTTCGGGGATTTGTGTATAAGAGACAGCCTTACGGTGCCTTTTTTGAATCGACAGAATTTGAACGGTTAGGCCTTAAACCACACATCGGCAAAGCCCAGTTGCCGGCGCAGATTAAGGCTCTGATGCAGCCAGAACAGCGGCAAGGCAAGCGGGCCAAACAACAAACCCAGAATGGTCCACCGTCGGATTGGCATCGCTGATTGGAAGGCGCTGAGATAGAGATAGCCGGCAAACACCAAGCAAAGCACAGGGCTTATCAACATAGTTCATACTGCTCAAAATTAATACCGCGCGATTGTAGCAAAAGATTCATGCTTGCACTCGAACAAAATTCATATTCGAGTGCAAAAAGCCATCGCTCCACACATCGCTTCACAATGGCCCGCATGGCTTAGCTATCTAAGCAAGAGGCGTTGCTCTCAGCCAGTTTCAACAGGTAATCACAGGGCTGGAACACCTCGCCATACTGCTCAACCATCTCGTTCATCTCTTCAGCCAACTGTTTAGTTCCAATTTGCTCGATAGCGCTAAAAGGCCCGCCCAAAAACGGCGGAAAGCCGATACCGAAGATGGCGCCTAAATCGCCATCACGGGCACTGCGGATAACCCCTTCATCGAGGCAGCGTAGCGCTTCATTGAGCATCGGATAGATGCAGCGCTTGGCAATGTCGGCTTCATCCAGCGGCTCCGCAGCTTTGATGCCTAAAAGGCTATACACCGCCTTATCCGCTTGTTTGGCCTTCTTGCCGCTAAGCTTGGCAAACGGGCTAGGCTTGGCGTAGCTGTAGAGGCCCTTACGAGTCTTCTTACCCAGCCGCTTGTCGGCTATTAGCTTGTCGAAGGCATCCGGCGCTTTAAAGCGCTCACCCAGCTCGGCCTCTAGAATGGGCGCGATCTTAGCACCGATATCGATACCCACTTCATCGAGCAGAGTCATCGGCCCTACCGGGAAGCCATAATCCAGTAAGCTGCGGTCAATATGCTCGATGGACTGTCCTTCTAACAGCAGCTTAGCCGCCTCATTCATATAGGGCGCAAGGATACGGTTGACATAAAAGCCCGCCTTATCTTTGACCACAATGGCGGTTTTGCCTTGCTTACGGGCGAGCTCAACGGTATCGGTGATGCACTGCTCTGAGGTGCCCTCATGGGGAATGATCTCAGCCAGTGGCATCTTCTCCACCGGGCTAAAGTAATGCAGACCAATCACTTGCTCAGGTCGCGCCGCCTCTGCGGCGATCTGGCCAATTGGTAGTGAGGAGGTATTACTGGCAAAGATGGTATCGCTCTTAGCATGCTGCTCGATATCAGCCACCATTTGCTGCTTGAGTTTGAGGTCTTCAAAGACCGCCTCAATCACGATGTCGGCCTTGCGTAGCACCGAATAATCGGTGCCACCGGAGATCTTAGCCATCTCAGATTGCAGCTGGGCATGGCTGATAAAGCGGCGCTTACGCTTTCTATCCAGTAGCTTATAGGCATAATTCAGCGCCGCGCGAATGCCCTGCTCGTTAATGTCTTTAACCGCTACCGGTAGCCCAGCCTTGGTTGAGGAAACAAACGCAATGCCCGCGCCCATTAAACCGCCACCGAGCACCCCGACTTGGCTAAGCTTACGCGGCTCCACGCCATCAAATAGCTGCTCTTTCTTAAGCTCGGTGGAGCCAAAGAACAAACCTCGCAAGGCCTTGGACTCATCACTCATAACCAGCTCGGAGAAGCGCTGCGCCTCGTAGGCAAAGCCCTCGGCCTCTGACTTCTCTAGTGATGCTTTAACACAATCGATAATCGCCATTGGCGCCGGGTAGTTGCCACGGGTCTTTGCTAGTGTTTGCTTCTCAACCTGACTGAACAAGAGGTTGCGCCCAAGCGAGTTACCTTCCAGCGCTTTCGCCGCCCCTTTCAGCTTCACTTTGGCCTTACGCTTGGGTTTATCGGCGAACTTCTTGGCCACATCCAACAGCACGGAGTTAGGCACCGCATCATCAACCAGGCCTGCTTTTAAGGCTTGCTTGGGTCGCAGCTGTTTGCCGGTTAGCATCCACTGCAGCGCTAGCTGCAAGCCCACCACGCGAGGCAAGCGTTGGGTACCGCCGCCGCCGGGCAGCAAGCCCAGTTGCACTTCAGGCAGGCCAAGCGCAGTCTTTTCCCAATCGCTACACACCCGATAGTCGCAGGCTAGTGCCAGCTCTAAACCGCCGCCTAAACAGGGGCCATGGATCGCCGCAATAACCGGAAAGGGCATGGTTTCCAAACGTTTAAATACCTTATGGCCATCCATCGATAACTGCTTGGCCTGCTCGGCGCTGGTGCAGCTGTCGAGCATGCTGATATCAGCGCCAGCGATAAACGAACTCTCTTTGCCGCTATACAAGATCAGCGCTTTTAGGCCACTTTTCTCTTCCAGTTCGTCAAGGATAGTCTCCAACTCGGGGCCAAACTCTGCCCGCAGGGTGTTCATGCTCTCACCCTGCACGTCAATTTTCAGCAGCGCGATATCCTGTTCAATCGTTAGCTCAAAGGTCGATTGGCTCATTATTCCACCTCCAGAATCATTGCTGCACCCAAACCACCCGCAGCACATGCAGTGGTCAGCCCCAACCCGCCGCCGTTGCGGCGCAAGTCATTGAGCATCTGGGTAATCATACGTGCGCCGGTGGCCGCAAACGGATGGCCGTAGGCAATCGAGCTACCCAGCTGGTTAAACTTGTCCATATCCACCTCACCGATGGCCTTACTGCGGCCGATGGACTGGGCGAACTTGTCGCTGGCGAACATTTTCAGGTTAGCCAAGGTTTGGGCGGCAAAGGCCTCGTGCATCTCGATGCGATCCAAGTCTTGCAGAGTCAAGCCCGCCCGGTCGAGCGCAATCGGCGTGGCGTAAGAAGGCCCCATCAACATATCTTGCCAGACATCGATGGCCGAGAAGGCGTAGCTGCGGATATAGCCCATGATCGGCATTCCGAGCGCTTTAGCCTTATCTTCGCGCATCAGCATGATTGCTGCAGCCCCGTCGGTTAGCGGCGTGGCGTTGGCGGCGGTGACTGAACCATGCTTGCGATCGAACACCGGTCTGAGCTTGGCGAGCTTTTCCGCTGAGATATCGGCGCGAATATTATTATCGCGGCGCAGGTGCTCTTTATAAGGCTCTGGGTAGGCGGTCATCACTTCATCGTCGAGTAGGCCCTCTTCCCAGGCTTTTTGGGCGCGCTGGTGCGAACGGATCGCCAGTTGGTCCTGTTCTTCACGGGGGATCTGGTGGGTTTTGGCCATCTGCTCAGCGGTTTGCCCCATCGATAGGCCAGTGGAGTACTCAGCCACCGCAGGCGGCACCGGCGCTAAATCCTTGGGGCGTATTTTTTTTATAATGTTCCAGCGCTGCCCCAGCGTTTTCGCCTTGGACAGATCCAGCAGGCTACGCGCCAGCTTCTTCGACACCCCAATCGGCAGCACCGAAGAAGAATCGGCCCCACCGGCAATACCACAATCAATGGTGCCGGCCATAATCGACTCATAGACATTCACAGTGGCTTGGAAGCTAGTGGCACAGGCACGCGATACGCTGTAGGCATCAGTACCCACATTCATCTCCGTACCCAACACAATCTCGCGGGCGATATTCGGGGCGGCGGGCATCTGCACCACTTGGCCAAACACCACTTGCTGAACCAACTCAGGGTCAAGCTCCTGGCGACGCATCAGTTCGGCAACCACCATCTTGCCCAGATCAACAGCAGGCACACCATGATAGGCGGTGGCTTGTCGGGCAAACGGCGTGCGTAGGCCGGCAACAATGGCTACCCGTTGACCGTTCGCTGCAGCGGTAGATTTGCTTCCCATATTCCTTCCTTGTAGTTGTTACCCTGCGCTCGGTATTAAGCTATCCAAACCACGCACAGGTCTGACCTGTAATAGTGAATCAAGTTTAACCATTTGATTACATTTTTCAAACAGCCATTTAAAACAACGCTAAGTGCATCACGCGATTAGAAATTCTTTGAGCCCCACGGAGCCCTGTAATATGATTTGCCAGCAATTCTTAGGTAAGAGGACGACATGAGCAATCCAAATCTAGCTGCCATTCAGGACTATCTCAACCACAGCATTATTGGCCAAAGCAGCTTTATTGAACAGTTACTCATTGCCCTATTGGCAGATGGACACATACTGGTAGAGGGCCCACCGGGTCTGGCCAAGACCCGCGCCGTGAAGGCCCTGTCTGAATGTATCGAAGGCGACTTCCACCGGGTACAGTTTACCCCCGACCTGTTGCCCGCCGACCTCACCGGTACCGACATCTTCCACCCGGAAACCGCCAGTTTTAGCTTCCAAAAAGGGCCGATCTTCCACAACCTGGTGTTGGCGGATGAGATCAACCGCGCCCCCGCCAAGGTGCAATCGGCACTGCTCGAGGCGATGGCAGAGCAGCAGATCACCGTCGGTAGCACCAGCTATGCCCTACCTAAACTGTTTATGGTGATGGCAACCCAAAACCCGATTGAGCAAGAAGGCACCTACCCGCTGCCCGAGGCGCAGCTGGATCGCTTTATGTTCAAGCTGTGCCTCGACTACCCCAGCGCAGAGCACGAGATGGCCATCCTCAAACTGGTTGAGCGCGAAGAGAAACAACTACCGCTGAAGCGCCCCGAGCCGCTGTCCCAGCAAAAACTGTTTGCCATGCGCCGCGCTATCTTAGAGATCCACATGGCCGATGAGCTCAGCCAATACATCGTCGATTTGATTACCGCAACGCGCCAGCCACAGCGATACAGCGATGAGCTGGCACAATGGCTAGAGTTTGGTGCCAGCCCTCGAGCCACCTTGGCACTAGCCCGTAGTGCCCGCGCCCGCGCCTGGCTGCAAGGCCGCGATTATGTCACCCCCGACGATATCCAAAGCCTGGCCTATCCGGTGCTCCGCCACCGCCTGTTGCTCAGCTATCAGGCACAAGCCCAAGGCATCGACAGCGAGCAGGTGATCGCGCGCATGCTTGAACTGGTTGCCATTGCGTAAGCCGGAGGCTGAAACATGGACAACTACTCAGTAACTCACGGCGCTAACACCCAGCGCTCGGCGGTTGAGTTAAGCGTGCAACAGCTTATCGATATGCGCGGCTATCGCCTGCGCCTACCGCCCTGGAAGAATACCCAAGCACTGCGCCACGGAAATCGGCTGAGCCGAGTACGCGGTCGCGGCATGGAGTTCGATGAGGTGCGCCACTATCAACCGGGCGATGATGTGCGCAGCATCGACTGGCGCGTGACCGCACGCACTGGTCGCACCCACACCAAGCTGTTCCGTGAAGACCGCGAGCACCCGGTAATGATCTACCTGGATATGTCGGCCAGCATGTGGTTTGGCAGCACCCAAGTGCTTAAAAGTGTGCTGGCTGCCGAGCTAGCCGCCGCCCTAGGCTGGCTGGCGCAAAGCTTGAACGAGCGTATAGGCCTAGTGGTGCAACTGGGCGAGCAGTGTGTGGTGGAGCGCCCTGCCGCCAACCGCTCAGCATGGCTGCGGATGCTGCACAACATCTGCGACCACCACCAACAGCAATTGTCCCGCTTCAAAGAGCAGCAACTGCAACACCACGCCGATGCGCAGCTCGCAGCCTTAGATCAGCTGCAAAAGTTGGTGAAGACTGGCTACCAGCTTCATCTGATTAGCGACTTCTACCATCTCCCCCAGCAAAGCTCCTCTCGCCTGCTAAAACTGGGACAACACAACCAGTGTTTTGCCTGGCAGATAAGCGACCCGCTTGAGCAACAGCTGCCTCGCCAATTGCGCAGCGACTTAAAAGTCAGCCGCGATGGCCGTGCCCACTGGTTGAGCGGCTCCAAGGTCAGCTTTCACAGCCAGTATGAGGCCGAGTCACAGGCCCGTCAGCAACAGATTGAACAGGTACTGCTGCAAAGCGGCATGACCTTCAATGCTCTCTCGACCGAACACCAATGGAGTGACCATGTCTGAGCCCATCTCTTCCCCTGTTGGCGCTCAGTTGCAAGATATCCTGCTGCCGAGCCAACTTGAGCATGGTTGGCCCGCGCCCGGTTGGTGGCTATTGGGTAGTGTTATTGCGCTATTGATTATCGCCTTGGTCTATCTGGTTTTGCGCTATCGCCAGCTCACCGCCGCCAAACGTGAGGCACTGAGCCAAGTCGACGCCATTGAGCATATGGCAGATCTCGACCAACTGCTCAAACAAGCGGCGCTGGCCTACTTCCCCCGCTCCCGCGTGGCGGGATTGCACGGTCAGGCTTGGCTGGACTTTCTCAACCAATCGCTCAACCAATCGCTCAACCAATCGCTCAACCAATCGCTCGACCAAGCCGCTGAGCAGCCAAATATGTTCGACGCCGAGCAGTGGCTCAATCAGCGCTATCGCCCCGAGCCTCAGCCTTGCCGCCCAGAGCAGCGCGCGTTGGCCAAGCGCTGGTTAAGCAAAGCCCTGCCGCCACAAGGTATCCGCCAGCTACTTTTGCCCGTTGGTAAGCCTGACATCGCGGTGCGCCCGGCTAAGGAGCGTCGCCATGACTGAGTTAAGCTTTGCCTGGTTGTGGATCTGGCTGCTGCTGCCCCTGCCCTTGCTACTTAAACGCTGGCGTAAGCCGCAGCAACAACTCTCAGCCAGCTTGAACAACGTCAGCCTGCCGAGCTTGGATAGCCAACAGCAGCAAACCATCCATAGCAAACGCCCGCAACAGCTGTGGCAGTGGCTGCTATGGTCATTGCTACTGGCAGCCCTGAGCCGACCGCAGCTACTTGGCGATAGCCCCGAGCCGATTGTCGAACAGGGGCGCGACCTGCTGCTGGCGGTGGATATGTCGGGCAGTATGCAGATTAACGATCTGGTGCAGGATGATGAACAAGTCGACCGCCTGACCATTGTGAAAGCCCTGCTTAAAGAGTTTATTGCCGAGCGCCGCGGCGACCGTATCGGCATGATCCTGTTTGCCGATCATGCCTACCTCGCCTCGCCACTTAGCTTCGACCTTCAAGCCCTGCAGAGTCAGGTCGATGACTTGGTGCACGGCCTTGTGGGCGATATGACCGCCATCGGCGAGGCCATTGGCATGGGCGTACGACAACTGCTAGAGCAACCGGCCGAGCAGCGTATCCTGATTTTGCTGACCGATGGTCAAAATACCTCCGGCAGTGTCGATCCGATGGAGGCGGCGCAAGTAGCGGCAGACAACCAAGTGGTGATCTACACCGTCGGCATTGGCGCCGACGAGATGCTACAGCGCAGCCTGTTTGGCGTTCGTAAGGTAAACCCGTCTTGGGATCTCGATGAGCAAAGCCTGATTGAGATAGCGCAGATGACCGGCGGCCAATACTTTCGGGCCCGCGACCAGCAACAGCTGCAGCAGATCTACCGCGAAATCGCCGATCTCAACCCCATCAGCGAAGCGGAGCAGTTCTTTCGCCCGAAAAAAGAGCTGTTCTTCTGGCCACTGGGGCTAATGCTGGGCCTGTTGCTACTTAAGCTGGCTCTCGCTTTGCCGCGCCCTGTCGCGGCCCCTAACGTTAACAACCTTAAGGAGCGAACATAGTGAGCAGTATGACTCTGTTACGCCCCGGCTTTTTATTACTCGGCTTAATCGCCATGGCGTTGCTGTGGTATCTACGCCGATTGCAGCGCAGCTCCAGCTGGCAGCAGCTACTACCCACTGTAATTGCCGAGCACCTGCTAAGCGATGCGGGCAGTGCCAAGACGGCAGTGTGGCGACCGATGCTATTAATTGCCTTACTCAGCTTGGCAGCCGCAGGCCCGAGCTTGCAGCTTCCGCAGGGCCAACTGTATCGTGACGGATCGGCGCGAGTGCTGCTACTCAATATGTCCTACTCGATGCGCGCCGATGATGTAAAGCCCGACCGCTTGGAACTAGCCCGTTATAAGGCGCTCGATCTAATCGATAGCTGGAAGGACGGCGAAACCGGCCTTATCGCTTTCGCCGGCGATGCCTTTGTGCTCTCGCCGCTGACCCACGACAGCAATAACTTAGCCAATCTGTTGCCGCATATCAGCCCCGAGATCATGCCCGTGCACGGCACCAATCTCGCTGCAGCCATCGAGCAAGCCAAACAGCTGCTACTCAACGCGGGCTACCCGGGCGGCGATGTTATCGCCATCAGCGACGGCTTCTCTCGCCAGCAGTTTGAGCAAGCCCAGCAAGCACTGAGCGGCAGTAACCTGCGCTTCTCGATGCTGGCAGTGGGCACCGCCGAGGGCGCGCCGATTCCCTTAGAGGGCGGTACGCTGCTGCAAGACAGCAAAGGCAGTATCGTGATCCCCAGACTCGAGCAGCAGTACTTTTTGCCCTTATGCCAGCAAAGCGGCGGTCTGTGTCAAAGCCTGCGCGCCGATAACCTGGATATTCAGCGCTTAAGCCAGCTGGGCGAGCGTGCTCTGAGCGGTAATGAAGCGGAAGGTAAGCTTATCGACCTGCGGATCGACCTCGGTTTTTGGCTGCTGATCCCTGCCCTACTGCTGGCGCTGTGGGAGTATTTACGCCCAAGCCTACCGCTGTGGCTACTGGCTGGCGTGATGTTGTTGCCCGGACATAGCTTTGCTGAAGAAGCGCAAGGCAGCGCGTGGTGGAACAACCAAGCTGAGCGCGCCCATAGCGCCTTCGAGCAAGAGAACTACCAAGACGCCGAAGCACTGTTTAGCGATCCGCAGTGGCAAGCCGCCGCAGCCTATCGCGCTGGCGATTACCAGCGCGCGCAGCAGCTATTCGCCCAAGACGATAGCGCACAGGGCTGGTACAACCAAGGCAATGCCCTGGCCATGCAGGGAGAAACTGAGCAGGCCATCGCCGCCTATGAACAAGCGCTGGAACGTGACCCGAGCCTTGAGCAAGCGGCGCACAACAAAGCGGTGCTCGAGCAGCAGCAGTCTCAGCAATCGCAAGAGCAGCAATCACAAGAGCAGCAAGACATCGGCGAACAGGGCTCTGAGCAACCGCAGGACGGTGAGCAAAGTGAAGGCCAACAAGGCGAAGAACAATCGGGTAATCAGCAACCAGCACAGTCCGAGCAAAGCCCACCGCCTCAACCTGACCAAGAACAGCAAGGCGACGAGCAGCAAGCTCCAGAGCAAGACCAGCAACAAGCAGATAACAAGGACGGCGAGCAGCAACAGGCCGAGCAGCCCGCAGAGCCGACCGAGCAAGAGCCTGACGAGCAGGCGCAGCAAGTACCAGCGCAGGCAAGCGGTGAGGGTGAGCTCGATGATCAAGAGCTGCAGCGCTGGCTGGATGCCCTGCCCAACGACCCAAGCCTGCTGCTACGCAATAAAATGTATCTGGAATACCAAAAGCGGCGTCGCCAGCCGCAATCAGAGGAGAATTGGTAAGTGAGAGTATTCGGCTTATTTTTGGCGTTTTTTTTAGCGGTGGTTTTTAGCCATCTGGCTCACGCCGCTACCGAAGTTACCGCCAGTGTCAGCCACAACCCGGTAGCTGAAGGCCAGCCCTTTACCTTGAATATCGAGGCCAATAGCAACCTGCCCGCCAATGCCTTCGACCCACAGTTGTTGTTGCGCCAAGGCTTTGTGGTGGGGAATACCTCCACCGGTCGCCGCCAATCAACCATCAACGGCGTATCAACCACCAGCACCACCTGGACCACCACGCTGATGGCCCGCACTGCTGGCGATTACACCATCCCCGCCTTTGAGGTAGGAGATGGACGCACCAAGGCAATTCAACTGCGAGTTAAACAAGGCGAAGTGCAGCAGCAACAAGAGATCCGCCTGGAATCGAGCCTGGATCGCCGCACCGTATATATCGGTCAGCCCGCGGTCTACTCCACCAAGGTGTGGGTCGCCAGCAACCTTGAGCAAGCCAATATCATTCCGCCGAGCATGCTGGGCGCGAGCTTCGAGACCTTGGGCGAAGACCAGCAAGAGATGGAGGTTGTCGATGGTAAACGCTATCGCACCCTCACCCGCCGCTGGTTACTCACCGCCGAGCAGGCTGGCAGCTTTAACATCAGCGGCACTCGCCTAAGCGGTATCACCAGTGACCGCTATGGGCGCTCATTGCCGGTGGATGTGGTGGCCGACACCCTCGCCATTGAGGTCAAACCGATCCCCGATGGCGCTATGCTCAACTGGCTACCCAGCACCGATGTCTTCTTAAACGACGAGCTGCAGCCAGAGCAAAGCCGCTACCAACAAGGTGAAGCCTTTACCCGAAGGATCACCTTAAACATTGCAGGCATTACCGAAGAGCAGCTACCGGAGATTGCCCTCGACTATGGCGACGACTTCCGGGTCTACCCCGAGCCCTACCAAGACAAAACCGTGGTACAAGACGGCATTGTGTTTGCCCAGCGGGTGCTAAGCGCCGCCATTATTCCTAGCCGTAGCGGCGAGCTCACCCTGCCCGGCTGGCAGCTAGATTGGTGGAACGTCGAGCAAGACGAAGCCATGCTGGCAGAGCTGCCAAGCAAGCAGATTGAGGTGGATGCCAGCCGGGTGAACACCCTTGCCCTGCCCGAGCCCGCCATTAGCCCAAGTGGCAATACGACTGCGGCCCAGCGTCAGCACTCATGGCTGACCTGGCTGTTTGGTCTAGCCTGGCTGACCACCGCGCTCTTGTGGCTATGGCACAGTCGCCGCGCACCAAAACAGGTGGTAGAGAGCGAGGATGAAACATCGCCATCGCTCAACCACAGCCCTGCCTGGCAGGCGTTTGAGAAGGCATGTCAGCGCAATAATGCCCATCAGGCCGAATATCAGCTGCGCCGCTATCTGCAGGCCGAGCCAAATCAAGAATTAGAGGCAGTACTTGGGGAGCTAAGTCAGCAGTTATGGTCGCCGCTTAAGGGCGATGTTAGCGATAAGCCTGATCTACTGGCGCTACTGCAGCGCTGCCAACAGGTTCGCAAACAAACCGCTGCAACCAGCAAAACGCAGGCTCTGCCGTCACTAAACCCTCCGCACTAGTTGTTTAGCACTGGCTGTGACAGGTAAAAGGTAGGGAGTTTGAAGCGAGTAACGCTGGACCGCGTTACTCGCTAAAGGCAGGTCTAGCGGTTCATACCCAATTGGAAGATCAGGTTTTCAGCTTGGCAGCTAAAGCCAAATGATGCGCTAAGCTGGAAGCCTTGTTCGGTTTCAACGATCTCTGATTGGATATCACAAGGCTCTGACTCGGCATTGCGGGCTTTAGTGGTCAGGGTATCCAAACGCGCTTGGGCATGTTCTTGCTGCTGGAAAACTTCCACTAACTGCGTTGAGCACTCTTCGCCGTCGATAATCGCACCTACATCAACACAGCAGCAAACTTTTGACTCTTCTAGTTTAGTTTTCATCAATTTTCCTTTAAATTCATTAAGCTGTTTACAACATTGTCGCTACTTTTTTTGCGCCTTCGCAACTAAAAACAGCGCTCACCGCTATTATAAAGACATGATTGGCGATTGGATACGCTAAAAAAATTATGATTTTGCCATTTTCGCGAAAGAAAAAGTCAAACAGCTCGGTCAACTCGGGCATGGATACTAAACAATTGCGCTACGAAGCGCTGGTGCAGGCCTTTAGTCGCGATCTTTATCGCTACGCCTACTGGCTGTGCAAAGACAAGCAAGTCGCTGAAGACGTGGTTCAGGAAACCTTCCTGCGAGCCTGGCGTTCACTCGACAGCTTGAAGGATGACAAGGCCGCTAAGTCGTGGTTGATTACTATCTTGAGGCGGGAGAATGCCCGCCGCTTTGAGAGGAAGCAGTTTGATCTGGTGGACATCGAGGATCACTCGGTGGCAGACCAAGACGCCCTCTCAAGTGAGCAAGAAATCGAGAACGAGTGGTTACGACGGCAAATTGATAAGCTCTCGCCAGAGTATCGCGAACCGCTGCTGCTACAGGTCATTGGTGGTTTTAGCGGGGAAGAGATCGCCGAGCTGCTGGAGCTTAACAAGAATACCGTGATGACCCGGTTATTCCGGGCCCGCAACCAACTCAAAGACGCTTTTGAAAAAGATGAACAGCGAGGACAGTGTAATGGATGAGCTAGAATTTCGCCGCCAGTTGTATGCCAATCCTCGGGATCGAAGTGACGCACTACTAGCTGCAATTAAAGACAGCCCTAAAAACCAGAAGTTTTACGACGAACTCCAGCAGTTCGAGGGCAAATTGCAACGCGCGATGGAAGTCGATGTACCCGATGGCTTGAGCGAACGGTTACGCCTAAGACAAAGCTTTGCTGCGCCGCCAGCCAAGCCGAAGCGACCGCGTTGGCATATGGCCTTGGCCGCATCAGTCGCCTTTGCCATGGGCATTGGTGTGAACACCCTAAACCCGTTTACCGCAGGCGAGCCCAGCATTAGTCTTGGTGATGTAGCCCTAGAGCATGTGTATCATGCTTCCCCCTACATTACTGGTACCGATGAGCAGCCATCACTGCAAACCGTAAATGCCAAGCTAGCCCGTTATGGTGAGGCCTTTGAACAACTGCCGGGGCATGTAGTATTTGTAAACCACTGCAGCTACCATGGCTCACCGGCCTTCCATATGGTGATGCGCAGCGAGCAAGGCAATGATGTAAACGTGTTCGTGGTACCGCAAACGGTGGATCTACCCAGCTCGTCAGCCTTTTCTGACAGCAAGATGCACGGTATGGTCTCCCAGCTAAGCGATGCAAATCTAGTGATTGTCGGCGAGAAAGCCGAACCGCTTGACGGCCTGCTGCACAAAATCAAAGGGCAGTTGAACCAAAGCATCTAAGCGCTGTATCGGTCAGCCAGCCATAATTAATCAAGGAGTCTAATAGGCTCCTTTTTTACGCCTTCGTGTTTAAATACGCGCATTCCCCGCAAAAGTTACACTTTTTGTGCAATAGCTCTAATTTCAAACAATCGTTTTACACATCTGATTAACATTTGCGAAACATCTCCTCTATAGTGAAGCAGCTAACCAGATAAAGGATGAGAGGATTGGAATGACAGGTCGGATGTTTCGCCCCAGCGTAGTCGGGGCCGCGATTGCACTCGCAGCAAGCCAGGCACACTCAGCAGGCTTTCAATTAGTAGAACACTCAGCCACCGGTGCTGGACGGGTATTTGCCGGAGAAGCCGTGATTGCCGACAATGCGTCGGTACTGGCACGCAACCCCGCCGCCATGGCCCGCTTTGACCGCATCTCGGTATCAGGTGCGCTCACCTATATCGCACCCGATGTCTACGTGCGCGGCAACTATGCCAGCGCTCCAAGTGACGAAGTCAATAACAGCACGTTAACCAACAATGATGTAGTTCCAGGAGCCCCAGTACCTGCCGGCTATTTCATTCAACCCCTAAATGATAAGTGGGCGTGGGGCTTCGCAATGTTCTCAAACTTCGGTCTAGCCAGTGAATTCCCTGCGGACTACCCTGCAGGCGCACTTGCCGGTGAAACCCACTTGATTACCGTGAACTTAAATCCCAACGTTTCTTACAGAATTAATGAGCAATGGAGCATTGGTGCAGGCTTCAATGCAGTTTATGGTGATGCTGAGCTGAAGCGTAATTTTGGCGTTAACGATTCTGGTATTCCTGCTGGCGCTACTTCGGCTTCCTTAAAAGGCGATGGCTGGGGCTTTGGCTGGAACATCGGCCTGATGTGGGAGCTTAACGAGAACCACCGCTTCGGACTCGCTTATCGGTCTAAGATTGATGTAGATTTTGAAGGTGACTACTACTCAGACCTTCCCGAGGGACTGATAGCAGGGCCCAACGGCCCAGCTGGAACCAGTGGCCAGAACATCCCTGGAGAGCTAACTCTGAACCTGCCGGATATGTTGGAGTTCTCCGGTTACCACCGCCTCAATGAAAAGTTTGCAGTGCACTATAGCTATATGTGGATTGGCTGGAGCACCTTCCAAGAGATCCGCGGTACCACCGAAGAATATGGCACGGTACTGCAAAAGGATGAAAAGTTCTCGAACTCTTACCGGGTCGGCGTGGGCGGTACTTGGTATATGAACCCCAAATGGGAGTTACGTGCCGGCGTATCATTTGACCGCACCCCTTCGCGTACCCTGCCATCGATCAGTATTCCGGATAACAACCGCTGGAACTACGGCGCTGGGGCGACCTACCACTGGAGCGATCACCAGAGCTTTGATGCAGGCTTCTTCTTCATCCACGGTAAGAAAGGCGCCTTTGTAGAAGAGGAGATCCCATTCACCTCCAAAGGTAATGCTTACGTGATCAGCATGCAGTACAACCACAGCTTCTAATCTCATTCAGGGCTGCATTTGCAGCCCTTCTTCTACCAAAGTCTCTTGACGCACCTATTAAGCAGGTAAACAATTACTATAGCCATCGAGCTAGCCTCAGGGTCTTGCTGCGATGATTGTCGTAACCTTAACGTAAGGGTTAAATAGATTGGCGCTAAATCACAGCCCCGCAGAGTTCACCATTGGGCAACTGGCCAAAGAGTTTGAGGTCAGCACCCGCAGCATTCGTTTCTACGAAGACGAAGGCCTGCTCAGCCCGCAGCGCAGCGGCAATCAGCGTTTGTACAACAAACACGACAAGTTGCGATTAAAGCTGGTTCTGAGGGGAAAACGCTTGGGTTTCTCGCTGGCAGAGATCAAAGAGCTGTTCGACCTATACGATGCCAAGCTCACCACCAATTACGAGATTAAGGCCTTGCTGCATATCATCACCAATAAACGGCAAAGCTTGCTGCAGCAGCTGGAGGATATTCAGGTGGTACTAATGGAGTTGAAGTCTGCCGAGCGACGCTGTTACCTCGCTCAGCAAAAGATTGGCGAAGGCAATCACGCCCCCGCCGCTCGCTCAAAAGAGCCCTAGGCTTCTTCAGAGTCGCCGTGCTTCGCTGCGCACTCTTTGATAACGGTTTGTAGCTCACCGCTGCGGAACATTTCCACCACGATGTCACAACCACCCACCAGCTCGCCATCTACCCATAGTTGCGGGAAGGTCGGCCAATCTGCATATTTAGGCAGTTCCGCGCGAATATCAGGGTTTTGCAGGATATCGACATAAGCAAAGCGTTCACCGCATTCCATTACCGCTTGCACGGCCTGGGCAGAGAAACCACAGCTCGGGAACTTAGGAGAGCCCTTCATGTACAACAAAATGGGGTTCTCGGCGATCTGCTGCTTAATTTTATCTACAGTTTCCATATGTTTGTCTCTACTCAAATTTTAGTGTGCTAACACTAGCAGTTTTGCTAGGTCATTTCATCAAATTGCGCTGGATCAATTTTTTTTTGCGCTCAGGGTTTCACAGTCATAATGCGAGTGTTAGACTCATTAGTAAAGATTTTGCTTTACTAATTAATAGCAAGCCAACCAAGGCAACTAAAGGAGAGAGAAACATGGCATTCACGCTACCAGCACTACCTTACGCTCAGGACGCGCTCGAGCCACACATCTCAGCAGAAACTCTGTCTTACCACTACGGCAAACACCACAACACCTACGTGGTTAAGCTAAACGGTCTGATTGAAGGCACTGAGCTGGAAGGTAAGTCTTTGGAAGAGATCGTTAAGAGCTCAAGCGGTGGTGTATTTAACAATGCTGCTCAGGTTTGGAACCACACCTTCTACTGGAACTGTCTGGCACCTAACGCTGGCGGCGAGCCTAGCGGCGCACTGGCTGATGCTATCGCAGCTAACTTCGGTTCGTTCGACGAGTTCGTAGCCAAGTTCACCGACAGCGCAATCAACAACTTCGGTTCGAGCTGGACCTGGTTGGTGAAAAATGCCGACGGCAGCCTGGCCATCGTTAACACTAGCAACGCAGCCACTCCGCTGACCGAAGAAGGTGTAACCCCACTGCTGACTTGCGATCTGTGGGAACACGCTTACTACATCGACTACCGCAACCTGCGCCCTGACTACCTGAAAGCCTTCTGGGCACTGGTTAACTGGGACTTCGTTGCAGAAAACCTGGGCTAACCTCAGCCAGATCTAAAAAGGGCGCTAAATGCGCCTTTTTTGTGCCTTCAGTTCGCGACGAGCTGCTACTAGCCTACTACTCGTCCGCCAGATTTCTCTTAATGGTTTCAATCGCCAACGCAGCCACTTCACGCAGCTCTTGCTCGCTCACCCCATTAGTCACGTGCACGGTCAGCCCCTGCAGTATCGTCGCCAAATAGTGGGCTAGCCCATCGGCACTGACGCCGTCGCGTAGCTCCCCCTGCGCTTTAGCCAGACGAACCCGCTCTTTTAAAGCCTCGCCTCCTTGCTTGCGGCGCTCAATCAGCGCTTGCTTTACGCTGCTTGCAGCATCGCTGCACAGTAATGCGCCCTGCACCACGATACAGCCTTGTGGTTGAGTCGGGTCGCTAAGGTTGGTCACGGCGTGCTCGAGCATATACTCGACACTCGCTAGCAAGGTTGGCTGCTCTAAAGACTGGTAGAAGAAGGCGCCATGGCGGTCTTCGTATAGCTCGATGGCCTGTAAGAACAGCTGTTCTTTGTTACCAAACGCCGAGTAGAGGCTCGGTTTGTTGATCCCCATCGCCTGAGTCAAATCATTAAGCGAAGTGCCGTCGTAGCCTTTTCGCCAAAATACGTCGAGCGCTTGCTCCAAAGCATGGTCTATATCAAAACAGCGAGGGCGCCCTAGGGCAGAACACGAACCAACCACGTTAGATTACCTTTAGTTTTTACTGACTCAATAATAAGCCTTGCCTATTCGTCTCGTCCAGTTGCTTTTTTATACCATTCAGTACAAAAACCCTTGATCAAGATCACTTTTAGGCCATATTATACCGATCGGTATAAAACTTTTGTCAACTTTTACTACAGGGAACGTAATATGGCCACGCTAACTCCCCGACTATTTTTTGTGTCGCTTATCGCATCGTCCAGCCTGCTGCTGAGTGCTTGCGGCGAGCTACAAGCGTCTGAACCTGCAGCCAGTGCGCCACCTCCTCCGTCAGTTGAAGTGGCAGAGGTATTGGTGGAGCAAATCGTCGAGACCGATCAATACACCGGCCGACTCTCTTCACCGGATACCGTGCGGGTGATCCCGCGTGTTTCCGGCTACTTAGAAGAAGTGGCGTTTGAAGAAGGCAGCATGGTGGAAGAAGGTCAGGTGCTGTTTCGCATCGACTCGCGCATCTTCGCCGCCGAAGTTGCCCGCCTAGAAGCCGAGCTAGATAGCGTCAACAGCAGCCTTAGCCAAGCCCGCAAAGACTACCAGCGCGCCAAGCAGCTAAGCGCTCAACAAGCCATCTCTGAAGAGTTGCTCGATGGCCGCTTTACCAGCATGCAGCGCAGCGCCGCCTCGGTAGCCGCCATTGAAGCCTCGCTGACCCGCGCCCGCCTCGACCTTGAGTTTAGTGAGGTACGTGCGCCCATCTCTGGTCGTGTATCCAATGCGCTGGTGACCGAGGGTAACTACGTCACCGCTGGGCAAAGCGAGCTTACCCGCTTGGTTTCCACCGATGAGATCCATGCCTACTTCGATGTGGATGAGCAGAGCTTCCTGCGTTATCAGGAGCTAACTACCTCCGCCTTGGGCCAGCAGGTACAGATGGCGCTGGCCGACGAATCGGGCTTCCCCCATCAGGGCGAGATCGACTTTGTCGACAACGCGCTGAACCAACAGACCGGCACCATTCGCCTGCGCGCCAACTTTGCCAACCCCAACAGCCAGCTGTTGCCCGGCATGTTTGCCCGTATCCAGCTTTCGGGTAGCCAGCCCTACCAAAGCGTGTTGATCGACGATAAAGCCATCGGCACCGATCTGAACAACAAGTTCGTGCTGGTGTTAGATGAGCAGCAAGCAGTGCAGTATCGCTTAGTAGAACTGGGTGAGCAGGTACATGGCCTGCGGGTTATTGCCTCGGGCTTGCAATCCGGCGACCGTATCGTGGTGAACGGCCTGCAGCGCGTGCGCCCCGGTATGCCGGTCACGCCAGTGGATAAGCCGATGGCCAGCGAACAGCAACTGCAACAATTGCGTCAAGCGCAGGGCGAGCTAGTGAGCGCTGCCTCTGCCGGCTTGGCCGAGCAACAAGGATAATTTGCCCATGTTTTCGCAGTTTTTCATTAAACGCCCCATCTTTGCAGCCGTATTGTCGCTGCTGATCTTTATCGGTGGAGCGATTGCGGTATGGCAGCTGCCGATTACCGAATACCCAGAAGTGGTGCCGCCCACCGTCGTGGTCACCGCTAACTATCCGGGCGCTAACCCGAAAGTGATTGCCAGCACCGTGGCTTCGCCGCTAGAGGAAGAGATCAACGGTGTGGAAGACATGCTGTATATGTCGTCCCAAGCCACCTCCGATGGCCGCATGACCCTCACCGTCACCTTCGCCATCGGCACCGATGTGGACAAGGCCACCACCTTGGTACAGAACCGGGTCGATCGCGCCCTACCCCGCTTGCCTGAAGAAGTGCAGCGCTTAGGGGTGGTGACCGAGAAATCCTCACCCGATCTCACCATGGTGGTCCACTTGGTCTCCGACCAGCCACATTACGATTTGCTCTACCTCTCCAACTACGCGGCGCTGAATGTGCGCGACGAGCTGGCGCGTATTGAAGGTGCTGGCGCGGTGCGTCAGTTTGGCGGCGGTGAATACAGCCTGCGGATCTGGCTGGATCCAAACAAAGTGGCCTCGCTCGGCCTTAACCCCGGCGACGTGGTGGCGGCAATCCGTGAGCAAAACCAACAAGCAGCGGCCGGTAGCCTTGGCTCACAGCCGAGCAAAGAGGCTGAGTTCCAACTATTAATCAACGTGAAAGGCCGCTTGAGCAGCGTTGAGGAGTTTGCCGATATCATCATCAAGGTGGGCGATAACGGCGAGATCAGCCGCTTGAGCGATGTTGCCCGTATCGAGCTGGGCGCCGATAACTACGCCCTGCGCTCGCTGCTGGATAACCGCGACGCCATCGCGATTGCGATCTTCCAGGCACCGGGCTCCAACGCGATTCAGATCTCCGAAGATGTACGCGCCAAGATGGCCGAGCTGTCTCAGACCTTCCCGCAAGGCCTGAACTACGAGATTGTCTACGACCCGACCGTGTTTGTACGTGGCTCGATTGAGGCGGTGGTGAAAACCCTGCTCGAAGCCGTGCTGCTAGTTGTACTGGTAGTTGTGCTGTTCCTGCAAACCTGGCGCGCCTCGATTATCCCGCTGGTTGCGGTACCCATCTCCTTGGTGGGCACCTTTGCCTTTATGCAGCTGATGGGCTTCTCGCTCAACGCGCTGTCGCTGTTCGGCTTGGTACTCGCCATCGGTATTGTGGTGGACGATGCCATCGTGGTTGTAGAGAACGTGGAGCGAAACATCGCCGATGGCCTGAGCCCGATTGCCGCGACTCAACAAGCCATGAAAGAGGTAACCGGACCGATTATCGCCACCACCTTGGTGTTGGCCGCGGTGTTTATTCCTACCGCGTTTATGTCGGGCCTGACTGGTCAGTTCTACAAGCAGTTCGCCCTGACCATTACCATCTCCACGGTGATCTCGGCGATTAACTCGCTAACTTTGAGCCCAGCGCTGTCAGCCATGTTGCTGCGCAGCCATGACGCCCCCAAAGACTGGCTAACCCGGGCGATGGACGCGCTGTTTGGCCGACTGATCTTTGCCCCCTTTAACCGCCTGTTTAACTGGGGTGCCGGGGTATACGCCAATGTGCTGCGCAAGGTTATCCGTATGGGCCTGCTGGTCGGTATCGTCTATGTCGGCCTGCTAGCAGTCACTGGGCAGCAGTTTAAGAACACGCCCACCGGTTATGTGCCGGGGCAAGACAAACAATACTTGGTTGCCTTTGCTCAACTGCCTGATGCGGCCTCACTGGAACGCACCGAAGCGGTAATGAAGCAGATGTCAGAGATTGCGCTGGCCCAGCCAGGGGTTGAGCACTCGGTCGCCTTCCCGGGGCTGAGCATCAACGGCTTTACCAACAGCCCGAATAGCGGGATTGTGTTTACGCCGTTGGCGGATTTCGACGAGCGGCAAGACCCAAGCATGTCGGCGGGCGCCATTGCCGGTGCGCTGAACCAGAAGTTTGCCGCGATCCCCGATGCCTTTATCGCTATCTTCCCGCCTCCGCCGGTACAAGGACTAGGCACCATTGGTGGCTTCCGCTTGCAGATCCAAGATAGAGCCAACCTGGGCTACGAAGAGCTATATCGGGTAAGCCAAGAAGTGATTATGAAGGCCTGGGCACACCCCGCGCTCACTGGCGTGTTCTCCAGCTATCAGGTGAATGTGCCGCAATTGCAGCTTGATTTGGATCGCACCAAGGCAATGCAGCAAGACCTAGCGCTCAACGATGTGTTCAGCACCCTGCAGGCGTACATGGGCTCGACCTATGTGAACGACTTCAACCAGTTTGGCCGTACCTATCAGGTCAACGTGCAAGCCGATGAAGCCTATCGTCAAACACCTGAGCAAATCAGCCAGCTTAAGGTGCGCAACGCTGAAGGCGCGATGATCCCGCTCGGCTCGTTTGTGGATGTGGACTACGTGGCAGGCCCGGATCGGGTGATGCATTACAACGCCTACACCACCGCCGAGATCAACGGTGGCCCAGCGCCTGGCTTTAGCTCCGGTGAAGCCCAAGCCGCTATCGAGCAGATCCTAAGCGAGACCTTGCCCATCGGCATGAGCTACGAGTGGACCGAACTGACCTACCAGCAGATCCTGGCCGGTAACACCGCCCTGTTGATCTACCCGCTGGTGATTCTGTTAGTGTTCCTGGTGTTGGCCGCACAGTATGAAAGCCTGCGCCTACCACTAGCGATTATCCTGATTATTCCGATGACCCTGCTGTCGGCGATTACCGGGGTGATTATCTGGGGTGGCGACAACAACATCTTCACTCAGATCGGCTTAATCGTGTTGGTGGGTCTGGCGACCAAAAACGCTATCTTGATTGTGGAGTTCGCCAAGGAGCTACAGGAACAAGGCCGCGATGCACTAGAAGCGGTTTTGGAAGCCTCGCGCCTGCGTTTTCGCCCCATCCTGATGACCTCCATCGCCTTTATTATGGGCGTGGTGCCGATGGTTTACTCCAGCGGCGCTGGCGCAGAGATGCGCCAAGCCATGGGCGTGGCGGTATTCGCCGGGATGATTGGCGTAACCTTCTTTGGCCTGTTGCTGACGCCGCTGTTCTACTATGTACTGGCCCGCAAGAAAGCCAAGCCAGAAAGCCAAGCCGCCCAGCCAGCCCTGCTGGACGAAGCCGCCGCCAAATAGCAATGTAGGATCTAAACATCAAAGCGCGCTCGGCTTAGCCCGAGCGCGCTTTTTCATGACTAGCGAATGAAGCTAGCGAATAAACATCGACAGCACCAGCACCGACACAAAGGCCACTGCCCCCATCACAAAGGTCGATAAGGTGACCGCGATATAGCTTTGGCGCAAATCAAAGCCCGCAAGCTTGGAGACACACCAAAAGTACGAACCGTTCGCCTGCACGCCGGTAAACGAACCCGCCGCAATCGACAGCACCGCCATCTCAGGGCTTAGACCAATGGAGTCAAGAATGGGCGCGACAATTGCCGCCGTGGTGGTTAATGCCACTGTGGCCGAGCCTTGGGCAATCAGCACCAACGAGGCAATCATAAACGGCACCACGATCATCGGCAGGCCTGCAGATGTCAGCATTTCTGCCAGCACATCACCCACCTCCACCGCTTGCAGCATCTTGCCAAAGGCGCCTGCCGCGGCGGTAATCAGCAATATCTCACTGCCCTTTTTCATGGCGTTGGACACCCAGGTTTCGGTAACCGTGCCATTCACTTTTTCTGGCAAGGTAAAAGCAATGGCAGTGCCCAACAGCAGAGCCACAAAAGGCGTACCGATAAAGTTGATTACATCCGCCGCCACGCCTTGCTGGTCGATAAACTGGCGGCTAACGGATGCCACCACAATCAAGATAATCGGCACCACAATCGGCATATAGGATTTAAAGGTAGAAGGCGCGCGCTGCACCACCTCTTTAAACTCTTGCGCCTGCCGCTCTTCAGCTTCTGAAGTGGTGGCAATATCGGGAAAGCGCCGACGGATAAAGCCGCTGTTGGCCCAGAGCACCAGCCCAATCACCACCGGAATGGTCACGATAATGCCGTAGATCATCACCTTGCCGAGGTCGGCTCCCAGTATCCCGGCGGCAGCAATCGGCCCGGGCGTGGGCGGCACAAAGGAGTGCGTAACCAGCAGCCCGCCCATCAGCGCAATCACCAAGGTCATATACGGGATCTTACCGAACTTTGAGATAGCCTTGATGATCGGGTTTAGAATCACAAAGCCCGAGTCACAGAACACCGGAATAGACACCACCGCCCCGGTCAAGGTAGTCGCCATCGGCGCACGCTTCACTCCAACCACTTGCAAGATGGAATCCGCAATCTTCTGGGTGCCGCCGGTCACTTCCAGCACCTCGCCAATGATAATCCCGCAGATAATCACAATCCCGATATAGGACATGATCCCACCAAAGCCACCGCTCACAATCGCCGCCACCTCAACCGGCCGAATTCCCGACACCAAGCCCAACAGCAGCGCCACCGTGATCAGCGAGATAAAGGCATGAATCCGAAACTTAGTGATCATCACAATCAAAAGCGCAATCGATAACACAAACAACCCGACAGCCATACTGCCATCCTCCCCTAAGCCCCTACCCAAGCAACGCTCGCCGAGCAGAGCAATAAACCAAGGCTACGCCTGTTAGGTTGTTGCTATTGGCGTCCAGCCTACATCGTCACTGGCGAGTGCTTCCCTGCTCAAATGACTAAAATCATTCTAATTCAGTAGGTTCTGGGGCTTTTGTGATCCGCTTCGAGGGGCGCGGAGAAATAGCAATGAATACTCTATTTTGTGAGTTCTCGCATATTGGAGTTATGAATGAAAGAGGTGGCTTGTAAACCGCGACAATGTAACTTCCCTGTCGTAGAGCCAGTTGTTAGCGTGACTTATAGGAAGAGTAACTCGCTAAGCTAAATCGTTTATGCCCCATTACGTGTTAGGGAAACCTGCATAACCACTGGCATATATATACAGTATTGGGAATATGCTCTGTTTGAGCCGGCTAGTGTGCTCTCTTTTTTGCTTTGTATCCTCCACGATACGGCTAACCGCTTGTTGTAACAGCCTATTTTTAGGTGATAAAGTAGACATTATGTGGTGGATACATAGCGTAACGCTCTGTTTAAAGAGAGCGTTACGCTATTGAATAAGATGTTATATTTTTGTGTGAATTTCATTTATCAAAGGAGTAGAAAATGAAATTTTTTAGTAAAAGTGTCCTTATTTTAGGACTTGTCTCTTCATCCGTATTGGCTGATGAGTTTGTTTCACCTCTCCCAGGAGTTGATATTGGGCAGCGAGATGTTAACAATTTGTCTGTTTATAATTTGTCATCAGAAACAGTAATTATTGACATATATGGTGATGTAATTGAACTCTTACCAGTATCAGTGTAGTGGTCAAGTTAAATTGGCCACGGTTTTGTATTCAAGCCAGTACCTTCGCTCTGACTCATTGGGTG
>NZ_AUBZ01000042.1 GCF_000429505.1 Aliagarivorans taiwanensis DSM 22990 | reverse complement strand
TTCACCGCAAACCCTGTTGCGCCGTGCCGTGTCAGTGGTGGCGCATTATAGGGAGCCGAGGATTTTGCGCAAGGCTTTTTTTGAAGAAAATCACAAAAATGGAGTTGTTCGAGCAAATATCAAGCAAAAGCCCTGTTTTTGGCTATTTAGCATACGAAATGCCGCCCTTGAAGACTAACTTGGGCGATCAATTGTGAGGATCTCACCGCCTACCCAGTACTCTCCTCCGCCCAAGCGGCCTAGGGGATCCAGTGCAGTGGCATCAACTTTTAGCCGCTCACCCTTATTAGAGGCAACCTCATCACTGATGTGTACCTGCTTGACCTCCAGAAACAGTAGCTGCTGAGGCGCGCTGCCAATCTCTTCACTTTTATAGAGCTCGCAGTAAAGGGCCACCTTGGCATTCGCTAAACGGGGCAATGGCGATTCACCGAACTCAGCCAATACTAATGCCTGCGCGCTAACCTCTGACTCACCGACAGCGAGCGGGCGCGAACTTTCGGTCACCTCACCGGCCAACTCGCTACCCGCAATATGCACGACGCAGCGCTGGCGGCTGAGAATGTTGGCAGCCGTATCCTTGGGACCGCCTTCGGGGCGTTGACCAATCGATACCATCAATAGTGGGGGATCGGAGCACACGGCATTGAAATAGGAAAACGGCGCCAAGTTGTAACTTTCGGCCTGTGGGTTCTCACTGAGGATCCAAGCCACCGGCCGGGGCGCAATCACCTGAGTCATACAGTGGTAGCGCTGATTAGGGGTAAGTTGCGAGAAGTCGAGTTCCATATCGCTGATCCTGATGCTGTTGGCTTAACTATATAGAAGGCTTACCTATATAGGCAGCTTAGCTATATAGCTGGCTTACCTATATAGGCAGCTTAGCTATATAGCTGGCTTGTCTATCTGTCTTTTCTATATAGAAGAAAAAGGGAGCCCGCGGCTCCCTTGTGTACTGGGTGATTGGCTATTGCTGAATAACCTTGGCCAATGCGGCCAAGCACAGCGCAATGTTTTCCTTGCGGGCGGCATAGCCCATCAAACCAATCCGCCAAGCCTTACCAGCAAACTTACCCAGACCCGCACCAATCTCGAGGTTGTAATCTTCCAGTAGCTGTTTACGAACTGCGGCATCGTCCAGACCTTCTGGGATGGCAATCAGGTTTAGCTGAGGCAGTCGAATTGCTTCATCGACCGTCAGGGTCAGACCTAGCTTGTCTAAGCCAGCTTTTAGCTCTTGATGCATCGCCGCGTGGCGGGCCCATGCATTCTCTAAGCCTTCTTTATATAGCTGCAGTAAAGACTCATGCAGCGCATAAAGTGCGGTCACCGGGGCGGTATGGTGGTATGAGCGTTTCTGCTCTCCCGACCAATAGCCCATGACCAAGGTCTGATCGAGGAACCAACTCTGTACTTTCGACTTGCGCGCTTTAAGCTTCTCAACAGCTGCTGGGCTAAAGCTCACTGGCGAGATCCCCGGTACGCATGACAAGCATTTTTGCGAGCCCGAGTAGATAGCATCGATACCCCACTCATCAACCTTTAATGGAATACCGCCAAGAGATGTCACGCTATCGACGATAGTCAGACAACCATGCCGCTTGGCCAGCGCACATAGCGCTTGGGCATCGGAGGCAACACCGGTCGAGGTCTCGGCGTGAACAAAGGCGACAAACTTGGCATCGCTATGTTGCTCGAGTGCTGCTGCCACCTTATCAACGCTAACCGCTTGGCCCCATTCATCTTCAACAACAACAGCCTCACCACCGCAGCGCTCGACATTCTCCAGCATGCGCTGACCAAACACGCCATTAATACACACCACGACTTTATCACCCGGCTCGACCAGGTTTACAAAGCAGGTCTCCATGCCCGCAGAGCCCGGCGCCGATACCGCAAAGGTATGAGGGTTCTCGGTTTGGAAGGCGTACTGCAGAAGCAGCTTAATCTCATCCATCATCTTGATGAACAAAGGATCCAAGTGACCGACGATGGGGCGACTTTGTGCTTGCAATACGGCAGGGGAAATATCTGATGGGCCGGGGCCCATTAAGGTGCGACGAGGGGGGGTAAACGACTCAATATTCATGTTCTATCCTGAATGTCTCTTTTCGTTGTTGTCCTTTGGGTTTATATACCCGAGCCACCTCAAGATGCCTGTTCAGCGAGATAAGCCAGTCCCTCAGGCAAGGCATTGCTACGCCGATCTAGTAGTCTAAATCAAGGAGCAGTAACGCAGCATGAGGGGCTGGAAAACTCGCCCTACGGGAGGCACTCAATGTCCATAGCTCTTCGTTGAAAACACTCGAAATGGGTCATCATTCCTTCGTATTTTCGCCTCGCCCTATGGACATTAAGTACCTCTGAACCCTGCATCTTGAGGTAGCTCGGGTATACACTTTAGCACTCATAGGGGAAGGCGAAAAACCCGAGAAAATACGTACAACCTTTAGTACGTGGAACGAAAGCGCTAGCCAGACCGCGCAGCGAGCACGAAAAGAGCTTAAGGTGCTGAATATAAATTGATCTAAAACAAATGAAATTCAGATAATTTATTGCGTGAAATTTCTAATCTCAGGGGCAATGAGCGACAACACCGACTGACGGCTCCGGAACACATCAAGCGCAACTGAATAGAGTCAATTTAGACAAAATAGTCAGTAGCCTATGCACAGGGCTATGCTAACGCCACAATCCCCACGTAAGCCTCTGTTAAGTATTGGATATGTTAAGTCATCACTTTCTACTAATAGAGTCGCAAAGGTAATACATATTCACCATTATGACTATTTATTCAACGTTATCTAACGCATGCCTCAAGTGGCTTTCGGTCAGACCATATGCATTAGTTTTTCTTATCAAAGTTAATGAGCTAAATCAGTTTGTTGACCAAGTGGTGCAGATCTAAACTGATCGCAAATTAAGCAAGAGGATCCGGCCATGAGCAACTCAACCACCACCATTCAAAACAACTCAGTTTTCAGCCAAGCAAAAACCACCTTCGGCGGTATTTTTCAATTAGGTAACCTATGGCTGCAACGCCAACGCACTCGCCGTCAACTGGCGCAACTTCCTTCTTACCTGCTGCGTGACATCGGTCTGAGCGAAGCCGACCGCTACCGCGAGTCAAACAAGCACTTCTGGCAAAACTAAGTTTCTGCTTTCGGCCAAGGATCTCAGGCTCATACGGCATGTGTTCGCACATGCCGTTTTTGTATCTCCCTTCTGATTATTGCTACTATTCGCCGCACACAGGCTAACTCGAACACTCATGCACGCTGAACTCTATAACCTTTTGGTGGTTCTCGGTCCCACCGCATCCGGTAAAACCCGCCTGGCCATTGAACTGGCCCGCAAACTTCATGGTGAAGTGATCTCGGCAGACTCTCGTCAGGTCTATCGAGGTCTGGATATCGGCTCAGGGAAGGATCTGGCAGAGTATCAGGAGATCCCCTACCACTTGATTGACATTGTCGACCCGGGTGTGGAGTACAGTGTGTTCCACTTCCAGCGCGATTGCTTTGCAGCCTGTGAAGACATCGTATCGCGGGGCAGGCAGCCGATTGTGGCTGGCGGCACTGGGCTCTATTTAGATGCGGTATGCCAAAACTTTGCCCTGCAAGAAGTGGCGATTAACCCAACCCTGCGTGAAGAGTTGGCAACACTCAGCCTGGAGCAGCTCCAGCAGCGCCTGCTTGCGCTCAAGCCCGAACAACACAACGACACCGATATGGCGACCCGGCCACGGCTAGTGCGCGCCATTGAGATTGCCCAAGCCACCGCCAGTGGCGAGGTGATCCACAGCCCGAGCTACCCAAAGGTCCAGCCGCTGTATTTTGGTATTCAGTGGGAGCGCCCAGTATTACGCAAGCGCATTACCGAGCGCCTTAAGCAGCGCTTGCAGGAAGGTATGATTGAAGAGGTTGAGCAGCTACATAGCCAAGGCGTGAGCTACGATACCCTAGAGTTTTACGGCTTGGAGTACCGGATGGTCGCCCAGTACCTTAAAGGTGAGCTTAGCTACAACGATATGTTCCAAAAGCTCAATTCGCAGATCCACCAGTTTGCCAAGCGCCAAGACACCTGGTTCCGCAAGATGCAACGCCGCGGCGATGCGATCCATTGGCTCACGCCCGAGCAAGACCTTGTGGAACAAGCGCTGCCGATTATCGAAGGGCGCGACTATCAGCCCTTGTCATTTCGATCAGAAAGCCAGTAGTAAAGCGCCATCACCAGATGGCCGAGGCTAAGGACAGCCACCGCCAACCAACTAAGCTGCAGCGCCACCTTGTATACCACCTGCCCTACCGGCAGGTAAAGATTCAGTAGCCCGAGCACCACCAGCAACAGCACACATAGCCCCATGCACTGGCGGCAGCGCCCCAGCTTGGCGAAGAACCAAGACTCTTCGCAGTAACGACACGCCATAGCGGTCCTTATTTTCCTAACATCCGGTCGATAATAACCTGAAACAGCCGCCCATAGGGAGGGCGCATCAAGCGCCCGGCACTCAATCGGGCTTGCTTAAACACAGGTCGAAGCTTAGAAAATTGCAGGAAGCCATCGCGGCCGTGGTAGTGGCCCATACCACTGGGGCCGACCCCACCAAACGGCAAGTCGTGCTGGCCAACGTGCATTAGCACATCATTGAGCGCGACGCCGCCAGAGAGGGTCTGCCCTATCACCCGCTGCTGCAGCGCGCTATCGTCAGAGAACAGATACAGCGCCAGCGGTTTATCGGCCTGATTTACTTGCTTGAGCGCCGAGTCAAACTTCTGGTATTCCAGCACCGGCAATAAGGGGCCGAAGATCTCTTCGCGCATTACTTGGCTGGTCAGTGCCGGATTAAGGATCACACTCAGCGGATACTTCCCTTCGGCTTCACCTTGTTGCAGCACCACCACCTCGGCGCCATCACTCTTGGCTTGTTTGGTCATCGCATCCAGCCGCTCGTAAAAGCGCCGATGGATAATGCTGGTATAGGCATCATTGTCGACCTGCGGAAGATGCCGCTGGCAATAGTGGCGACAGGCATCCACAAAGGCTTGCTGCTTGCCGGCAGGCAACAGCACATAGTCGGGTGCTACGCAGGTCTGCCCGGCATTGAGGCTTTTACCCATCATGATCCGTTGGGCAGCTTTGTCGATGGGGTAGTCATCGGCAATCAGTACCGGCGACTTTCCACCAAGCTCGAGGGTAACCGGAGTGAGATTAACACTGGCCGATTGCATCACTCGCCGCCCGGTAGGGGTGGAGCCGGTAAACACCAGATGATCAAAGGCCAAGGTGCTGAACAGCGGCCCTAGCTCGGCCTCGGGATCGCTCACTACCCTCACCCACTCACGGCCGAGGTAGCGCTCTGTTAGCTCAGCCAGCAGCTCGCTTAACTGCAGGCTGTGCTCCGACATCTTTATCATCACCCGGTTGCCCGCAGCCAATGCGTCCACTAGCGGGCCGATAGCCAGCAGCAAAGGGTAGTTCCAGGGCACTACAATCCCGACTACACCCAAGGGCTGCGCCTGCACGCGGTTGCGCGCGCCCGCAAACCACCAACTTACCTGCCGCTGCTGCGGTTTTAGCCAGCGCTTAAGGTGTTTGCGACTGTGGCGAACCGCACTCAGTGCCGGAAACAGTTCAATCAGGCGAGTTTCATCACGACTGCGATGGCCAAAGTCTTGGTTGATGGCATGGCAGATAGCATCACTGTTCTCTAGCAGCATTGCTTCGAGCTGCTTAAGGCTATGTTGCCGGGTAGCGAGATCGGGATGTCGCCCCTGATTAAAAATGTGTTGAAGCTCTTGGAGCTGCCCCTCCAGATAGGCTTGACTTGCAGGCGCTTGCTCAAGCGCCGGTTGACTCGACATAGACACTCTCCCTGCTGGTCCAACCACGATAGGGCGTTCCGATACGAAGTCAAACATCTGCGCCTCGCCAGACTTGATCCTTGTGAGCGAGATCCGCATAGTGCTGATCAGATTGAACAATGTGGTAGTGATTCTTTGACAGCCTTTAATGCGCCATGGTGGGCGCGCAATCGTCACCTGCAAACCCTGCTTCCCACTTGGTACAAGCGTAATCAGCAGATCCCCTTGGAGTGGGAGGAGCTGACCTTAAGCGACGGCGATTTTGTCGATTTGGCGTGGCACCCAACTGTTCAGCCTCCCGGCGAGCAGCAACCACTCGCGATCGTCTTCCATGGCCTAGAGGGCTCGGTGCACTCGCCCTACGCCAAGTGCATCTTACCAGCGTTGGCTGCGCAAGGCTGGGCTGTGGTATTGGTGCACTTTCGCGGCTGCAGTGGGCGCAGTAATCGCCAGTGGCGCAGCTACCACAGCGGCGACAGTGCCTTTGCCGGCGAAGTGATCGACACCTTGGCCGAGCGTTTCAGCAATAGCCCCTTGCTGCTGCTAGGCTACTCACTGGGCGGTAACCTGCTAGCGAACTACCTTGCCGATACGCCCCATTCGCGAGTGAAAGGGGCTGCACTGGTATCGCCACCGCTTGATTTGGCCGCCTGCTCGGAGTCTATCCAACGTGGCTTCTCGCGGGTCTATCAGCACCACCTGCTTAGCCGCATGAAGCGCAACCTGCAGCGCAAGATCCGCCAACAGCAGAGCGCACCACTGGCGCCGGAGCAGGTCGCGCAATGGCGTAACTTTTGGGAGTTTGACCAACACTACACCGCGCCAGCCCATGGCTTTGCCGGCGCCGATGACTACTACCAACGCTGCAGCGGGTTGGGTAAGCTCAAACACATCGCCATTCCCACCCTGCTGCTGCACTCCGCCGACGATCCTTTCATGGACAAGCGGGTGATCCCTCAGGCACACCAGCTGTCTGCAGCGGTGGAGTATCGCTTGAGCGACACCGGCGGGCATGTAGGCTTTGTCCATGGTAGTCTGTGGCGCCCGCGCTTTTGGCTGGAAGAAGCCATACCGCTATGGTTCAGCCAACAGCTGCAACCAGCTAACAATTAGAGAAAGATCATGCTGATTATCCCCTGGCAACAGCTCCCCGAAGAGACCTTGAATAACCTGATCGATAGCTTCGTGCTACGTGAGGGCACCGACTACGGCGAGCAAGAAGTCTCGCTGGAAGAAAAGCGCTTGGCGGTCAAGCGACAGATCACCAAAGACGAGGTGCTGATCGTCTACTCAGAGCTGCATGAAAGCGTCAATCTGATGGAGAAAAGCCGCTTTAGTGAGGCCCAGCGACTTGACCAAGACGAAAGCCAAGGCTTATAACAAGTGTTGATAACCCATTGAGTAACGGACCTCATGTCAGCTAAACATCCCATTATTGCGATCACCGGTTCCTCTGGCGCGGGCACTTCCACCACCAGCGAAGTGTTTGCCCACCTGTTCCGGCAGCACAAGCTGAACGCCGCATTTATTGAAGGCGACAGCTTCCATCGCTATACCCGCCCGGAGATGGATGTGGCTATTCGCAAAGCGCGCGAGCATGGCAAGCACATCAGCTACTTTGGCCCCGAGGCCAACGACTTCGATTTGCTGTATGAGTTCTTTAAGCAATACGGCGAAGATGGTACCGGCCAGTACCGCCGCTACCTACACACCTTCGATGAAGCGGTGCCCTACAATCAAATGCCGGGCACTTTCACCCCATGGCAAGATCTGCCCAGCGATACCGATGTGCTGTTCTACGAGGGCCTACATGGCGGGGTGGTCTGGGATGAAAAGAACGTCGCCTCGAAGGTCGACTTTTTAATAGGCATGGTGCCCATCGTTAACTTGGAGTGGATCCAAAAGTTGGTGCGCGATACCACCGAACGCGGCCACTCCCGTGAGGCGGTGCAAGAGTCTATCGTCCGCTCGATGGACGATTACATCAACTACATCACTCCGCAATTTTCTCGCACCCATATTAACTTTCAGCGGGTGCCCACGGTAGATACCTCTAACCCCTTCAGCGCCAAGACCATTCCCAGCCTGGATGAGAGTATGTTGGTGATCCGTTTTCGGGGGATTAAGAACATCGACTTTCCTTTCTTGCTGTCGATGATTGATGGGGCGTATATGTCCCGCCGCAATACCATCGTGGTACCGGGCGGGAAGATGGGCTTCGCGATGGAGCTGATCCTATCGCCGATGATTCAACAGCTCATGGAAACCGGAAAAATCCGCTAGGGCCAGCGCCGCCCGCTTTATCTTTCACCTTAGGCTACTTGAATCTCATAGCTGTGGGTGATCTCGCAGTGCTTCTCCAGCATCAACGACACCGAGCAGTACTTATCCATGCTCAGGCTTACCGCACGGGCGACGTGCTTCTCGCTGAGATCAGTACCGGTCACGGTAAAGTGCAGGTTAATCTTAGTGAACACCCGAGGGGCACTCTCTGCACGCTCAGATTGCAGTTCAACCTGACAACCAGTCACGAGTTGGCGCGCCTTCTCCAAAATGCTGACCACATCCACCGAGCTACAACCACCAGCGGCCATCAGTACATATTCCATCGGGCTCGGCCCTTTCTGGCCTTCACCGTCCATAATAATTTCGTGGCCAGATTGGCTATGGCCAACAAACTGCAGTTTATTCGACCAGGTCACACGGGCTTGCATCGACATATCTCCGACTAAATGAAAATCGGCACAGCTTAATCTAGGTCAATCTCCGTTACCAGTGCATAAAGTATGCTGCTGATGAGAAAGCCTTGCAGGGAGCACTTAAGCCTAATATGCTAGGGCAAGTAATGGATGACCATAACAATAAAAATGCTTGCTGCTCAACGAAGTAGTAAGTCGTTAAAAAGACTGAGGATATTTACTTTATGGTAATTGGCAAACCCCAAGCTGATCCAGTGATGGAATGGTTCCTTTCGCACTGTCACATTCATAAATACCCATCAAAGAGCACCCTGATCCACGCCGGCGAAAAAGCCGAGACCTTGTACTACATCGTTAAAGGTTCTGTTGCGGTACGGATCAAAGATGAGGAAGGCAAGGAGATGATCCTGTCTTACCTGAATCAGGGCGACTTTATGGGTGAACTGGGTCTGTTTGAAGACACTGAAAACCCCATCCGCACCGCTTGGATCCGCGCCAAGAGCCCATGCGAAGTGGCTGAGATTTCATACAAAAAGTTCCGTCAGCTGATTCAGGTTAACCCTGAGATCCTGATGCGCTTATCCGGTCAGATGGCTATGCGCCTGCAGGTTACCAGCCAGAAAGTGGGCGATTTGGCCTTCTTGGACGTAACCGGTCGCATCGCACAAACGCTGCTTAACCTCGCCAAGCAACCCGATGCAATGACTCACCCAGATGGCATGCAGATCAAGATCACCCGCCAAGAGATTGGCCAGATCGTTGGCTGTTCACGCGAAACCGTGGGCCGTATTCTGAAGATGCTGGAAGAGCAAGGTTTGATTACCGCTCATGGTAAGACCATCGTAGTTTACGGCACCCGCTAGGGCTGACCGTAACGACAAAAGGCCGCGCAAGCGGCCTTTTTTGTATCTGTGTGACCCGTCCTTATTGCTGGGAGGTATCGGTACTGGAGAAGATCTTATCCGCCGAGGCTTCCACAAAGCCTTGATAGAGCTTGCCGTCAGCCGCTGGGTAGCGCCGGGCAAACTCGTAAAAGCAGGCGGGGATGGTATAGCTGCCGTCGCTAAAGCTCACCTCCACCTTGTCTGCCAGCGTGGCACTCTGCTCCAGCAATACCGCCGGCGATCCCTTGATCTCACCCCCTACGCTGTTAAGTGCAAAACCCGCCTCACGCAGCACCTGATTCACCTGCTCTAAGCTGCCGAAACCACTCAAGTGATTGACCGATACGGTGAAGTGGTTGGCGCGATAGCCAAAGGCGGCCAGCCAGGCGGCGTATTCGCTCTCGCTCAGCAAACTCTGGTACTCAGCGTAACTAAGCTGCCAAGGCCGCCCTGAGAACAACACCGAAGGCTGCTGATATAGCTCACTACTGACCTGCCCGGCTAACGCGCGAACCAGCTGCTGAGCGGGCTCTGACAGGCTTTCCACCTGCAACTCGCTGATAAACACCTTGGGCAGACGCTCATCGTCGTGCTCGTAGTGACGCGCATCCAGATGCTTGTTGGCGAAGTGGTAGCTGCCACCCTCGCGATAGCCAAGCGCCAGCAAATGCTGGGCCAAGGCAGCGATGCCCTGCCCGGGGAGGTTATAGCTGCGCAGGGCAATATGATCGTTGATGATCGCCTCCCCTTGGCCAAGCAGCTGATGAATCGCCTCCGCGCTGGGGGATACACTGAGGTATTGCTGCCAAAGGCGTTCAAATAGCAGTTGCGGTGTCATGTAGCCTCCTTGCCACTGTCTGGAACTCACTTGTCACTTAGACCTGTCGCTAAACGCTTAGACCTTCGCTAAAAACCTGGGCCCGAAGTTAAAAACGCAGGCCTGGCGCTAGCTTTTCAGGCATTAGCGACTGCTCGCCTTCCATCGATGCCACTGGGTAAGCACAGTAGTCGGCAGCATACAGCGCCGAGGCGCGGTGGTTACCCGATGCGCCTACGCCACCAAAGGGCGCTGCACTTGAGGCCCCGGTAATCGGACGATTCCAGTTAACAATACCGGCGCGAATTCGCGCCAAGAACTCCTGCCAGCGCGCCTCTGAGCGGCTCAACAGACCCGCCGACAGACCAAAGCGGGTGTTGTTAGCCTGCTCGATGGCCCAATCCCAGTCGTCATAGCGGATCACTTGCAGCAGCGGGCCGAAATACTCCTCATCGGGCAGCGCTTGGATATCCGAGACATCGATAATCCCCGGCGAAACAAAGCCCAGCTCAGGGCTGGCCTGAGAAAGCTCGAGTAGGCTACGGCCACCCAGCTCAACAAGCTGCTGCTGAGCGCTAACCATCCCTGCCGCAGCCTTGGCTGAGATCATCGCCCCGATAAACGGCTGTGGCTCAGCATCGTAATCGCCAACGGCAATTTGGCCAGCAACCTCAAGTAAACGACTCAGTAGCTGGTCGCCTTGCTCGGTGTTCGGTAGGAACAGACGACGGGCGCAGGTACAGCGTTGACCCGCAGAGATAAAGGCCGACTGCACAATATCATGCACCGCGGCGTCAACGTCGTCGACCACATCGACTACCAGCGGATTGTTCCCACCCATCTCCAGCGCCAGGATCTTGCCCGGATGAGCGGCAAACTGCTGATGGAGCAGGTGACCGGTGTTCGAGCTGCCGGTAAAGAACAGGCCATCGATGCCGGCATGCCCTGCCAGCGCCTTGCCGGTTTCCACTTCGCCTTGCACCAGGTTCAGTACGCCCGCAGGCAACCCGGCCTGCTGCCACAGATCGACTACTCGCTCAGAGGTTAGCGGGGTGAGCTCGGAAGGCTTAAATACCACACAGTTGCCCGCAATCAGCGCTGGCACAATATGGCCATTGGGCAGGTGGCCGGGGAAGTTATAGGGGCCAAACACCGCCACCACACCGTGCGGTTTATGACGCAACACCGCGGTGGCGGCAGGCAGCTGCTGCTCGCTCTCGCCGGTGCGCTCCAGATAGGCCTTCTCCGAGATGGCAATCTTACCGATCATCGCGGCTACTTCGGTGGCAGTCTCCCACAGCGGTTTACCGGTCTCTTGGGCGATCACCTGCGCCAGCTCTGTCTTGTTCTCAGCCAACAACTCAGCGAAACGCTTAATGATGACCAAGCGCTGCTCCAGCCCCAACTGGAACCAAGCGAACTGCGCCGCACGCGCAGCCGCCACCGCTTGGTCGACTTGCTCGGGAGAAGCGCTGGCCCCTTCCCATAGCAATTGATTCTTCGCCGGATCGAGGGATTGAAATCTCGAGCCCTGCCCAGCTTGCCATTGGCCGTTAATCAAGTGTGTGGTTGCTTGCATCATTTCACCTGTTATTTCTCAAATCGCAGTGCGCATGCCCGCAGGCTATCGCCATGACTCAGCAGCAAGGCATTGGCTACCTCAGCACTGACTTGTATCCGTTGTTTATCGAGGCGCACTACGGGAGCGACGCAAGCGCGGAAGTCTTGCATCTTGGTATTCGCCAACAGCAGCTCTTCGCCGCCTTGGTCTTGCGGGAGTTCGGCCACCTCAACCTGATAGAGGGCTGAGTGGCGAACGCTGTGAATTAGCTCGCGTGGACACTCCACGGTGGGGCCAGCATCGAAGATGTCGACGTAGCCATGTTTGCAGAAGCCTTCCGATTCGAGCAGTCTCAGCGCCGGGCGGGTTTTCTCGTGCACCTCACCAATCACCTGCTGGGCCTCTTTGCTCAACAGGCTGACGTAGATGGGGTACTTGGGCATTAGCTCAGCGATAAACTCTTTGTTGCCCACGCCAGTTAAGTAGTCGGCGGTGGGGAAGTCGACACTAAAGAAGTGCTCTTCCAGCCACGCCCAAAACGGCGAGCGACCATTCTCATCGCTAACCCCGCGCATCTCGGCGATCACCGAGTCGGCGAAGCGCTCAGCATGCTGAGCCAACATCAAGAAGCGACACTTAGAGAGCAGCCGACCGTTGTTGCCTTGGCGGTGAGATTCGCGCAAAAACAGCGTGCACAGCTCGGTGACCCCGGTGTAATCATTGGTCAGGGTCAGGGTTTCTACGGTGTTATAGACATTCAGGCTGCGTGAGGCATGCACCACCTTGCCCAAATGATAGGTATAGAACGGGCTGTTTAGCCCGACCGCCGCCTCGATGGCCGTGGTGCCTACCACCTCGCCGGTGGCGCTATCTTCCGCCACCATCAGGTAGGTTTGATCGCCCGGTTGGCGGGTATCACTGGCAAACGAGGCGATCGAGTGCTGCAGCTTGGAGCGCAGCAGCGGCTCGTCCACTGGCAGCGAGGTAAAGCCGACCCCTGACTCCACCGCCATCTGTAGCAATGCCGGGTAGTCGCTTTCGCGGATCGGTCGAATAACTAACATCTACAGGAACTCCTTATCCAGTAAGTGTTATGGATGTTGCGGCGCCTAGGCCGCAACGACCTTGGCTACCGCCTGCTCAAAGCGCTGCATGCCCTCGCGAACATCGGCTTCAGAGATAATCAGCGATGGAGTGAAGCGCACCACGTTGGCACCAGCCACCAACACCATCAGGCCACAGTCTGCTGCCGCCATCAGAAAATCGCGGGCACGGCCTTGGTATTGCTCGTTGAGTACCGCGCCAATCAACAGCCCTTTACCCCGCACCTCGGCGAACACGTTGTACTTGGCATTAATCGCAGCCAACTGCTCACGGAACCACTGCTCACGCTGTTGTACGCCTTCCAGCACCTCAGGGGTGTTGATCAGGTCAAAGGCGGTTTCCGCCACCGCACAGGCCAGCGGGTTACCGCCGTAGGTGCTGCCGTGGGTGCCCACTTTAAAGGTTTGGGCAATCTCGGTAGTGGTGAGCATGGCGCCGATAGGGAAGCCGCCCCCGAGAGCTTTCGCGGAAGTCAGGATATCTGGCTGCACCCCAAGGCCTTGGTAGGCATATAGCGCGCCGGTGCGGCCTACGCCGGTTTGCACTTCATCGAAGATCAGCAAGGCATTGTGGCGGTCACATAGCTCGCGCACCTGCTTCACGAAACTCAGATCAGGGCTGATGATGCCGCCCTCGCCTTGCAGCGGCTCCATCATTACCGCACAGGTATCGTCATCGATTAGCTGCTCGAGCGCCGCCAAATCGTTGTAAGGGATGTGCTGTACATCACCGGGTTTTGGTCCAAACCCTTCGGAGTAGCTGGCCTGACCGCCTACGGTTACGGTGAAGAAGGTACGGCCATGGAAACCTTGTTCGAAGGCAATGATCTTGGTTTTGTTGGCGTGGTGGTGATCGATGGCGTAACGACGTGCCAGCTTGAGAGCGGCTTCATTAGCCTCGGCGCCGGAGTTACAGAAGAACACCTTCTCGGCAAAGGTATTGTCCACCAGCTTTTTGGCCAAACGCAGGGCGGGCTCGTTGGTCAACACATTGCTTAGGTGCCACAACTTGTTGCCTTGTTCAGTCAGAGCATTAACCAGCGCCGGGTGACAATGACCCAGGCAGCTAACCGCGATGCCACCGGCGAAATCGATGTATTCTCGCTCTTGTTGATCCCACAAACGCGAGCCTTCGCCGCGCACTGGGATCACCGCAGAGGGTGCATAGTTGGGAACCATGACTTCATCGAATAACGCGCGATCCACGGTCTGAGACATAAACTTACTCCTTGTCTTCAACACTGAGGGCGCTATGCAGGCCCTCAAAAGAGTTAACAAAAGGTTAAACTCGTCCTAAAAGATAGCCTAAGAATAACGTTAAATTGTCGAGATCTCAAGCTATTCCGGTAGAAAATTTCAAAACAGAGCATTCACCTCAGTGCATAATTCCGCAGGCCAAACTCCTTGATTCAAGCAGGAAGAGCAGCACGCGATGAGTAATTATGCTAACAAAGAGAATATTTTTTCAAGCGGTTTTATCGTGGATTTAACGCGCTTTTTCAGCAGATTTTCAAGAAATTATCCAGCAGCTCCAGGCCTTGCTCGGTCAGAATACTCTCGGGATGAAACTGCACGCCATGGATGGGCAAGTGTTGATGCTGAAATCCCATGATCTCATCCGGCTCACCTCGCTCATTCTCGGTCCAGGCGGTCACGCTAAGGCACTCGGGCAAGCTGGCTTTATCGACCACCAAAGAGTGATAGCGGGTCACCTTCAGCGGCTGGCGTAAGCCGCTAAACACCGACTGGTTGTTGTGAGTAATGGCGGTAACCTTGCCATGCATCGCCTTGCGCGCCCGCACAACCCGGCCACCAAAGTGTTGGGCGATGGCTTGATGACCAAGACACACGCCAAGGATCGGCAGCTTGCCGGCGAAATGGTCGATGGCCTGCAGCGAGATCCCGGCATCATCGGGCGTGCAAGGGCCCGGAGAGATCACTAAGGCACTGGGCTGCATGGCGTCTATCTCGTCAATGCTGATCTGATCGTTACGCTTAACCACAACCTCCTGTCCCAACTGCGCGAAGTATTGGAACAGGTTGTAGGTAAACGAATCGTAATTGTCGATCATCAATAGCATGCGGTATCCGGAGCAACAGCCAACAGGCCGCATATTTGAATCGAAAACGCAGCGCAAAGCAAATTTACTCACCGTTAGGCCACTATTGATCGCCCCACCTCAGAGCAGCGTTAGACAAATAAGCACATCAAGTGAGGGTTTACCATGCGTTGGCTGGTAATTGGTATCGTGTTACTAAGCACAGTGAGTTGCAACAGTATGAAGATCAATCAGTTCGACCAAAGTTCTCCGGTTCTGGTGTTGGAAGATTTCTTCGAGGGACGCACCCAGGCCTGGGGGGTGTTTGAAGACCGTTTCGGCAACCTTAAGCGCAGCTTTACCGTGGACATCACCGGGATAGTAGAAGGCGATATGCTGGTGCTCGACGAGCGCTTTGTGTTCGACGATGGCGAGCTGCAACAGCGCGTCTGGCACATCAAGCTGTTAGGCGATGGTAAGTATGTCGGCTTCGCCGATGATGTGATTGGCCAAGCCCACGGCGAGCAGGCAGGCAATGCACTGCGCTGGCAATACCGGCTCGCCCTCGAGGTGGATGGGCGCACCTGGCAGGTCAACTTCGATGATTGGATGTTTTTGCAGCCAGGCAATGTGTTAATCAACCGGGCCAAGGCGAGCAAATGGGGCCTGAACCTGGGCAGTGTGAGCTTGTTTTTCTACAAGAGCGAGCACGCTCCGCAGCAGGTGTGGCAACGCGCTGGCATGCACACCGCGCAACAGCCGCTAACACCGCCGATTAACCTGTAGCCACAGCGCTCCTCAAAAACCGAACCCCTACAAACAACAAACCCGGCAAAAGCCGGGTTTGTACGTTAACAAGCAGTAAGACCTAGGGGCGTTTGATAAAGCCAACCACTTCCTTCACCTTGTCCAGCGTCTTAAGCGCCACAGCGCTGGCGCGCTCAGCGCCATCTTTCATCACACTGTCCAGGTAGTCGGCATCTTCGCGGATCTCTTGGAAGCGCTGCTGCACCGGCTCTAGCATGGCCACTACCGCATCGGCGGTATCGACTTTGAGGTGGCCGTACATCTTACCTTCGTAGCTAGCGACCAGCTCATCGATGCTCTTGCCGGTGGCAACCGATTGTAGGGTTAGCAGGTTCGAGACGCCCGGCTTCTCGTTACGGTCGAAGTAGATGCGCGCCTGCTCGTCTGAGTCGGTCACCGCCGCTTTAATCTTCTTGGCGATCTGCTTTGGCGTGTCGCTCAGTAGCACAAAGGCTTTCGGGTTCTCATCCGATTTAGACATCTTCTTGGTCGGCTCTTGCAGCGACATGATCCGCGCGCCGAACTCAGGGATATACGGCTCAGGCACCTTGAACACGTCCTCGTACGCCGAGTTGAAGCGGTAGGCAATATCGCGGGTCAGCTCCAGGTGTTGCTTCTGGTCGTCGCCCACTGGTACGGCATCCGCCTGATACAGCAGAATGTCAGCCGCCATCAGCGATGGGTAGGTGAACAGGCCGGCATTGATGTTGTTGGCGTGCTTGGCAGATTTGTCCTTGAACTGGGTCATCCGGTTCAGCTCACCCATCTGGGTGTAGCAGTTAAGGATCCAAGCCAGCTGTGCGTGTTCAGGCACCTGAGACTGCACGAAGATAACGCTCTGTTTCGGGTCCAGGCCACATGCCAGGTAGGTAGCTAATCCGTCCAGTACTTGAGTCTTGAACTGCTCAGGCTCTTGGCGAACCGTAATTGCGTGCAAGTCAGCCAGCATAAAGTGACATTCATAGTCATTCTGCATCTTAAGCCACTGGTTGATCGCACCAACGTAGTTACCAATGGTCATTTTTCCGGAGGGCTGAATCCCACTTAGAATTACGGGTTTAGTCATTTTCTTCCTACTTCACTTGGATACGTTATTGGAGATCAACAGCGGCGGCATCTTCCAGCCACTGCGCCAGCTCGCGTAAGTCACTGCTGACTGCTTCTGGCTGGCTAAGGGCGATATCTTCACCGTAGTTGTAGCCATAGGTCAAGCCCAACGCCTGACAGCCCGCCGCTTTTGCGGCAAGAATGTCATTTTTTGAGTCGCCAATCATCAGGATGCGCTCTGGCGCCACCGAAAAGTGCTCGGCGGTGTGCAGCAGCGGCAGCGGATCAGGCTTTTTCTTCGGCAGGCTGTCGCCAGACAACACCAGGCTAAAATAGTGGGCAATCCCCAGCTCTTCGAGCAGTGGCAGGGTAAAGCATCCCGGCTTGTTGGTGACAATCGCCATCGGTCGAGATTCTGACTGCAGCGCTTCAAGCGCTTCGGCCACGCCGGGGTAGAGCTTACTGGCCACACACAGGTGCTCGGTGTAATAGGCCATAAACGCCTCGCGCGCCTGTAGGTAGAGCTCGTCGCTAATACCCGGTGCAATCTCGCTAGCACCGCTGAGGGCGCGTTTAATCAGTACTTCAGCGCCATTACCCACCCAGTGACGAATGGTTTGTTCATCGAAGGTGTCGCGGCCAAGCTGCTCCAGCATGGCGTTAATCGACAGGGCCAGATCGGGGGCGCTGTCCACCAGCGTCCCGTCCAGGTCAAATATCAGCAGCTCGATATCCTGCAGGTGTTTCATTCTCGGCTCCAACTACTTAACCTTGGCCAATGCTTGGCGCATGTCATCGATTACTGCCTTGTAATCTGGCTTGCTGAAGATGGCCGAGCCCGCCACAAACATGTCGGCACCTGCTTCGGCAATCTCTGCGATGTTATCGGCGCTAACGCCGCCATCGATCTCCAGACGGATGTCATAGCCGCTCTCGTCGATGCGGCGACGCACTTCGCGTAGTTTGTCCAAAGTAGACGGGATGAACTTCTGACCACCGAAGCCCGGGTTGACCGACATCAGCAGGATCAAATCCAGCTTGTCCATCACGTGGTCAAGGTAGTGCAGCGGGGTGGCTGGGTTAAACACTAGGCCGGCCTGACAGCCATGCTCTTTGATGAGCTGGATGGTGCGGTCGATATGCTCAGAGGCTTCCGCGTGGAAGGTGATCATGCTGGCACCGGCCTTGGCAAACTCAGGTACCAAAGCATCTACCGGCTTAATCATCAGGTGCACGTCGATGGGCGCAGTCACGCCGTAGTTACGCAGCGCCTTACATACCATTGGGCCGAACGTTAGGTTAGGCACGTAGTGGTTATCCATCACGTCAAAGTGCACAACATCGGCGCCTGCATTCAGCACGTTTTCAACCTCTTCACCCAAACGGGCAAAGTCTGCGGCTAGAATAGAAGGAGCAATCAGGTAAGGCTTGGTCATAGTGGTTTCGCCAGCAAATTAAATGGGTGGATCACAAAGGTGGGCAATTTTAACTCAGCGATGGCCGTGAGCCAAACCGAATCACCAAGGAATCATGACAAGGAAGCGATGATGGCGGCGAAACCTCCTTCGGCCTTAAGAAGCGTGCTGGCGGCGCTGCTCGGGGTGCAATCCGAACAGCAGCGTAAAACCGATTTTCAGTACGGCAGCCTGCCCAAGATCATCCTGCTGGGCGTGGTGATGATTGTGCTGTTTGTGTTGTTGCTAATCGGGGTGGTGAGTCTGGTGACTTAGCGCTTTGGCCTGCCGAGCGAGTTACGCCTTGTACAAGGCTAGCAACTCACCCACCTTCAGGCGCTGATGGCCCTTGCGGCTAATGGTGCGCTTTACACTCAACTCTTTGAGCTTACTGCCGCGATAGATGTCGCGGGTAAAATCCAGATCATGGTTGCTGATCAATACCGTGGCGCCGCGGCGCTGAGCCTCTCCGGCCAGCTCGCCGAGCTTTTCCTGATCGGCGCGGTTAAAGCCCTTGCTGGCATAGTTGGTAAAACTGGCGGTAGGGCTAAGCGGCGCGTACGGGGGATCGCAGTACACCACATCACCTTGCTTGACCTTGGCAAAGGTATCCACGTAGGAGCAGCACTCGAAGGTGGCGCGCTTGGCCTTTTCGGCAAACACCCACATCTCATGCTCGGGGAAGTACGGGCGCTTGTAAGAACCAAACGGCACGTTAAAGCCGCCCTTGCGGTTGTAACGGCACAAGCCGTTGTAGCCGTGGCGGTTCATGTACAAGAACAGTAGCGAGCGCAGGTAAGGGTCGCTGGTGCCATTAAACTGCTCTCGAAACTGGTAGTAACGCTCTGAGTCATTGTTCTCGGCAGAGAAGTAGTCACGCGCATCGACAATGAACTGCCCGGGCTGACGCTGCAGGATCTGATACAGGTTGATCAGATCCGCGTTGATATCGGTGAGGTAGTAACGCGGAAAATCGGTATTAATAAATACCGATGCAGCGCCCACAAAGGGCTCAACCAACAGCTCCCCTTTCGGGAGCTGTGCTTGAATATCTTCTACCAGGCCATACTTACCGCCAGCCCATTTGAGAAAAGCGCGGGTTTTCTTCATGCAAGTTAGTTATTTATCTCGAACTGGACTTGCTTAAACTGCTTGAGCAGCGAATCAAGGCCCTGTTCTTTCAGGCGGCTACGGGCACTGGTCGCGTCACTGCGTTTATCAAAATTACCGTAGATAATTCGGTAGGGGGCGTTTGGCGTGGTCTCCGAACGGTATACCCATACTGGCTCTTGCCACTGACGTGACGATACAAAGCTCTCGGCCGTTTGGCGACTCTTGAGCGCCATCAACTGTAGCGTGTAGTTGCTCTCGGGTAGCTCCAGCAGCATCGCTTTGACGTCAGTCACTTTGATGGCGACATCCTCTTCGGCGGCTTCTTCGATAGCCGCCTCGGCTTGCTCGGTTTCAGGTAACTGCGCAGGGATGGGATCCGATGATTCAGCCTCTGCAGGCTCATCAACCGACAGCTCAGATTCAAGCTCTACCACTGGCTGTTCGCTAGCGGGCTGGCTCTGCTCTGCTAGCAAGCGATTGACTACTTCGTCTTCCACGATAACCCGTAGCTCATCTTTGTCACTGCTTGAGCCTAGCTCAACGCCATTACCGCTCACCAACTCGGGCAACTCGACATCATCGCTTTCAGCCGAGCCCGGCAGGCGACGCGGATTAGTGGCGCTCACGGCATCGGCAGGCTCAGCGAGCAGCTCTGTTTGATGCTCTTCCAACAGCGGTACTTCGATGCGCGCTTCCTGCTCATCGTTATCGCTACCCGACTCCGAGAGCACCTGAACCAGCAGGCCAGCCACCGCGGCGATCAGAATTAGTGCGAGAACGAAGGAAATCTTGCTGCGATTGTTACTTGGGGCATCACTCATGGGTAGCTCTCCGTTAACTATCTCATCCACAAATTGGTAAATCTGCCTTGGGTTACCTTTCGCCCCATCGATATGCTGCTCGATAGCCTCGCGGTTCTCCACCTTGGCTTGATAACTGGCGCGGCGAAACAGCGTGGTCGCAAGCAACATCGACTCGCGAAAGCTCAGCGCGGCCACATCCATCTGCAGCGGGTGGGCACCCGCCAAGGCGCTCACATCACTGAGTGCTTCGCTGTGGAGCAAGACCACTGACAGCGGATGGGGCTGATGCTTGGCAAAGGCTTGCATCAACGCGACCAACTCTTGCAGCAGCTTGGCGGATAGATGTTCGGCATTATCGATGATCACCAGAATCCCTGACTCAGCCTGCTCCAGGTTACGCTGGAAGCTGTCTAGCAAGGGATCGGCAGGGTTAAACAGCGGCTCATGGAGCAGCTGTTGCAGCAGGGTCTGACGGACTTCGCTGTCGTCAGTTGCGGCTTTTAAGGTCAGTAAGGCTTGATTAGCAAAGGCGCTTTGTTCCAGCAGCAAGCCCGCAACGGCGGACTTGCCTCCACCCGCGTCACCGCGGACGGTAATCATTCTAGAGCTGAAGCGAACCTGGGTAATAATGCGCTCGCATAGCTGGATCTGACTCTGCAAGGGTGCATAGATCGCAGCTTGCTGTTGTTTAACCATGTTCTACTCTTATCGGACTCGTTCGATGACTGCTTTTATATCACTTTCCTTAGCTGTATCAACCACTTTCGCGCTACCTATTGACGTAGGCAACACCAATCGCAGTACCCCGTTGAGGACTTTCTTGTCGCGCAACATATGCGGTAAAAACTGTTCAACGCCCATTTCGCTCGGTGGGCTCACCGGTAGCTTGGCGCGCTCGATCAAGGCCGTCATGCGCGCCACTTGCGCCTGATCAACCAGCCCCAGCAGCTCAGCACAATGGGCCGCCATCACCATACCCGCTCCGACCGCTTCACCGTGCAGCCACTGGCCGTAGCCTTGCTCAGCCTCGATGGCGTGGCCAAAGGTATGGCCCAGATTCAGCAATGCACGGATGCCGCTCTCGCGCTCATCCTGCTTGACCACTTCGGCTTTGATTTCGCAGCAGCGAGCAATCGCATAGCTCATCGCTTCAGGCTCTAGCGCCAGCAGCGCATCGAGATTGGCTTCCAACCACTCGAAAAAAGCAAAATCATAGATAATACCGTACTTGATCACCTCGGCCAGACCCGCGCTTAGCTCGCGCTCTGGCAAGGTCTTCAGGCAATCGATATCAATTACCACCGACTTGGGCTGGTAGAAGGCCCCGATCATGTTCTTGCCCATCGGGTGGTTAACCGCGGTTTTACCGCCTACCGATGAGTCTACCTGCGAGAGCAGCGTGGTGGGCACCTGAATGAACGGTACGCCGCGCTGATAGCAAGACGCGGCAAAACCGGCCATATCGCCGATAACACCGCCACCTAATGCCACAATGGTGGTATCGCGGCTATGCAGCTGCTCGAGTAAGGCGCTGAAGATCTGATTCAGTACTTCCAGATTCTTGTGTTGCTCGCCGTCGGGCAGTATCACTGTGTCGACGACCAAACCTTCCAGGCTCGCCTTAAGCTGCTCTAAATAGAGTGGCGCAATGGTCTCATTGGTTACCACCATTACCTTTTTGCTGGCAATGGCCCCTAGAAACAAATCGGGCTGGACTAATAAGCCCTGCCCGATCGAGATGGGATAGCTGCGCTCTCCTAGAGCAACGGTAAGACGTTCCATCGTGGTCTTAGAATCCTAGTTTTTCGATAATTTGATTGGCTACAGATTTAGCGCTTTGGTCATCGGTTTGAACGGTGTAGTCAGCAACCTCGGTGTACAGCGGGTTGCGCTCTGAAGCCAGTGACTCCAGTACATCTCTTGGCTCGTCGTTTTGCAGCAGCGGACGACGTTTGTCGCGCTGGGTACGGGCAAACTGCTTGTCGATAGTCGTCTCCAGATAAACAACGATACCGCGCGCAGACAAGCGGTTACGGCTTTCTTTGCTTATTACCGAGCCGCCGCCGGTTGCCAATACAATACCTTGGAGTTGGGTCAGATCATCAATCACACCCTCTTCACGTACGCGGAAGCCATCTTCACCTTCTACATCGAAAACCCAAGCGATATCAGCACCAGTGCGACGCTCAATTTCGTGGTCGGTATCATAGAACTGCATGTGTAGTTGTTGTGCAAGATGACGACCGATAGTGCTCTTTCCAGCACCCATTGGTCCGACAAGGAAGATATTTCGTTTCTCAGCCATGTTTATTCAATTTACTGTCTTTGTCTGTTTAACTCCGCCTTGCGGAGTGCCGTTAACCAACCTTAGTAAAAAGATCAGGGCGGGGATTATCTCAGCTTGAGGGGTTGTTATGCAACCGCTAATAACGCCCCAAAAACGGCGTGAAGATTGGCTTGGGCAAAGGGCTTAACGCCCTCGCTCAAACCCGCTGTTTATCGTCTAAAGCGCGTCGACCAGAATTCGCGGTGTTACGAAGATCAGTAGTTCCCGCTTACTTACGCTAGCCACGGTGTTACGGAACAGAAAGCCGAAACCGGGGATGTCGCCCAATACTGGAACCTTAGTGACCCGATCCACCGACTCTTGTTGGTAGATGCCACCCAGCACGATGGTCTCGCCATTTTTTACCAACACTTGGGTGGCAATCTCTTGAGTATCGATGGCTACGGCCAAACCGGTGGGGGTTTGCACGGCATCGCCCTCGCTGTTCTGGGTAATCACCAAGTCCAGGATCACGTTACCATCGGGGGTGATCTGCGGGGTTACCTTCAGTCCTAACACCGCTTTTTTGAAGGTGACCGAAGTCGCACCGCTTGAGGAGGCCTCCACGTAGGGGATTTCACGACCTTGCTCAATATAAGCGGGCTTTTGGTTGGCGGTGGTAATACGCGGGCTGGCGATCACCTCCCCTTTGTTTTCTTGCTCAAGAGCCGACAGCTCCAAGTCGAGGATCTGACCGTTAGCAAATTGCGCCACTTGAAAGGCCAAGGTACCGGCCGGGTTTTGCACCGGCAGATTAACGTTCAGACGATCGTCAATGTTCTCCAAACTGGTGGTGGTGCCGTTCACCACATCCGATAGGATGTTGTTGGCCCCCTCAAGGGTACCGGAGGTAATCCCGGTGGAGTTGCCCAAGTCGGCATTATTGGTGACGCCCCAGCGGATGCCCAACTCTTCGTTTACATCGTCGGCGACGGTAACCATACGCGCTTCGATTACCACCTGTTTAACCGGCACATCCAGCTTGTCTAACATCTGCTTGATGCTGGCCAATGACTGCTCGGTATCTTTTACCAGCAAGGTATTGGTCCGCTCATCCACCGCCACCGAACCACGCTCGGAAAGCAAAGAGACCTGATCGCCTTGCAGCAGGTTGGCCAGCTCCACGGCTTTGGCATAGTTAATCTGCATGTACTCGGAGTAAAGCGGCGCCAGCTCAGCCACCTGTTGGGCGCTCTCGAGTTGCTGGCGTTCTTGTTCGGCTAGCTCGGCGGCCGGGGCCACTAACAGTACGTTGTTCTCCAGTCGCTTATCCAGCCCTTTAACTTTGAGGATGATATCCAGCGCCTGCTCCCACGGCACATTGTCCATACGCAGGGTAATGTTGCCGCTCACCGTGTCGGTGGTGACCAGGTTGAACTGATTGAAATCGGCGATAAGCTGCAGCACAGTGCGCACTGGGATGTCTTGGAAGTTGAGCGAAATCGGTTTGCCTTGGTAGACCTGCTGCTGTTCGCTGACCTTCTCTTCAACCGCCTTTACTTCCACCATCAACAGCGACTCACTTTGGTCGTAGCGATAGTCGAACTCGCCGTCGACATTCATCACCAGCATCACCTTACCGGGCTCTTCAAACACCTCTACCTGCTGGACCGGCGTGGCGAAGTCGACCACATCCATGATGTACAGCAGCTCACTACTCACACCGGTATTAAACAGGTTGATGGTCAGGCTTTGATCGCGCCGCTCAATATCGGCGGCGATGGCGCGGTTATTCAGCGAGATCATCAACTGCCCTGAGCCTTGCTTGCCGCGGCGGAAATCCAGCCCCACCACTTGGTTGATTTGCTCTGTGGAGCGCGAGGTAAAATCGGCCTGCGGAGGCGCGCCAACCAATAGGCGCAGGGCATCGCCTTCATTTTTAAGCTGATAGGGCATCAGTTTATCTAAGCCAATCTCTACGCTCAGTAGCCCCGCCTTGCGCTCAGTCGTCAGCTGCTGCAGACCATCGAAGTTTAAGGGGACCGGATTGAGCGAGAGCGCTGAGCGCGCCTCGGGAATGCTTAGAACAATCTGGTTCGGCGCATAGGCCAGCTGGTCGCTCACGCCAGTCACTTGGCCATCAAACTGAAACAGCAGTTCGATCACGCCATTGGCCAAGGACTGTGTTTTAACCTCGGTAAGCTGCGCAGCTTGCACTGAAGAGACCATGGCCATTACCAGGCTCAGTCCAAGCACACGATTCCACCACTTCTTAAGCATCATTCCATTCATGCCTGTTTTATCCCTAAATTAAGACTGGTCAAGCGCGAGTTGGGTGAGTCGCTTGCTCCAACATCCTTTACCGTCTTCTACTTCTTCTGTGATGTTTATTGCAGAGGGCTCGATGCTGGTGATCTGCCCCCGATGTAAGCCCAAGTAGTCACCGACTTTTAAACGGTGCACCTGAGAGCCCGCCTCAACCAGCGCCCATGGCGTGCTGTCCTGCCACACCACGCCGCGCATCGACATACTCGATAAAGACACCAGCTCTAATGGCCCCTTGGCTCGCTGCCAATCGGGCTGAAAGTCACAATCGACCACCAACTCTTCAGCGGGAGCAATCTCAACCTCTGGCTTGGGCAGTAAAAACGGTGAGCGCAGCTCGCTGCTCTGGTAGCTGAGATGCTCGAAATGAACAATCTCGGGAATGTCTTCTTCGAGCGGGTATTTACGTGCTTTTACTTCTGCCACATACAGCTCAAGGTTGTCTTGAGTGGGCTGGCAGGCCACTAAGCCAAAAGCGAGAACTAAACCGACCAGATACTTCATGGCTGCTCCTCTGGCGGTGTTTCTTTATAGCGGTAGGTTTTCACCAGCAGACTCATCTGCAAGCGGTCATCGGCAGTGAGTTGCTTGATGGAGAACTGGTCGAGAATCACAATCCGCGGCAGCGCCGCGACTGCACTGACAAACTCACCCAGCTGGTGATAGCCGCCGGTGACTTCGATGGCGATGGGCAGTTCGATGGAGAAGTCCTGCTCTTGCTCTTCCAGCCAGGTCAGCTGCTTAAACTCTAGGCCATTATCGATACCCACAAAGCTCAGCTCATCGATAAGGCCAGGGATCTCATGTTGCTCCGGCAACTGTCTGAGCAAGGTGTCGAAGGCCTCCTCCATCTTCTCTACCTGCTTTTTGTAGACCGGCAGATAGCTAGCAACCGCCGCCTTGGCTTCAAATGAGGAGCGTAGTTCCAGTTCTCGGGCTTGTAGGCTCTCGAGCTGCTTTCGCTCGTCGGATAGTTGAAAGTAGTAATACACCACGGCCAGGCCGATACACACCACCAACACAAAGATCCCCTTGGCAACCTTGGGCCAAGACTCGATGTTCTCAAAGTCCAACTCATTGAGCTGCTGAAGATCCATCTTCACTCTCCTTGTCGGGTTGAACCAGCTCGATGGTGACATCGATATGAAAGCGGCTCAGATTAAGCCGCTCGTCTTCACTCTCTTGCGCCACAATCGATGAGATCTGCGGCACCGCCAACCAGCTGCGCTGCTCGATGTTGCGCATAAAACTGGCGACCCGGTAATTGGCCTCACTCATCCCATCTAGCGCCAAGTTAAGGCCTGCGTAGCTAAGCTCATCGAGGTAGACCCCTTCCGGGGTGATAAGCGGCAGCTGATTAAACATCTTAGTAGGCAGATTACGGCGTAGTTGCAGTCGTTCAATCAGAGCAATTCGCTCTTCCAAGGCCTGCTTGCGCGCCTTGATGGCGCGGATTTCGCCGATTTGCGCATCCAGAATCACGATTTGGGTATCAAGATACTGATTGCGAGCGCTCTGCGCCTTCTGCAAGCCATTGATATAAAACTGCACCCCGGCTAGGGCGACAACGGTTAACATGACACTCAAGCCAAAACTGAGCCAGAACTGCTGCTTGCGCTTGGCCTTGCGCTCCTCGCGCCATGGGAGCAAGTTGATCTTAGACATGATCAAAGCTCCTCAAGGCCAGCCCCAACGCGGTCATGTATTTGGCCCCCTCTTCGAGGTACATGTTGCGCCCCTGAATCGAGGCCGATAAGGGCATGCACTCAAATGGGCAGGCGACAATCAAGGGCAAGTCCAGCTCACCTTTAAGCTGGGTGACGATTTCGCCATCCAAGCTGACCCCACCGCTAATCGCAATCGCATCGACATTTTTATAGCCGCTGGAGGAGATAAACAGCGACAGCTGGCGCTTTATCTGCTGGGCCAAGGATTGCACATACTGCGGATAGGCCATTTGCAGCACTTCTTCAGATAAGGTTAGGGTTTGCCAGGCTTGGTTGGCTTCGTCAGGTTTCATCTGGGCAAGGGGGGCGGCTTGCAGCGCGAACTGCTCGCCACCGAAATTCTGCTCGCGGTTGTAGATCACCTCGCCTTTGGTGAGCACCGCAAAGTTCATGGTGCGCTCGCCAATGTCGATCAGTGCGACGACGCCTTCTTGGGCCAAGGGGTCTTGTTGATAGCTGAGCTGGAACTGCCAGGCGCGTCCGAGCGCATGGCTTTGCACGTCCACCACTTGGGCTTGAAAATGCGCCTCAGAGAGCACTTCGGCCAAAGTGTTGACCATCTCGGAGCGAGCAGCACTTAGCAGCACATCATCGCGCCGTGAATCGTTGGGGTTCTCGCCCAGCACTTCGAAGTCGAGGCTGATTTCATCGATGGGGAACGGAATATTTTTTTCAGCTTCCAGCTCTACTTGGCTCTCTAGCTCAAGTTCAGAAAGGCCGTTATCTAACTGGATGACTTTGGTAATCACCTGATTACCGGAGACCGCCGTAGCTACACGGCGGATCTTTCCCGGCAACTTGCCCCGCAGGCGTTCCAGCGCAGCTACGATATCGTCAGGGGCGCCAATTTGATGATCGACCCAAGCGCCTTCGGGCATCGCCTCAGACGCAATCGCTTCCACACTGTAGCCTTCGCCCTGTTTGGTGAGCAACATTCCTTTGATAGTCGAACTGCCGAAATCAATACCAAACAACGCTGGCGTGCTATTTCTTCCTTTAATTAGCATGAATTTTCGCCAACAGTGATTAAAATTAACGACTTACAGTACTAATGAACATAGAACCTAAAACCCATCCTCGCTAACAGATATCTGAAAGTTGTCGAAACGCTTCACAGATTGACGATATAATCGGCGCCTAACCGAATGGAGTACAACGATTTTCAATGAAATGGCTTAAACGATTGCTGGCGCTAGGCGTTTTTGGGCTTTTTTGCGGCATTGCCGGAGTACTGGGCTTGTACTTCTACTTTGCCCCACAACTCCCCGATGTCAGCACCTTAAGAGACGTGCAGCTACAAACCCCGATGCGGGTGTTCAGCGCCGATGGTGAACTCATCTCACAATTTGGCGAGCAACGCCGGATCCCACTAGCGCTAGACGATGTGCCAGAGCAGATGATCCAAGCGGTACTGGCCACCGAAGACAATCGTTTCTACCAGCACCCCGGTATTGACCCCATCGGCATCACCCGTGCGGCGGTCAACTTAGCGGTGACGGGAGAGAAGAGCCAGGGCGCGAGTACCATCACCCAACAGGTGGCGCGAAACTTCTTCCTGACCCGGGAGAAGACCTATATCCGGAAGATTAAAGAGATCTTCCTAGCCATCAAAATCGAGCGGGAACTCAGCAAAGACGAGATCCTGGCGCTCTACTTAAACAAGATCCCACTGGGTTACCGCTCGTTCGGTGTCGGCGCTGCCGCTCAAGTTTACTATGGTAAAGACGTTGAAGAGCTAACACTGGCGCAGATTGCCGTGATCGCAGGCCTGCCACAAGCGCCTTCTGCGCTGAACCCGATCCGCTCACCTGAGCGCGCCCGCGAGCGTCGCAGAGTGGTACTGGGGCGTATGCTGACCACAGGTTACATCACCCAAGCCGAGTTTGATGAAGCCAATAATGCAGAGATCACCGCCACCTATCACGGCGCCGAGATCACCCTGCCCGCCCCCTACCTCGCTGAGATGGTTCGTCAGGAGATGCTTGAACGCTTCGGTGAAGAGGCCTACTCCAGCGGGATGGATGTATACACCACCATCAATGCCAAGCATCAACAGGCCGCCGAGCAAGCTCTGCGCGATAACCTGCTAGCCTATGACCACCGTCATGGCTACCGCGGCGCCATCGCCAAGCTTTGGGAAGACGGCCAAGAGGCCGAGTCTACTGAAGCATTGATTGAGCGCCTACGTAGCTACCCGAACTACGGACCACTGCGCGCGGCCGTGGTATTAGAGGTTGGTGAAACCGACGCCAGTATTCTGGTTAAGGGTGGCAAGTCTGGCACCATAGACTGGGATGGCATGAAATGGGCGCGCCGCTTTATTACCGATAGCCGCCAGGGGCCAGCACCTAAGTCGCCTTCGGAGATATTGGCCAGCGGCGATGTAATCTGGGTTGAGGCCTTGCCGGTAAACGCAGAGGAGCCCGTCGAGACCGAAGGCGAAGCCCTTGCCCAAGAAGGTATGGCTGAGGAAGCAGACGCCGTTGAGGCGCAAACTGAAGTTGCTCTGGCCTACCGATTAAGCCAACTGCCCGATGCCGGCGCGGCACTGGTGGCCCTGTCACCCAATGATGGCGCAGTGCGCGCACTGGTTGGCGGCTTTAGCTTCAACCAGAGCAAGTTTAACCGGGTAACCCAAGCCAGCCGTCAGGTGGGCTCGAACATCAAGCCGTTCCTTTACTCCGCCGCCTTTGAGCGGGGCATGACCCTAGCCTCACTGGTCAACGATGCGCCGATTAATCGCTGGGATCAGGCGATGGGCGTGGCATGGCGTCCGCGCAACTCGCCCGAGGTCTACGATGGCCCGATGCGACTACGCGTTGCCTTGGCACAATCCAAGAACGTGGTATCGGTGCGCTTGATCCGCCAACTCGGTGTACCGCAGGTGATTGATCACCTAGCGAAGTTCGGCTTCCCAGCCGATGAGCTGCCGCGTAACGAGACCTTGTCGCTTGGCTCGGCCTCACTGACTCCGATGCAAGTGGCCAGCGCCTATGGCTCGTTCGCCAATGGCGGCTATCTGGTCAGCCCCTACTTTATCGAACGGGTCGAAGACAGCATGGGCGAGGTCATCTACCAAGCCGAGCCTCAACTAGCCTGTAGCGAGTGTGAGGAAGAGTTGGCGGCCTTTGAGCAGCATCGCCAAGTCGCGGGTGAGCTAGCTGCAGCGCTATGTGAAGAGCCCGAACAAAGCGATTGTGAACAAGCGCCACACTACAACTTGGCACCGCGAGTTATCTCCGAGCAAAATGCCTTCTTGGTCACCCAAGCACTCAACAGTGCGATCTGGGGCGGCGGAAACTGGTCGCATAAAACCGGCTGGAATGGCACTGGCTGGCGCGCCGCACAGCAGCTTAAGCGTCGTGATATCGCCGGTAAAACCGGTACCACCAACGATGCCAAAGATGCGTGGTTCTCAGGTTACAGCCAGGACTTGGTCGTCACCTCATGGATTGGCTTCGATGACTTTAACCGCACCCTAGGCCAAGCGAGTTACAACAACAACTTGGGCCGAAACCAAGTGACGGGTTCAGAGTTCGGTGCGCGTACCGCCCAACCAGCCTGGATTGATTACATGCAGGTGGCACTGGATGGCGTGGACAACAAGCCGTTTAGAGTGCCAGAAGGGGTGTCTACGGTGCGCATCGACCGTAGCAGCGGTTTGCTAACCAACAAGAGCGATCACACCACCCGCTTTGAGTACTTTGAGCAGGGCTCGGAGCCAAAACGCTACAGCCGACAGCAGTCAGGCTCGGTGTTTGATTCTGAGGATGACGAGCTGTTCTAGATTGCCGAGAACAAGCGGATACTGATAGCAAAAGGCCCCTGTATCACTACAGGGGCCTTTTTAGTTAATTAAGCCTCGCTCCAGTGCTTTTGAATGAGGGCAGCGAGTTCGTTAAAGCAGGGGCGACGCACCGAGTTCTGACGGTACACCATACTAATAAGGCGGGTTGGCTGCTCAGGGCAGAATGGCCGATACACCACACCTTCAGACTGTTTTGTCGAAGGCACCGCCAACTCTGGCAACAAGGTCATCCCCATACCGGCCGCCACCATATGGCGCAAGGTCTCAAGGCTGGTCGCCTTAAAGCTGGTGTCCTCTGAGGCGCCGGCGTTAAAGCAGTAGTCCATGGCTTGGTCGCGCAGACAGTGTCCGTCTTCCAGCATCAACAGTTGTTCGCCCTTAAGCGCACCCAGTTCGACTTCCTCGCGCGCATTCCAAGGGTGCTGTGGCGGAAGCGCCAACATCAGCGATTCGTGGTAAAGGTCGATGGAGCCGAAGCGCTCCATCTCAGGCAGGTAGGCCAATACCAGACAGTCAATCTCGCCTTCATCTAAGCGCTGCAGCAATACATGGGTCTGCTCTTCATAGAGGAACAGCTCCATATCTTTAAAGGTCTCGCGAATATGCGGCACGATGCGCGGTAGCAAGTAAGGCGCAACGGTAGGGATTAAGCCCATATGCAGTGGGCCGGCCATTGGCGCCTGAAAGCTCTTGGCCATGTCCTTCATGGCTTTGACTTCCATCAGGATTTTGCGCGCCTGCGCAGCCAGCTCATCGCCAGCATGGGTGAAGATAACCTTACGGGAGGTTCGTTCGATCAGCAGTAGACCGAGCTCTTCTTCGAGCTTGGAGATCTGTCCACTCAAGGTTGGCTGGCTAACAAAGCACTTTTCAGCGGCCTTGCGAAAGTGCTTCACTTCCTGCAGCGCCAGTAAATATTCTAAATCGCGTAAATTCATAACCCCTCCATACAAGCACGCTCATAGTAGTGCGATGCGCGCCGTAGCTCCAGCAAATAACCACTGTTGCGGATGATTAGTTTGATCTCAATTAAACCCTCCCCTCGAACTCAAACTACATCCCAACTCTCTGTTATTTACTGGAATTTGTTCCGCAAAATAGGCGCTGGTGTGTTTTATAAAACTACAAGGACAAGTCGGGACAGGGTAGTTCCGACATTCAGGAGGAAATCTGATGACGTGGTTTAAGCGTGGATGCTTAGTGTTACTTTGCTCTTTTCTATTTGCCTGTGGTGGTGGGGACGATTTTAACCTTGGTGGCGATAGCGGGGGCGGAGATGGTGATGGCGACGGCGATGGCACAGGCACCGCAGCGCTTTCCTTAACCCTCTACGACTGTAATGGCATCAGCGATATTCCCAATGGCTGCGCAACAACTAGTAGCCTATCCATAGAATCTCCCGCAACTGTTGTCGCCCAGCTCAAAGATGCCGATGGCAATGCAGCTGCGAACCAAGTGATCAGCCTGGCCACAACCAACGTCAACTTAAGCGCTGAAGCGATTCTTACCGACTCTAGCGGACAAGCCATCGCAACCCTGTTTGCGCAACTAGAAACAACAGGTGCAGATACCCTTTCTGCAACAAACGACAACTTAGGCGCGTCTTCTTCCATCGGTTATCAAGTTGGTCAACCCAATCTTTCCATGACCTTGGTCGCTGGCATCGATGAGTCAGAGACTCTATCGGCAGACGCGACTACTAGCTTCACGGCTACTATTACTGATGGTAACGGCGACCTCTACACCACGCCTGTGGATATCAGTTTTAGTTCCGGTTGTGCCACCAGTTCGCTAGCCAACCTAAGCGAGACGGTAACTAGCGTAAATGGCGTAGCAACTGCCATCTATGAAGCACAAGGTTGCTCTGGGGCCGATACCATTACTGCAACCCCAGCCGTCAGCGTTATATCTCCGCAACAAGCCACCATCAATATTGCCGAAACCAATGCCAACAGCATCGATTTTGTATCGGCTACCCCCGAAACTATCTACCTGTCCGAGTCGGTGGGTAGCACCATTTCCGTTGTGCGCTTTAGAGTGCTGAACGCTCTCGACCAACCCAAGTCCGGTCAAGTCGTTGAGTTCGCCCTAGACTCCAGCTTACATGGCGTATCGATTAGCCCAATGAGCGCTCAATCGAATGCTGATGGCGAGGTGGTCACACGGGTAACCAGTGGGCGTATGTCGGGTACGGTGGTGGTAACGGCAAGTTTCACCGATGAAGACAATAAACAAGTTTCAGCCACCTCTAACTCATTGGCTATTCGCACTGGTATTCCAACGCAAGAGACCATGTCGTTATCCGCAGAGACCCTTGCTGTTGAAGCATGGAACGTCGACGGAGTAACCAGTGAGCTGATCCTGCGAGTCAGTGATGAGAATAACAACCCGGTTCCCGATAACACTTCCGTGGTGTTTACCGCAGAAGGTGGTCAAGTAACGGCTAACTGCCTGACTTCAGGAGAGACAACCAACAGCAGTTGTACCGTGTCCTGGGTAAGCCAAAACCCTCGCCCTAAAGGTCATGTACGTAGCTTTGCAAGTGGTAGCTGTGGTGCGCCGGGTTACATTCCTGTTGATGTAGCAAACACCCAAGGAACCAATGTCTACGGGGTTGGACGGGCCACGATACTCGCCACGACGCTGGGGCAAGAAACCTTCTCAGATGCCAACGGAAACCGCGTGTTTGATAGTGGCGAAACCTATACTGCTCTCCCAGAAGCCTGGGTAGACGCAGATGAGAATGGGAGCTTCAATAGCAGCGGTATTTTCAATCACGATGACGACAACGTGACTGAAGACTTTCGAGACTTCAACAACAATAACGAGTACGACAGTGCCACTGGAGTAAACAACTCGAGCATACCCGCTGCAAGCGTCACCGAACTCTACAACGGCCTCTCTTGCACGCCTGACTCAGAAACCGCAGGTATCTGTACCCGCGATTTTGTAGAGATACGCGATTCAGTGGTGATAGTGATGGCGACCTCGGCGGCAAATATCTTGATCTCGGATTCATCTAATACTGCCGCTAAGAGCGAGGTTGACCTTATAACCAATGCTTCCGAGTCTCTTGTTATCACTGTGCAGGATTTAAACGGTAATCAGATGCCAGCGGGAACCAGTGTGTCGCTCTCGACAGATAATGGCGAGCTATCTGGCACGACGAGTTTTAACATTGCCGACGGTACACGGCTCTGCGACACCTTTGGGGTAACAGTGGTCAGGGAAACCTCTCCTAACAACCGTTCCGAGGGCTCTTTGATAGTTGAAGTGACAAGCCCTGCAGGTGTGGTGACCTCTCGATCGATTACCGTTCGAGATTCAGGCTAAGGCACGCAATCGTTTAGGCATCAGGTCAGCGCAGCGTGCACAAGACCCGATGCCCATAAACACAAAAAGGCGAGCCGAAGCTCGCCTTTTCTAATGCGTTCCTAAGAATCGACTAATTAGTCGATGATCTTAGATACAACACCTGCACCTACGGTACGGCCACCTTCACGGATAGCGAAACGTAGACCTTCGTCCATTGCGATTGGGCAAATCAGCTCAACAACGAACTTCAGGTTATCACCAGGCATTACCATTTCTACGCCTTCTGGCAGCTCTACTGAACCAGTTACGTCAGTTGTACGGAAGTAGAACTGTGGACGGTAGCCTTTGAAGAATGGAGTGTGACGACCGCCTTCATCTTTAGACAGTACGTATACTTCAGACTCAAACTTGGTGTGAGGAGTGATGGTACCTGGCTGAGCCAGTACTTGACCACGTTGTACTTCGTCACGCTTAGTACCACGTAGCA
>NZ_AUBZ01000041.1 GCF_000429505.1 Aliagarivorans taiwanensis DSM 22990 | reverse complement strand
AAAACTCAAGGAGCTAAAGAGATGGAAAGCAAACTAGAAGCAGCAACAGAACTGGAAGATCTGCTAATAAGGTTCCAGGTCATCGTTGACCTGGTGCCAGAATCGGAAGTCATGTTTAAAAGGATCCTGGGCAGTATCGAGGAAGAACTGCAGGAGATCGCAAATCACTTAGCTGCAAGTCAACGGCCAGAGCTAAGGCTTTATAAACACCAAGCCAGCCAGTAAAATCACGTAAGTCATTGAACATAATGGATTTACCATAAAATCTAAATACTGATGACACTTAACAGGCCAATGGGCCTGCTAAGTGCCTCAGATTTCACCTAGGATTGCTCGGTGCGCATAATGTATATTATGTTAAAATAGATATTTGTGTATCTAAACGTTTCTAGTGCCTCTTTGGCATTACAGTCTTTCTACAAATCTCCTCTGTTGTTCTGCTAGTCGATCAACGATTCTACAAGGCTCAACCAAGACACTACCCGCACGTCCGACTTCTGTGCAAGATGCACTTGGCAGCTGGTGTTTGCTGTGACGATGTAATCTGGTTTGCTTGCTTCTAGATTCTTTAGTTTGTCTGCCCTAAGTAACTCGGCGGTTTCCGCTTCTAGAATTGAATACGTGCCACCAGAACCACAACATAGATGAGCATTGTCCACTTCCACTAATTGAAAGCCAAGTTTTCTCAGCAAACTACACACGACCTCATGTTCACCCAGGCCGTGTCTTAGTGAACACGAAGTGTGAACAGCAATCTTTAGCTGCTCTGCTTTAGCCCTCAATATGTCACTTGCAAGCTTTTCGCTATGCATACTCAGTAACGAAGCTGGGTTCGCTACTAATTCCGCAATTTGTGTTGCTCGTCTCAAGTACTTGGGTTCATCACGCAAATGTTTGGGGTATTCACTAAGCTGGAGTTGGCAACTGGAAGATGTGTGTACGATTGCGTTGGCACCTGTTTCTACCAACGGCCATAGTGCATCGATGTTTGCTTTTATGAGCGCCATAGCTTGAGTTTGATTTCCAAGATGTTGCGGCAACGAGGCACAGCAACCTGCTTTTTTTACCACTCTAGTATCTAAACCTATAAGACTGGCGATACGTATCATGCTACGTTTTGAGTGGTGATCGATTAGTGAGTCGGCACACCCTTCAAATATCAGGATGCATGGCCTGGGCGCGGCAGGAAGATCTGATTGGTTACGAGTTAATATTGAGCTGCCTGCTGTTTTGCTAACCATCAACGATTCATTGTATCGATGCGCCTTTATAAGCGCCGGGCGGTAAAGTGATGCTAGTGTTGTTACCAACTTTGCGCGCGTGCGATAAGGCAGTGTTTGGCAAACTAGCCAACGAAACATTCTTTGTTTGAAGGGTCTTGGGTAGCGCTGCTCCATCAACGCCCTCGCCTGTTTAATCAACTGACCGAACTCGATACCTGCAGGACAAGTGGTTTGGCAGCTTCTGCAGGCAAGGCACAGATCCAACTGTTTTCTGATGGCCGGTGTAACGGGGTCGCCCTGCAAGAAGCCTTTGATAGTAGCAATACGTCCGCGCGGGCCAAGTGCTTGGACTTTAGTTAACACAAAGGTAGGACAGGTCGCATTACAAAACCCACGATGAGCGCACTTCTTAATAATCGCAGCCGCATCCCTTGCCAGTGACGAACTTTCAAGGCTTTTGTCCAACTGAACTAGCATTGCCTTTCCTTATTACATTGAGCGAAAACTAAACAAAGATTTTGAAGCAACTCTCGTTTTCTAATTGCTTGTTTTGACAATAACTGCGCAGCTCTGAATAATCAACATATCGAATACTCCTATATATGAGTATTAAATGTAAGACGTATCCTGAATCCTGTTATCGACCTATGCGAGGATCCCCATGACTGATCTACAAGCGATAGAAACTACTTTAAAACAGACACTTAGCGAAAGTGAAGTCTCCAGTTCAGTTAAAGATCTAGAAATGAGTAGCCACGACACGTGGCCCTTGATGACCAAGCTAAATATGTTAGGTCAACACCCCAATCAAGCCGATATCGTAGTACGCGCCCGCTGTGAGGACGACATTATCAAGGTGTTGGCCATAGCCAATGAACACAAGATTCCTGTTACTACCCGCGCCCTCGCCTCCTCGGTAACGGGTCAGCCTTTGCCCACTAAAGGCGGCATTGTGTTGGATATCTCTGAGATACCCAGCGAGTTTTACATCAACGAAGCTAATATGACGGTCACCGCAACCTGCAGTTTTAACGGCGGCGATCTGGAAGATCTGCTTAGCCAGCAAGGCTGGACCATGGGCCATTCTCCCCAATCGCTTTACCGCTCAACCGTTGGCGGTTGGCTAGCGACACTTGCTACTGGTCAGTTCTCCTCGCTTTATGGCGGGATTGAAGACTTAGTCATCGCCTATGATGTCATCCTCGCCACCGGTGAAAAAGTTACCCTAAAAGCCAATCCGCGCGCTGCAATGGGCCCTGATCTACGCCAGCTATTCCTCGGTTCTGAAGGTACATTGGGCATCATCACCTCGGTCACCTTGAAGATGTTCCCGCTTCCTGAGGCGGAAGCATTAATGACCTATGAGATCCCAACGGTTAAAGAAGGTTTGGCCTTAATGCGCGAGATTGGCGCGGCTAACCTTAAGCCTTTCTTGGTGCGTTTTTATGATACCGAAGAAGCCAAGCACGCCATGCAAGACCTCAACTTCGCCACACCAGTGCTGTTTTTGGGCAGTCGCGGCCTACCTGCGATGGTTGACACCGAGCAAGGTGTACTCGCCGATTTAGTCGCCAAACATGGCGGCAAACCACTAGGCAGTGATGGCGCAAAAGCTTGGATGGAGCGACGCTTTGACTTCTCAACCGTGGAGAATCTGCTTGCTACCAAAGGAGGCTTCGGCGAGACCATTGAGATCGCCCATAACTGGGATTCCATCTACCCATTGTGGGAAGAGCTTAAGCAGGCCTTGGCACCACTATCCGACGAGGTGTTATCGCACTTCTCACACATCTATAACCAGGGCACCTCGATGTACATGATCCTGCTGTCGCAAACCGAGAGCGATGAAATCGCGGTTGAGCGCTTAAGGGAGCTATGGAAGACCACCATGGAAGTATGCATTAAGCACGGTGCTGAGCTGTCGCACCACCATGGCGGTGGTCTGGCCCGTTCGCCTTATAGCCGCCGCTCCTTGGGCAGCGCGCACCTAGTGCTACAGAAACTAAAACAAGCGGTAGATCCTAACGCCATTTTGAACCCTGGCAAGTTAGGTCTCGACTAATAAAGCAAGCTTTACCCTATAAAACAATAAGATAGACGCGCACCTCGACGGCCGGTACTGGCTGTAGTTATCCGCTGGTACCGGCACATAAAGAGCCCACCAAAAACAATAAAGGGCTCACCCCTACACTCTACGAAAGGATAACAATATGGACACACTGTTCAACATGAGCGTCATGGAGGCGCTCGGCGCGATAGCAGGCGGCTTTCTGGGCGCAACTTTTGGTGCCCTAGTCGCCTTTGTTTTTACCGGATTTGCGATTCTCATTGGTATTGCCATTGTGATTGGCTCTGGTGATCCCACCTTCTTGAATGTAATGGGCTTGGGGCCATTCTTCGGCCCGCACATCTCATTTGCTGGCGGCATTGCCGCTGCGGCTTACGCAGGCAAGAAAGGTTGGCTGACTAGCGGCCGCGATATCGTTACCCCCTTAGTCAGCTTGGGCCGTCCCAGTGTATTGCTGGTAGGCGCAGCGTTTGGCTTGTTCGGTTATGTGGTGTTCTCAGCCCTTAACCCGGTCGACGGCGTTGGCAGCTTTACCGATTCTGTGGCGCTGACCGTGGTGATCTCGGCGGTGGTTGCACGATTGATGTTCAGCGAGTGCGGCATTATCGGCCAGCATTGCGAAGGCAAACAAGGCTGGGCGCGCTTCAAGCCCTGCGAGCAACACGGCTGGCTGCCCTATCAAGATTCCTACGCGATGACCGTGACCTTGGGACTGTTTGTCGGTGCTATCTCTTCATGGGCTGCGCTATTACTTATACAGGCCTACCCGCAAGCGCCGGGCGTTATCCTTATCGGTTTTGCTATCTCAGCCGTGTCGCTGCTGTTCCTTGGTATGAACGTAATGGTGCCAGCAACTCACCACATTACCCTGGTTAGCGCAGTATCTGTGACCACCTTTATGGGTTTGGTCGAAAGTGATGTCGCTATTGTGGTGATCGGTGGCATTGTGGGAATTATCACTGCGGTGGTTGGGCAGCTGTTTGCACGATTCTGGTTGATTCGAGCAGACACCCATATCGATCCGCCGGCCAGCGCCATTTGGCCGGTTACCTCTGCCCTGATTGTTTTGTCAATCGCTCTACGATAACAACAACGCCAAGGAATGATTATGAACAACAAGCACATACTCGTGATCGATGCAGGCACCACCGGAATTCGCGTGCTGATTTACAACGAACGTAACCACATACTGGCGCAAGCTTACACCGAGTTTCCTAACTACCACCCGGCGGAAGATCGGGTAGAACAAGATGCCAACGAGATCTGGGCTGCCACCCAGCAGATGATGGACAAGGCCTTAGATTTTCTTTCTCTCAGGCTTAACGATATGTCCTGTATCGGCATCACCAACCAGCGCGCAACCACGGTGATTTGGGATAAAGCCACCGGCGAGCCGGTTAGTCGCGCCATTGTCTGGCAAGACACCCGCACTGCTAGCCGGGTCGAAGAGTTGCAACCGGAATGGGCTGAGAAGGTCTACCAGCGCACAGGCTGGGCATTGGCCCCGGTTTATTCGTCGCTCAGTATCGAGTGGATCTTAAATAATGAGCCGGGCGTTAAAGAGCGTGCCCAACGCGGCGAGCTGGCCTTCGGCACCATCGATTCGTGGTTAGTCTACTGCTTAACCGGCGGTGCAAATCATGTGATCAGCGCCTCCAATGCATCGGTGACCGGTTCCTACGATCTGACTACCGGACAGTGGTACGAAGAGTGGCTGAGCGCGCTCGATATACCTCTGTCGATGTTCCCAGAAGTTTGCGACGACTCCGGAGAAATTGGCCGCACAGATGAACGTGTCACTGGGGGAAGCGTGCCAATCTCCGGGGTTATTGCTGACCAACATGCCGCCCTATTCGCCCAAGGTTGTATCGAACCGGGTATGGCCAAATGTACCCACGGCACCGGTACCTTCCTTGACCTGTTGATTGGCGAAGAACCAAAGATTGATACTAATAGCGGGATCTGCTGCCAAATCGCCTGGCGTCACAAGGGCAAAACCCTCTACGCGCTTCAGGGTTACGCGGGCTGTACCGGCTCTGCCATCCAATGGCTGCGCGATGGTTTGCAGATTATCGACTCCTCCGCCGAGTCTAAATCGGTGGCCTCTCAGGTGCCAGACAATGGCGGGGTGTACTTCGTCCCAGCTCTCACCGGCCTGTCAGCTCCCTATTGGGACCCCTATGCACGCGGCACCATCCTTGGTATTTCTCCGGGAACTACGCGGTGTCATATCGTGCGTGCAACCTTGGAAGGCATCGTTTATTCGGTGCGCGACTTTATCACCGAGATGCAGAAGATCTCCGGGTTCGACATCAAGAGTATCGCGGTGGATGGCGGCGCCTCGAAGAACAACCTGTTGGTGCAGTTCCAGGCCGATCAACTTGGCGTGGATATCGTGCGGCCCCGTAATGTAGAAGCGACAAGCCTGGGCGCTGCGCTGATGGCGGGCTTAGGTGTTGGGATTTGGAAGAACGAGAAAGAGTGCTTTGCGGTAAGCCGTAACCGTCAGTTGTTCAAGCCGCTTATCGACGAAGCCACTCGCGAAACCCAGTACCAGACTTGGAAGCTCGCTGTAGAACGTTCACGTAAATGGAGTAAGTTATGAGACGTGCAAGCCTATCCTCAATTGAACGGGTAGTGTTCGATGTTGTCGTGGTGGGTGGTGGTATCACCGGCTCTGCCATCGCGCGCGATGCAGCGCTGCGCGGTATGAAAGTGCTATTGGTGGAAAAGGAAGATTTTGGCTCGGGCACCTCGAGCCGTTCCTCCAAGCTGATCCATGGTGGTTTGCGTTATCTGGAGACCTACCAGTTTGGACTGGTCGCCGAGTCGGTTCGGGAACGGGAGCTGGCCTTACGGTTGGCCCCGCATCTGACCAAGGTCCAGCCCTTCCTGTATATGTTCTACAAAGGCTGTCCGGATAAGAAGTGGCTGCTCAACCTTGGGATGACCTTCTACGACGTCGTATCGGGTAGCTGGAGCAAGCGTCGCCACCAAATGCTGAGTAAGCAACAAGTGCTGGCCCGCCAGCCCGGTTTTCGTGCCGATGGTCTGCGCGGCGCTGCCATGTTCTACGATGTGTCGACCGATGACGCACGCCTGACCATCGATACCACGAAAAGCGCTTGGGAACATGGCGCTCAGGTGCTTAACCACTGCAAAGTCACCGGCCTGACCTACAGCGAGAACCGCTGCGATGGTGTGCAGTTGACTGACCTGCTCAGTTCAACCCAAGCGACGGTTAAGGCCCATTATGTAGTCAACGCCACCGGGCCTTGGAGCGACCAGCTACTGTCGATGGAGAAGCCGGATTCGGCGATATTGCGCCCCACCAAAGGCGTGCATATCGTCCTGCGCAAGCAGGATTTTCCGCTTCACTCGGCGGTGTTTATGCGCTCCCCTGATGATGGGCGTGTGGTGTGGCCGATCCCTTCCACCCAAGATGATCGGGTGTTTATCGGCACCACCGATACCACCTTTGACGGCGATCCCGATCGGGTTGTGCCAGAAGAGAGTGATATCAGCTATCTGCTCAACGTTGCCAACCACCTGATGCCCAGCGCCAAGCTGGATAAGCAGCATGTGATTGGCTCATGGGCGGGGTTGCGTCCCTTGATAGCGCCGGCTGGCGATCTCAGCAACGGCCAGACACCACGTGAGCACCAGATCATGACCAGTGATTCCGGCGTTTACTCCATCGTAGGCGGTAAGCTGACCAGCAACCGCGTGATGGCCAAGCAGGTGCTAGATAAGCTAGTGAAGAACGACAACTACACCTACTTGTCTCCTAGCCTGCAAGCATACAGCGCCGATAAGGTAGTGCTAAGTGGTGGCGCCAAAGATGCCAACACCCACTTCGATAAACATCAGCCCTATCAGCAAAACCGGGTCGTGGGCGAGATTGAATCGCTCGGTGTGCCCTATCGCTATGCTAAGTCCTGGGTGGCACGCTATGGTCACAATGCCCGAATTGTTGCGGCGATTTGGAATGAGAGCGTGGATTATCAACGCGACCTTGGCGCACGCGCGTTAACCATCGCGGAGCTTCGCTACTGCGTCTTACATGAAGCAGCCAGCTCGCTAAAAGACCTGCTAGTTCGCCGTACCTCAGCGTTCTTCTGGGATAGCAAAGGCGGCTTGGACAAGATCGGTCAGATAGCGCAAGAGATGCAAAACCTGCTTGGTTGGAGTGAGGAGCGTAAGCTCAGTGAAATCGACGACTACTTCGATTTAGTCTGCGCCCACCGCGCTTGTCCGATTGAAAAGCCCACGCTCGAGGTAAAACAAGAGAGCACTACCGCGTAGACTTTCGCTTAATTGTCCCTCCAATGCCATGGAGTCTGCCCCGAAGCGTAATGCTCGGGGCTCTTTTTTTACTCGTTGCTATAAAGAGCTGAAGGCTTTGGCGTAAGGGTCTTCGCTTGAGAAGGCATTCGACTGGGCGTTTTGCAGCTGACGGCTGTTGATCTCATCGAGCAAGGCGACCAACTCTGGCCGCTTAGGATTAACCACGAAGGTGGCCGCCGAGATAGCTTGGTGCTGTTCGATGGCCGCAGGCTCACTCAGGCGGTGAGCCTGTAAGCCGGCTAGCTCAAGCGGTACTGGGCTGGCTGTAATGTGCCAAAGTCCGGCGTCCACATCACCGCGCAATACCCGAGCGGGCACATGACGAAAGTCGGTTTCGAGATACTCGAAGCCTTCTTCGCTTGGGAACTGCTTTTGGGTGATCGAGCTGTGATCAGAGGATGCGGGGTCTATAGCAATCCGGCGCCATTGCGTCTGGGGCTTATCGGCCCGTGACACCACCACCAATCGCTGCATCGAATAGTAGCTATCGGGCTTGAGGCATTTTTGCTGCCATGTTTCTAGTACAGTGCTCATATTGTCGGCCGCACCCTTGGAGACCAAGGCAATATCGAACTTGCCCTTGTTCACCAGTTCTACTCGCCTTTCACCGCCAGGTTGGTGCTCAATAAAATAGGCGATATTCAGGGCGGTAAGCTTAGCGGTGATATGTTTGATCAGCGCGTCTATCTCAATCGAGCCGCTGCTGGGCATCAATAGTTGAACCGGCGATAATTTGGCCAAGTTCCAACAGGTACCGGTGTCGAGCTGAGTGATCTCTCCCCCATATGGCCTTTGGAGCGGGTCACTAGGGCCTCGCTGGCGCTTAGGATCTGCAACGCGCGCTGGATGGTACCAGCAACGATGCCGTGCTCTTCTAGTAGTTGCACATTGGTGGGAAGCTTTCCGCCTACCCCGGCGAATAATGCGTGACTAACAATGACTTGCTTAGCGTGGATGATCGCCTGCTCGGAGACGGCACTGAGTTTTGCTGCGGCCACAATCAAAGACCTTATTAATGTATTCCTGCACTGTCTTCGATACTAACGTAACTAATCCGTTGTTACCATTGAAGAAAGTGAGCTAAACGCAGGCTTTTAGTTTCACGAATCGTGTTGAATCTCCCAAGGACTCCAAACCTTAAAACGCGAGCTGATCAGATGGAACTCATGCTCGATCAGCGCTGCGCCCGGCGCAATCGTCACCTCGGCGTGGGTATCATCCGACCAGGTGGCTGTCACTTCGGGATAGGTAAACTTGTCATCTTTGCCCGCAAGTTCCATGGTGTGTCGATAAACAACGATGCCGCTTGGGTCTTCGGGTTGGTTGGTCATTAGCAGTTCGATGTGCTTCTCGCTCTCATTACACACCTCGGTTTGATAGACCAAGGTACGCTTGGCGTTAGGGCTATTGAAGGCATCGCGGTGGGTAACCATACAACTGTTGTGCGTATCGAATACCCACGAATCGTCAAACACCAGATAAAGGAATAGGCACATACTGGTGACTCCCAGTAGGTGCTTAACGCTTTGTGATAGGAATGGATGAATCTCTAGGCGCATTACCAGACTTCCTTGTCGTGATCGGCTTTTGATGGTGGCTTTTGATAATGGAACACCCCACTCAATCCAATCAGGTTAACATGCGCTAGTTACAAGATTATTGATACAGACACGCAGATGCCTAGAAAAGCACAGCGTATCAGCGTGCGACCGCTGTTCCGCCGGCTATCTGCGCTAAGGCAAGTGTTCCGCTAGATAGGTCTTCGCCTGCTCATCCAACAGCTTCTCGGCGTTGCGCTTAGCTTTTGTGCTTACTTCGGTTTTGCGGCCTTGCTCCCACCCAGCCTGATAAGCGTGCTTTAACAGCGCCGCCACCGACTCGTGAACCGCTGCAGGCGCGTTGGCCAGCAGTAACGCACTGCGCTCTTTGGCGGAGAGCTGCTGGTTTGCGAGCGCCAGTTGTAGCTCCAATGGCAAGCTCTCACTCAGTTCACTAGGTTCGGCCGCGATAATGTACTCCAAGGCGGCATCTATCCCCTGTTCGGTGTTGCGATCAAAGCCTAGGGCGACTTGGGCAGCCCGGATCCGCTCGGCGGTTTCCTGCTTCACCGTGATGGTGGTCTTCTTCAGCGTGTGCTTGGATTTATAGTTTCGATAGCGCGCACCCAAGGTTTGATAGCTCTTGAGCAGCAGTAAGGGCTTTAGCGCTTTCATGCACTCTTTGTAGCTGAGGGATTCTGGCGATAATGGCCGACTTTGGTAAGCCTGTTCGCTGTGATAATGCGCCAAATCGTCGGCAATGCCTTGATAACTGGGTAGCGTAATAAACGTCTGCCAAAGGGAGTCCATGGATAGATGACCTAATACGATTCTTGTAATTTCGAGCATTATGGTCTGTTTAACTACGTGCTACAACACGCCAAATTACATCACCATTTGCAAGCAGGGTCATGATCACACGCTTTATATCTTCATACTAAAGAGGTAGTAATCTGGGCTAATAGCCGTCGCATAATTGATCTAGATCATGGACGACTTTACGTGCCCTTAAAACGTAAACAGGGTGTTGCTACGGCCCCCAAATAACTGCGCAATGTTGCTGTTTTTTATGCGTTTAATAACGTATGATCACACGCGTTAACATTTAGATAATTCACAGCTTTTACTAAATGTTCGTCTCTGGAGAGATAAAGTGATTCCCGCTTCGCGGGCGTTCGATAACAATAGCAACGGAAGCAATCATCTATGAACCAAGCAGCTACGGCAGCAACTGACTACAACTATACGGTTGTCAGGCAGTTCACTGTAATGACCATTGTTTGGGGTATCGTAGGTATGGCTGTCGGGGTGCTGATCGCAGCACAACTTGTATGGCCTGCTCTCAACTTCGATACACCTTGGCTAACTTACAGCCGTCTACGTCCCCTTCACACCAACGCCGTAATTTTCGCATTCGGTACCAGCGCCCTGATGGCCACCTCGTTATACGTGGTGCAGCGAACCACCCAAGCTCGTTTGTTTGGTGGCGCGTTAGCCAGCTTTGTGTTCTGGGGCTGGACGGCGATTATTCTCGCGGCCGCCATCACCTTACCGCTGGGCATTAGCTCCAGTAAAGAATACGCCGAGCTAGAGTGGCCCATCGACATCGCAATTGCGGTGGTGTGGGTTGCCTATGGCATCGTGTTCTTCGGTACCTTGGTGAAGCGAAAGGTTGCCCATATTTATGTAGCCAACTGGTTCTTCGGCGCCTTTATTATCACGGTTGCGGTACTGCATATCGTGAACAGTGGCGCCATTCCCCTGCATGCTGGCAAGTCTTACTCCATCTACGCCGGTGCCGTCGACGCAATGGTGCAATGGTGGTACGGCCACAACGCGGTGGGCTTCCTGCTAACCGCTGGCTTCTTGGGGATTATGTACTACTTCGTGCCTAAGCAAGCTGGCCGTCCGGTTTACAGCTATCGCCTGTCTATCGTGCATTTCTGGGCGCTGGTATCGATTTATATCTGGGCGGGTCCTCACCACCTGCACTACACCGCCTTGCCTGATTGGGCGCAGTCGCTGGGCATGGTGATGTCGCTGATCCTGTTCGCACCGTCTTGGGGTGGCATGATCAACGGTATTATGACCCTCTCTGGCGCGTGGCATAAACTGCGCTACGACCCTATCCTGCGCTTCTTGATTGTGTCGCTGTCGTTCTACGGCATGTCGACCTTCGAAGGCCCAATGATGTCAATCAAGACCGTAAACGCGCTGTCGCACTACACCGACTGGACCGTTGGCCACGTGCACTCTGGCGCACTCGGTTGGGTTGCCATGGTATCGATTGGTGCGGTTTATCACCTGATTCCGGTGCTGTTCGGCCAAGGCCGTATGTACAGCATCAGCCTAATCAACACCCACTTCTGGCTATCGACTATCGGCGTTGTGCTGTACATCGTTGCGATGTGGATCTCTGGTGTTATGCAGGGTTTGATGTGGCGCGCAGTCAACGAAGACGGCACCCTCACCTATTCGTTTGTCGAGTCCCTAGTGGCATCGAAACCATTCTACATCGTGCGTTTGATTGGCGGCTTATTCTTCCTCGCCGGCATGTTCGTCATGGCCTACAACACGTATAAGACGATTCGTGCTGAGAAAGGCTCACTACAAGCAGTTGAACAGGATTAGGAGGCCATTCGATGAAACATGAATCGTTAGAAAAGAACATTGGCTTACTGGCAATCTTTATCGTGATTGCGATTAGCTTTGGTGGTCTGGTGCAGATCACCCCGCTAATCTTCCAACCTGAGACCACAGAGCCGGTTGACGGGCTTACCCCCTACACCGCACTGCAGATGGAAGGTCGCGATATTTATATCCGTGAAGGCTGTAACAACTGCCACAGTCAGATGATTCGCCCCTTCCGTGCTGAAACCGAGCGCTACGGCCACTACTCGGTCGCCGGTGAAAGCGTGTGGGAGCATCCCTTCTTGTGGGGCTCAAAACGTACCGGTCCCGATCTAGCTCGGGTTGGCGGACGTTATTCAGATGAGTGGCATCGTGTTCACCTGATTAACCCTCGTGATGTGGTACCGGAGTCAAACATGCCTTCCTATCCTTGGTTGGCCGAGCGCACGCTCGATGGCAAAGATACTGGCGCCAAGCTGGCTATCTTCCGCGACTTCTTTAGTGTGCCGTACACCGACGAAGACATTGCAGGTGCCGAAGCCGCGGTTGCGGGTAAGACCGAGCTAGATGCACTGGTCGCTTACCTGCAGTCTCTCGGACACGCACTGAAATAGGAGGCGCTATGGATTTTGGAACCTTTAACGGCCTTTATACCGCTTTCTTGCTGATCATCTTCTTGGCGATCGTGGTTTGGGCCTATAGCAGCCGTCGTAAAAAGGACTTCATTGAAGCGGCCAACTTGGTCTTTGCCGACGAGCAAAAACAAAGTGCCAACAATAACAACCAACAAGGAGCACAGAAATAATGACAGCGTTCTGGAGTGTGTGGATTACTGTTATCACCTTAGGAAGCATCGCTGGTTGTTGTTGGTTGCTGTACATCTGTACCAAGAACAACACGGGTGTTGAAGAAGGTAAATCGATGGGCCATGAGTTCGATGGCATCGAAGAACTGAACAACCCCCTTCCTAAGTGGTGGAGCTACATGTTTGTGCTCACCATCGTCTTTGCCTTGGGCTATCTGGCGTTCTACCCAGGCCTGGGTAACTGGCAAGGTCTGTTTGGCTGGAAGAGTGCTGAGAAAGACATCAAGTCGATTGCTGAAGGTCAGGAGCGTATCGCCGCCTACCATGGTGATGTAGCTAACCAATATCAAAACGAAGTTGCGCACGCAGATGCCCGCTTCGGTGAGGTATTCAAAGCCTTGGCCTACGACAGCGACGGCTCATACAAAGCCATCGAAGACTTAGCGCTTGACCCGGAAGCCATTAAGGTTGGCGAGCGCCTTTACCTGCAAAACTGTTCGCAGTGTCACGGCTCGACCGGTCGTGGTGGCAAGGGCTTCCCTAACCTCACCGATGGTGACTGGCTATATGGCGGTACTGGAGAGCAGATCAAGGCAACCTTGATGTATGGCCGTGCGGGTCAAATGCCGGGCTGGGAAGCGGTACTCGGCGATGATGGCATCGAGCAAATGACCGACTACGTACTGAGCCTGTCGGGCCGCAAGGTTAACGATGTTAACGCGGCCAAAGGTGAAGCGCAGTTTGCCATGTGTGCAGCCTGTCACGGCGCCGACGGTAAAGGGAATCAGGCCTTAGGTGCGCCGAACCTAACCAACGGCATCTGGCTATACGGCGGTTCACGCAAAGCTATCGAAGAAACCCTTCGATACGGCCGAAACGGTGTGATGCCGGCTTGGGAAGACATACTAGGCGAAGATAAGATTCATCTGATCAGCGCCTACGTGTACCAACTTTCCCGCTAGCAGTTAGCAAAGATGTTATATAAGCGGCGCTTTTAGCGTCGCTTTTTTGTTATATTGTTGTTTCATCATGTAATACCAATCTGGATAAGTTAATAACCAGATATTGCGCAGGGAAAATTATTTAGGACAAGGAGGCGCTTGCTGTGACTAGTGGACTAATTACAAAAGCGTTGACGCTGTCATCAATGATTTTAACCAGCAATAATGATTCTTAACTTATGTAGATTGGTATAAAAGGAGTGTTTGATGATTGCGCCGTGGTATAAGCAGTTCTGGCCTTGGTTCTTGATAGCCCTTCCCGGGGCTGCCGTAATCGCCAGTTTTGCCACTTTGTACTTAGCCATATCCAGCCCCAACGATATGGTTGTCGAGAGTTACTATAAGAAAGGCAAAGGAATTAACTCTGATCTCACATTAATGGAAAACGCACGCCAGCTGGGCATTAACGCCAAGGTACGCGCCGAACGCGACCATTTGGTGCTCAACATTACCCTGCCAGAGGCGCAGCGTGCTCAACCCCTGTCCATTCAACTTGCTCACCGCACCCAAGCCGGCAAAGACTATCAAGCGATGGTTACTGCCGATGCTAACGGCGAGTATCGTTTTGCCCATGAGCTAAGCGACCAAGGTCGCTGGTATCTGCAGATCATGCCGGTCGATAAAAGCTGGCGCCTGGAAGAAAGCTTAGTGTTACCGTTGGGGATTGAAGAAGTTATTGATGGAAAGTAGTCGTTGTTACCACTGCGGGGAGCTGATCCCTGCAGGCTTTAACCAATCTGTAGACATCCTAGGAAAAGCCCGCCATATGTGTTGCATTGGTTGTGTCGAGGTTGCTAAAACCATCGTGCAAAGTGGCCTAACCGATTACTACCAACACCGCACCAACAGTGCCCCCTCCGCGCAAGGCTTAGTGCCCGATGCACTACAGCAACTGATTCAGTATGACGACGATGCGGTACAACAAGAGTTTGTGGCAGACCAAGGCGAGTACCAAGAAGTATTGCTATCGGTTGAGGGCATAAGCTGCGCAGCCTGCGCCTGGCTTATTGAAAAACAGGTCGCCGCGATCCCGGGCGTATTGAAAATCGCAGTGAACTCCACCACCTTTCGCGCCACCCTGCGCTGGGATAAACGTAAATGTGAGTTAAGTAAAGTCCTGCAGAGTATCCACACCCTGGGCTACCAAGCCGCGCCTTTTCAGGTTGACCAGCAAGAGCAGCGAGACCGCAAGCTCTATCGCAGCTATCTACTTCGACTAGGCTTGGCCGGTTTAGCGACCATGCAGGTGATGATGTTTGCCATAGCGCTGTATGGTGATTTCTTTGGCGACATGGAGCTTATCTACCGGGACTACTTTCGTTGGGTCAGTTTGATTTTGGCAACGCCGGTGCTGCTATATTCGGCTCAACCGTTTTATAGCGGCGCCTATCGCAGTGTTCGCGCTGGCACACTCAATATGGATGTCCCGGTATCGATAGCCCTGCTTGGGGCCTACAGCGCATCGCTATACGCCACCGTGCACGGCACTGGCGAGGTCTACTTTGAGTCGGTGTCGATGTTTACCTTCTTGCTGCTGCTTGGGCGCACCCTGGAGCTGCGAGCCAGGCGTAAGGCCAGCGAATCGTCCTCCAACATGCTTAAGCTAGTGCCGAAGGTTGCACAGCGCGTGAACAGCGATGGCCAGTTGGAGCAGATTGCTGCCAGCCAGTTGAATTTGGACGATACGATTATGATTCGCCCCGGCGAGACGATTCCCGCCGATGGCGATATTAGCGAAGGCCATAGTCAGATCGACGAATCGATGCTTAGTGGCGAGTCGCTGCCGCAAGACAAGCGAGTTGGCGATGCGGTGTATGCAGGCAGCATCAATCATCAGCAAACCATTAAGGTGTCGGTAACGGCTGTTGCGCAGAACACCTTTGTTGCGCACCTGCTGCGCATGCAAGAGAGCGCTGCGGTATCGAAAAACCGTACTGCGCGCTTTGCCGACTTAGTAGCCCGTTATTTCGTGGCGGCGCTGATTGTCGTAGCGATCGCCACCTACAGCTTTTGGCATTGGTACAGCCCGGAAGACGCCTTTTGGATTACTCTGTCGGTGCTGGTGGCCACCTGCCCGTGTGCCCTGTCACTGGCAACACCCACCGCGCTTACCGTGGCGACGCATCGGCTAGCCAAACAAGGCTTTTTGGTAAAACAAGGCCATGTGCTAGAGCTACTAAGTAAGCTTACCCAGTTAGTTAGCGATAAAACCGGTACCCTTACCGAAGGCCGCTTACAACTCATTTCCACTGAAGCGCTGGTAGAGCTCGACGAAACTAACCTTAACCTGATTGCCGCTACATTGGAGTCACATACCACCCACCCAATTGCCCATGCCTTTGCTAGTACGAACCAGAGCCTGTTGCAGGCGGAGCAGTTTACGCATCTGCCCGGCTTTGGTATCGCCGGTAGTATCGACGGTGTTACCTATCGCTTAGGAGGAGTAGAACAAGAACCAAGCAGCGTTCAAACTTGCTTGGTTCTGGGCCTTTATAGAGGCGAGCAATTACTTGGTCGCTTTTACTTGGCGGATAACTTGCGAGAAGGCGCTAAAGAGTTTGCGCAAGAACTGAAACAGCGTGGTATTAACCTTAGCCTGTTGACCGGTGATAAGTCAGGCCAGGTGTCACATGTAGCCAACGCACTGGCTATCGCTGATATCAAATCCGGCGTGTTACCCGAGGAGAAGCTCACCCATGTTCAGGCGTTGGCTAGCGAGCATCCAGCCACCGCTATGCTTGGCGACGGCGTGAACGACGGGCCGGTGTTGGCAGGCGCGCCGCTGTCTATTGCTATGGGCATGGGCAGCGACGTGGCAAAATCTTCTGCCGATGCCATCCTGGTTCGCCCCAAGCTATCTGTGATTGTCGACGCCATCGATTTAGCTCAGCGCTGTCGTAGCATCATTCGCCAAAACTTCGCGTGGGCCTTAGGCTACAACGGCGTTATTCTACCCTTGGCGGTGTGTGGCTTTGTGCCCCCCTACCTGGCTGCTTTGGGCATGTCACTCTCGTCGCTGATTGTGTTAGCAAACTCCTTAAGGTTGGGGCGTCTATGAGCATTATCTTTATCCTGATCCCGATAGCTTTGGTCTTCGTTGCCATCGGCATCGGCGTGTTCTTTTGGGCGGTCAACAACGAACAGTTTGAAGACCTCGATCGCCAAGCCAGTAATATCCTGTTTGAAGAGAAGAAAGAGGACGATGAGCAGTAGCGCACTGGTCAGTGCCTTTCTAACCGGCCTGCTCGGCGCCAGCCACTGTCTGGCAATGTGTGGTGGTATAGCCTGTTTGTTAGGCACTCGCAGCAGCAAACACAGCACACGCTCCGCAGCCATGTCGGCGCTGCTGTTCAACACCGGCCGGATAACCAGTTATGCCCTTGCAGGTTTTGTTGTGGCGGGCTCTCTGTCTCAGATTGCCCGAGTCGCCGACTCCACCAAGATGTTGATGGCCCTCCATTGGATTGCAGCGCTGATGATGATCCTGTTGGGCATTCATCTAATGCGGTTTTGGTCAGTGCTTGCGCCGTTAGAGCGGGCCGGCCAGTTGTTGTGGCGCCCCATCCAGCCCCATGCCAGCCGCATGCTAGGCAGCCAGTCTACTTGGAGCGCACTTCCCCTTGGCATGCTTTGGGGGGGGTTGCCCTGTGGCCTGGTTTACTCAACCCTCACCCTAGCCGCTGCGCAAACCAATGCTGCGAAAGGCGCACTAGTGATGGCCTGTTTTGGGGCCGGAACATTTACGATAATGTGCTTTGCCGTTATGTTTGTTAGCAAAATTCAGGCGTTCGCCAAGCACCGAGCGCTTCAAATCATCAGTGGATTACTGGTTGTGTCTTTAGGTGTGAACCAGCTCGTAAAATTGTTTTAGATCAAACTCTAGGCAAACTGATTGTTAACATGTAAAATCTCCGCGTTGAGTTTTAATGATTGATAGATATGAGTATCAGCCCCAAAAATGGCCAGCGCATCCAAACCGGTGGTTGTGCGATCCACTGCCAAGACTGCAGTATTGCCCAGCTTTGTATTCCATTCTCACTGAACGAGACTGAGTTGGATCGCCTCGATAGTATTATCGAGCGTAAAAAACCGATTCAGAAAGGTGAAGAGATTTTCGCCGCAGGAGATAAGCTTAAGAGCCTGTATGCTATTCGCTCCGGCACTATCAAGTCTTACACCATCACCGAGCAAGGTGACGAGCAGATCACTGGCTTTCATCTCGCCGGCGACTTAGTTGGTTTTGACGCGATTAATAAGCAAACCCATCCAAGTTTTGCTCAGGCGCTAGAGACCTCTATGGTGTGCGAGATTCCATTCGAAACTCTCGATGACCTGTCAGCCAGCATGCCTAAGCTGCGTCACCAATTAATGCGCTTGATGAGCAACGAGATTGTTGCCGATCAGGAAATGATTTTGCTGCTAAGCAAAAAGAACGCTGAAGAGCGCTTGGCTGCCTTTATCTATGGCCTGTCACAGCGTTTCTCTGAGCGTGGTTTCTCACCTCGCGAGTTCCGTTTGGCGATGACCCGCGGCGACATTGGTAACTACCTCGGTCTAACCGTTGAAACCATCTCTCGCCTGCTTGGCCGGTTCCAAAAAGCCGATATTATCGCAGTAAAAGGCAAGTACATTTCCATTGCCGACCGCGAAGCATTACGCCAATTAGCGGGCGCTAAACAAGAATCTGCGTAAGCCAAGTCACATTCAAGCGCCTGTTTTTTAAGGCGCTTGATATGCACCTCTAAGTTTTCTTCCTCTCGATAAGCTACAGTTATAGTGCGACTCAATGACAACGGAGCGCCCTATGATTAAGTACCGAAACATACTTGTCGTTATCGATCCCCTCCATGACGAGCAGGCTGCTCTTTCGCGTGCGCTCTATCTGGCAAAACGTGAAGACGAAGCCAAGATAACCGCGCTACTGAGTATTTATGACTTCTCCTACGAGATGACGTCGATGCTCTCAGTCGATGAGCGTGAAGCCATGCGCGCTGGAGTGATTGAAGAACGAAAACAATGGCTGGATGAGGTCCTCAAAGAGTATCGCAGCCAAGGTATCCCCATCGATGCCAAGGTGGTATGGCACAACCGCTTATTTGAATGTGTCATTCAAGAGGTACTCGACCAAGGCCACGACCTCGTGGTCAAGTCTACCCACCCTCACCCAACCCTACAGTCAATTATCTTCACCCCAAATGACTGGCATATTCTTAGAAAATGCCCAACCCCAGTGCTAATGGTCAAAGAGCACGATTGGCCAGAAAATGGCAATATCTTGGCCGCTATCCATGCCAGCTCCGACGATCCGTCCCACACAACCATGAACCAGAACATCGCCACTGAAGCGAAAGATCTGTGCAAACTGCTCGGTGCCAACCTACATGTAGTCAACGCTTACCCGTCAGCACCGGTCAATATCGCCATCGAGCTACCGGATTTCGACCCTCAGCGATATAACGAGAACGTGCACGACTTCCATGAGAAAGAGTTAGGTGAGTTTGTTGAGCAGCACTTTAGTTGCCCGTTAACCAGTCACCTAAGAGAAGGCTTGGCCGACGATGTCATCCCAGATGTCGCTGCCGAGATAGATGCGGAGATCGTCATCTTGGGTACATCCGGCCGTAGCGGTTTCAGTGCTGCGCTTATCGGCAACACCGCCGAGCATGTCATCGACCAACTCAATTGCGACTTACTTGCGCTAAAACCCGATAACTTCGTCTGTCCACTGGCAGATACTGGCAACACCAACTAGCATCCCCTCAAGCCGCGTTAATACGCGGCTTTCTCTTGCGCTGGCTGCGCTTGCCGATATAATTAGCCGGCTTTTTTAGGGGGCCTATTATGTCGAGTAGCAACAAGCAAGTGTACAACCAGAACAAACTCCAAAAACGAATTCGCCGTCATACCGGTCAGGCGATCGCTGATTTCAATATGATTGAAGCCGGCGACAAGGTAATGGTGTGTTTGTCTGGTGGTAAAGACAGCTATGCGATGCTCGACATTCTGATGAATCTCCGCGCCCATGCACCAATCGACTTCGATATCGTGGCTGTGAACCTTGATCAAAAGCAGCCCGGTTTCCCGGAAGACGTATTGCCTGCCTACCTTGAAGGCTTGGGTATCGACTACAAGATTGTCGAAGAGGACACCTATTCCATCGTCAAAGAGAAAGTGCCAGAGGGGAAAACCACCTGTTCGCTTTGCTCGCGCCTCCGCCGCGGTATCCTCTACCGAACCGCTACCGAGTTAGGCGCAACCAAGATCGCGCTTGGCCACCACCGCGATGACATCCTGGAAACGCTGTTCTTAAACATGTTCTACGGCGGCAAGCTTAAGTCGATGCCACCGAAGCTGGTAAGCGATGATGGCAAACACGTGGTTATCCGCCCTATGGCTTACTGCAAAGAAGCGGATTTGGCCAAGTATGCCGAGGTGAAAGAGTTCCCAATCATTCCATGTAACCTGTGCGGCTCTCAGGAAAACCTGCAACGTCAGGCAATTAAGCAGATGCTAGTCGATTGGAACAAGCGCTTCCCAGGCCGCATCGAGTCGATGTTCCGCTCAGTGCAAAACGTGGTGCCTTCGCACTTGATGGACCATGGGTTGTTCGACTTTAAATCGATTAACAGTGAAAGCGGCATCATCGATGGCGGCGACATTGGCTTTGATAAGCCGCAATTCGAGCAGCCAGCAGCCGACAACGAACCGGTTGTTCAGATCGTCGAGCTGTAATACCTCTACCCGGCCAGCTCCATCCCCAGTTGTTCAACGAACCACGGGACAATTTCGCTGGCTGGCCCATAATACTTCTCATCGAACTCGCTCTCCATCTCTGAAGGCGCTAGATTGAGCTCCACGGTGCGTGCGCCGTGGCAGGCTGCTTCGTGTACAAATCCCCCTGCTGGATAGACATGGCAAGAGGTGCCAATGGCGACAAACAAGTCGCAGTGGGACAACTCATGGTAGATTTTGTCCAAACCAATCGGCATCTCGCCAAACCACACCACATGCGGTCGTAAGCGGACCGGAAACTGGCAACAAGTACAGAGTGTGTCCGCACCAAGCTCGCCCAACCAGCTGGTGGTTTGACCGGTTACCGGGCAGCGCGCCTTGAGCAATTCGCCGTGCATATGGAGCACATTTTCGCTACCGGCACGCTCGTGTAGGTTGTCGATGTTTTGGGTGATTACCAATAGCTCGATGTCCTCATGGCGCTCGAGTAGCGACAAGGCTTGGTGAGCTGGATTTGGCGTAATACTGTCGGTTTGCAACATCTGACGGCGAAGGTTGTAAAATTTGTCCACAAAGTCAGGATCGCACTGGTAAGCTTCAGGGGTGGCAACATCTTCCACTCGGTGATTTTCCCATAATCCGTTATCGTCACGGAACGTTTGGATGCCGGACTCTGCAGAAATGCCTGCCCCGGTCAAAATAACCACTCTTTTTTTTCTATCCATAACTATTCTGCGCTCCTTTGCAGGATATTTCCTTAAGGATAGTAAGTGAAAGTGGTGAATAGTCCTACACGACCTAAGTAGTAAAATCCGTTAAGTATTTACATACAGTTAACACTTTTGAGATTTGAAAGAGGTTTGCTCTTTTATTCACAGATAAGCCAGATAACCTGCCTAAAAAGGCGCGCATAGCGTTTTTTTAAACAATACAATCCGCTTTCATAAATTTTAACGCCAATAAATCAGCGAATTACAGATTCCTGTGCTAGGTTTTTAGAGATTGTAAGTATGTGGTTTATGGTCACTATTACATGTAGATGCAATAGAATGCTTGTCAACTGCATTTGTATGCATTAATGGTTGATATAACCACGTTTTTTAGGCATGGCAGTGTTGCGATATTGTTGACACTCCAAATTTGAATGTTTATGTTGTTTTTTGCTGGTTTTTGACGGAGTTCGCAAAATACCACGCAAACACAACAAACAAGGTACAGGGAAGAAAACATGTTTAAAAAATTACCCGTAAAATCGGTCGTTGCGGCAGCGGCCTTGGTTGTAGCTTCTGGCGCGCAAGCAGAGGATGCCACTCTTGCTGCAGTAAAAAGCAAAGGATTCCTGCAGTGTGGCGTAAGCGCGGGCTTGCCGGGTTTCTCTAACCCCGACTCAGAAGGTAACTGGCAAGGTTTGGACGTCGACGTATGTCGTGCCGTTGCAGCCGCCGTTCTGGGTGATGCTTCTAAAGTAAAATACACTCCACTTACCGCTAAAGAGCGTTTCACCGCTCTACAATCTGGTGAGATTGACATTCTTTCACGTAACACCACTTGGACCCTGACCCGTGACAGCTCACTGGGTCTGAACTTCGCCGGTGTTAACTACTACGACGGCCAAGGCTTTATGGTGAGCAAGTCGCTGGGCGTATCTAGCGCCAAAGAGCTTGACGGTGCCGCCGTTTGTATTCAATCGGGTACTACCACCGAGCTTAACCTCGCTGACTACTTCCGCGAGCATGGCATGACCTACACCCCAGTGGTATTCGACACCTCTGACCAAACTGTAAAAGGATTCGAAGCCGGTCGTTGTGACGTTCTGACTTCTGACCAAAGCCAACTGTACGCACTGCGCATCAAGCTAGCTAAGCCAGACAGCGCAATGGTACTTCCAGAGATCATCTCTAAAGAACCTTTGGGCCCGGTAGTTCGGCAAGGTGACGACCAGTGGTTCAACATCGTTAAGTGGTCACTGTTTGCCATGATTAACGCTGAAGAGCTGGGCATTAGCTTGGAGAACGTTGATGAGATGCTCAAGTCTACCAACCCTAACGTGCGTCGCTTATTGGGCCTTGAAGGTCCTAAAGGTAAGGGCCTGGGTCTGGACGACAAATGGGGCTACAACATCGTTAAGCAAGTGGGTAACTACGGCGAAGCCTTCGATCGTAACGTAGGTGCTGGCTCTCCTCTGGGTATCGCCCGTGGCGTGAACGCGCTATGGAAAGATGGCGGCTTCCAATACGCTCCGCCAATCCGCTAAACATCACTACTACAAAAGAGTGGGCCCTGCCCACTCTATTTTCTTGCAACATCTCAGGGTAAAAATATGGCTGCTAGTCCTTCCCAAAAGGATAACTCAGCATTCTCTTTACGTAAGGTCTGGTTCGACCCTAACGTAAGAGCGCTTGTTTTCCAGCTTCTTACCGTTGCTGCCGTAGTAGCGTTCTTCTATTACATCGTCAGTAATGCACTTTTCAATCTCGACAAACGGGGAATTACTACAGGTTTTGCGTTCTTAGAGCAAACAGCCGGATTCGGCATTATTCAGAGCCTCATCGATTACGATGAGAGCAAAAGTTTTGGCGTCGCATTCCTTGTTGGCCTATTTAATACCGTGTTGGTCTCCTTCATCGGTATCATTCTTGCCACTATCATCGGTTTCATCATGGGCGTAGCACGCCTCTCCTCTAACTGGTTAATCTCCAAGCTGGCAACGGTGTATATCGAAACCTTTCGAAATATCCCTCTGCTGCTGCAGATCTTTTTCTGGTACATCGTAGTACTGACGCCACTACCAGGGCCACGCCAGAGCCTGTCCTTGTTTGAAATGTTCTTTTTAAACAATCGCGGCTTGTACGTTCCCAAACCTGTGTTTGAAGATGGATTCGGTTTGGTAATCGCAGCGTTTGTTGCAGCTATCGTCATCTGTATCGTGGTTGCACGCTGGGCAAGGAATCGCCAAGAAACCACCGGACAACAATTCCATACTGTCTCGTTTAGTGCTGCCACCCTAGTGGTTCTACCGCTACTCGCCTATTTTGTTGCAGGCTCGCCCGTTAGCTGGGAGATGCCGGCACTGAAAGGCTTTAACTTCCGTGGTGGTGTCACGGTTTATCCAGAATTTATCGCGCTGCTTATCGCCTTGAGTATCTATACCGGTGCGTTTATCGCCGAGATTGTGCGCTCGGGGATCTTGGCCGTCAGTAAAGGCCAAACTGAAGCGTCAGTGTCACTTGGGTTATCCAAAACCCAGATGCTCAAACTGGTGATCATTCCCCAAGCTATGCGAGTGATTATCCCACCGCTAACCAGCCAGTATTTGAACCTGACTAAGAACTCCTCGCTCGCGACAGCCATCGGTTATCCGGACCTGGTGTCGGTATTTATGGGTACCACCCTGAATATTACCGGTCAGGCTATCGAGATTGTGGCAATCACCATGGCGGTCTACCTCACTATCAGTATCACCACGTCAGTACTGATGAATATCTATAACCGTAAGATGGCATTGGTGGAGAGATAGTATGTCAGTACATGAGTTCAAACCTGATCTTCCGCCACCATCGTCAAGCCTTGGCGTCGTAGGCTGGCTGAAGACCAATCTGTTCAATGGTCCAGTAAACAGTATTGCCACCTTAGTGCTACTGTACATTTTGGTACCACCACTGTGGTCTGCCTTTCAATGGATTTTCCTGAATGCAGACTGGGTCGGTGACTCCCGCGAGATGTGTACCAGCGGTGGTGCGTGTTGGGTGTTCATCAACGACCGTTTCGGCCAGTTTATCTACGGCTACTACCCTGTTGAGCTGCGCTGGCGAGTTGATGCCTTCTTCATCTCATTGGCCGTCATCATTGGCCTGTTGGTCTATGAGAAAACGCCACAGCGCGCCAAGCTCGGTATCTTCTCTTTGACCATTTACCCCATCATCGTTTTCTTCCTGTTAAACGGTGGAGTGTTGGGTATGGAGCCGGTTGAGACGCACCGTTGGGGTGGCCTAATGCTAACCTTGGTGATTGCCATCGTCGGTATCGTTGCCGCCCTGCCCTTCGGTATTGTGTTGGCACTGGGCCGCCGCTCAGAGATGCCGATCATTCGCAGTTTCTGCACCATCTTTATCGAGTTTTGGCGAGCGGTTCCGCTAATCACCGTGCTGTTTATGGCCTCGGTAATGCTGCCGCTATTCGTTAGCGAAGAGATTGAGTTCAACAAACTTCTGCGGGCGATGATTGGCATCATCTTGTTCCAGTCTGCCTATATGGCCGAGGTAATCCGTGGTGGTCTGCAAGCCATTCCGAAAGGCCAGTACGAAGCCGGTGAAGCACTTGGCCTTTCTTACTGGCAAAGTATGGGGCTGATCATCTTGCCACAGGCGCTGAAGATCACCATCCCGTCGATTGTGAACACCTTTATCGCCCTGTTTAAAGACACCAGCTTAGTGTTGATTATTGGGCTGTTTGACTTGTTGGCCGTAGGCCAGGCCGCACTAGCTGACCCTGCGTGGTTGGGCTACTCAGTGGAAATGTATGTATTTGTTGCCTTTGTATTCTGGCTGTTCTGCTTTGGTATGTCGCGTTACTCGATATACCTCGAGAAGAAGCTACATACAGGCCACTAACAAGGAAGAATTATGAATCAAGCAACTAATCCTCAGCCTGAAACCGTGATTGAACTGAAAGGCATGAACAAATGGTACGGGGAGTTCCACGTACTCAAAGATCTCAACCTGAAAGTCACTAAAGGCGAGAAGATCGTTATCTGTGGCCCGTCGGGCTCGGGTAAGTCGACCATGATCCGTTGTATCAACCGACTTGAAGAGCATCAAACCGGCCAGATTATCGTGAATGGTACCGAGTTAACTGCCGATTTGAAGAACATTCATATCGTGCGCAGCGATGTGGGTATGTGCTTCCAACACTTCAACTTGTTCCCTCACCTGACCGTGCTGCAGAACTGCTGCCTGGCACCGATCTGGGTGAAAAAGCTTCCTCAAGCGGAGGCTGAAGCGACTGCCATGAAGTACCTGGAGCGCGTGAAGATCCCCGATCAGGCCGACAAGTATCCGGGCCAGCTTTCCGGTGGTCAGCAGCAGCGGGTAGCGATTGCGCGAAGCCTGTGTATGAACCCATCGATTATGCTGTTCGATGAGCCAACCTCCGCGCTCGACCCAGAAATGGTACGCGAAGTACTCGACGTAATGGTTGAACTAGCAAACGAAGGGATGACTATGCTGTGTGTGACCCACGAAATGGGCTTCGCCAAGCAGGTAGCAGACCGGGTTATCTTTATGGATCGCGGCGAGATCATCGAAGAGAACGAACCGACCTCGTTCTTCGAAAATCCTCAGTCAGACCGCACCAAGCTGTTCTTAAGCCAGATCCTCAATCACTAGAGGAATCTTTGCGAACAAACTAAAAAGGACGCCATTGGCGTCCTTTTTATCACTGAAGGAAATACAACTAGTCTTCTGGTTGAGCGTCTTCTACGCGACTTTTCAGCTTCTGACCCGGGCGGAATGTCACTACCCGACGTGCTGAAATAGGAATGTCTTCTCCGGTTTTCGGGTTTCGCCCCGGACGCTCATTTTTTTCACGTAGGTCGAAATTACCAAAACCAGACAGCTTAACCTGTTCACCATTTTCCAAAGCGCCCCTAATTTCTTCAAAAAACGCTTCTACCACTTCTTTTGATTCACGTTTGCTGAAGCCGAGTTGTTCAAATAGATTCTCTGCAAGGTCAGCTTTAGTCAATGCCATAACTAGTCCCTCAAGGATGCGTCAAACTCAGTTACCAATGCAGCAACAACTTTATCAACGGTTGCTACGATTTCTTTTTCTTCCAAAGTTCGGTCTTGCTCTTGCAAGGTCATGCTAATCGCCAGACTCTGCATACCTTCTGCAACACCTTTCCCTTTGTATACATCGAACAAGTTTACGCCAACTATTTGATTTCCGCCAACTTTCTCTATGCAATTAATCAAATCCGCTGCGGCAACCTTGTCAGATACCAAAACCGCTAAGTCACGGCGGTTTGCTGGGAACTTAGAAACCGGCTTCGCTTCAGGCAAGGCACGCTGAGTGACCACTGATTGCTCAAGTTCGAACACGAATACCTTACCGCTAACGCCAAAGGCTTTACTGTGTTGCGGGTGTAGCGCGCCGATAACACCAACTTGCTTACCATCGAACATAATCGCGGCACTTTGCCCTGGGTGCAGTGCTGGGTGTTCAGAACGAGCAAAGCTGAACTTGTTTGCCTGGGCACTTAGCTCGATCAAGGCTTCGAGATCACCTTTTATATCGAAGAAATCGACTTCTCGGTTCTCTTGGTTCCAAGACTCTTGGTTCACCGTGCCGCTGATTGCGCCAGCGATCATAGGTACCTGGCTTACACCGTTTTCAGCTTCGCTGTCTGGTACAAAACGTAGGCCAGTTTCGAAGATGCGAACCCGTGGCTGCTGGCGTTTTTGGTTGTACGAGATGGTATCAAGCAGACCGGTAAGTAGGCTCAAGCGCATCGCCGACATCTCTACCGAAATAGGATGTGGCAATACCATGGCTTCTTGGCCCGGGTGCAACAGCTCTTGACGCTTAGGGTCGACGAAGCTGTAGGTCACCGCTTCTTGATAGCCGCGGCCACATAACAACTGACGAAGGCGGCTTAGAGGAATACCGGCTTCTTTGGTGCCGTTCATTTTCAGCGCCGCTTGTGGCGAGATGTTTGGAATATTGTTGTAGCCGTAGATGCGCGCCACTTCTTCAATCAGATCTTCTTCGATCTCCATGTCGAAGCGGTAGCTAGGCGCTAGCGCCTTCCAACCCAGCTCGGATTCTTGAACTTCCATGCCTAGTCGTTGCAAGAACTCCGTCACTTGAGCGCGTTCAAAACTTTGGCCTACCACTTTCTCTAGGCGAGCATGACGCAGCTTGATCTCAGCCGCTTTAGGCAGCTTGTCTGAATCCCCCGCTTCAACCACGGGGCCAACCTGGCCACCGCATATCTCAACAATCAGTTGAGTTGCGCGCTCCATAGCTTTGTACTGCAGCTGATAATCGACACCACGCTCATAACGGTGCGAAGAATCGGTGTGCAAGCCATATTGGCGTGCGCGGCCGGTGATCGCCAGCTTGGCGAAGAAGGCACACTCAAGGAAGATGTTTTCGCTGCTCTCGGTAACACCGGTCACTTCACCACCGAAGATACCGGCCATTGCAATCGGGCCACGGTTATCGGTGATAGCCAGGGTGTTCGACTGCAACTCAACTTCGTTGCCATCGAGCAGAACCAACTTCTCGCCCTCACCCGCAAGGCGTACATTAATACCGCCCTGGAGCTTGTCTAGGTCAAAGGCATGCATTGGCTGACCAAACTCGATAAGCACGTAGTTGGTGATATCGACTACGGGGTCGATAGAACGAATACCGCTGCGGCGCAGCTTTTCTACCATCCACAGAGGCGTGGTTGCTTTAACGTTTACGCCACGGATCACGCGACCTAAATAGGTTGGGCACTGTTCGGTAGCGGTTACGGTAACCGGGAAGGTGTCATCGATAGAAGGCTCGACATCGTCCCAGCTAGGCTCGGTAACGTCCAATTTGTTGAGTACGCCGACTTCGCGGGCCAGGCCAGCAATGCTCAGGCAGTCTGCACGGTTTGGCGTGAGGTCTACCTCGATAGCGACGTCGTTTAGCTGCAAATAGTCACGCAGATCAGTGCCGATAGGCGCATCAGCGGGCAACTCCATGATGCCGTCGCCTTCGTCACTAATGCCTAGTTCGCTGAACGCACACAGCATACCGTGAGAAGGCTGACCACGAAGTTTGGCTTTCTTAATTTTGAAATCACCAGGCAGTACCGCGCCGACTTTCGCAACGGCTACTTTCAGACCAGCGCGGCAGTTTGGTGCGCCACATACGATGTCGAGTAGCTCTTCTTCGCCCACGTTCACTTTAGTCACGCGTAGCTTGTCTGCATCTGGGTGCTGACCGCACTCAACCACTTCACCGATTACCACACCATTGAAGTCGCCAGCTACTGCAGCCACATCGTCTACTTCCAAGCCGGCCATAGTGATCTGTTCGGCAAGCTCTTCACTGCTAATGGCTGGGTTAACCCACTCTCTTAGCCAAGATTCACTGAATTTCATGTCATCAACCCTTATTTGAATTGCTTGAGGAAACGTAAGTCATTTTCGAAGAAACTACGCAGGTCAGTTACGCCGTAGCGCAACATGGTCAAGCGCTCTACACCCATGCCGAAGGCAAAACCGGTGTACTCTTCAGGGTCAATGTTTACTGCACGCAGTACGTTGGGATGGACCATGCCGCAGCCCAGTACTTCCAGCCAGCCGTTCTTACCGAGTACGTCAACCTCGGCAGAGGTTTCAGTGAACGGGAAGTAAGAAGGACGGAAGCGCACCTGCATGTCCTCTTCAAAGAAATGCTGCAAGAAGTCGTAAAGCACACCTTTCAACTCCGTGAAGTTCACGTTCTTATCAACCATCAGGCCTTCTACTTGGTGGAACATCGGCGTGTGAGTCTGGTCGTAATCGTTACGGTATACACGGCCCGGCGAGATAATTCTGATCGGCGGCTTCTCGGTTTCCATGGTACGGATCTGTACGCCAGACGTCTGGGTACGCAACACCAACTCAGGATTAAAGTAGAAGGTATCGTGATCAGCGCGCGCTGGGTGGTGGGCCGGGATGTTCAAGGCATCGAAGTTATGGAAGCCATCTTCGATTTCTGGGCCAGATTTAACCTCAAAACCTAAATCGCCAAAGAAGTGCTCGATACGCTCGATCGTGCGGCTAACCGGGTGCAAACCACCCTGCTCGTTCACCCGCCCAGGCAGGCTGATGTCGACGGTTTCGCTGGCGAGTTTTTTGTTCAGTTCAGCATGTTGCAGCTGTTCGCGCTTTTCATTCAGCTCTTGCTGAATCGCCTGCTTGGCTTGGTTAATCAGTTGACCGGCTTTTGGACGCTCTTCTGGAGAGAGTTTACCCAAGGTTTGCAACTGCTTGGTCATTAGGCCTTTTTTGCCTAAGAACTCGACACGAACGGTGTCTAGCTGTGCAATGTCTGAAGCGTCTTCAATTTGCGCTTTGGCCTGACTGATCAGTGCATCAAGATCTTGCATGTTTTCCTCAATTTCCACTCTAGGAAAGGCGGTTTGGTGATTTGCATTAAGAGCGGAATATTACTGTAAATACCCGTTTCTAGCCACCCAATAACCAGAAAAATGTAAGTAAATTCAGTCACTGGGAAGCCTTTTGGAACGCGTAGCCTGTGCTTGTCATTGCTCGCGTTCAAATTAGGCGATCGTGGCCCGCGCTAAACAGTAAATGCTCAACCAAGAAGCGTCAGATTGATTTCCCGCAAGTCGCTTACTCGTCGCTGCTTTATTATGACAATGCAATCAGCAATGGATTGTAGGGTGTTGAATTTATTATATAAACGTAAAGCAGTTGTGGATTACTGTTTTGCGATCTTTGGTTTCGTTGCATTTAGCGTCCATGCAAGCGCTCAAACTGAGGACGCTAGCAAACAGATAGTGCTCGTCAACAGCTCAATACAACCCGTTACGGTGGAGCTTGATGGCGCGTCCATTAACTTGCCACCAGTAGGTGGAAGTTTTGTTGGATGTGTCGAAGAGCAAGTAGTTGGGCTGGTCGTTCACGGCCAACAAAACCGTTATATCGAAGTGACTTGCGGAGAGCGACTTGAGTTTCCGCTAACCAGCGCAACGGAGGGCAACTAGCATGCGATTGATTCCCATCGTTTGTGCATTGGCGCTACTCACCAGCTGTGGTTCTGACGAGTTCGGATTTTCACAGTTTCGCTGCGATATCGTAGAGTCCTTCGCATGGAATGACTTCGACAGACAACATGACTTACAGCAATGCTGGAACATCGAATCCACCTCTTCGCAATCTGAAGCCTTAGATATCTGCCTCGCACGAGTAATACGCTATGCCGAGGATCGATACGTATTTGATAGCAATGGCGAGCCACCGCACACGATCATTTACCAAGTTTCCGAGGGCTTATGCGCTGGTTGAGTTTTCAGCCACGGAATTTAGACAATAAAAAAGAGGAGCAGATGCTCCTCTTTTACTTGCCTATGTTGTCAACGCATTAAGCGATTACAGAGCAGCTTTGGCTTTTTCAACCAAAACAGCGAAGGCAGCTTTGTCGAATACAGCGATATCAGCCAGGATCTTACGATCGATTTCGATAGACGCTTTCTTCAGACCGTCGATGAAACGGCTGTAAGACAAACCATTTTGACGAGAAGCAGCGTTGATACGTGCAATCCACAGTTGACGGAATTGACGTTTGCGCTGACGACGGTCACGGTAAGCGTATTGACCAGCTTTGATTACAGCTTGGAACGCTACGCGATAAACGCGTGAACGAGCACCGTAGTAACCTTTAGCCTGCTTTAGAACCTTCTTATGACGTGCACGAGCTTGTACACCGCGTTTTACTCTAGCCATTATTCAAACTCCTCTAACTTATGCGTATGGCAACATACGGTTAACCGCAGGTACGTCTGAAGCACTCATCATGTGCTTAGGACGCAGGTGGCGTTTAACCTTAGTACGACGCTTAGTCAGAATGTGACGAAGGCCAGATTGTTTAAACTTGTAACCGCCTGAAGCGGTCTTTTTAAAGCGCTTAGCAGCACCTTTGTTTGACTTCATTTTTGGCATTTTAAATGCACTCCGCATTGTCGTTAATAAATGTGCAGCAAGGCGAACAAAAACAGCTCACGGCGTAGCGCGAGCTGCTCGGTTACTTTTATGCCTTAACTACTTCTTTTTCGGGGCCAGCACCATGACTGCCTGGCGACCTTCCATTTTCGGGAAAGCCTCAACAACAGCCAGTTCCTGCAAATCGTCTTTAATACGGTTTAGCAGGTCAAAACCGAGGTTTTGGTGCGCCATTTCACGACCACGGAAACGTAGCGTGACTTTGGCTTTGTTGCCCTCTTCAAGAAAGCGAACCAGGTTGCGTAGTTTTACCTGATAGTCGCCTTCGTCAGTTCCAGGACGGAATTTAACTTCCTTAACCTGAATCTGCTTTTGCTTCTTCTTTTGTTCCTTAGCGTTCTTACTTTTCTCGTAAAGGAACTTGCCGTAGTCCATCACGCGGCACACTGGTGGCTCTGCGTTTGGCGAGATCTCTACCAGATCCATGCCTGCGGCTTCAGCTGCACGAAATGCTTCATCCAGACTTACAATACCAACTGCTTCACCATCTGCTCCAGTGAGGCGGACCTCGCGAGCGCGAATTTCTTCATTAATTTTATGTGCTCTAGCAGCTTGCTGCTGCCCACGTCTTCCGGCTTTTATAACTTAATCCTCGATCTTGTTATTTTTACGTTCTGCGATTTCCTGTTGAACGGTCGCAATAAAGGTGTCGACGTCAAATTTGCCCAGGTCTTCGCCTTTACGAGTACGCACTGCAACTTGGTTAGTTTCGACTTCTTTATCACCAACCACAAGCAGGTAAGGAATGCGCTTCAAAGTGTGTTCGCGGATTTTAAAGCCAATCTTCTCATTTCTCAAGTCCGCAGTGGCTCTAATTCCAGCATTATTTAGCTTAGCGACCACTTCGTTGGCAAATTCAGCCTGATTATCGGTAATGTTCATTACCACAACCTGCTTTGGTGCCAACCAAGTTGGGAAGAAGCCGCTGTACTCTTCGGTAAGGATACCGATGAATCGTTCCAGTGAACCCAAGATAGCGCGGTGAATCATAACCGGCACTTTACGTTCGCCATCTTCGGCTACGTAGCTTGAGCCCAAACGGCCAGGCATTGAGAAGTCCAGCTGGATGGTGCCGCACTGCCATGCACGGTCAAGACAGTCGTACAGGGTAAACTCAATCTTAGGCCCGTAGAACGCACCCTCACCTTCTTGGATCTCGAAATCCAGGTTGTTGGCTTTCAGAGCTTCGGCCAGTGCTTCTTCAGATTTGTCCCAAGTGGCGTCATCACCGATGCGCTGCTCTGGACGGGTAGACAGTTTTACGTCGATCTCATCGAAGCCAAAGGTCTTGTAGGTATCAAATACCATCTCGATACATGCAGTTACTTCTGCCTGGATCTGCTCTTCGGTACAAAATACGTGAGCATCGTCTTGGGTAAAGCTACGTACACGCATCAAGCCGTGCAGTGAACCTGAAGGCTCGTTACGGTGCACAATACCAAACTCCGCCATACGGTATGGCAGGTCGCGGTAAGACTTCAAACCTTGGTTGAAGATCTGCAAGTGGCCCGGACAGTTCATTGGTTTAACTGCATAGGTGCGCTTTTCTGACTCGGTGGCAAAGATGTTGTCGTGGTACTTATCCCAGTGACCGGATTTCTCCCACATGGATACGTCCATGATCATTGGGGCGCGAATTTCTTCGTAACCATACTTATCGAGCTGCTTGCGCATAAAGCCTTCCAGCTCTTTATAGATAGTCCAGCCATCAGCATGCCAGAACACCATACCCGGCGCCTCTTGCTGCCAGTGGAACAGATCCAAGGCTTTACCAATCTTACGGTGGTCGCGCTTCTCGGCTTCTGCCAAGCGCTGCAAGTAAGCTTTCAACTGCTTCTTATCGGCCCAGGCGGTACCGTAAACACGTTGCAGCATCTTATTGTTGCTGTCGCCACGCCAGTAGGCACCGGCCACGTTCATAATCTTAAAGTGGTGACAGAACTTCATGTTAGGTACGTGCGGGCCACGACACATGTCCACGTACTCTTCGTGGTGGTATAAGCCCGGACGTGCATCTGCATCGATACCGTCGATGATTTCTACTTTGTAGCTTTCGCCGCGCGCTTCGAATACTTCACGCGCTTCGGCGACTGAAACGTTTTTCTTGATAACGTCGTAGTTGGTTTTCGCCAACTGCAGCATGCGTTTTTCAAGATTATCCAGATCTTCCTGGGTTAGCTTGTGCTCTAAATCGAGATCGTAATAGAAGCCATTATCGATGGTCGGGCCGATGGCCATCTTGCACTCGGGGAACATCTGCTTAATCGCATGTCCTAACAAGTGCGCGCAAGAGTGGCGAATAATTTCGAGGCCGTCTTCGTCGCGAGCGGTGATGATTGCAACGTCTGCGTCTTGCTCAACTAAGTCACAAGCGTCAACGCGTTCACCATTGATACGGCCGGCAATGCAGGCTTTAGCGAGACCGGGACCGATGTCCTGGGCAATCTGCATAATCGATACGGCTTCAGCGAATTCGCGCTTTGAACCATCAGGAAGAGTAATAACTGGCATGAGAATCCTTATTTTACAGTGGTGATGCCTACCAAACATCACATGCAAAAATTCGTTACTGATTGAATTGATTAAATAAGTTTGCCCGTACAGTGGGCAACCAACGTGCAATGTTAACTGGCCGGGCGCGCGCTTTCAATAGTGCTGCGAAAAGTAGGCGTTTATTCGGGTTATGGTCATACTAGAAGAAAAAGGAGCCCGGTTATGAAAGACTACCTAGCGAAAAATATTCGTTGTCCTAACTGCGGCCACCACACCTCCGTCGAGCTAGACGGCAGCAATGGTGACCAAGAATTCTACGAAGACTGCCATGTCTGTTGCCACAGCATCCATTGCAGGCTGGAGCGAGACGAGCTCAGCGACAAACTCAGGCTATACGTCGATGCCGATGACGAGCAAATCTTCTAGTTAACACCGCTGCTGCGCCCGCACAGATTTAGGTAGCGGGTACAGATAGTTAGCTTGCCTGTTTTGCTACCCGCAACCCATACGCACTGGTATCATTACGCCCTGATTTTCCGGATTCCGGTGCGCATTTTCACAGCGGAGGTAGTATCCCGTCCCAGCGACGTCTCTAATGCTCTATGAATAGATTTTCTCAACGTTTTTCCAAGGAAATACCCGTCATTCTTCGCTTGGTTGCGCCTATCGTGGTTGCCCAGCTCACCATTACCGGAATGTCGTTCGTCGATACCATTATGGCGGGGCAAGTCAGCCCTACCGATTTGGCTGCAGTGGCAGTAGCCGCCAGTTTTATGAACCCGGTGATCTTGTTTATCCAAGGGATCCTGATGTCTGTCACGCCGCTGGTAGCCTACCAGATAGGTGCGAAACGTAGCGAGTCGGCCGCGCCACTAGTGCAGCAAGCGCTATACATTAGCTTGTTTTTGGCGGCCGTGGCTTGGCTGCTGCTGTACCTAAGCCCTCAGGTGTTTGATCTGATGGATGTCGACGACTCGCTGGTCGTGCTTACTTCACGCTACCTGGTGTTCGTGAGTTTTGGTTTGCCTGCGTTTGCGAGCTACCAAGTGCTACGCGGGCTTAACGAGGCAACCTCGAACATAAAAGTTATTATGCTGATCGGCGTGGCCGGGCTGGCGCTTAACGTGCCGGTTAACTATGCCTTCATCAATGGCGTAGGCCCTCTTCCCGCCTACGGCGGCGCAGGTTGCGGCATTGCCACCGCAATATGTAACTGGTTTATGTTGCTGGTGATGGTTGTCTATCTTAAGCGCAGCAGTAAAATGGCGCGTTTTGCACTGTTTTCAACCTTACACCCGCTTGATTGGGCGTCAGTGAAACGCATCTTCTCGCTAGGCCTGCCTATTGGCGGCGCTATTTTTTGCGAGGTTACCTTGTTCTCCATGATCGCCCTGCTGCTTAGCCCACTGGGTGCCAACATCGTAGCCGCTCACCAAATCGCGCTAAATTTCACCTCTATGGTGTTTATGTTGCCGCTGAGTATCGGCATCGCACTGACGATTCGGGTAGGCCACCACATGGGTGCGAAAAACTACCCCGATGCACAAGCCGCTTCTTATAGCGGGCTAATCGTTGCCACCGCAATTAGCGTGATCACAGCGGCGATCACCGTCATTTTCCGATACGAAATTATCGCGTGGTATACCGACAACATGACCGTTGCAGCGATCGCCGCGCCACTGTTTATCCTCGCAGCGACCTACCAATTCTCCGATGCCATGCAGGTATGTTGTGGCGGCGCATTGCGGGGCTATCAAGACACCCGCTTCGTATTCGCGATCACATTAGTCAGTTTCTGGCCCATCGGTTTGGGCATTGGCAGCGTACTCACCTTTAAGGATTGGATAACCGAACAACCGCTTGGGGTTGAAGGGTTCTGGTGGGCAATGGTTCTGGCATTGACCACCTGCGCCATCGGGCTATTTAGCCGCCTGGTTTGGGCGTCTAACAACCCATTACGCCTCAAGCTGGTTAGTCACCATCAATGAAAAGATTAACGATTAAGACGCTTTTATTAGTTATCGCTAGTGCAGCCGCTGTTGCGGCTGCCTATCACCTACTTACCCGACCGCCCCTTCTCGAGCGGGTAATGGTCGAGTATCAACAGCGTCTAAGCCGGGTACTCGAAACACCCGAACCCGAGCGACCAACCAAGCAACATTTCCCTTTAATCGAGTGGAAACAGTACCTGCGGCCCGAACCTAGCATCCAAATCAGCTTTTTAGATAGCTTCGAGCTCAGCGCCTGTGGCTTAAACGATGCGGTCATCAAGGCAAATTCACCGCTTGGCAAAACCACCCACGGTGTAACCACACTGGTGCAACACCTGGAGATCGGCAACGGGCTGTTCTATTGCCTGCAGCAAGCCGATCTTTCCAGTGACGTTAAGGCGTTGCTTGAGCCCGCTTCTATCGCCAAGACTCAAGCCATACCGTTGTATTGGAATAATTACTTAGCGCAAGAGCCGACGCTCAGGAACCTGTGGCTAAGCGCAACGCCGCCGAGCACTGACACTTCGGAGTCATATCAGCAGCTTTCCGCTACTCTAAGCGCGCATTTGGCTCTGTTAGAAGAGAGCACCGTTGAGCACCGCGAACCTGATAAGGCGCGCTGGCTAGCGCACAACAAACGCCTCGAGCAAGCTCCAAGTATTGCGGGCCTAATCGAAGAACTGGACTTAGCAAGTGAGTGGCTGGCGCTAAACGCCGACATTGTCGCCGACTATCACCCATTCTGTGCGGATAATGCCCAAGCGGGTAAACGGGAGATACTCTCAAACGTGCTGCACAACTACTATATGGCCCACGTGCAGCCCTATCTGGCAGAGCTAGACCACTCAGCATTGTTGCTGCTAGAGGTGCTCCCCCATTATTACCCCGACGAATGGGGCCTCACAGCTGCCTTAAGCGGAGCACGGGCACACTTTCACCGGGCGACCAAAGCCCACGTAAATGCCTGGCAACCGATACTCGATGGCTGCCAGGGCATGTAGCTGTTATGGCTTTTAAATAAGGGATTTGAGTGACTAACCGCACATTCTTTTGCCGATGCGCGTACAAAATCATCAAACAAACAACAGCCTGCCAAAATCTTCTTGCACGCCTTACGGCTTATAGATAGTATTCCCAGCGTCTTCAGTACGACCGTAGCTCAGCTGGTTAGAGCACCACCTTGACATGGTGGGGGTCGGTGGTTCGAGTCCACTCGGTCGTACCAAATATTTCAAATGTATATCCGCGTAGCTCAGTTGGTTAGAGCACTACCTTGACATGGTAGGGGTCGGTAGTTCAAATCTACTCGCGGATACCACTTTCCTATATAAAACAACATCTTAATGTGAGCCTGTAACGTCTTGCATCTTAGCATTATTACATCGCCTCTAAACGTCTTCGCTCGCGCCTAAATTCATCACATCTGTATTTGCGTAAGTATTTCTAACTGTACACCTGTGGCTCTTCACCGTTCTTGGTGGAAAGCCATATCCAACTTTCCGAAGTGAAACATGATCGCCGTCTTAAAGCGCTCTTTGTTACGGTAGCCCCTGCACCAGCTATAGACGAAAGCTCTTAGTCCGCTTTCCTTGTACACCTTAACGCCGTATAAAAGTGTTGTTATTGCCTCAGCTTAATCGCACGACGGATCCGTTCTACTTCTTTTAGATCTGATCCCACTCCTTGCAGAAGCTCTCCGGGTTTTCTGCCTAAAAGATCCCCCAAGCTGTAACCACTCAGTCGACTAAAGCTCTCATTAACCCAAGTCACCAGACCTCTTGGATCGGTGATGATGATGCCGTCTGTACTGTAGCGAGCAACCATTGAAAGGTGGGAATCTGCACGGCGTTTTCTCAACTCAGCCATCGCGTCGCTGAGCTTGCGCTCACGTCTTTGCCAAATCACCACCATGAACGCAACAGATGCAATTGCATAAACCGCGAGGCTGCGGTTCATGAACACTTTCCATTGCTCTCCTCCTTGAGGCGAGACTGCAAACCCTACAGCCGTCAAAACAACGCAGGCAATAGTCCAGATAATTGTTGAGCGAGCACTATTGCCCCACACAGAAGCGAGGATAACAGTAATGTAAGGAACCCCCGCCGCGTCGCCCAATGGTATGTTTAAGTCAATGAAGAAGCACACAGCGGCAAGGCTTGCCAGCATGACTTGATGTTGAAGGTGTTGATGTAGTTTCATTGAAAATGCCCACTACATTTAATGACTACATTAACAATAGCGTTTCATTGATTTTACTCAAGTTTAGTAAAGGGCTGGGTAGTCAATCTGTCTGTATTGATTCCCAGCCCTACGCACTGAGGGATCCCCTCATAATTCTGTGAAAACATAGCTGTTTTTTCTCAGCTGCCGGATAAATGCCAGTATCGCCCATTTTATGTCTCGAACTTTTAGCCGATAGCATCCTCCGCGCCTGAGCACCTCTTTGCCCAGCCGCAGCAGTGACAACACATTTCGGTCTCGCACTGTGTTTGCCTGAAAGTGTTTATGCCAACCGGATTTACACGCAAACAGACCAACCCAGTGCAGGACCAATTCCAGCAGTAATGCGATCAGCAACATGATGTCAAAGCGCTTAGGGCAGCGGCTGCGACTATGCCGCAACCCAAAACCGAAGGCCGGGCTTTTTAAATCTCTGAAGGTT
>NZ_AUBZ01000040.1 GCF_000429505.1 Aliagarivorans taiwanensis DSM 22990 | reverse complement strand
GAAATAGCCAGTTTAGACACAGCGACTCCGGGTTGGCTGGCAAGTGAAGCAGCTAGCGATATAAGCCTTTGAGTACGTCTGGGGTCATTGAGCTCTGCCTGACTAAACTGCGCTTGTGCCCACTCCATTGGGTTTGAACTGTCCATCGTAACCATCTCATTGAGAAATCTAAATGATCTGATCACAAGGTGAGGATTGAGTTCAAAAAAAATCCCCGAACGATGTTCGGGGATTTGTGTATAAGAGACAGCCCTATTGGGTGGCTTGTTACGCGGTGGGAAGGGCTTCCCACCTAATTCAAAGTCTTTATGCTTGCGCTTTACGGCGAACCAGCGCCATTACCGCTAGGCCAAAGATAACCAGCCAGCTGCTGCTACCACCACCGTTGTGGTACGGCGGCTCTTCTGTATCTGGCTCGTCTGGAGTGTCTGGCTCGTCTGGCGTATCAGGACCATCAGGGTCAGTGGTGTCACCTTCCTCGTCCTCTGGCGCCGGTGCAGCCGGACCACTGTGGGACACTCCGATGTTGTTACCCGAGTACAAGGCCGACGAACGAGCGCTTGCATTGCCAGCAGCCAGTGCGGTCGCTTCGCTATCCGCGGCGGCTAGCTCGGTGGCACACTGATCTTTGAGGCTTGCATCATAGATGTAGCAGTTCACCAAACGCGCAGCATCGGTCATCTCGGTGTACGGGCTATCGGTAACGCTGACCAGACCTACGTTGTAGTTCTCGCCATCCCACGCGCGGCCACTCAGTGGAGAGTCGATGTACTGGAACCAGTGAGCACCCACAAAGTTGGTGTTATCAATCACCGACTCGTAGTAGGCCATCATCTTCTCAGCACGGGCAGCCTGTGAAGCCGCACCGACAATACCTTCGGCATAGCTACCGCTATCTAGCGAACCAAAGTGGAACTCACCGATAATCGCAGGCTTGTCCAGAGTGGCAAGTTGATCCAGAGCCGCTGAATCCCAGTCGTCTGCAGTCACGCTCTCTTTGTAGATGTTGTAGCTAATCACATCGACAACGTCAGATGCCGCTTGCACCACTGGTGGAGTACGGCCCCAATCAGCGAAGCGCGCCCCCAGATAGAGGTGACCCGGCAACTCTGCCTCTAGCGCATCGCTCACAACGGTAAAGTAACGCAAGGCATAGAAATACTGCAGCGCATTCAAGTCAGCGGTAATCGCAGCTTGCTCACCGGTGTAGAAATCGGTGAGATTGATGCTTGGCAGCAAGTCATCAAAAGAGCCATAGCTGGTGCCCCATGCAGCATTCAGCGCTGAGATATCGGCATAGTTCAAGCCCCAACTCTGCTGCATGACGTCAATCAAGGCTTCTTTCGCTGGGCTGTTGCCCGCCGTGGTCGCGTCAGTGGCGAAGGTTGCGATGATCTGGGTTAGCAGGTTTTGGTTCTCGTTGTCGTACTGGCCGTTGCTGTTCCCCCAGCTGAACTCGTTGTCAACGTAGATACCCACCAACAAGTCGGTTTGGCCACCCACGCCTGCCTTTATTTGCGCCGCCATTAGCGCCGCATTGGCTGCAAACTGAGGATCCCATGGGTCAGGGATTCCGCCCCAGTAGCCATCGCCAATCACTTTGTAATCGCCACAGCCATCGGCGCCGTTACAGCTGGCGGTCCAGCCATTGGCCACATACGGCATATCGGTTTCGGCGTAGAACGCGGGATCGGTCCAGTTACCTAGGGTAGTAAAGCCCCAGTCCTTCATACGCTTAAGGGTAATCTCGCGCCATGCCTCTTCACTACCGTGACGAGCAACCAGGTTGTTACCGTAGAAGCTGACCGATTGCCCCTGAGAAACTGGGCCGCTGTGAACCGGTCCAGTGGACTCATTCACGTAGCCGCCCGGAATGTCTACAAACATAGACTGGCGCAGCGCCGAGTTCTCACCATTAGTGGCAACACCGGTCATGGTGTAGGTGTCGGTCAGGCGGATATTCGCCACACCGCTGGAGAAGAAGGCGTAGCCATCCGGGTCAACCAGATGCCACTTGCCATCCGCATCCTTACAGGCGTTGAACGAAGCTGGCGCGTCAAGCACACAATCAACAGTTGGTTGAAGGCTTGGGTGGCTACCGTAGTCGCCGCCGCGGGCGCTACCTTGTAGCTCACCGAGTACGCCGTCTGCAGCTTCTGCGCTACCCAAGTCAGCCAGGTCAGTGGCTTTAGCGACCTTGTTGGGGTAGGTCACCTGATTGTTTTGACCGCGCGCATCAACAATCTCGGCATAGGCCGAATCGGCGTTGAGGTCTTTGATCACCCGCAGGTTGTCAAAGATCAGCGTGGTATCACTGGCAAGGCCCGGTAGGTAGAAACGCAAGGTGGTAATGCGGCCAGTATCCAGTGTTTGCCACTCGCCCAGCCACTCGTTACCCACATGGTGGGCAGGCAGGGCCGGGATATCACGCATGCCCAAGTGCGCAACGCGCTCTGCTTGGGTAAGTCGTGGCGCTAAGTCTTGCAGACTGACAAAGATGGTTTCGGTGGAGTTGGCTGGCACGGTCGCCATACGTGCAGGGAAGCCTTCATCACTCGAATCTACGTTATCAGAGATACGAGTAATTACGTTAACGTTGCTGTCGCTGGGGTTAGTGATGTCCACAGCTACCGCGATATCATCGCCCAGTTCAGACCAGTTCCAAGCAGCGCCACCGTCAGCGACGGCTGGAGCAAACACGATGCCATCCCAAGTGCCCGCCGCGTAGGTTGCTTGCAAGGCTGAGCTACCGATGCTTACGCCTTGTTCAACCAGCTCTACCGCAATGTTGTCGCCTGCTGGCTGAAGCGATGCAGGCATGCTGTCGAAGGTCTCTAGTTGCGCCAGAGTTTTAACTGGTGCACTGGCAACCGAGCCTTCGACTGGGGTTGGAGCGGGTGGATCTACAGGCGTTTCATCGTTGCCATCGCTTACGCGAATGTTGTCGAAGTACAGTACTGAATCTGGTGAATTCGCAGAGAAGAACTGGATGGTATGGGCAACACCTTTGTTGTAGGTTTCACCGATAACGCCAAACTCCGATACCTCATCCAAGGGGATCTCAATAGTGGTCGTGCCAGGCTCAACATTTGTGTAATCGGTCAGAATGTCCGGGTCCAACCAAGTGTAGTTGGTAAGAACTTTATAGCCGAAGTTAATGGTGCCGCTGTTGGTGTTAACTACATCAACCAGCAACTTGGTTTGATCGCTCCAGTTCCAGGAGTTCTCATTATACAGGTCCGCCGACGACGCGAAGCCTGCTCCTAAAGTAACCCGCCATGAGTTGTTTCCGTCGGTGGCGTTCTCCGCAACGATTTCCTGTGCCGCACCAGTGCCATTGGTAGACAACTGGAACGCAGGATCGCCATCCTCAAATGAGGTTATCAAGGTCGTTGCAGCAAACGCTGGTACCGCCGCAAGCATCGATGCGGCCAGCACCGAAACTTTAAAAGCCTTCATAGATATTTCCTTATGTTCTCTCTTTTCTAACTGCCCATAAATTGCCGGGCAGCTCCTCTCTGGTATTGCATTAAAAGCGTCTTGTTTTATCTGCGCTTTTTTATAAAAACAGGGATTCACCAATGGCGATTCGCCTACTTTTAATCTCTCTCGGTCGCTCGGATATACACTCAGCGCCCAACCCGAATATTGTCGACATACAGCGAAACCTCGGCGCTACGCTCGGTCCATAACTGAAGCTCCATCACCCGCCCCCGGTTAAACTTCTTACCGTGGTGGCAGTGGGAGGCTTTGCCAAAGACCACTTGCAGGTCGAGCTCAGTTCCCGGATCGAGTTCGAAGCTACAGCTCATGGCGCTGTCTTCCTCCCAGGCAAAGTTACTTAGCACTCGCACCTGAAAGTGAGCGCGCTTATTGCTTGGGTTGACCACATCCAGGTAGAGGCTGCCGTACTTGCGCCAATCCCAACCCTTGTCGTTGTAGATCTTGACGCCGCCCGACCAAGCCGGCCCTAAGGAGACCTTCCAGGCTCTGTCTTGATCGGTGGCATACTCGATGCCTTCAACGATGGATTGGCTGGCTTTGTTGTCCACGGCAAGCGTGTAGGAGGGATCGTTCTCTTCAAACGATGTAACCAATGTGCTGGATGCAAGCCCAGAAAAGGCCGGCAGCAACAGGGCGAACGCTAAATACTTCATAAACACTCCCTCCGTGGGTTATACCCGAGCAACCTCAAGATGCATGTTCAGCGAGAGTTACCAGTCCCTCAGGCAAGGCACTGCTCCGCCGATCTAGTGGTCTAAATCAAGGAGCAGTAACGCAGTATGAGGGACTGGAAAACTCGCCCTCCGGGAGGCGCTTAATGTCCATAGTTCTTCGTTAAAAACACTCGAAATGGGTCACCATTCCTTCGCATTTTCGCCTCGTCCTATGGACATTGAGCGCCTCTGAATCCTGCACCTTGAGGTTGTTCGGGTATCACTAAAAAAGGCAACCCACACCCCTATGCAGGTTGCCTCGGGCTTACTTGCCGTAACGCAGTTGGTACAACTCTTGGTTGACCTGTTTGGCTTCTTCTACCAGCGCCTCGTAAGGCACGTCGCCGATAGTTACAAAGCCGATGTTGTAGTTCTCACCATCCCAGGCACGACCGGTGGCTGGCGAATCCAGGTATTGGAACCAGTGGGCACCAATAAAGTACGGATTCTCAATCACACTCTCCATGTACTCGCGGTATTTGCGGGCACGGTCTTTTTGGTCGGCTGCAGCGACAATACCGCCGTGGAACAGGCCGGTATCGGTAGAACCAAAGTGGAACTCACCGATGATGCTTGGCTTGTCCAGCTCTGGCAGACGGCTCCAGTCGCCTTTACCGGTCAGGGTGTCGGCGTAAAGGTTGTAGCTCATCACATCCACATATGGCGCTGCACCGCGTGCAATCTCAGGGGTCACACCCCAGTCGGCAAAACGGGCACCTAGGTACATGTGGTTAGGCAGCACACGCTTAAGCTCGGCTTGTACAATGGAGAAGTACTTCTCAGACAGCATCTGCATCAGCTCGGAGTAGTCTTTCTTCATCGCTGAGCTCAGGCGCGAGCGGTGATCAAACGACTTGTCGAAGGCTTCCCACGAGGCAATATCGACGCCCCAAGCACTGCTCAATGCCGATACCTCGCCATACTTCTCTTTAAGTACTTTCGAGAAGGCAGCTTTCGCTGGGCTGGTAGCTGCGTCATAGCTCAAGGCATTAACGATCAAGCCATAGTGGTTGGCTTCATTAAGGGTGTTACCCCAGCTCATCTCGTTATCAACGAAGATACCCATCAACCACGGGTCGTTTGGCCCTTTCACTTCGCTGGCCACCGACTCCGCCATGTTACGGGTGCTGGTCACAAACTCAGGGTCGAACGGATCGTGGATTGGGCCCCAGTAGTCGTTACCGGTGCTGATGCGAGCGTGGTCACCCATAATCCAGCCATGCGCCTCATAGGCAACGCGTTCGTTGTGGTAGAAGCGCGGATCAGACCAGTTACCCAAGGTGGTAAAGCCCCAGTCAACCATGCGATCCAGGGTGACTTCTTCCCAGATATCTAGCGCACTTTCCAGGTCGGTGTCGTACTTACGCATCAGGTTGGCGCGGTAGAAGCTGAATACCTCACCCTTAGGCAGTGCTCCAGAGTGCATGTAGCTGGCGTAGTCATAGTTCGCAGCCAACTCTTCGTCATATTCCGGCAACCACTCGAACATGGCGTTACGCAGTTGCGAGGCAACTTCTTGTCCGCCGCGCGTATCTGGGTCGGCAAAGTCGATACCAGTTACCGTCACAGTGTCGTCCATGCGCACGTTGGCCAGACCGGTGGCGAAGAACAGGTAGCCTTCTGGGTCGATCATCGCCCATTTGCCATCGATTTTCTCAACGCGGAAGAAGCCAGTGGCATCATAGCGAGGGCCCTCAGCCCAGCCACCAAACTTGCTGCGATCAGCCAGAGGTTGCGGGTTGCCGATATGCGCTAGCGCTTCTTTACCATCTTGCTGAAGCTGAGCTTCATCGAGGATCTTCTCTGGCCAGTCGTAACCGGTGAACTGACCGAACTCATCCATAATGCCTTCGTAGCGGCTGGTGTCGGCATCGATGTTGGGGATCAAACGCAGGCTATCAACTCGGATCTTGGCATCGTTGCCCTTCTCCATATACAGCTGCATCGACACGATGTTCGACACGTCTAGCTCAGTCTCACCCCAGCCGTAGCTGATCGCCTGCGCATTGTAGGCCTTCTTCGGCGGCTCAGAGCGCATGCCACTAACCAGCTGGTCGCTCAACTGCTTAAGGGCGATGTAGTAGGTGCCATCATCGCCGGGGGCTAGTGTTACGTAGGCCGAGATACTGTGCTCAACACCGTTGGCCACACCGCCAAAGTTTTGGTTTTCCGCATCATCGATACGCACAAACAGTTGCACGGGCTGATCGCCAATGTTGGCCATATCAACGGCGAGGTTAAAATCGCCCACCTCAGACCAATCCCAAGGCTGGTCAGCCATAAAGGTCAGGTTGGGCCATTGGGTGCCTTCAGGGAATACCGCTTCAATCGAGCGGCTGTCACCGTGCTTAACAAACTTGTTCGGTGCGCTGGAGCGATCAGACAATACCCGCGCTTCACCTTTCTCAAAGTGGGTGATATCAAGTAGCCCCGGCACTGGGCCTTCCACGACCACTTCGCCAGCATCAGCGGCAACAAAGTCACCGGTTGCGGCAACCAGACCGAAGTTATCAATAATTACGCTTTGCTCATCGGCAGGACCTTGAACAAACACCTGGAATTCGACCAGATTACGCAGATTCAGTTTTTCACCGCCCCAATAGCCTGCCAGCGCACGTTGAGTACCGTTAAACAGCATCTCTACGTTTTCGGTAGCGCCCGGCGCAATACTCACGGCGTAGTTGATTTGGTTGGTGCCAGCGCCCATGGCGCCCACGTTGTCCACTAGTTTCAGAATGACGTTAACCGGGGAGTCGCTTGGGTTGGTCATATCCAGGGTTAAGCTGCCGTTGGCGTTCCAGTTCCAGAAGCCCCCTTCTGGGCGCAGCTTAATATGCGGCCAGTAGTTGAACTTGTTAGCCTCAGAGACGGCTTCGAAATCAAGGCGCAGCGCCTTATCACCCTTGGTCACACCTTGGCCGCTTACCATGCTGGCGCTGGCGTGGTCTAGCGATGCGAGAGAGAGGATTGCATCACTTTCAAACTCAGGAAGTGCACCACCGGTATCTTCGGCTTTTTCAGCCGCCGCATCAGCAGCGCCTTCGCTTGCCTCATCGCTTGTCGACGCGCAGCCATAGCTACCCAATAGTGCTAAAGAAATCAAACCAGCGAGCCTGGCTTTTCTCAGTTTCATACATTCACCTTGTACTGTTATTAAGCTCCGAGGAGTTCCCTTCGAGCAATATGACCCGCGCCTTTACCTGAGGCATCACAGTCATTGTGAAATCGTTGCCACTGCTGTTAGCGATGAATGCGGGCCAAAACCATGGCTGTCGACGCATTAATCGTTCGGTAAAAGCAGAGATAATCTGGAAGGTATTGATGAGGTGCTACCATTTTAAGCTTGGCACCTGGTCAACCAGTTTCATTCACCAGTGTCAAAAGATAGCCAAAGGGCGACCAATTTAAAGTGATTGAGCTAACACTTCCGCTAATAGGTCGATAAGTCAAATTTATTCGATAACCAAATTAACTAAATCAATGGTTTTTCTGACAATTTAGTCAACCAATCTTGAGGTTTTTCATTAGTTAAGGCACCTATTTAGAGGTAATAAGTACTAAAAATCGGGGAAAACAGGTTATGTGAGCTTGTTCACTGATTTCCCCCCTGTCTGATCGCAATATCGCAAACAGGTAAACCAATATTGATAAATCGGTCTGCTCTTTAAGCCAGTTTGACGTAATGCAAGTCATGAAAAGCCATAAACTTGCGCACAAGGCAGCCCGATGGCGCTCATCCATCACTTTTCATCAACGGGCCCAGCGATGTACTTACAGACTCTCGATCCAAGCTCCCCACGGCAGCTAACACTATTCAACGAACAGTGGCAATTTCAGCTTGCCGACACTCAGCCAGACAAGGACCAATGGCAAGCAGTAACACTTCCCCACGACTGGAGCGTTAGCCAGCCCTTCTCAGAGCAATACGAAGGCGCGACCGGTTACCTGCCCGGTGGGCAGGGTTGGTATCGCAAACGCTTTAGCCTGGATTGCGAGCCAGACAAACGCGCGCTACTGGTGTTTGATGGCATCTATAACCATGCCTCACTCACTCTTAACGGCGAGCCTTTGCATCATCAGATAAATGGCTACACGCCGTTTTATCTGGATATTACCAATCGCTTACGACAAGGTGACGAGAACGAGCTAGTGATCCATGTTGATCGCAGCCGCATTGCCGATAGCCGTTGGTATCCCGGTGCGGGTATCTACCGCAATGTGCATCTGTTACTGACAAACGAACTGCATATCCCGTTGTGGCAACACCACCTCACCACCCCGCAAGTGAGTGAGGAGCGTGCAGTGGTCAGTCATTGCATTGCGCTATCTAAGCCGCTCCCAAAAGATGCCGATGTAGAGCTACAGATGGAGGTGTTCGACGTCAATAGCCAAACACCACTAGCCTGCGTATCACAAACCGCCAGCACAGCAAGCGAGCACACCCTCAGCCTTGAGATCGCTCAGCCCAAGCTATGGTCACCAGATTCCCCCTACCTGTATCGCTGTGTCACCTCGGTACGGTGTAACGGTGTCGAAGTGGACCGCCTTGAGCAGCCGCTGGGGATCCGTTGGTTTGAGTTCGACCCCAGCGGCGGTTTCTCGCTAAATGGCCAGGCGCTGCAGATTAAAGGCGTATGCCTGCATCACGACGGCGGCTTGGTAGGCGCGGCGGTGCCCGATAGCGTGTGGACCCGTCGCCTGCTCACACTTAAACAGGCCGGAGTGAACGCGGTGCGCAGCGCCCATAACCCGGCATCGGCATCCTTTTTAAGCCTGTGCGACAAGCTAGGGCTGCTGGTGCAAGATGAGTTCTTTGACGAGTGGGACTACCCCAAAGATATGCGCCTTAACATGGGAGACCAAACCGGCGATGCTCTCTCGCAAGGCTATGCCCATTTCTTTGCCGACAACGCCAAGCGCGATCTGAGCAATGCCCTACTCGCCCACCGCAACCACCCTTGCATCTTTATGTGGAGCATTGGCAATGAGATTGAGTGGACCTACCCACGCAATGCTGAGGCCACTGGCTTCTTTGACGCTCAGTGGTCCGGGAATTACTTCTGGAGTATGCCGCCACATAGCCCTGAGCAAATCCAGCACTACCTCGATACGCTGCCGCGCCAAACACACGATATCGGCGAGACCGCGCAAATGCTCTCGGCATGGGTGAAGCAGCTCGATAGCACCCGACCAGTCACCGCCAACTGCATCCTGCCCTCTGCCAGCTTTTTGTCTGGCTACGCCGAGGCGTTGGATGTGGTCGGCTTTAGCTATCGCCAGGTCATCTACCCTTACGCCAAGCAGCACTACCCGCAATATCCGATCATCGGTAATGAGAACCTGCCGCAGTGGCATGAGTGGAAAGCGGTGCTGGACAACCCACAGGTCGCCGGCGTGTTCCTCTGGACTGGCATCGACTACCTCGGCGAGATGCACAATAAATGGCCGGAGAAAGCCACTGGCTCAGGCCTACTCGATGGTGCCGGCTTCCCTAAACCCAGTTACTACTTGTTTAAATCGCTATGGCAAGACAGCCCCACCCTGACCCTCACCACCTGTGAGTGCGATCTTGACAGCTACCGGGTTGGCCCTGCGACTCAGCAAGCTTTTGAACGTGACAGCGAGGCCTGGAAAACCCGCCTATGGCTGTGGCCTGAGCAATACCGCCACTGGAACTATGATGAGCAAACCGTGCTGATTCAGGCCTACAGCAACTGTGAGGAGCTGGAGCTGGAAGTGAATGGCCGAGTTATAGGACGAGTACGCGTAGATCAGCAGGCCGATCGGGTATGCCGCTGGGCGATACCTTTTGAGAACGGACAAGTAATCGCCCGTGGCTACACCCAAGGTCAGCCAGTGTGTGAAGATTGCTTAGTCAGCAGCGGCGCACCAAGTGGGTTGACTCTTACTCAAGAGCCAACCTCGCTCGAGACGGACGATGCCACCCATATTGCGGTTCAACTGCAGGATGCGCAAGGTGTCGCAGTTCGCCATCAGCAAATGGCGCTAACCTTTGAGCTCAGTGGCCCAGCCGAGCTACTTGGCGTGGACAACGGCGCCATCGATAACGTGGCAGCCTATCAAGGTGGGCGGGTGAGCACTTCTCAGGGAAGAGCCTTGGCGTTAGTGCGCCGCAATGGCGAGGGGTTAGTGACGCTGCAAGTAAGCGCAAACGGCGATATTCACCAGTCTCTTATCCTGCGCTAGCGGGGACTCGGGCTGCCCCGGTAATTCTTGGTTTGCCAATCAAAGCCCCACGCATCTAGCCGGGGCTATTTTTATCTATCTGAACAAACTCAGATATACAAAAAGCCCGCATAGCAGCTATGCGGGCTTTACTAGGATTAACTAAATCAGCTTATTAAGCGAGGCTTACCACCAAGCTTCGAACTGAGCACCAACGGTAGTTGCGTTGGTCTTGCCGATTTTAGATGGGCCATCACAAACCCAGTTTTCATCACAAGAGTTCCAATCAGTGGTGGTTGCTTTAGCCACATCTTGAGACGCGTAGGTCACGAAGAAGCGGATAACTGGGCGATCCCAGAAGCCACTGTTGATATGGATGTTTTGAGACAGAGTCACTTTGTAACCATCGTTGGTTTGAGAGCCGCCATCAATAGTTTTGAACTTCGCTGACTCATAGCCAGTTTCCAGCTCAGTAGTGAAGCGCTCATTCCAAGTGTAGCTGTTACGCAATACCAAAGCGTTCCAGTGCTTCTTATCTACGTCGCCGTAGTTGTAGCCACGTGCACCAGTGCGGAAACGCGCTTCGTCATCAAACATTGACGTCTCGTGTGACCATACATAGTGGATGCGGTAGTTATCAGTTACGTTGTAAACACCTTCCCAGAAACCACCAATCTGATGCTCAGGCATGATCAGGTAGGTTGCAGTGATAGAGTGTGAAGCATTGTTGCTGTAGCGCAGGAAGATGTTGTTCCAGTTGTTCCAGTCACCCAAGCGCAGTTGGGTAGCTAGCTGGTAAGCGCTATCAGTATTTTCTTTGGTTACGTCACTCTTAGAGTTCGGACCAATATGAGCACCGTAGTTAGCGAACAGGTCTAGTGCAGCGCCATCGGTAATGTGAATACCTTTAATCGCAGATTGGAATGCAGTCAGATCGCCCAAAACAGCATTTTGGTCATCGTTTGAGCTACCATCGTACAGGTTGCGAGTTACGCTCAGTTCCAGATCAGCGAAGCCGATATCAACGGTCTCGATACCGAAACCGTAGCCATCGTTTTGCAGTGGCAAGGTATCGTTGATGTTTGTGCTTACACGGCCGTAGTAGCGCTTACCAACCCAGATGGTTGCATCAGGGTTAGATTTAAACACGCCAGTCGCTTGGGTGTAGATTTCATCCAGATCCAGAGTGGCACCGTCAGAAACAACGTTTGCTTTGAAGCCCCACGTCATTCCGTTAGTTTCTGCGAAACCGTAGCCCATGTACATCTCAAGCCAGTTCGCTTCGTTACCCAGGCGGCCACCAGAGTGGTCGTAGTGAGTACCGTCTAGGCGGAAGATGTTGAAGCCATTGTTTGCCCAGTCATACGCGGCAGTATTCAGAATGTCGCTGTTCGAGAAACCAGCACCTGCTACGGCATAACCTTTGAAACTTGCACCCTCAGGAATTGCGGCCTGTGCAGACATCGCAATCAGAAGGCTAGACGCCACTGCTGAGATCTTAAAATAGTTGCTTTTCATTATTGTTCCTTTCGTCCGTTCCGGGACCTACATCCCTTTTAGATTTCCAGTAAGTAGTACGTTCTTCCTAAAAACTAATTAACCAATTACCTATTGGCTGAAGAAATGGTATCGAAAGGCCAACCAAAATAAAGTGATAGATCTAACATATTTGATCAGCAATCAACCAATAACGGATTTTGGTCTAATATGTTGAACCAGCAAAAATGAGATCAATATCTCATAAACATCACAACCAAAGCACGCTAACAACTTAAAGCACTGTTTTAATTCGACTTAAGTTAATGGCAATCTGCTTATTCGCTTATTTCACAAGCAGTTATGTCACGCGACATTGATTTACCAATTGCCAAACAAATAGAAGAGCGAGAGGTTTACCACAACATCGTAAGAATGGTTTGTGAGCGATGTTGAATACCAGACTAATTAGCTTACATAGTACCGGTTAGAAGATAATATAAGGGTCGACCATTGACTAGCCGACCCTAAAACAGACTTTGCAAAACGTGCGCTAAGTTAAGCCAGGGTGAAACGCCCGACTAACTCGTCAACCGATTGATTTGCTTTAGCCAGCTCTTTCATATTGGAAACAGATTGCCGGCTATTCACTTTCAGGTCTTCCACCATGCCATTGATCTCTTCAATACGTTGGTGGATCTCACTGGTCACAGTGCGCTGCTCGGTGGCGGCGGAGGCAATTTCCTGGTTCCGAGCCACGATTTCGTTAACTGCATTGAGCACCAAGTCCAGAGACCCATGCACCTTCATAGTTTGGTCAGAGGTGGCCAAGCAGCTTAATCGGGTTGCTTCCAGCTCTTGCTTAACCGCCTGACTGCCCTGCTGCAGATTGGTTAGCATGTTCTCAATATCAGAGGTGCTTTGCTGGGTGCGGGCAGCCAATAGTCGAACTTCGTCAGCGACCACCGCAAACCCTCGGCCCTGCTCGCCAGCACGCGCAGCTTCAATGGCAGCGTTGAGTGCCAGCAGGTTGGTCTGCTCAGCAATACCACCGATCACATCGAGGACCGTGGAAATCTTCTCTACATCGGCGTTCATCGAGTTGGCGGACTTCACCATCTGCTCGAACTCCGAGCTCAGTGCATTCACCGAGGTGACCGACTCTTCAACCACTTGCTTACTGGCATCGGCGCTGGTCAGTGCTTCTTGAGCAAGCGCAGAGGCCTCTTCGCTCGATTGGGCCACGCTATCGGCGGCCTGCGCCATCTGACCGACAGCGGTAACCACCTGGATAATCTCTTCGTTGTGGCGCAGCATCATTGATTCGTTGGCGTCGGTTTTATCTTGCAGTTCCCCGACCTGATGGGTGGTCTGCTCACTGGAGCTGCGCAGGTTCAACAAAATCGATTGCAGGTTGCTAACAAAGCTGTTTACCCCTGAGGAGATCTTGCCGATATCGTCATTGTTGGTGACATTCAGCCGACGGGTCAGATCGGCCTCGCCGGATGACAGCGCATCAATCACCCCGCGCAAGGCAGAGATCGGCCGATAGGTCAGGTTGATGGCAATCACAGCAACAGCGACAAACAGCGCCGCGGCCAGAAGCATTAGCAGGGTGATGCGCTGGTTTAGGTCAGCACTTTTTTGGGCAATGTATTGATTGTCGATATAGCCGGTGACCTTCCACTCGCGGTCGTGGATCGAGATACTCTGCTCCAGGCTAGTCACATCGTCCACGTCCACAAGGTTGGAGAACACCACCTCGCCGTTATTATCGATAACTTGGATGTAGCCGCCTTCAACGTCTTTGTTCTCAAGACCTTGCAAGATCCTCGACAAGTCGAGAATAAAGATGTCGGTACCGCCACTGGAGTCCAGTGAGCTTTGGGAAATCGACATCAGCGGTATGCCGCTGTCGTAAAACACATTACTAAGATTAATCTCACGTTGGGCGATTTCATCTAGCTGTAAATAATGCTGCTCGGTGGCCTCATCAAGCTTGGTGAACGTGGGCGGCTGCCCTTCAACAAACTCGACCTCAGGATCGGGGGTGAACAAGGAGCCAAACATCACTTTGGATACGCGATAAAACCCAGTCGCGTGTTGAATATGGGCGAGATTAGAGAGATTGAGGTTAACACTCTCGGCGATGCGGATCCCTGATGCCACTTCGGATTCAACCCGCTCCGAGATCAGCTCGACTTGTGTTGTCAGATGCTCAAGATAGGTTTGCTCGATGCTATCGCTGATTATTCTCTTTGTAACCAGAAAGGATGACAGGAGGGAGGCGAGTAATACTGCAACTACGACCAAGATGATCTTCAACTTAAACGAGGCTTTTTGCATATTCAAAACTCTAATTCTTGCTGGGGTTCTAACCAAGAAAACCCTGCCACACAGGTTTGGTGCGGATGTTTCCTTGTGACGCTATAAATCACACATATCTATTGTTAATTACCGATTATCCGGGACGTCCTTTTAGTCCCATTGCCTTAGCGCTACGCGCTAAGTAGTGACCGAAACCGTACCAGACAAACACAGCGTATTTGCCTGGTACGTGGCTAAGCTATTAGCTTTTCAACAGCTAATTAGTTCAGTTCTTTTTCTACAAGCTTGTCCCAACGGGCCAAGATAGCGTTGTAGTCTTGATCTGGGTCCAGCATGAACGAGGTGATGTCATGCGGCATTTCGGCACCCAAATCTGCTGGGATAGAACCCACTGGGAAGGTCACAACTTGACCAGCAGTACGTGCATCTTCGTATGGCGCAGCCAGCGAAGGTACACCAGAAGTACCGCCTTGCAAGGTGGTGATCGAAGTGTCAGCGGTCAAGTACTCTTTCAGGTTCTCATCGGTCATCCAGAAGTCGATCCATTTCTTAGCCGCTTCAACTTGGCCAGAATCTTTTGGAATCGCCCAACCCGGACCGTTGTAATCCATCACCACTGGCTTGCTGCCATTGATGACTGGGAATGGGTGCAGAGAGAAGTTCTCAGGCAGTTGGTCATTGCTAAATGGCGTGATGTTCCACATACCCTGAGGCAGCATCGCAACACGGCCAGATTGGAAGGTAGTCAGAGCAACAGACCATGGGTCAGTACCGGCAGACACCATTGGGTCGAAGCAGTCTGCGTTGATCATCGCACGGAAGCCTTCGAAGGCATTCTTCATCGCTTGGTCGTCAGCAAATTTCTTCTCACCGCTTACGAAATCGTCGATACGGGTTGGGTTTGGCGTATCAGAATCAGCCAGCGCCATCGCCAAGAAGTAAACGTAAGGAGTCCAACCACCGTTGTTCGCAGCCATTAGCAAAGGCTGAATGCCTTTGTCGTTAAACGCCTTACATACGCCTACTAGCTCATCGATGGTATTAGGGTAGCTTTCAACGCCAGCCTGTCTGAACAAATCATCGTTTACGTACACGCCCATACCAGATACTTGCAACATCGAGTAGTAGATATCGTCACCCAGACCTAAAAAGCGCTTCAGGTGAGGTTGCACACGTGAAACGTAAGCTTGGTCATTTAGAGGCATCAACTGACCATTACCGCCCCAGTGCAAAATAAATTCAGCATCAACCATTACAACATCAGGTGGATTGCCAGCTTGCATACGCGCTGGAATACTGGTCACCATGTCGTTACGAGCCATGTAGTTTAATTTAACTTTGATATCTGGGTATTTCTCTTCGAAACGCTCGATAATCAGAGGAAAGTTAGCGACTTCTGCACCGGCTCCCTTCCAGCTGGATACTTCCAGCTCTGTCGCAGCTTGAGTAGATAAGCTGAACATACAAGTAGCTAATAATGAGCCAGCTACAGCATTCTTAAGTTCCATATCGTTGCTTCCTTATGTCGTTATATTTTCTGCATTAGTTTTTTACTAACACAGTGTTGCTAAAGCATTACATTAACGGTCGTTCATTCGTCCACTTGCATTCTTACACAAAACACAGGCAAACGTTTTCAGCGCAGATCACAAAATAAACAAATATGATCAAATAAACGCCATATGGAAAAAGATTGAAATATCACAACCTCTCTCCAAAACTTAATAAATCATAAAAAATGCCAGGTGAATAAATAACACTCGACCTGGCATATATCCAATTACTTAACAGCACCTGCGGTCATACCATTCACAATCTGTTTAGACAGTGCGAAGAACACAACCAACAATGGCAAGGACGCCAGTACCGCAGCCGGGAACAGCTTGGTTGGGTCTACCGAGTAGGTGCCCAAGAAGCGCAGTACCGCAGGCATAATGGTAAGCTTCTCATTGGTGGTAATAAACAACAGCGGGTTAACTACGTCGTTCCATACACCCAAGGTGATGAAGATAGCCAGCGTACCGGTGATTGGCTTAAGCATTGGGAAGATGACATACCAGTAGATCTTCAGTGGGCTTGCGCCATCCAGGGTAGCCGCCTCTTCCAACTCTTTTGGAATCGCCTTCATAAAGCTGGTGTAGAAGAATACACCCAAAGGCAAGTGTCCAACTGTATATACGATAACCAGTGCCGCATAGGTATCCAACAAGCCCAAATCACGAATGAACAGATATAAAGGCGTTAGTGCTGCAAACGGTGGAATAACCATACCCAGCAGGAAGAAAACATAAACTAATGATGAAACCTTACTGCGCAATCTAGCTAGAGGGTAAGCAGCTAGTGAAGACAGAATCGACACCAGAATAATAGTTACAACTGTTACACCCACGGTATTCATTACGGTGCCAAGGTAGTTCATATCGGAAATTACATTCAGGTAATTACTGAAGTGAAATTTAGTTGGCAGCGCTAATGGCTCCATCATGATTTCCCGACGACTACGGAAAGACATGAACACCATATAAATTACTGGAGATAGCAATATTAGGGTTACAGCGCTCATTAAGAAGATCATTGAGCCTTGTTTAATATTCCGCATACAAAAGATGCTGGCTAATTTGCTATTCGAGGATGAGTCCACGCTTTCCACCTTGCTTTTAATAGTAATACCATCCATTAGATCTTATCCTCTCTCGAACGTAGGTAGCTGTTTTGAGCAACCGTGATAAGGGCAACCAGTAGAATCATCACTACCGATAGCGCAGCAGCAGAACCATACTTAAATTCACTAAAGATCAACTGGAAGATTCTCAAACCTAAGGTCATCGTTGCGTAGTCAGGTCCACCTGCGGTCATAATGAATGGGAATTCGAAAGACTTCAGGGTACCGATGGTTGCCAGGGTAATGTTTACCGTGATGGCCGGCGCCAACAATGGAATATCAATGTAGAAGAAAGATTTGATAGGAGACACGCCGTCTACGCGGGCTGCATCCTTCACTTCAGAAGAGATACCTGAGTAGCCAGCCAGGAAGATAGCGGTGGAGTAACCTACAAACATCCACACGTGCACAGCCGCTACCGAGAACAGTGCGATGCTTGAGTCACCCAGCCATACCCGCTGCCAACTGCCTAGGCCCAAAGATACCAGCAGCTCGTTTAAGCCACCGCCCATTGGGGCGTACAGGAACTGCCATACGTAACCGGCGATAACCAGTGATAGCATAGAAGGAACCAGCAAGGCGGTACGGATTGCGTCGCGTACTGCGGGGATGCTGTTTAGGATGGCTGCAAAGATAAGTCCCAGGCCGTTTTGGAAGATGACAACAGTGATGCCATAAACCAAGGTGTTCTTGAGAACTTGCAGATAACGTTGGTCTTGGAAAATCTCTTTGTAATTGTCCATTCCAACGAAAGTGGCTTCACCCACGCCTGCATATTCGGTTAAGGATAGCGAGATCCCTTTCATTACCGGAAACATAGTAAAGGCTATGTATAGAAACAATGCGGGGAGAAGGAATAATAACCTTTTGTCGACTTTCAAAACTATGACCTCAATTTACATCAATCAATATTACACAGCCGCTATTCTGGCTACGTGGTTAATCAACTTTGTTTAGCGCTTGGCTAGACATCTGTACTGCTATTTGAACTGTTGGCTAAGGCCGAAGAGAGGGATGGATTGTTGCAGCAATGTGCATGCGCCCTCTTTTGTTTCGCCTCTGCTACTAGCAGTACTCGACGTCCCTTGAGCCCGCGCTGAGATCTGAGCCCAGCACCTTAGTTCCATAACTACCTTCCTTTGATTGACCCTAAGTCCAGTAATAGCGCCTGTCCCGGGCCAGCTACTTGGCCAAAAAAAAGTATTGGCCTACCAAATCATGGGGCTAGACTAGCAATTGGTTGACAAGTTTAATGTGACCCAGCTCAAATTCGGAGGCATCGTATGTAGTAACTAAGTCTCCAACCCTATAACTATGAGTTGGTTCACAATATGGACGCTAAATACACAAACCTGTTAACCAATGGTCTTTTTTAGGGTAATTTGGTTGACAACTAGGTAAGAGTTCATCTTTAGGACTAAATAATGGCAGGAATAAAACTATCTAATGTAGAGAAGCGGTTTGGCAAAGTCCAAACTATTCATGGAGTAGACTTAGATATCGAGCACGGAGAGTTCGTTGTTTTCGTTGGCCCATCGGGCTGCGGTAAATCAACGCTGTTGCGCCTAATTGCAGGTCTGGAAACAATCTCTGGCGGTGATATCCATATCGATGACAAGCGTGTTAACGACGTCGAGCCGGCCGATCGTGGCATCTCAATGGTGTTCCAGTCTTACGCCCTCTACCCCCACATGACCGTGGAAGAGAACATGGGCTTTGGCTTGAAGATGAACGGCATGTCTAAGAGCGAAGTTAAGAAGAACGTTGAGTTGGCAGCCAAAACGCTGCAGCTGGAAGCCCTTCTTAAGCGCCGTCCAAAAGAGCTATCAGGTGGTCAACGTCAGCGTGTAGCCATTGGCCGCGCCATTGTACGTAACCCTAAAGCCTTCTTGTTCGATGAGCCGCTATCAAACCTTGATGCCGAGCTGCGGGTTGAGATGCGCTTGCAAATCGCCAAGCTGCACCAAGAAATCGACACCACCATGATCTACGTAACCCACGATCAGGTAGAGGCGATGACCCTTGCCGACAAGATTGTGGTTCTGCGTGACGGCCGTGTTGAGCAAGTGGGTACCCCGCTGGATCTGTATAACAAGCCCGCCAATATGTTCGTAGCCGGCTTTATCGGCTCGCCGAAGATGAACTTCGTTGATGCCAAAGTGGTAGACATCGCTGAAGGTAAGATCCACGTACGACTAGACGACCAGCAAGTGATTGAACTTGCCGTAGCCGCCGAGCACAACCTAAGCATCGATGCCGCTGTGAAAGTGGGTGTTCGTCCAGAACATATCTCGGTCGACCAGCAAGACGGCGACATCAAGATTCAGTTCGAGAGCGAAGTGGTTGAACGCTTGGGTAACAGCACGTACTTATTCGGCCGCTTTGCCGAGCAAGACAACTTTATTGTGCACCACCCAGGCGATAAAGAAGTGACCGCCTACCAGAAGCTGGACCTGTACTTCTCACCAGCTAGCTGTCACGTGTTCGATGAAAGCGGATTCTGCGTAAGCAACGTGTAATCGCTCATCAGCCGCAAACCTGCGCGCTCAGCTCCTGCCGCAACATAATGCCTCAGGAGCTAGCGCCGTATTTGCCTATCCCTTTGCCACTTCCTCCCCGACTCACTGACCCCCACTAAGATCACGCTACGTTTTCCCCCGCTTGCATCAGCCTGTCAGCCCATCCTCAATTTAGTGCTCCAGGTATCACTCTGCTTGTTCAAGGTTCGCACAACACTTACCAGCTTGTTATGCTGCAGACAACCACTGGCTAACCAGCCAGCGAGTATGAGTATGACTGACTAGGCAACCGGCAAACACTGTGCTCACTTGCCTCCTCCGGCAACAAAAACGTGCACAAGCTCATACTTATGACAAGTTCCCGTGCCGCCCCCAAAATACAGGTGTACCAAAAACTCATAATTGGTTAACCTGATAGCATCTTTAGTATCTGGTAATATGGATATGTCTGAAAACGAAGTAAAAAAACTCAGTTTGGCGTCGCGCCGTGCTATCGAACTCGGCTACGACCAACGTGGTCCTGAGTGGTTAATTGAATTTGATGAAGCCCCTTTGACCGGTGACTTCGCTTATGAAGAGGGCGTGATTCGTCGCGACCCAACCGCCGTTATTCAGGTAGATGGTGTCTATCACTGCTGGTATACCAAAGGGGAAGGCGAGACCGTCGGTTTCGGCTCTGACAACCCAGATGACAAAGTCTTCCCATGGGATAAAACTGAAGTGTGGCACGCCTCCTCTGAAGACGGCCAACACTGGACTGAACACGGTTGTGCCATCGCCCCCGGCGAAGCTGGCCGCTTCGATGACCGCGCAGTATTCACCCCCGAAGTACTGGTTCATGAAGGCAAGTACTATCTGGTTTACCAGACCGTACAAGCGCCCTACACCAACCGCCAGTTTGAAGAGATTGCCATCGCTTGGGCAGACTCACCGTTCGGCCCATGGACCAAGTCTGACGCCCCTATCGTAAGCCCATCAAAAGACGGCGAGTGGGATGGCGATGAAGACAACCGCTTCCACGTGAAAGCGAAAGGCAGCTTTGACAGCCACAAGGTGCACGATCCTTGCCTGATGTTCTTCAAAGGTAAGTTCTACCTTTACTACAAAGGCGAAACCATGGGCGAGTCAATGAACATGGGTGGTCGCGAGATCAAACATGGCGTGGCCATTGCCGACAATATCTTGGGCCCTTACACCAAGTCGGAGTACAACCCGATCTCTAACAGTGGTCACGAAGTGGCGGTATGGCACCAAAATGGCGGTATCGCCTCGCTGATTACCACCGACGGACCTGAGAAGAACAGCATTCAGTGGGCCGCTGATGGCATTAACTTCGAGATCATGTCTTACATCAAAGGCGCACCTGAAGCGCTGGGCATCTTCCGCCCGAACGACGATACACCGCTGGAAGATCCTGGCCTGCATTGGGGGCTTTGCCACAAATACGATGCGAGCTGGAACTGGAACTATATCTGCCGCTACCGCGTGAAGCGCCAGATCCTGGATGCGGGCACGTTCCAAAACAGCAACTAATCACACCTATTGACGTTAATCGGTGTGGGGCTAAACCCCAAGTTGGCCCTGCACCACTCTTTCTAACCTAGGAAGGCATTGAGTAATGAAACAGTATCAAATGTTTGTAGATGGCCAATGGATCGACGCGAAGAGCGGTCAATTGGATCAGGTTATCAATCCATCTAACGAAGAAGTGGTAGCGACCATTCAAAACGGCGACGAGAAAGATGCCGATGTTGCTATGCAAGCAGCCAAGCGCGCTCAGGCCGATTGGGCCAAACGCCCAGCCCGTGAGCGTGCCGACATCCTACGTAAGTTCGCCTCACTGATCCGCCGCGAGCGTGACCGCCTGGCCAAGCTATTGGTTCAAGAACAAGGCAAACTGTTGAAAGTTGCCTACGGCGAAGTAGACGTGACCGCATCTTTCATCGAATACGCCTGTGATTGGGCCCGTCAGATGGACGGCGACATCGTTCAGTCGGACAACGAAGAAGAGCAAATCTACATCTACAAGATCCCACGTGGTGTAGTTGTTGCGATTACCGCTTGGAACTTCCCACTGGCGCTGGCTGGCCGTAAGATTGGTCCAGCACTGGTGGCAGGTAACACCATCGTGGTTAAGCCAACCTCAGAAACCCCACTGGCCACCTTAGAACTGGCTGAGCTGTCTATCGAAGCCGGTATCCCAGCAGGTGTTCTGAACATCGTAACCGGTGGCGGTTCTGCGCTAGGCGGTACCCTGTGTGCCCACCCACTGACCAACATGGTGACCATGACTGGCTCAACCCCGGTTGGCCAAGCGATTATCAAGTCAACCGCGGCCAACATGGCGCACGTTCAGCTTGAGCTGGGCGGTAAAGCACCGTTCATCGTGATGGAAGATGCCGATCTTGAGCAAGCCGCTGCAGCAGCCCTGCACTCGCGCTTCGACAACTGTGGCCAAGTATGTACCTGTAACGAGCGTATGTACGTACACACCAGCGTCTACGACGAGTTCATGGCGATCTTCATGGAAAAAGTGAAAGCCATGAAGGTGGGTAACCCAATGGACGCCGACTCTGACATGGGTCCAAAGGTTAACCGTCGCGAACTTGAGCACATGGAAGCACTCGTTGCCCAAGCGGTTGAAGAAGGCGCCACCGTACTGTGCGGCGGTCAGCGCTTAAGCGGCGCTGAGTTCGAGAAAGGCTTCTGGTTCGAACCTACCGTATTGACCGATGTGACCCAAGATATGACCATCGTTCACGAAGAGTCATTCGGCCCTATCCTACCGGTTGTTAAGTTCGAGACCTTCGAGGAAGTGATCGGCTACGCTAACGACAGCGAGTACGGCCTGGCCACCATGATCTGCACTCAGAACATGCGCTACGTTCGTCGCCTGCTGACCGAGCTGGAATCTGGTGAAATCTATGTAAACCGCGGCCACGGCGAGCAGCACCAAGGCTTCCACAACGGCTACAAGCTAAGTGGTACCGGCGGTGAAGATGGCAAGTACGGCTTCGAGCAGTACATGGAGAAGAAGACCTTCTACATCAACTATAAGTAAGCGTTGATGAAAGGTTTAAGGGCGCCTTAGGGCGCCCTTTTGTGTTTCCTTTATACCCGAACAACCTCAAGATGCTCGTTCAGCGAGATTTTCCATCCCCTCAGGCAAGGCACTGTTCCGCCGATCTAGTGGTCTAAATCAAGGAGCAGTAACGCAGCATGAGGGGATGGAAAACTCGCCCTTTGGGAGGAGCTCAATGCCCATAGTTCTTCGTTGAAAGCACTTGAAATGGCTCACTATTCCTTCGTACTTTCGCCTCGCCCTATGGGCATTGAGTTCCTCTGAATCCTGCATCTTGAGGTTGATCGGGTATAACGACTAAGCGCGCCTGCGCTGCACCGTTAACAGCAATAAAGCCAGGCCAAACAAGCTGCCAACGGCGGGGGCTGGTGCAGCCGCCGTTGGCGTGTCACTTTCAATGGTAAAGCTCATCTGATACTCCACGGGATAGTAACCACCATCAGAGCCCACGGCAGTAAAGGTGCCGTTCCCCAGCAACATACTGTAGATCCCCTCACCTAGCGACAAAGGAATGTCGATGACAGTCGGTGAAAAATCGAAATCACTACCCACAGCAACATCAAAGATCGTGGGGGTCTCACTGGACTCTTCTAGGGTCCATTGAGGGCCCGGGGCAGCAAACAAATAGTTGTAGCTAAAGTCATCGTTGTCGAAGAACAAATTGCTACCAAATTCAATGCTCGCCGCCACCAAGGTTTGATCTGCAGCTACCTCAATCAGAAATACATCAGCAGGGTCATCTGGCGTCTGTACTGCGCCCTGGAACAGATTGACGCCGTCCACCAAGCTAAACAGTGCAACGTCTTCCAAGCCGCCAATGCCGTCGAAATCCCCGCCGGGTGCAGCCATTTCATGGTAGCTACCGGTGTAATCAACGGCAATGACACCCGCGTGGGCTGAATGGGATAGCAAGGCAAACAACGCCAAAGCCCCGATAGTTGTCGGTTTCATTCGCTAAGTCCTTTTTACGAAATGAGTTTTACCAGATGGTACATGCAATTACCTATCCATAAAACTAACCCTCTGTTTTACTGGAAATTATTTTAAATCAGTGGAGTAGTGCGTAGCCCAAGTGTAAAGCAAGCTGACAGCAATAAGCTGTAAATCGAACAACAGATCGTCAAACATCACTACCGCCGATACTCAGTAAAAAAGGGTTCAGATAAAAAAGGGCTCGCCTAACAAGGGAGCCCAAACTAACGCTAATGACTAAGAAATTGAAAATGAAAGGATACTAACTAAGGGTTGCTACTGCCGCCTGGTAAGGTTGCAGTTTTTCCCAATCAAACTCGACACCGATACCCGGAGTGTTGCTGGCGACGGCCAGGCAATCCTCTACCACAAGTGGGCGACGGGTGTATTCGTCGATAGGAAAACTGTGTACTTCAAGCCAGCCGGCGTTCGCTTGCGACGACACCAGACTTACGTGAAGCTCCTGCATGCCGTGTGAGCACACTGGAATGTCATGTTCTGCAGCCAGTTTGGCTGCACGTAGCCAACCGGTGATACCGCCACAGTTTGAGGCATCCGGTTGGATGAAAGAGAGCTTGGCCTGATCGAAGGCATAGCCAAATTCGTGGATGGTGTGCAGGTTCTCGCCCATTGCCAGCGGGATCTTGGTCGCTTCGGCAATCTTGGCAAAGCCTTGATAGTCATCGGGAATGGTCGGCTCTTCAAACCAGGTAATGTCGCAATCGGCAACGGCGTTGGACAGCTCAATCGCCTGCTCCACGCTCAGGGCGTAGTTGGCATCGATCATAAAGGTGATGTCTGGACCAATCAGCTCACGTACCGCACGGATACGCTCGATGTCCGCCTGCATATCCGCTTGGCCAACCTTGATTTTTACCGCATTGAAGCCCTGTTCCAGGTAGCTGCGCATGCTATCCAGTAGCTTCTTTTTGGAGAAGTTCAGGTCGATACCACCGCGATAGGCTTTACAGCGATCGCTTTCGCCACCCGCCATCTTCCACAGCGGCTGCTGCTCGCGCTTGCCTTTCAGGTCCCACAGCGCGATATCCACCGCCGACATAGCAAACGACGAGATACCGCCGCGGCCAACATAGTGGATGTGCCACTCCATATCGTCAAAGCGCTGCTCGATATCGGCGGCATCTTTGCCAAGTAGCATCGGCGCCAGGTCATGCTCAAGCATGGCCAGGGTCGAGTAGCCACCTTTACCACCGGTGTAGGTGTAGCCGGTGCCTTGTAGGCCGTCGGCGGTGGTAATGGTGGTGGTGATCAGCTCAAAGTGATCGTGGTCGCCGTGCTTGGCATCCGACAAGATCTCTGCCAATGGCACCTTAAATAGCTGGGATTGAACCCGGGTAATGATACTGCTCATGCCTGACTAACCTTTCAACTGCGCGACAACTTCACGAACGCGGCGGCCGATCTCTTCCCACTCACCGGCATTAACCAGTGACTTATCGACCATCCAAGAGCCACCACAGGCAACAATGCCTTTCACAGCCAGGTACTTCTCGATGTTGTCTTGGTTAATACCACCGGTCGGCATCACTTTCAGCATGCCGTAAGGGGCCAGCAGCGATTTGATCATCGGAATACCGCCCGATGGCTCGGCAGGGAAGAACTTAACCGCAGTCAGACCCAGCTCCAGCGCTTGCTCGGCAGTCGATGGGTTGTTGATGCCCGGAATAATCACGATGTCGTGCTTTTGACAGGCTTTTACGGTGTTAGGATTCAGGCCTGGCGATACGATAAAGTCAGCGCCCGCTTCTTTGGCTTCAATCACCTGTTGCTCGTTTAGCACAGTACCGGCACCGATCAGCATATCTGGGTAGGCCTCTCGCAACAGGCGGATGGCCTGAGTCGCTGCATCTGAGCGGTAGGTAATCTCGGCAACTGGCAGGCCATTGGTTGCTAGCTGCTCACCCAGCGGCAAGATCTGTTCAGCTTGGTCTACAGCAATTACCGGAACAACTTTGTATTCCGCCAGTTGAGCCATCAGGGTTTCAGTTGAAGTCGTCATGATTCGTCCTTAATAAAAGATTCGGCTTTGGGTGGCGCGGTTTATACCGCTACACCACTTAATCGTTTTTCTACCTGCTCCAGCGTTGGCAGAGGGGCAACTGCGCCATAGCCAGTGATGGTGATTGAAGCGGTCGCGTTGGCATACTGTAAGCAATCTTCCAGCGATTTACCCGCAACATAGTGGGTACAGAAGGCACCGGCAAACGAGTCGCCAGCAGCCGTGGCATCTACGGCAGTCACTTTGTAAGGCTCTACCGAGTAGCGCAGTGATTCGGTGGCCACAGTGGCACCGGCGCTGCCGCGCTTCAGCACGACCACTTTAGCACCAAGGCTAAGGTAGAAATCAATAATCGCTTCTGGTTGCTTCAAACCGGTTAACAGCTGGGCTTCGTCCAGGCTTGGGAAGCAGATATCAACCAGCGATGCAGTCTCGCGGATTACCGCGCGAGCACGCTCTAGCGACCACAGCTTAAGACGTAGGTTGGTGTCGTAAGAGACCAGCGTGTTCGACTCACGGGCCATATTGATCGCTGCAAACACCGCATCGCAGGCATTGTCGCTGATCGCTTGGGAGATGGCGGTTACGTGCAACAGCTTAGCGTCGGCAATCGCCGCTTGAGGCAGTTGGTCGGCGCGCACCAAGCTGGCCGCCGAACCTTTACGCAAGAAAGAGAAGTGGTGCCCGTCATCGTCGTGGGTAATAAAGTACACACCGGTGTGCGCGTGGGGATTGGTTACCACACAGTCGGTGCTCACGCCTTCGCGTTTCCACAGGCGGTCAAACTCGCCCGCAAAGGCATCGTTGCCCATGTGGGCCAACATGCCAACCTTGGCACCTTGCCTGGCAGCAGCAATGGCAAAGTTAGAGACATCACCACCAAAGCCACTGAGGAAGTCAGGCTCGCCCGCCTGCTTGGCGCCTACCTGGCTGAACTCAAACATCGGTTCACCGAAGCTCAGGATTTCACTCGACACGTTGTATTCTCCTTAATTCTTGCGGACTAAGCCGTAATCACCACAAAACAAGTGGTTAATCGCTTAACACTCTTTTGACCAGATGTTATGCGCCACTTTCAATTTGGTCAACCAAAATTAACGAGCCCCAGCTCACAAAACCGACTTCACACTTTCCGCATAAAATCAGTATTACCAAGGCAATTAATGAAGTTTCATAATTTACACGCGACTTTTCATTAGATTTCACCTCACAAAACTTTTTTACACTGGTTAACCAATGTGTGATAGCATTCACGATATTATGTGGATTGGTCAGGATAGAATGGCCACATTGGTTAAACATTCGGAGGAATTGATGAATAAGGCCAGCGTAGATATTACGAACTACCGCTATGATGAATGCACCCAGTATGCACGCGACACGATGTCCAGTGATATCGTGCACATCGGCTTTGGTGCCTTTCATCGCGGCCATCAAGCGGTCTATAACGACCTAACCAACCAAGTCACTGGTCAACCATGGGGCATTTGTGAGATCAACATGTTTGGTCCTGCCCAGTTAATCGATGACTTAAACGCCCAACAGGGACTGTTCAGCGTAGTTGAAACCTCTGCGACAAATACCGTATCTCGTCTGGTTCGCACGGTTACCGAAGCCTTACATACCCCGGTTACCGGCATTCAAGCAGCCATCGATAAGATTGCTGAGCCTCAGGTAAAGATTGTTTCTCTAACCATTACCGAGAAAGGCTACTGCGCCGACCCGAAATCTGGCGAGCTGGATCTGAACAATCCCCTTATTCAACATGACTTAGCCAACCCAACGGCTCCTCAATCGGCAATTGGTCTGATTACCGAAGCCTTGAAAGTGCGCCGCGATAAAGGCCTGCCCGCCTTGAGTGTCATGTCTTGCGACAACATCCCAGAGAACGGTCACTTGACCAAGAACGTGGTGTTGAGCTTTGCCAAGCAAGTCGATGCTGAGCTGGCAAGCTGGATTAAGCAAAACGTGACCTTCCCAAGCACCATGGTTGACCGCATTGTGCCGGCCATGACCGATGAGTCGTTTGCCATCCTTGAGCAAACCACCGGCTATGCCGACCCTTGTGGCATCGTGTGTGAAGACTTCCGTCAGTGGGTGATCGAAGACAACTTTGTCGCAGGCCGCCCTGAGTGGGACAAAGCCGGCGCGATGTTTGTTGGCGATGTTCTGCCCTACGAAGAGATGAAGTTGCGCATGCTCAATGGCTCGCACTCTTTCTTGGCGTACAACGGTAACCTGGCTGGTTTCGAGTTCATCTATCAGTGCATGGAAGACGCCACCTTTAAGCGTGCCACCCGCAAGCTGATGCTGGAAGAGCAGGCCAAGACTCTGTCGCCAAGCCTGGAAGTGAACCTCGAAGAGTACGCCGATCTGCTGTTGGCCCGCTTTAGCAACCCGAATGTGAAGCACAAGACCGCACAGATCGCGATGGACGGCTCACAAAAGCTGCCACAGCGCGCCATCGACCCGATCCTCAACCACTTGGAGCGCGGCTCAAAGACTGCCTGTCTGCCAACGTTGATTGCCGGTTGGATGCACTTCGTACTGGATGCCTTGAACAACGATAAGCCACTGCACGACCCACTGGCTGATGAGTTCAAGCAGGCATTGGTGGGTGCAAGCCAAGGTGTCGAACAGTGTCAGGCACTGATGGCTGTGAAAGCGGTATTCGGTGACCTAGGCACTAGCAACCCAGAATTCAAAGCGGCTGTAGAGCACGCGTTTATCTCAATTCAACAAGGTAGTGTGGCGGCCAATATCGAAGCCATCGCCGGTAAATAGGAACACAACAATGAAAACACTTATCTGTAATGAGCCGCATCAGATTGAATATATCGAGCGCGAGCTGCCTGAGTATCAAGCCGATGAAGTGCTGCTGAAGATCAAAGCGGTAGGTATTTGTGGAACCGACATCCACGCCTACGCCGGTCGCCAGCCCTTCTTTAGCTACCCACGTGTATTGGGCCACGAGATCTGTGGCGTGGTCGAAGCCAAAGGCGCCGACTGTAAGGTAGCCGAAGAAGGCGCCCGCTACTCGGTTATCCCTTGCCTGCCATGTGGCGTATGTGCCGCCTGTAAAGAAGGCAAAACCAACTGCTGTGAGAATGTATCGCTGTACGGTGTTCACCAAGACGGTGGCTTCAGCGAGTACCTGGCAGTAAAAGAGAACAACTTAGTGGCCCTGCCAAGCGATCTGAGCGACAGCGCTGGCAGCCTGGTTGAGTGCTTCGCGATTAGCGCCCACGCAATTCGCCGCGCTGAAGTTAAGGCCGGTCAAAACGTACTGCAGATCGGTGCCGGCCCAATCGGCCTTGCAGCCGCTGCTATCGCCAAAGCAGAAGGTGCCAATGTAGTGGTCGCCGATGTTAGCGACGAACGCCGTGCCCACGTAGAAAAAGCCCTGGGCGTGCCTGCGCTGAACCCGCTGACCGACGACTACGTTGACCAGCTAAAAGCCGCCTTCGGTGGCGAGCTACCTTGCCTGCTGTTAGATGCGACCGGTAACAAAGGTTCAATGAGCCGCAGCGTCGAGCTTATCCGCCACGGCGGTAAGATCGTGTTCATCGGTTTGTACATCGGTGACTTGGTGCTGGACGATCCAACCTTCCACAAGAAAGAAACCACCCTGCTGAGCAGCCGCAACGCGACTCGCGAAGACTTCGAGCGGGTTATCGAGCTGATGGACCAAGGCAAGATCAGCGAAGACATTATGAAAAACAAAGACTACCAGTTCGACACTGTGGGTCTGACTTATAAGCAAGATGTGGTCGAAAACGCCGACCTCATTAAAGGCGTGATTAACTTTTAAGGAACCGACCATGTCTACTCAATTTGTAAAAGAAAGCGAACTTAAGCAACTGGCTTTAAACAAGTTGCTGGCTGCAGGCCTAAACCCTGACAGCGCCAAGCAAGTGGTTGATGTGTTGGTTCACGCCGACTCAACCGGTGTTCACTCTCACGGTGTGATGCGTGTAGAGCACTACTGTAAGCGCCTGAACGAAGGTGGCTTGAACCCGAACGCCCACTTCAGCATCGAGCAGGTATCACCATCGGTTGCCATCCTCGACTCTGACGACGGCATGGGCCACTCAGCCCTGATCGAAGCCACCAACCACGCCATCGAACTGGCCCGCGAAACCGGTCTTGGCTTTGTGAGCGTGAAGAACACCTCGCACTGTGGTGCCCTGTCCTACTTTATGGAGCAGACCACCAGCGCGGGCATGATTGGTATCTCGATGACCCAAACCGACACTTGTGTTGCGCCACATGGCGGTGCCAGCAAGTTCTTGGGTACTAACCCAATTGCATTTGGCTTCCCGGTTGAGGGCAGCACCCCAATGATCGTCGATATGGCCACTAGCGCGACCGCCTTCGGTAAGCTGCTGCACGCCAAAGAGACTAACTCGCCGATCCCATCGGGTGTAGCGCTAGATGCAGAAGGTAACGATACCACCGACCCACATGCAGTATCGACGCTGCTGCCATTCGGTGGCCACAAAGGCTCAGGCATCTCACTGGCTATCGACGCGCTGACCGGCGTATTGATGGGCGCTAACTACAGCAACCACATCGTGAAAATGTACGGCGACTACGACAAGATGCGTAAGCTGGCCAGCCTGGTGATTGTGATTGACCCAAGCCGCCTGGGTACGCCGCTGTTTGCCGCTACCATGGCAACCTTGGTAAGCGAGCTACACGCAGTGCCACCTGTACCGGGTAAAGACAAGGTACTGGCACCAAACGACCTGCAGGTTGAGTACAAGCAGCGTTGTGACAAAGAAGGTATTCCAGTCGCGCAGTCGGTATACGACTACCTAGTCTCCTAATTGCCTGACTGGGCGAGTGGCATGCTTGTTACCGCCTCGTCGTAGTCAATGGCAATCGGCATGCTTGGACAGTACTGCTGCTGTCCAGGCAATGCTTGTTTCTCTATATAGGTTCCAACAGAGAACCGCTTTTCAAAGACATAATCATCTATCAATTCACTAACAAGGGGCACACCAAGCTAAACGACAAACATCTTGAGTTGGCACGACGGTGCTAGCACACAGTTTGGTTTGGTCTGTTAAAGCTTATGCAGCAAATAGAATCACGCCGACGCTATCATGACGTTGGCCTGCAAATCGAAGAACTACTGTACTCCGGGGTGTTCAAAGCCGGACAACGCCTGCCTTCGGAGCGAGAGCTCAGCGGCCGCTTTCAAACCAGCCGCGCCACCGTTCGCGAAGCGATCATCATGTTAGAACTGAAAGGTCTGGTGGAAGTACGCCAGGGTTCAGGGATCTTCTTTATCGACACACCGCAACCTCAGAAGCCGCGAGAGATCGCCCCACAAAGTGACGTTGGTCCCTTTGAGCTGCTGCAAGCCCGGCAGATCACAGAGAGTAACATCGCTGCCTTTGCCGCCACCCAAATCAAGTTTAACGAGCTACGCGAGCTGAAGAAGATCGTGCAGCTGCAAGAGCGCGAGATTAACGGCAACAGCGCGCGCTTTGAGTCGCTGGACCAGCAATTTCATATGATGATTGCCGAGTCCACCCAAAACCGGGTGCTGATCAATCAGGCCTGCAATATGTGGAACTCGGTGCGCGTCTCTAACCCAATGTGGGATGAGCTCAACAACCAATACCTGCACGAAGAAGAGCTGCAGGCCGAGTGGATCGATGACCACAAGCAAATCCTCAACGCGCTGCAACGCCGCAACGCCGAAGAAGCACGCCACGCAGTGTGGATGCATATCGAGAAGAGTAAGCGCCAGCTAATGCGGATCGCCAACCATGACGACCTGGAAGCCGACGCCGAAGACCTCTACTTCGCCACCGAGTTTGATGCGGACTTTAGCGGCAGCTAGCTGCTTTGAAGCGGAATACGCTTAGGTTCGCCTAAGCACGAGTGAAGGGGCAACCCGCACTGCCGCCAGCTCGCTATGCAGGCCTTGCCACTGCTTCTCGAGCAGCGACAAGACTGCTGCCACCATATCGGCCACCGGCTGCGCCACCGTGCTCAGCTGGTAGCCTTGCCAGGCGGCTTGGGGCACATCGTCACAACCGATCACCCTCAGCTGCCGCGGCACATTCAGGTTGGCCACCTCACGGCAGCTGTCTAACAGCCCCATCGCCAAGGCGTCAGAGGCGCAAAATACCCCCTCTAAGCGGCGCAGTACTTCCAGCTCTCGGGTCGCTACCTCAAAGCCCGCGCTATAGCCATAGCGCCCAGCATGCAGTACCTGCGGCGCGTCCCCCCTATGCTCAGTAAGCGCATCACCAAAGCCCGCCAAACGCTCAATGCTCGCCTGACCGTCGGCCCGCCCACACACGAATCCTAAGCGAGTCAGGCCGGCTTCCAACAGATGTTGCGCGGCCAGTTGCCCGGCGCGATAGTTGTCGGTCTGCACCGATGGAATACGCCCTCGCTCATCAGCGCGGCCCATGGTGACCAAGGGCAGCGATAGCTTCAAGCACTGGCTAAAGCTGGCGGCAGGCAGCGAGCCCATCACCGCAATCACCCCATCCACCTGATAGCCAGACAGGCGCAGGATCGCCTGATCAAGGTCTTCGGCCTGCTTCACATTGAGTAGCATCGGTTGCTTACCACTGAGCTGCAACGCCGTGGAGAGCTCCTCAAACAGATAGCTTTGATAGGGGTTGGAGAAATCGCTGGTGAGGATCGCCACCAAGTTCGAACACTTGCGCTGGGCAGGGGTGCTTAGGGTTCGGGCAAAGAAGTTGGGCTGATAACCCAGCTCCTTGGCAGCTGCGAGGATACGCTGCCGCTTATCCGGGTGAATGCTGGCCCCCTCGGTAAACGCGCGGGATACCGCAGAGCGCGACAATCCGACATGTGCGGCCACATCCGAGGCAGTCACTTTCTTATTAATGGTACTAATGGGTATTCTCCCTCAACATCTCTGCACACCAGTGTCTGCTGCTGGGCTTGCTGTCATCGGCACTAAGCTGCCAGTGCATCCCCTCTTCTGCCACATCAATATCGCTGTGGCCAGCGCACAAGCTCGCCAGTGCTTGTCGATGTACCGGCTCGATATGGTATAGCCACCAGCGACTCTGCTCCTTGCGCGGCAGGTGTTGTATATCTTGCCATGAGCCATGGCTGGGGTGATGACTTAGCGTTTCACACTCCACAAACACTATGTCGCTGTCTGCAGCTAAGGCTTCACCCTGGGTGCTGAGCAGACCATCGCCTGAGAAAAACACCCGCGGCCCGAGGGCGCTAGTAAGCTGGATGCTAAGGTTGCTCAGGGCATGGCGGGTCGGCGCCATTTTACACGGCCACGGCCCAAGGTTTTGCAGCTGCTCGCTGGCCTGCCAATCGAGCTGAAATGGCAGTTCGGCCTCGGGCCAGTGAGCGAAGTTGACCAAGGGCTCAAGCACCTGCCACTGGGCGCGCTGAGCCACCAGCGTAAGCGGACGCGAGCGCCCCTTAGAGGCCATCCAGTTAAGCAGGCTGGTAATGCCCAAGCAGTGATCGGGGTGAGAGTGGGTCAGGTATACCGCATCAAGGGAATCCACCTCGAGCTGACTGAACAGCTTGGCGGGCACCGTTGGGCCACAGTCGATCAGCAAACGATAGCCCTGCTCTTCAACCAGCATACTGGCGTTGGTATGCGCGCCGTCATAGGCATTGCCGACGCCGATCAGCGTCAGGCTCAGGTTATGCGGCATGCTCAGCCTCCTGTTCGCTGCCGAGGGTCTCGATACGTGTTCCACTGCTGTCAAAGCAGTGCACGATGGACTCGCTCACACTCAGCGGCAGCAGATCTCCGGCCTTGTAACGCACCTCACTCTCCACCACAAACGGGATATCGCTGCAGGGCTCGCCACTCACAGCACTCAACTGGCCATAATACAGGCGCGCATGGCCAAGCGGCTCCACCACCGAAATCTGCATCAACAGGTCGGGGTTATGACCGGCTACCGCTATTTGATTGGGGCGGATCCCCAAACTGTCGGTGTGGGTCGGCAACGCAACATCACAACCAAGCTCAGCAAAGCGCGCTTTGTCGACAAAGTTCATCACCGGCGAGCCGATAAAGCCCGCCACGAATCGGTTGGCCGGCTGGTTGTAAAGCTCCTCTGGCGCACCCACCTGTTCAATCCGGCCTTGATTCAATACCACGATGCGGTCAGCCAAGGTCATCGCTTCCACCTGATCGTGGGTCACGTAGATCATGGTGCGACCAAGCTGCTGATGGAGCTGTTTAAGGTATAGGCGCATCTCGCCGCGCAGCTTGGCATCAAGGTTGGACAAGGGCTCGTCAAATAAGAACAAGGCCGGGTCGCGTACGATGGCCCGGCCAATCGCAACCCGCTGGCGCTGGCCGCCGGAGAGCTCAGAGGGCAGGCGCTTGAGCAAGGCCCCCAGCTGCAACTTCTCGGCGGTCTTGTGCACCTTAGCCAGTGTCTCGGCCTTGCTAAGACCGGCCATACGCAGTGGAAACGCCATGTTCTTTTCCACGGTTAAATGCGGATAGAGGGCGTAGGATTGGAACACCATGGCCACTTCGCGCTCGGAAGGATAGACGCCATTTAACGAGCGGCCATTAAGCTGGATGTCGCCGGCAGTGACCGACTCAAGCCCGGCCACCATTCTTAACAGCGTCGATTTGCCGCAGCCCGATGGCCCAACAAACACCACAAATTCTCCTTGTTCGATACTCAGATCGACGCCGGGGATGACCCGCTGCTTACCATAGGCTTTAGTGACGTTTTTTAGTTCGAGTTGTTTCATGATGAGTCCTATTTCAGCCCGAGAGAGAAGCCGCGCAACAGAAAGCGCTGCATATAGCCAGCGAGTGCCAGCATCGGTAGCGACGATACTAATCCTGCCGCCATCAGCTCGCCCCAGGCGGTACCGTCTTCGGTCATAAAGTTGGCCAGATAAAGCGGGATGGTGAATTTGTCAGGGGTGTGGATAAACAGCAGAGAGAACAAGAACTCGTTCCAGCCTAAAATTATCGAGAAGATGGCCGTGGCCACCAAACCCGGGGCACACAGCGGGAACACCACAAAGCCCAAGCGTTTAAACAAGTGAGCGCCATCCATCGCTGCCGCCTCTTCAATCTCCAGCGGAATATCGCGAATAAAGCCCAGCAGCATCCAGATGCAAAACGGTAGCGTGTACACCTGATAACAGAGCACCAAGCCCAGCTTGGTATTGAGCAGCCCTAGCTGGTTAATCAGCGAGTAAAGCGGGGTGGCAACCACAATCGGCGGCATCATCTTGATCACCAGCACCGCCAGCAAAAAGGCGCGATCAAGCTTGGCTGGGAAGCGGTAGCGCACCAGGGCATAAGCCGAGAAGAAGCTCACCAGCAGCGACAGGCCGGTGGCCATCAGGGCAATCATCAAGGTGTTGCCAATCAATAGCGGAAACTCCCCGGCAAGCAAACGTTCGAAGGCGCTAAGGCTGAGCTGTTCGGGCCATAGCCGCGCGCCAGCATTGAGGATCTCGCCGGGCGATTTAAAGGCCGTGGCCACCATCCAGACGACCGGCAGCACAAATAGCCCCACCATCATCCACACTGTTAGGCCATGTAGGTAGCGTCTCATTGCTTGCCTCCCTTCATTACCTTGCGTGCGTACAGCAGGGTCATCGCCATCGAAATCAATAACATAACCAAGGCCGACGCACTCGCCATGCCGAGGTTGAAAAAGCGAAAGCCGTACTTATAGACAAACATCGACAGGGTTTCGGTGGCATTACCCGGCCCCCCTCCGGTCATCACATAGACCTTGTCGAACAGCTTGAAGGTGTCGATGGAGCGCAGCAAAAACGCCAGCATCACCTGCTTTTGGATAAGCGGCAGGGTGATGTGCATGAAAGCGCGTAGCGGCCTCGCGCCATCAACCATGGCCGCTTCGCTGATGTCTTTGGGGATCGATTGTAGCCCGGCCAGAATGATCAGAAACGCCATCGGCGTCCACTGCCAGGTATCCACCAGCGCAATCGAGTACAGTGCTAAGTCTGGGTTGAACAGCCACTCCTGAGCGGGTAACCCCAGCCATGTCAGCACGGTGTTAAGCAGCCCAAAATCGTAGTGATACCACGAGCGCCAAATTGACGAGCAAACCAAGGTGGAGAGCATCATCGGATAGATAATGACTGGCAACGCAAAGCGGCGCCCGGGAAACTGGCGATGAAACAATACCGCCAGCCACAGCCCCAATAGCACTTGGGCGCAGGAGGCCACCACGGTGAACATAAAGGTGTTCTTCACCGCCGCAATAAAGAAGAAGTCGTCGAGCAGTTCCCGGAAGTTGTCGAGGCCGACGAAGAGGTAGTGCTTGCTGGCATAATCCACCGAGCCGAAGGCGTTTACCAATACCGAGAGGATCGGATACAGCGTCAAGGCCCCGAGGATTAACAGGGCCGGCAGTAACAGCAAGGTCAGTTGTTTACGGCTTTCAAATAACATAGTGGTTTAGGTCAGGTAAATCAGAGCTTCTGCCCTGATTTACCTGAGTTCGATTACACCTTAATGACGCGCTCAATACGGCGCTGAGCCTGCTTAAGGGCCTGTTCGGCGCTCATCTGACCCATCATGGCTAGCTGCAGAAAGTCGCCAAGGATGCTTTCGACCTCGGCCCAGTTGTGGATGCGCGGGCGCGCTTTACCGGTACTCAGTGCCGCAGCCTGCTGGGGATACCAGCGATACTTGGTGACCACGTCTTCATCGTGATAAACGCTGCTGCGGGTTGGCGGCATACCAAAGTCCAGCGCCAGCGCTTTTTGGATTTCAGCACTGGTGGCAAAAGCCAGGAAGGCCTCCGCTTCGGCTTTGTTGTTGGAATCAGCCGGTACCGCTAGCTGCCAGATACCCAGCATCGGCGAAGGCTGACCCACCTCGGCTGGCGGCGCCATAATCTCCATATCGCCGACCACCGCTGAGACCTCGGGGTTGTCCAGGTTCGGCACCCAAGCCGGCCACACCTCGATAGCCATCGCCGCACTGCCTTTTTGCAGCGAATCGCGCACTTCATCAGCGTTGTATACGTCCACACCGCGCGGTGCGTATTGCTTCATCGCCAGGAAGGCTTCCAGTGCTTGCTTGGCCTCAGGGGTATCCAGCGAGGCTTGGCCTTCGCTGTCGACCACATCCGCGCCAAAACCCCACAGGATGGGTAAGAAGCCGGTCACAATTGGGTTGCCCTTCACGCCGCGGAACACCAAGCCATTGGTATCTGCGCTTTGGCTGATCACCTCGGCGGACTTCAGAACATCGCTCCAAGACTTGGGCTCTGACAGTTGATTCTGTTCAAACAGCGCGCGGTTCCAAGCGAACATCGCCACATTGCCCACCATCGGCATGGCGTAGGCAGCGCTGCCGGCATCCGGGTAGCGGCCAATGTCGAACGAGGCGGAGATAAAGTCTTCGTCTTCAACCTGTTTACTCAGCGGGCTGAGCCAGTTGTTGCTAAGAAACTCTGGTGCCCAGGTATCATCCATCAAGATGACATCGTAGTTGCCGGTTTGCTCACGCATCGACAGCACCACGCTCTCATACAAACCATTGCTGGGGCGCTTGACCAAGGTGATATTGGTGTCGGGCTGCTGCTTTTGGTACTCATCAACCACAAACTGCAGAGCATCGCCATAGCTGCTGTCACGGCCTGCGATAACAAGTTCAGCAGCATTCAAGCTAAGGCTACTGGCGAACAGAGCAGATACGAGTAATGTGCGTTGGAACATGGGGGTCTCCTTGTTGGTTTCCATTGCTTGGACTGCAATTGCACACGCGTTCAATTAATACCCCAGCAACGTTAGAGGGGAAATATGTCAACCAAATGAAGACAAGATGACGGTTTAAGGGATGTGGGGCGATCTACCCATAGCAACGCAAGGAGCCACACCCTCTGTTTGAGTAGTGAAAGCAGCCACTATTAGGCCCGATATTGCACTCGAGTGCATTGCGCCGAGTTGTGCCAAGGGCTTGGGTCGCTTTTAACCCACCCGCAGCGTCCAGATCCCGCGCCAGCAAGCTATGAAACGCCCGGCGGCTGGGCCGGGGAGAGGTCTTTGGGTAAAAGGATCGCTCCTTGCTTAGTCGCTAGTGATCGTTTCACAAACAAGGAGCTTTCAATGACTACACGCGAACGCATGGCGCGGGCAGCCGGGGTGCTGTCGGCGCACTTTGGTGCCTCCACCAGCCAGATGAAAAAGGATGTCGCGAATGTCGGCCGAGTGAACAACGGGGGGATCGATCGCCAACTCGCCCGCTCGATTGTTGCCGATACCATTCACAACAACTACCAAACATTGCATCGCTTTCAGGATCAGGCGTCACATAACACCCCCAAGCCCAACGCCCCCACCGGTATTGAGATGGCGGAACAGTGGAGCAAGGGGGTGGCCCAGCAGCGCATTCAACACAGCTTGCCAAGGGCCGGCTCGGACCACACTCAGGGGCAAAATCAGTCGCTGTTTGTCTCGCTAACCGGCGATCTGCATGGCTTGCACACCTCCACCGATCCGTGGGCCCGCTCCATCACCCGCAACGCCAATGAGCTGCATGCCTACACCATCCCGAATCGCTTGCTACGCAGCCCGCAGCGCCTAGCCGGCGATATCAAGATGTCGATCCGCGGCAAGAGTGGGCCACTGGACATGAACGCCCTGCAGAAAGACCACGATCGTTTGAACTGGCTGGGCGGCGTGCCCACTCAAGAGAAAGAGGTGCTGTATATGGGCAGCAACATGGGCAAATACCGCACCGATTTTCAGCATAATCCGTTTAAGGGAACCAAATAGCAACAGGGCCTGTAAGCCATGGCTGCAGGTCCTTTGCCTAGTTGCTTCAAGTACGACCTATGCTCATCGTAACCTTCCGGGCATGCCACGAATAAATCCTGTTTTTGTCATTGACTCTAGTACAACACCAGACTTTAGACTGCGCCACCTGATTCTCTCGTGGAGCAAGACTGTGTTACTCATTTGCCTGGTTAAACTACTCAGCATCGTGCTGCGCATGGCCCATCGCCACCTGTTAAATAACTCATCGTCGTCCAAGGCTGCCGCTCAGCTAGCCAGCCAGGTTCTGCATGATGACGATGACGAGGAGCTAGTTGCCTAGCCTTTTTGCGGCATTCCCTTCCCACTGTCCGCTTTCAACTCTTCGCCTTCAACTATTCGCTTCAGATAGTCCACACTCAAACTCCAGTCGCTGTTTTCTTCACCCCACTGGTTTATGCAGCGCCTAAGCCAGCGCCTAATTGCCCCCCCTGCTACTCAGCAAGCGATGTTATTTGGCCACAGGGTTGACTCTAGATTGATTCAAGACTTTATCCTCTCGCCATTAATCCCTAACCGATATGTATTTATGATATTCAAACTGTTTGTCCTACTGGTATTGCTGGTATTTGCGATTAGTGCTCGGGTTCTCGGCCGTAGTGAAACAGAGTCAGCGCCAACCACCAAAGCGGTCTCCGAAACAGATAGCGCTGAGCCGCTCTGCCAAGAGCAGTGCACCGACTGCTGTCTGGGAAGTTACGGTCCAGTGCTGCCCGATGACGTACAAGCGTTTATCGAGAACAAGGATCAACGCTAGGCAGTGCTTGCCAGAGCTCGCAGTTAGAGAATTGGCTGGGCAATACTGGCCAATCCTTAGGGCTCACCCCTCTGACTTTTATCCTTTAATTAGTGCGCTATACCCAGTAAAACCCCGCAATTAACAATACAGCGTTGTGAATAAATCAACGTAGGTCACGTTTACCCCGCCCCTCAAGCCAGCTAGATTGAAGATATCAATCGCGCATGTGAACGGTTCTTATTTACTTTAAGAGAAGTCAAACGGACATAGACAATGGCAAACACGATTAAGCACTACCATCCTCTGAGTCGCATCCTGCACTGGCTAGTTGCTGTAGTCGTCGTCGGCATGTTTGCGCTGGGCTATTGGATGGTCGGGCTAAATTACTACAGCGAGTGGTACCGCACTGATCCGCACCACTAATACTGGACACGCTACTAAGCTACATTCTTTAGTTCGTAGTTTTCTGGACTGAGATAGCCCAGAGCACTGTGCCTTCTTGTTCGATTGTAATCAACCTCGATGTATTCAAACACAGCCTGGCGCATAGCTTCTCGATTCATAATGGGCTCGTATTGCACTGCTTCAACCTTTAGTGAGTGGAAGAAGCTTTCGGCGCAAGCATTATCCCAACAATTCCCTTTGCGGCTCATGCTTATCTTTAAGCCATGCGCCGAAGCTAGGTTTCGATAAGCATGTGAGCAGTACTGGCTGCCTCTGTCGCTGTGAACAATAACGCCCGTAGGCATGCCGCGACG
>NZ_AUBZ01000039.1 GCF_000429505.1 Aliagarivorans taiwanensis DSM 22990 | reverse complement strand
AGGAAACCTTCAGAGATTTAAAAAGCCCGGCCTTCGGTTTTGGGTTGCGGCATAGTCGCAGCCGCTGCCCTAAGCGCTTTGACATCATGTTGCTGATCGCATTACTGCTGGAATTGGTCCTGCACTGGGTTGGTCTGTTTGCGTGTAAATCCGGTTGGCATAAACACTTTCAGGCAAACACAGTGCGAGACCGAAATGTGTTGTCACTGCTGCGGCTGGGCAAAGAGGTGCTCAGGCGCGGAGGATGCTATCGGCTAAAAGTTCGAGACATAAAATGGGCGATACTGGCATTTATCCGGCAGCTGAGAAAAAACAGCTATGTTTTCACAGAATTATGAGGGGATCCCTCAGAGCAGAGCCTTGTCGAATCGATGTAGTTCTTTATTTGCCGCATTAGTTCCGGTGGGCAAAAAACTCGGTGAGCCTTGGTTTTTTGCCTAGGGCGCTTGGAACGAGAGTCTGTGGGGTCATCGGGGTTACGAGTGATGGTGATTTCATCAAAGCTCCCCCAGAACTTGAAATGTTCAATTTTCAGTTTGGCGACTGCTCCGCGCCTTAAGCCTGTTTCTAAAAAAAGCAACACAATCAGCATATTTCGTATGCGGGAGTGCTTAAAAGGATTGTCTTCCGATGTTGGTTGAATAATTTCTAATAGCCGAAAGAAAACATCGGCAGGGATTACTGACTCACTGAACCCAATGCAAATGTCCTCAAAGTCTCTTAACGTCTTTGCTTCGTCCCCAAGCATAAACTGAACTTGCCGGTGTCGCTCTGCAACAATCTCTGGGACATCGCAGTCAGAATGGGCTTCCTGGTAAAGAAATCTCAGATAGTCTGCTAATCGCTTTATTCGTCCTCTTGCTGTATCTGCTTTGACACGAGCTCCAGAGACTCGCGAAGCATGAATCGCATTTTCAAGGGATTTTTGAGAGTAACGATTAATGGTCACAACATTACTAAGCTCGCTGTCGCTCATAAACTTAGCGTTGGCAGTAAATTTGTTGATTTCACCTAGGGTTAGGAATTTTCCCTCATTAACCCGTTTTACGAGGTTGATTTTGGGGTTGAGGCAACTGAAATGCGTTAAGACAAAGAGCAACTCTCGAACGTAGCGCGCTTTGGTGTTATGGGCCTTACCACTAAGCCCAATATTGATATAGTTGGCCACGTAAGGACATGGAGGGCAGCAATGTTGATTGATCAACGTTACAAAAGATCGCCCTTGATATTTGTATTCCTTTACTTTGACTTGATCAAACTCGCCCATGATCCTTCACACAATAGCTTACCTCATAGATGTGCCTCTCATTTTCTCTTTAAATGACATGTTTGTAAATAAAGGGTGTCAATTACCCAATTGGATTATGATCTTATAGTGAATATATTACTTTACAAAATAGAGGTTCATTATAATTTGCCGGCTTTCTGATGGTGGAGAAGTTCGGCTACGATGTGGCCGACATTGCCGCGTTGTACCTGATTAACCAAAGCTTTAACCTGTTGTTTGCCGCTAAGATCGGCGCCTGGATCGGCCGGGTCGGTGAGCGCAAAGCATTGATCCTCGAGTACAGCGGCCTGATTTTGGTGTTTGCCGGTTATGCGGTGGTGGAACACCCGTGGGCAGCGGCGGGCCTGTATGTGGTCGATCACTTCTTTTTCGCGCTGGCGATAGCGATTAAGAGCTACCTACAGAAGATTGCCGATCCCCAGGATATGGCCAGCACCGCTGGGGTGAGCTTTACCATCAACCATATTGCGGCGGTAGTGCTGCCCGTGGTGCTAGGCGTACTGTGGCTTTACTCGCCTGCGTGGGTATTTGCCATTGGCAGTATGCTTGCAGCACTCTCACTGCTGTGCTCTTTGCTGGTACCACAGCGCCCCTGCGCCGAGCAGCCAACCTTGCTGGCAGCCCCGCGAGCATAGTGACTTAGTTTAGGTCTCTCTTTTGAGCGGATGACAAAAACATGAACACCATGCTGGATAAGTAGTTAATTTATAAGTAAATTATTTATCTTGGACAGATTGGGAATCATGAACTAAGGAAAGGCTATGAATCTTAGCGAGCGCGAGCGTCGTTGGTTACCCCTGTGGGGCAAGACAGGAAAACTGGCGATGCGCTTTGCCTGCCGGGCGAATCGTCATCGAATTGGGCAAATCAAACAGACCTTTGAGGGCATTGCCCAGACTCGGGTGAAGCTGATGCAGAGCTGGGCCAATACCCAGTGGGAGTTCTTGCAAGACGCTGAGATGTACCTATCAACCAAGTCGGCCGATGAGCGCACTACGGTGCTTACCCAACTATTGGCGCGCAATGCCGATTTCTCAGAGCTTGCGGTAGTTGACCCGCGTGGCCGGGTACTGGCATCCAGCTTTAGCGGCCACTTAAACGAGCAGATTGTCGACCCGGATAAGGTCGCGCGCGGTCTGGATAAACCGTTTCTGCACGGCCCCTATATCGATAAACGCTCCTTGGCCGTGGGGGCATCCAGCTCTAGCTTCCATGACGAAGTGACCCTGATGTTCTTCCAGCCCTTTGTGCAGCAAGGCGAAGTGGTGGGCTGCCTGTGTGGGCGGGTGCCCAACGATGTGCTGGGCGATCTGATCCAGCGCGAAGCCGGTCATATCTTTAATGAATCCGGCGATAACTACCTGTTTATGGTCGATTCGCAAGTTGACCCAACCACTCGCCCGGGCACCGCCTTATCGCGCTCACGCTTTGAAGACTCCACCTTCTCCCACGGCGAGAACCTTAAATCTGGCGTGCACACCCGCTGGGGCACCGTGAAGGTGCAAAAGCACACCGAGTTTGAGATCCGCTTTACCGATCCCGCCACCGGTGAGTTGCATCCCGGGGTGCGCGAGACCATTAAAAACGGCAGCAACCTGTATGTGGACTACCCCGGTTACTCGGATTACCGACATATTCCAGTGATCGGTAAAGGGGTCACCTTCCAGCTACAAGGCTCTGAAGACCGCTGGGGGATGATGTGCGAGGCCGATCTGGAAGAAGTGCATCGCTATCGCTCCTTGGGGCAGCGCTTAGCAGGTGGTTATTTCTGGGGACTAATGGCAGCGGCGATGTTGCCACAAGTGCTTGGGGTGGTGTTCGACCTGTCGCACATCAGCCAACTTGGTATGGCGGCGGTGATTGCGCTGCTGTGTTTTGCTGGCTTCTATTTCGTGAAGGCCAAGCCACTAGCGGCGTCCATCGCCCAGATGAGCCAGATGCTGCAAGATGTCTCCGAGGGGGGCGGTAACTTGAATCGCCGCCTCGATAGCAGCCAGTTCCGCGCCGACGAAGTGGGCGATCTGGGGCGTTGGATCAACAGCTTTATCGACAATCTGGAGACGGTGGTGCGTGACATTATTTATGCCACCGGCGAGCTGGAGCAGGTGAGTAGTTCGATGCTGCGTCGCTGTAACATGGTGGACGATTGCAGCCGGCAAACCGCCGACTCGATTGAGTCTTTGCTGGGGCTGACCCAACATCAGCTGCAGGAGATCAACCAAGCCTCGCATACCGTGGAAGAGTTGCAACAGGCGATGAATGATGTGGTAAGCAAGGCCGCCCAAGAGTATCAGGTCGCGGTGGAGAGCAATGAAGCGATCCGCAATATTGTTGAGGCATCGGCGGCCAGCGTGAATGATGTTAACGCCGATATGAAACAGATTGGCGATATCGTCAGCCTGATTAGCGAGATCACCGACCAAACCAACCTGCTGGCACTGAACGCCGCCATTGAAGCGGCCCGTGCTGGTGAGCATGGCCGTGGCTTCTCGGTGGTGGCCGACGAGGTACGCAGCCTGGCCAGCAAGACTGCGCAGGCGGCCAACCATATCGGTGAGACCATGAGCAAGCTGCGCGCGAAATCGCAAGAAGCGGTGCGCCAGATGGAGCAGGGCGTGACCAACGTGGACCGCAATGCCAACTTGGTGGAAAGCGGTGCGGGCAACCAGCAGCTACAACAAGCGGTGAGCGATATGCATGGCGCCATCGCTCAACTGGCGGGCCAGAGTGAGCAGCACAACTCCACGGCTACCGAAGCCAAGCATACAACCTCGTCGCTGGAGGTCTCTTCAGGTCAGCTAACTCGCCGAACCACCTTGGTGAAAAACGCCATCGTGCGCTTGAGTAAAGTTGTCGGCCGCTTTGAGGTTGATCGCGTCGCCTAACAGCCTTACCCAAGCTGTCCAAATGCAAAACGCCAAGCACGATGCTTGGCGTTTTTTATACAGGGAGGGAACAGCAAGTGTTTACAGCTTGGCAGGCGATACCGTTTTAATCTCCAGCCAGTTGCTATCGGCATCATCGATAAACTCGGCAGTATTCTCCAGCCAACGCTTCTGAACCTTCTCATCCAGATTCAGGTAGAGCTTACCATCGACGATCCGCCATGCTTGTGGGTCGGTGTCGAACTTCTTCTCCATGGCCACGCCAAAGGCGCAATAGCCACCATATTGCGGGGCGTATTTCACCGGATCGGCGCGAAAGGCATCGCGATTCTCGGCGCTGCTGAAGTGGTAGATGGCGTTGTTGTAGGTCGCGCTATACTCGCTGCTGCCTTGGGTAGCCTGGCTGTCGGTGAAATAGGCAACCGGGTCATAGCCTTGAATGGCCAGATCGTTGCCATCGACACTCATACCCGGGTCGGCAGCAAACACCGATGAGGACAGGGCGAGCGCGCCGAAAACGAATGAGCGACGAAGGGTTTTGGTTAGTGCGTTCATAAACTTCTCCTTGTGATGCGTTGAGGTCAACCTCGTTACACAAGTAAATTTACGCTGGCTCGCAAGGGGAAAAGAGGACTATCATCCGCAAAAGTGTGCCAATCGTACAAACGGGATTCATGGACGAACTTTCTAGCCTATTACAGCGCCTCGCGATTAAAGCGGGCGTGTTTCACTCCGGCCCGCTCTGCGGCTTGAGTCAATTCGATAAGGCCCAAGGTGGGCATTTGCATCTGCTACAGAGCGGCCGCTTGGAGCTGCAAATCAGCGGACACGCAGTGCAGAAGATTGACCAGCCACACCTACTGTTTTTCCCGCGCGCTAAAAGCCATCGGCTGTTTAGCCCCGATGAGTCGGCCAGCCTGGTGTGCGCTGATTTGAGTTTTGGCAGCGGCAGTGGCCGCTTGATTGAGCAAGCCCTGCCGGAGTACTTATTGCTGCCGCTATTCGAGTTCCCACAGCTGCAGCGCTGCTTGGAGATGTTGTTCGCCGAGGCCTTTGCCAGCGAGCCGGGCCGGCAGCTAATCAGCGACCGGCTAAGTGAGGTGTTGATTACTCTGCTGCTTCGCGAACTTTTAAGTCGCGGCAAGTTTCAACAAGGGGTGTTGGCGGGGTTGTGTCATCCCAAGTTGGTGAAGGCTCTAAACGCTATCCATGAGGATCTCAGCCAAGTGCACAGCCTACAGAGCCTTAGCGAGCAGGCGGGCATGTCGCGCAGCAGCTTTGCCCAGACCTTCTCTGAGGTGATGCAATGTTCGCCGGGGGAGTATCTGAGTGAGTTGCGTTTGGCCGAGGCTCAGCAGCTGTTGTTAGCGGGCAGGCCGCTGGCGATTGTTGCCGAAGAGGTGGGCTACGCCAGTTTGTCGGGCTTGAATCGGGCTTTTCGTGGCCGTTTTGCCTGCTCGCCGAAGCAGTGGCTGGCTCAGCAGTCTTAGTCACAACGAGGGCCTGGTAAGGCCCTCGTTGTGACTCGCATCTTACTTGCTTAGCAGGGCCACAATCTCGCTCGGCTCTTGGCGCTTGGTGTAGTCGGCATCCACAAAGGCGCTGATGATGGTTTTATCTTGCGCTACCACAAAGGTGGCCGCCAGTGGCAGGTCAAACTGGCCTTCACCGTTATGCGCTTCCACATCGATACCAAAGCTCAGGTAGATGGGGCGCAGCTCTTCGGGTAGTGAGAACACCAAGCCTAACTCCTTGGCATAACGCGATTGTGGATCGCTCAGCACCTCAAACTGCAAGGCGTTCTTCTCGGCGGTCGACAGCGACTGGTCGGGTAGCTCAGGGGTGATTGCCACCAAGTTCGCGCCAGCTTGTTTCAGCTCGGGCAGAACATCTTGATAGGCCTTGAGCTCCAGATTGCAGTAGGGGCACCAACCGCCGCGATAGAAGGTGATCACCAGTGGCCCTTGCTCGAGCAGTTGCTCAAGGCTGCGGGTTTCGCCTAGCTGGTTGCTCAGGGTAAAGCTGGCTAGGGCCTCGCCTTGCTTGGGGGCGGCATCGCTAATGCCTGAATCAAGCAGTGCTTGGGTGGCGTTGGCCATGGTTTGCTGGATATCTTCGGGCACCTTGGTTTTGAATCCGGCGCGGTAGTCAGCGATAGCTTGTTGCAATGTCATGGTAGCGTCCTTTCAGTGATGTCAGTAATGGAAAAGGTCTTTGAGCGCTTAACGCAGTTAGTTAACTTGAATGCTCGTTCAAATTTATTCAAGCAGAGCTTGAGCAATCATTCAAGTTGATTTTGAACATTCATTCAAAATTCATTAAACTTAGCTTAACCACCCCACGCAGAAACGTCGCAGAAACGTCCTTAGTGCAGATGCAGGAGAGCCAATGGCCAGAGCGCAGTTTGACCGAGACCAAGTGATCGACAATGCCATGCAGTTGTTTTGGCAGCGCGGCTTTGCTGGGGGCTCAATGCAGCAAATTGTTCAGGCAACTGGGCTCAAGCCCGGCAGTATCTACTTAGCCTTTGACAGCAAAGAGGGGCTATACGGCGCTTGCTTAAAACGCTATGCCGAGCACAGCAAGCAGATGATCGATAGCCAGTTATCGGGTGCCGCCGATGTGCCATTGGCGCTCTGTCAGTTGCTGCTAAAGCTGGTGGATGAGTCGCGTTGCAGCGACTACTTCAGCTGTTTTTTGGTGCGCAGCTGGTTGGAGTTGGAGGCAGATTCTGAGCTACATCAGTTAGCGGGACAGTTACTGAGCGAGATCGAACAGCGCTATGTGACATACTTGACTCAGGCCTTCTCTGCTGAGCAGGCCGCGGCCTATGCCAGTAGTTTGATGATGCATATCTTTGGCTTGCGGGTGTATGGCTTTCATCAGCAGCGGGCTGCGGCGATGCGTCAGTCATTGGAGCTAGGCTTATCGTGGCTACCGTGGCAAAAACTGCACAACTAGCCAGTAGCGCACATCCAAATAAGCAGTAAATTGCAGCCTACTCAGTATTAGATGCTTTGTCCTATCTGTACCCACATGCCACGTACTATCGGCAGTTTATGTCGCCAAACCCAGCACAAACCACTGCTTCTTCTAGCCCCCAACAGCCTGTCAATCCAACGTAACAGTAAGGCGTAGTACATACTTACTCATCTGGTAAGCCTGTAAAGATAATGTCATACATCTAATTCATCATATAAATCAGTTACTTTAGCCGTTTTCTAGGGAACCACGGAAATGGAACACGATCTACACGAGTTAAAACGGATTTTAACTGAGCGGCTGTTCACCACCTTATTCCAGCCAATTATTGACTGTAAAAGTGGTCAATTACTGGGTTTGGAGGCCTTGGTGCGTGGCCCCGAAGGCAGCAGTTTATTCTCTCCAGAACGCATCTTCGCCACCGCCCAACAGTATGACCTGCTATTTGCGGTTGAGCGCGCGGTCAGTGAACAGGCGATTGCTTGTTATGTGCTGCTAGGGAAACCGGGGCGGCTGTTTCTCAACTTCTCGCCGGTGGTGCTAGGGGATCACTCAACCCTTGAATGGCTGGAGAACATGGTTGAGCGCTACCAGCTGCGCAGTGGCGACTTGGTGATGGAGCTCTCCGAAAGTTACGTGATTGGCGATATTCAGGCCCTGGCCAAGCAGCTAGAGCGTTGCCGCGAACATGGCTTCGTGTTTGCCATCGATGATTTGGGCGCGGGCTATTCGGGCTTGCGACTGTGGTCAGAGCTACACCCCGAGTACGTCAAAATCGATCGTCACTTCATCAAAGACATCGACAAAGATCCAGTTAAGCACGAGTTTATGCGCGGCATCGTCGAGCTCTCCCAGCGTTTAGGCTGCGGCATTATCGCCGAGGGGGTGGAAACCCGCGCCGAGCTGCAAACGGTCAATCAGTTGGGGATTAACCTATGTCAGGGCTTCTATCTGGGGCGTCCCAGCACCATGCCCAAGCTTAGCTGCGAGCTGGACGACGACAAGCTAAGCGCGGTCAACGCATTGCCGATCAAGTACAGCGAAACGGTGCAGGTGCTGTGTAGCTATGTGGAGCCGCTGCCGATCAACGTGACGCTGGCCAAGGTGTGGGACCGCTTTAAAAACCGTGAGCAGTACTCCTCCTTACCGGTGGTGCACAACGGGCGATTGATCGGCCTGATTCATCGCGCCTTGGTGCTGGAGATGCTATCTGGCCCCTATGGCCGTGCGCTGTATGCCAAGAAGCGCGCCTCTGAGCTGGTCACCGACAATGCGATTGTGGTGGAGAAGATGGCCAGCCTTGGAGAGGTCTCGCAGATGGTCACCGACGAAGACGATATGTACGTGCGCCAGCACTTTGTGATTGTCGACCAAGGCCGCTATGTGGGCATGGGCAACACCCGTGATTTGCTGCGGCGGATCACCGAGGTGCGCCTGATGCACGCCCGCCATGCCAACCCGCTGACCCTGTTACCGGGCAATGTGCCGATCAACCAACATATCCAGCAGCAGATTGACGCAGAGGCTGACTTCACCGTCGCCTACGTCGACATTAACCACTTTAAGCCTTACAACGATCTGTACGGCTATCAACGCGGTGACGAGGTGATCCAGCTGGTGGGCAAGCTGCTGCGTCGCCACTGTGAATCGCGCGGGCACTTTGTCGGCCATGTCGGCGGCGATGACTTTGTCACGGTGTTTAACAGCGAGAGTGGCGAGGAGATCTGTCAGCAAATCTGCAAAGACTTCGTTCACTCCCAACGCGAGTTGTATAACGACAAAGACTACAACCACGGTACGGTCTCGGCACTGGACCGCAGCGGTGAGAAACGCGAGTTTCCGCTGGTCTCACTGTCGATTGGCCTGGTGCCTGCCCATCCAGCATTGAAGCGGGTCGACGACTACGCCCTGCAGCTATCGGCAGCGAAGAAGCAGGCCAAATCGGCAGGTCAAAGTAGCGTGGTGGTATACCGCCCTGAGCCAACGCGTTTGTGCGTATCGGTTTGAAGCCTGTCGCATCCATCAGTTATACCCGAACAACCTCAAGATGCAGGATTCAGAGGTGCTCAATGTCCATAGGGCGAGGAGAAAATACGAAGGAATGACGACTCATTTCGAGTGTTTTCAACAAAGAGCTATGGACATTGAGCGCCTCCCGAAGGGCGAGTTTACCAGTCCCTCATACTGCGTTACCGCTCCTTGATTTAGACCACTAGATCGGCGGAGCAGTGCCTTGCCTGAGGGACTGGTAAATCTCGCTGAACAAGCATCTTGAGGTTGTTCGGGTATACTATTGATTCTGCTATCACCACTTATCGAAGGAAGGTCGATGCGAAACTGGATGTTGCTGTGCTTAACTAGCTTTCCGCTGCTGGCCGGACAGGTCACCATTGAAGACGTAGTGGTCACCCCGGGGGCTAGCCGCAGCTGGAATGTGGCGGTAACCTTGAGTCACTAAGACAGTGGTTGGCAGCACTATGCCGATCGCTGGCGCGTGGTGGATGCCCAAGGCACCGTGCTCGGTGAGCGGATTTTGCACCACCCCCATGTAGACGAGCAGCCCTTTACCCGTAGTCTGCGCGGCGTCATCATCCCACGTCATCTGCGGGTGGTGTATATCGAAGCCCACGATAAGCAACACGGTTGGTCGGCTCAGAAGGTTTCGGTCGAACTGGACCACAGTCAGCGCGTGGCAAAACGCCTTCCCTAAGTTGCCGTTCATGCTATGCTTGCGCCGCAATTTACCGGGAGACCAACATGGCCAGACTCATTCATTACCGCTTCAAAGGTCAGGAAAAAACCATCAGCTTTGCCAACGATCGCTTCCATGACCTGCATCAGGCAGTAGCAGCGGCTGAAGGCGTCGATTTGACCCAGTATCTGGCGATGGAACGGCAGGTTGAACAAACCACCCGTGGTGGAGCTGCACTAAGGCAGTTTCGCGATGCGGAGTTTAAACGGATGGGCTTTACCGATATCCGCTTTGAGAAGAAATAGTTAAGTTAGGGCGAACAAGCCTGTGCCTGTTCGCCCCGATTACGCTGGCTGATCGTGCCTTCTGATAGCACTCTCTTATAGATAGCTCTTAAGTAGCTCTTATGTAGCTCCTATAAAGAGGTTTTTAGCTGGCTTCTTGGTCAGCCAAGGCCTTGCCCAAGGTAAAGGCTTCCACCTCATCGCCTTTGAGCATCTCGTCGAAATCTACACCGACCATCACCCCATCTTCATCCAGGCTCGGCAGCCACTCTTCAAAGAAGTCATTGAGATCGACCTTTTGCGCTGAGTACTCAGCCCAGTCTTCGGTGCACAAGGCTTTGGCGGCACTTTCGCTTGAGAATACCGGCAGTACGTCGGTGTCTTCAAAGTCGATAGAGTCGATCACCAGATAGTCTTCGTCGCTGCTCAGCAACCAAAGCACGCCAGTCTCAATGACTTCAGCGGCAAAGGCTTCAAGGGTAGTTTGGCTCATAGTTAGCTCCTGATAAATTCGCGCCGATCCTTGCGCAGTAAGCGAGAGTTGGCAAGTGCTAATCACAGCTTAGTTGTTACAGCGCAAGCCGCAGCAGGGAATCAATGAAGTTTTTAGGCAATACACAGGGCTTATCCCCGCCGAGTGGAAAGCGGGGCTAGATACGCGCTCTGTCTGCTAGCTAAGGCTCACGCTTGTAGCTATGGTTCAAGCTTGTAGCTATGGGCTCAAGAGACAACGCGTTGATGGTAGTGGTGGTAACACAGTCCTGCGATAGCACCAGCCAAGGGTAGCAGCGCAGACATGTAGGTGGAGAGTATGTATAGCGAACCGTGAGACTCTCCCAGGCCTTTGCTGAAGTTATCTGATGCCACATGAAACAGCGTTCCGGTAACCAGCACCCCAATGAGCCAGCAAGCAGACACCTTTGAGCACAGTAGGCCGATTAAGATGGCCCATGTTGCGGCGTGCAGCCACAAGGTTTGCAGGCCAAGCTGCTGCTGAGGCTCAGCCCATGCTACGCCTGAGCTGAGTAAGGTAGCGGTGAACACACTGATAGCGGGATGTGTCATATGCCCCTCCTTTCCAACGTTATTACTTATACCCGAACCACCTCAAGATGCTTGTTCAGCGAGATTTTTCAAGCCCTCAAGCAAGGCACTGTTCCGCCGATCTAGTGGTCTAAATCAAGGAGCAGTAACGCAGAATGAGGGTTTGGAAAACTCGCCCTTTGGGAGGAGCTCAATGTCTATAGTTCTTCGTTGGAAGTACTTGAAATGATTCATCATTCCTTCATGCTTCCGCCTCGCCCTACAGACATTGAGTTCCTCTGAATCCTGCATCTTGAGGTAGTTCGGGTATACATTGGTTATTCACCTCTAATTATGTAGATAAACAGAACTAGTTAAGGTGAGGGCCTTCGCAACTTAATGTTTAATCAATAAGATTGTGGCGAAAATTTGAACGGGGTGCGGTTTTTAGCGTGGTAATGGCCGCTACGTCAGTTGCAGTTGGTCTGCGTAGGCAAACAGCGCAGGGGCGCCGCCGGTGTGCCAAAACAGTACCCGGTGTTGCTGGTTCAGCCTGCCTTGACGTATCAGATCGATAAGCCCTGCCATGGCGCGCCCGGTATAGACCGGATCTAGCAGTATTCCTTCATAGCGCGCGCACAGCGAAATCGCCTCTCGTTCAGCATCGCCCACCACGCCGTAGCCTTCGCCTAAGTAGTCATCCAACAGATGCAGATCGGCGCGTTGTACGGCAGTTGTTGTAGCGAATAACTTTGAGGTCTGCTGGGCGAGTTGATAGATACGCTCAACGAAGGGCTGCTCACCGGGCTGCTTGTCGATATTGATGCCTAGCAGCTGATAGTCATGCCCGAGCTGAGCGCGGCCAACCAACATACCGGCATGGGTGCCCGCCGAGCTGGAGGCGAACACGATATGGCTGGGCAACGCTTCTGCCATCTGCTTATCCAGCTCATGGATGGCATCCACAAAGCCGAGTGCGCCAATCGGGCTGGAGCCGCCATAGGGGACCAGGTAAGGGTTCAGCCCTTGGGATTTAAGTTGTGCCAGCAAGGCGGCGGCATCCTCGCCCTTGCGCTGCTCGCCACACCAGTGGACCGTCGCGCCAAACAGGTGATCGAGCAGCAGGTTTCCGCTCACCTCTTTTGGTGGCTCGCCGCCTAACAGCAGGTGACACGGCAGTCCAAGCTGAGCGCAGGCGGCTGCCGTTTGACGACAGTGGTTCGACTGAGCTGCGCCGGCGGTGACGATGCAATCATGGCCCTTGGCGAGGGCATCCGAGAGCAAGTAAGCGAGTTTACGCACTTTGTTGCCACCTAACGCCAAACCAGTTAAGTCGTCACGCTTAATCAATAGCTGTGGGCCACCTAAGGCTTGGGATAGGCGGGGCAGTGGCTGCACCGGCGTGGGCAGTTGCCCCAGTGGCAGACGTTGTGAGAGTGGCATTGCAGTTCCTTGTGCTAACAGGCCCTAGCCTGATTTGAGCTGTTGCGCTATCTGTGTGCGCAGTTCCTCGGCGCAGGCTTTTGGGTTGGCTTGGCAGACGTACAGACCGATCTGCTCGAAGCCACCCATCAGCTGGGTTTTGGCCAGAAACTCGATGTACAAGCCACAGCCGGGGCCGTTGTTGACCATGAAATTAAAAGCCGGGACCTTGCCCATTTGCTGCATCAGAGCGATCAGGCTGGCGCATACCGCCTGAATCGCCTTAACGACTTGCTGCTGTTGCTTGTCGCTAAGCTGGTGCAGATAGCGCACCTCAGTATCTTTAACCAACAGTAACATATCGAAGGGGCGCTTCATAAAGTAGGGCACCACCAACAGTACCTCGCCAAAGTCCCAGACCTGCAACTCCTTGGGGTTCTCTTCCAAGATAAACTGGCTGAATGGTTTGTCGTTGCGCTTGCGAAAGCGCAGGTTGTTAAAGAACTGCTGGGGCAGGATGTTGCTATAGCCGATCTGCTGATGGCCGTGGGTAAGCGATGCCCCCGCCGCAGCGCCATAGTTTTTGATCACTGACACATAGCCACTGACGCTCTGCTGGGCCATCTGAATCATCGAGCGCGACATAAACTCACTGGGCTGATGTAGCAGGCTGTGCTCAATCGCAGCCAGGCGTTGGAAGCTAATCAACGCATCGTCAAACGGCATATTGTGCCAGTCGCGGGTATGGATAGAAGAGGTCCACTGCAACAGGTGAAAGCCATAGGAGCTGCGGCCTCGGTGTTCGGGGTCTTGATGTTCAAAGTAGTCGGCCGACTCGCAGGGTAGCTCATCGATGGGTAAGAAGATCGGATAAAGGTTTTTGTTCACGAAGGTGAAGCCTTCGCTGTGCTCGGCATAGTCGAGAATATCGCCAACGTGACCGTCGCAGATTGGACAGGCGCAATCCACCAGATTGTTGGGGTTAGGGCTGGCGGTGGTATGTATTCGCTTGGCTCGGGCCGAGTTGTAGATGACTAAGGTGCCATTGCGTGGGTCTATCTGGCAGACCCCGTCTGGGGCAAATTGCTGCAGCTGAGGATCGTCGCTAATGTTTTGCAGCAAATCAGAAAAGGGCAGTTGGGTGAAGTCTTGGCTGAGTAGCCGAGACTCTATCTGGGCAAGGGTGAGCTGACGTTCCATGGGCATCTCCGCGCAGCAAGCTAATGGTGAGTATAGAAGAGACTAGTCACTGACTGAGAGTGAATGGCTATCTCTTATTGAGTAGACAAAAAGAGATTTTCTGAAACCGGTTTCAGTTTTTGGGCGCAACCTCACTGTTTGAATAATTTTTAAACATAAAATAAAACTCGAAATTCAGGCAAAAAGGAATGTAGCCAAATGGAAAAACACGCCAACGTATATCAATACAGCCTCTTGGCAGGGCTGTGTGCCACTTTACTGGGCGCATGTGCGCAATATGACAAGCAAGAAACCGCTGAAGCCGCCGTCGAAGCCGGCCCGGCTGCAGTGTTCCCTGCTGAAACTGGCAAGTCGACTCCTTACCGTGGTGAAGCCTTTGCTATCCCCGGTCGCATCGCTGCTGAAGACTACGACTTGGGTGGTCAAGGTGTGGGCTATAGCGACAACAGTAGCGAAAACCAAGGTTGGAAAGAGTGGAAGATTGAATACCGTACCGACGAAGCGGTAGGCATTGGTACTGCTCCCGGCGGTTTTGTGGTGGGCTGGACTGAGCCTGGCGAGTGGCTGAACTACAGCGTAAACATTCAGGAAGCGGGCACCTATCAAGCCAAGTTCCATGTAGGCCACGGTGGTGGTACTGCTGGTACCCTACGAGTATGGCTAGACCAAGAAGTGATTCTGGATAACGTTGAGATGGAGCCGACTTACGACTGGAGTGTGTACACCACTGTGGATGCAGGCTCGGTTGAGCTGCCAGCAGGCGAGTACACCATGAAGGTTGAGTTCCTAACCGGTGGCAGTGGCGGTTCGCCAGGTAACGTTCACTGGTTTGAGTTCCTTAAGTAACTCTCGCATTGCTTGCTAGCTCGAATAGAGAAGAGCAAAACGCCGCTAGAGATAGCGGCGTTTTGCCATATTTTATATCGCAATATTGGCTCATGTTCAGTGGTTCGAGCCGTTAGTGTGCTTATTAGGCAAAATCTTCATTTCATTGCTCGCCGTTACATGATACATATTATGGCTAATTCCCCGACGCCCTGCGTACTTGCTTCCAACCGCCTTTTACTCCCATTAGAAAAACTAATTTTACCCTCGATTTTGCATAAGAAAATCTTGCTCATGGCCTTGTCGGCTGTTTAATATTGTTGTGCATCAGGTGCTTAGCATGAACGTTTGCGCATGATTGCCGATCATCAAGGATTAGAGCTAAGGAGTATCAACATGGATAGCCGTCAAGAAATGTCACTGATTTGGGAAGAGTACTGCGAATCGGTAGAACAAGGCGAAGATGCCGTGCTGGAAAGCGCGGAGTAAAGCGCAAGGCCTTACTCCGGGCTGACTCTAGCTTAACGATTTACTTCGATTTCGCCGGTGCCTTTGCAGTTTTTCTTGGGGCTCTGGCTGTGGTCTTTTTGGCAGCCGCTTTTGTTGCAGGTTTAGTGGCCGCAGCTATAGTAGCTGGTGCTTTAACTGCTGTTTTCTCCTCTTTTGTGACCGCTTCTACTTTCACTTCATCGTTTGCTGCTTGAGCTGTTGCCGGCTTAGCTGTGGCTGTTTTGGCCGCAGGGGCTTTCTTGGCCGGGGCCTTCGCTGCAGGTTTACTGGCTGCTGCGGCCTTGGTGATCGCCTTGGTAACCGGATCGGAGCTGCGCAGCATATGGCAGCGCACTGGCAGCACTTGGTTGTCCTGCTGCCATGGCGAGTCTGCCAAGGCGCGTTGCATATCCTGATAGCCACACTCACGGCGCAGTCGAATCGAGCGGCGCGAGAACTCGGTGTCGCTGAGTGGGATATGCCCGGCGATGGCATCATAGGTGATGTGCACGATGTTGATCTTGTTACCGGCCTTGAGGCGGTCGGCATCGGAGACCGCCTCACTGGCGATCAGCTCTCCGGAATCATCCACCAAGGCCTTAAGGTTGTGCTTGGCAACTACTTGCTCGATATGGTGGCTGGTGCGGCTGGCGTACTGGATCTCTTTTTGCCGCCATAGCACCTCGTTCATGGTGCGGGGCATCTCGCCGCGGGCATTCCACAGATCCACCATAAAGATCAGCAGCTCTTCGTCCTTGGCCAGATCGAGAATACCGTTTAGCGGGGTGTTCGATACCACACCGCCATCCCAATAGAAGTCTTCCCCCACTTGGGTGGCCGGGAAGCCCGGTGGCAGCGAACCACTGGCAACCGAATGGGCCGGTTGCATGGTGTCGCTTTCGCTATCGAAGAACACCAGTTCGCCGTCGGTAACGCGGGTTGCGCCCACCGTGAGTCGAGTTTTGCTGCTATTAATCAGATCGAAGTCGGCCAACTTTTGCAGGGTTTTAAAGATCGGGCCGGTGTCATAGAAGCTGGTGGCCGCCTGACCGGGAAACGCAAAGTAGGGGTTGATCGGCCGGGGGAAAAAGAAGTTGGGCTGACCGAACATCAGAGCGCTAGTGGCACTGGCGGTATTAAACAGGGTCGCCGCATTGGGCTCCATCTCAGCCGGGAGTTGCACATCGGTGCCAGGGCGTGAGATAGCATCCCAAAACGCTTCCAGTTTGGCCAAGCGTTGCTCGGGTGGGTTGCCCGCTAGAATGGTCGCGTTAAGCGCCCCGATGGAAATCCCCGCAAGCCAATCTGGGGTGTAGCCTGCTTCCTCCAATGCCTGATAGGCACCAATGTGATAGGCCCCGAGTGCACCGCCGCCTTGCAGCACTAAACAGACCTTAGGTTTTTTCGCTGTTGCCATACTGAGCTCCTTGTTATCAAACGAGAGTACTCTTTGATTTATAGAATAGGCTCAGGCGCTTAGTGAGTGAATATTTAATTAATCATGATATTTCTATCAATTAATTGATTTGTCGTCGCTATAACATCAACAGTTTGCGAGCCGATAAGACAGGAAGCAGGCGGTGGAATGTGGGCTAGATGGGATAAATCACTGAGTGACTAACGTCATTAAAGCCACTTAGGATCAAGTGGCTTTTCTTACACTTAGCAAGGAAAGAGTGGACGTTAGCTGGCGCTTTCGTCGCTTAGCTCAGGCAACTGAGTCGGAACCGCTGGTTGCTGCGCTTCACAGTCCCAGCCCCAACCAATCTGCTTTTGCACGAAATCGATGGCTTTTTCTTCACAGTAGCCTTCGGTGTTTTGTGCACGCCACAGGGTCTCGAATGAGCCGTCCTTTTGGTAAGTTACTTCGCAGGGAAGTCCTTGGTTTTCGCCGTGGTAAACCACGCTGATGATACGCTCGGCACTCCCATGTTTACACATGTAAACCTGGTCGCTTGCTTGTGCTACGCCACTGGCGAGCCCTAGGCAAAGCAACGCAGAGAGCGTGCTTAGTTTGTTAGACATGGATATTTCCTAATTTACCGTTGCTTGAGATCAGCATCGCCATTTTAGATGCCGCCTTTCCGCTATTTTATTTTATGCTAATTTAATAATGGCCTGAGGAGAATCGCAAAAAACAAGCTTTTTTACAAGGTCTTAGCTCGATATTGCTGAACTAATTTAGTTATCGACTGCATTTTGCAAACCTTTAGAACAACCGCTGACTGCCAATAAACGCGGCGTCATTGGGCTGGTGAGTAAGCTGCCGATCACTCACGTTTTTATTCAGTTAATCAACATTTTTATTAATATTGTGAGGCCTAGCGTCCACCACTGCTGGGACTAACTTCCAAGGTAGTTGATTGCGGTTTTGCGCTCTGTCGCTTGGCCACCCAAGGGCCAAGGCTAGCACCGAGAATCACCAGCGCTAATGCCACCATCTGACCGAGACTCAGCTCGTGTTCCGGGAACACCGCAACGATCAATAGCATCGACAGCACTGGGGTGAGATAGCTGGCCGCGCCCAGTACCCGTGGGTCGCCATGGCGCATGCAGTAATCCCAAGTGTAGAAGGCCAGTCCCATCGGACCTAAACCCAAACCAAGAATCGATAACCACTCACTGCCGCTTAGCTGAGGAAGTGCCAGCTGTGGCTGGGTGAGGCCATAGCTACCTAATGCCATCAGGCCTGCCACCAAGCAAAATCCGCCCACGGCCGCTACCGGCATATCCGCCTTGCTGCTGTTGTACAGGCTGTAGTAAGCCCAGAAACTGGCCGCGATCACCGCCTCGACATAGCCAAACAGATGAGAAGGGTGCCAATCGACTTGCTGGCCGCCCAGGCATAACACCACGGCAGAGAAGCCCAGCAAGGCACCGGTGCTATGCCCCCAGTTAAGGCGTTTGCCAGAGAACAGCGGGCTGGCTACCACGATAAATAGCGGCCACAGATACTGCACCAGATTCACATTGACTGCGGGTGAGCGGCCAAAGGCATCGAACAGCAACACGTGGTAGCCAAACATACCAATCAGCCCGGCCAGCCAATGGCCGGGACTGAGTCGCCAGCAGCGCCACTTGGGCCAGCTGGGCAGGGAGGCAATCAGTAACACCAAGCCAACGCTCAGCAGCGGGTCGAGATGGCTGACACTGATGCTCAGTACCGCCAGTGACGACCACATGGCGATGGTAAGCACGTAGATGAGGTTGGCTTTGTTCATTAGCTGGCCTTGATGATGTTATGTTCTGGACCCACCGGGAAGCCGGTAATGTTGTCACCACCGTCTTCGGTGATCACCACAATGTCGTGCTCGCGGTAACCGCCGGCGCCTGCTAAGTGCTCAGGTAGCATTAGCATCGGCTCCATCGATACCACCATGCCCGGCTTGAGCACGGTGTCGATGTCTTCACGCAGTTCCAGGCCAGCTTCCCGTCCGTAGTAATAGCTGAGTACGCCAAAGGAGTGACCATACCCGAAGGTGCGATATTCGAGCAAGCCGTGCTTGGCGTAGATCTCGTTCAACTCTGCGGCTATATCACAGCAGCGGTTACCCGGTACCAGCAGCTCCAGACCGCGGCGATAGACCTCACAGTTGATCTCCCAGATCCGTAGCTGCTCATCGCTACAGTGATCGAGGAACAAGGTACGCTCTAGTGCGGTGTAGTAGCCGGCCATCATCGGGAAGCAGTTAAGGCTAAGCACATCGCCTTTTTGCAGGCGGCGGCTGGTGACCGCATTATGCGCGCCGTCGGTGTTAATCCCCGACTGGAACCAGGTCCAGGTATCGCGCAGCTCCATATGCGGATAGGTCTTGGCGATCTCTCGGGTCATCGCCGTGTTGGCCGCCAGCGCGACTTCGTATTCAGGCACATTCTCGGCAATCGCCTCAACACAGGCTGCACCGCCGATATCGGCAATACGCGCGCCGTGTTTAATCAGGGCGATCTCCTCGCTCGATTTCACCATACGCAGGCGCATCACCGCTTCGCTGACATCGCTCAGGGTCGCCTCTGGCAGCGCTAAAGCCAGCTTGCTTTGCCCTTGTAAGGTGAGGTGGTCGTCTTCAACCCCCACCCGTTTTACCTTGCCCAGTACTGAGCTGATGGCACGGTAGAAGTTGTCGCGCTGCCAGTCGGTGTAGATCAGGTGTTCGCCAAAGGCGCGCCGTGAGGCCAGCCCGCCATCGATGTTAGCACTGATGGTGACCGAGCGCTGCTGGGTAACCAGCAGGCCGAAGGGGCGACCGAAGGAACAGTAGAAAAAGTCGCTGTAGTAGTTCACGTTTTGGATGGAGGTGAACACCACGGCATCGAGGTTTTGCTCGGCCATCAGGGTGCGCAGGGTGGCCAGTCGCTGTTGCATTTCGCGGTCGGAAAAGGTGCCTTTGACCCGTTCGCCGTTACGGATCTCCAATAAGTCTTTCATGCTCAGTACTCCTTTTAGGCAGGCCTCAGTCGGAGGCGTTTGTTGAGAAAATACTGAGCAAAGCGGTGAATCAGGACAAACGGTGATTGCTTATGTTCGCATAATCGATGCTTATACTAGCTAGGATGCGTTCACTCCTGCAGCCGCATTTCCCCCTCTCTTATGGACTGACTAGCCTATAACTCACAGCAAAAACCGAACCCCAAAGATCAACACGCCCTAGACGAAGGCTGTAGGCTATGGTGGTTCTCGAACTCTTCTGCTTGTGAGCGGATCCAGCTGATAAACGCTTGGATCTGCGGGCGTGCCAGCAGCTTGCGTAGGCACACCAGATATACCGCGCCATCTTCAATCACATGATCGAGCAAGGGCACTAAGCGGCCCTTGGCCACTTCACGGGCCACCAGCGCATGCCGGGCCAGCGCCACGCCTTGGCCTGAGAGGGCTGCGCGCACGATATGGTCGGCCTGATTAAAGCGATAACCGCGTGAGCAATCTATCTCACTCATACCGATAGCGTTAAGCCAGCTTTGCCAGGAGGTGGCGAGGCGCGCTTGCGGCAGGGCGTCGTGCAGCAAGGTGCAGCGCTGCAGATCGCCGGGGGTGTTCACCGGATGGCTTTCCAAATACTCCGGACTGGCGACTGGGTAAATGTAGTCACGAAATAGCCTTACTTGCTCCAGCGCAGGGTGATCGCCCACGCCATGGCAGATCCCAATATCCACCTGTTGCTGGTAGAAGTTCGGCTCACTGACTTGGGCGTTGAGGTGCAGCACCACCTCGGGATAGCGCTGGTTAAAGTCACTCAGGCGCGGAAGTAGCCAGCGCGAGGCGAACGAAGGCATGCAGAACAGCTCCACCGGACTGAGTTGATGGCTCTGGTTGAGGTCGTTCAGGGTGTCGTGGATCTGCAATAAGGCGGCGTTCACCGCCGGGTAGAGGGTGGCGCCACGCTGGGTAAGCAGCAGCTGACGGGGCTTTCGTTCAAACAGCTTATAGCCCAGTCGTTCCTCCAACTGAATCACCTTTTGGCTCACCGCACTTTGTGAAATACAAAGCTCATCGGCGGCGGCAGTAAAGCTTAAATGGCGGGCTGCGGCTTCAAAGTAGCGCAGGGCCTCTAAGGGGGGCAGCTTTAACATCGTGTGCTCTCCACATTCCGGTGTAGGGATATTTCGTATTGATAGTTCGCATTGATAGCTCTTCAGCGGAAACGCAAAGCCCATGCCAAGAGTAAGGAATTGATTTATAGCGTGATTTACCAACAGTTCGCGGGACTTAGCGGTGTTGTCTGAGCGGCTGTGCTGCTCGAATTTTGAGCCAATTTGGTGCAACTAAAGCCCTCTGCGCCAAGCTGGTTCATAACCCATGCTAATGCACTCGATTAGCAGATACCGTTTGTTGCACTTGGCTCTCCCTCGCAACATAGAAAGCAATTAACGCAACGGAAAGCAATGCTTCACGGGAGAAGATTTATGAAAGGTTTATCCATCAAACAACTCTGCCTAGCGGCCAGTACGCTAGTGGCCAGCTTGGGATTGAGCAGCGCGGCTAACGCCGACTTGCTGGAAGAGATTAAACAGCGCGGCGAGATTGTGATCGCCACCGAAGCCCGCTATGCCCCCTTCGAGCTATTAGAAGATGGCAAGATCACCGGCTACCACCAAGACATGCTGGTGGAGATCCTGGCCGATTTGCCGGGCGTGAAGCTCAAGCAGCTGGACCTGCCTTTTCAAGGCATCATGGCCGGGCTTACCGCGAAGCGCTACGACTTTGTGGTGACCTCGCTCACCATCACCAAGGCGCGCGCCGCCAAGTACAACTTCACCTACCCCACCTCGACTGCATCGGTAGCGGTGCTCAAACGCAAGGGCGATGAGCGTATCGTCCAGCCACAGGATATGGCTGGCAAGGTTCTCGGTATTCAGGCCGGTGCTCCACAGGTTGAGGTGGCCAAAGAATACGAGCAGTCGGTGGTGATCCCTGAGAAAGGCGAAGGCTACAAAGACATCAAGCTGTTTACCGATTACAACGAGGCCTATTCAGCGTTGGCGTCACGTCGAGTGGATGCGGTGCCACAGGCACTGTCGAATCTGGCCCCCATCGTGAAAGAACGTGGTGACCTGTTTGAGATTGTGCAGCCTGCCTTTGGCCCGGCGACCTACTACGCCTGGGCGGGGCGTGACGATGCTGAATCTGAGTCGCTGGTTGCGTTTTTCAGTGAGGGCATCGAGAAGCTACAGCAAAGCGGCAAGCTCGATGAGCTGCAAATGAAGTGGTTCGGCTTCACCATGGAAGTACCGCAAGGCATGGTGCCTGCACCCGTAAACTAAAGCGCCTGCACCGGTAAACTAAAGCGCCTGCACCGGTTAACTAAGGCCGCGTTACACAAGTAATACTGCCCGGCGTGCGCGCCGGGCCAAGGATCGGCAATGTTGGATTTTTCCGTCGTTTTAAAGAATGCCCCTGCGCTATTGGAGGGGGCGATGATGACTTTGGGCATCTCGCTGTTCTCCATCGCGCTGGGTTTTATTGGTGGCGGCTTACTGTGTCTAGCACGTATTTCCGCTAAGCCTTGGCTGGTGGGGATCGCCCGAGTATACATCAGTGCGCTGCGTGGCACGCCTTTGCTGGTTCAGCTGGCGATAGTGTTTTACTTTCTGCCCTTATTGGGGCTGAGTTTGGAGCCTGTGAGTGCAGCAATTATCACCTTGGCCATGAATACCTCCGCGTTTCAGGCGGAGATCTTACGCGGCGGTTTTCAGACCCTAGCGCGCGGCCAAAATGAGGCCGCTTGGACCATCGGCCTTGGTTGGTGGAAGACTCTGCGTTACATCCAAATGCCGCAAGTGGTGCGCAAAACCTTGCCATCGCTGGTCAATGAAACCATCGACATCATCAAGAACTCGGCACTGATCTCTACCATTGCAGTGACTGACTTGATGCGAATTGCCCAAACCTATTCGTCGACCACCTATCGTCCGCTGGAGTTCTTTATCACCGCAGGGCTGATGTATCTGCTGATGACCTCGGCGGTCGCAGTGGTGGGTCGCTGGGTTGAACGGCGCATGAGTTACTAGGAGCAGGCATGGATTTTTCACTTTATCTGGAATTTGGTCCGGCGCTGCTCAAGGGCTTCACCTACACCGTTTACGTGTGCAGTTTAGGGCTGTTGCTAGGGCTGGCTTGGGGCTTGGTGCTGTATTTGATTTCACTGCGCCCGGGCGCACTATGGCGCTGGTTTTATCGCGGCTATCTGGCTACGTTTCGCGGCACGCCACTACTGGTGCAGGTCTATCTGCTGTTTTATGGCGGCCCGTTTATCGGCCTGTCGCTGAGTGCCGAGTTTGTTGGGGTACTGTGTTTGGCGCTGTATGTGGCGGCCTATTTTGCCGAGATCTACCGCAGCGGCTTCGAGAGTCTGGCTAAGGGGCAGTTAGAGGCGGCGCAGGATCTGGGGATGAGCCGGATCACCACCTTGGTGAAGATCCAGCTACCGCAGATGCTGGCGCTGATTATTCCGCCTTGTTTGAACCAAACCATCATCATGGTGAAGGAGTCGGCCATCTTGTCGGTGATCACGGTGCCAGAGATGACCACTGCCGCGGTGCGCATGGCCACCCAAACTTTTACCGTGGTTGAACCCTATCTGTTTTTAGCGCTGGCCTACTGGTGCCTGAACTTCGCCATTGCCAAGGTCGCCAACTACTGCGAGCTGCGCGCAACCCATTACTTGAGGAGCTGATGATGACCCAGCAAACCCACGCCGACAACACTCCGCGCACCGCCGTAGAGTTGGTTAAGCTACGCAAGCGCTACGACGACAACGAAGTGCTCAAGGGCATCGACCTGAACATATTAGAAGGGCAGGTAACCTGCATTATCGGTGGCTCCGGCTCCGGCAAAAGCACCCTGCTGCGCTGTATTAACTTCCTCGAGGTGTATCAGGAAGGCGAGGTTAACGTGTTCGGCAAAACCATTGGCTATGGCATGGACGAGCAGGGGAACCGCGAGCTGCTGCCAAAGTCCTTGGTGCAGCAGGAGCTCTCCGAGGTATGCATGGTGTTCCAGCAATTTAACCTGTGGCCCCACCTAAGCGTGCTTGAGAATGTGATGGCACCACTGCGTTGGGTCAAAGGCGTGCCCTTGGCCCAGGCCAAGCAACGGGCGCTGGAGCTACTGACCAAGGTGGGCATGGAGCACAAGGCTGAGGTCTATCCGCTGTCGCTCTCCGGCGGTCAGCAGCAGCGGGTGGCGATAGCCCGCTCCTTGGCCAAGGACCCGAAGATCATGCTGTTCGATGAGCCCACCTCTGCGCTCGACCCTGAGCTGGTCGGCGAGGTGCTCAAGGTGATGCAGGAGCTGGCCCAAGAAGGGATGACCATGGTGGTGGTAACCCACGAGATGGGCTTTGCCGCTCAGGTTAGCGATCAGGTGGTGTTTCTCGCCGAAGGGAAGATTGAGGAGCAGGGGCCACCGTCGAAACTGTTTAACGCACCTAGCTCGCCCAAATTGCAGTCGTTTCTCGAGACCTGGTCGTCGCGTAATGGTGCAGCGGCCTGATAATAGTCTTTGCTTAAATTGCATTACAGCCGGGATAGACCTCCCGGCTGGTCTCCATCTCAAACAGCCATGCAACTGTTCGTTTGCTTGGTGAATCCACCAAATGTTCAAATAGTGCCGACAAATGGCCATTTAATCCCTTTCCATCCTGCTTGCTGTTCCGGATAATTCCGTTCGCTGATTAGGGCAATTGCCTTAGTAGTGTTGTTTGTCTTCTGGAGAGCCCATGTCTACTGCGTCTATCGACCTGCGTGCAAGCCCCATTCCGCGCGCCTTTCTACACTACTTGCTTCCCGCACTGTCGGGCATGTTGATTAAGTCGGTATTTATCCTTGGCGATGCCTTCTTTATCGGTATTGGCGTGGGCGCCGATGGCCTTGGCGCCATTGCGCTGGCGATGCCGGGGTTTTCGTTGTTTACCGCGCTGGCCATGATGGTGGGGATTGGCGGCGCTGCACTAATGTCGATGGAGTTTGGCCGTGGGCGGGTTGCCCAGGGGCAGGCGCTGTTTAGCCAATCACTCTTGCTGACTGCCGCTGTGGTCAGTGTGGTGGTGGTAGCTGGACTGATCTGGCTGGAAGACCTGCTGGCGTGGCAAGGTGCCAGCGGCAATATCGCCGTGCTGGCAGCCGATTACCTACGGGTGCTGCTTAAGTTCAACGTGGTGTATGCCCTAACGTGGGTGCTGTCGTGCTTTGTGCGCAACGACGGCAATCCGCGCTTGGCGATGCTGGCGATGTCTGCCGGCGCCATCTTCAACCTGGCCTTGGATTACCTGTTTGTGATCCGCTGGGGCTGGGGAGTTAGCGGGGCGGCCTTGGCTACCGGGCTGGCTCAGGTGCTGATGGCTGGCATGCTGCTGAGCCACTTTGTGCGCGCCAAAGGGCAGCTTCGCTTGGATGTTAAAAAAATCTTCCAACAAGCGCGAGGGCTGGGGCGCAGCAAAGAGATCATCAGTATCGGCATGCCGACCTTCTTTATCGAAGTGACCGCTGCCATGACCATTGTGCTGTTTAACTTTGTGCTGCTGCATCACTACGGCAACGCACACTTGGTGGCCTATGGACTCACCGGCAAGGTGGGCACCTTTGCCTTGTTCAGTATGCTGGGCGTGGGACAGGCCTGTCAGCCGATTATCAGCTTTAACCATGGGGCAAAGCAGTCTGCACGAGTCTGGGCCACCTATCGCTTGGGGCTGCTCTCGGCGATGGGCGCGGGTGTGGGCTTTGCTGCGCTGGTATGGGTCTTTGCCGATAGCCTTGCGGGTATCTACTTGGGCGCTCAACGCGATCAAGCCGAGCTGGCGGCGACGGCGATGCGTTTTTACTTTTTGGCCGCGCCGCTGATGGGGCTGAACCTGGTGACTGCGACGCTGTTTCAGGCCACTGCACAGCCAAAGGCGGCGAGCATGCTGTCGCTGTGTCGGGGCTTTGTGTTGGTGGTGATTGGGGTGTTGCTGCTGCCCCGCTGGTTCCCGGTCAACGGTATCTGGAGCAGTATCTTATTTGCTGAAGCGCTCACCGCCATGCTGAGTTTGGCGTTGTTGGTGCAGGTGTTGCGTCGCGCGGAGTTACCGGCAAAGTATCAGAGCGCATAATGCAAAACAGGCCAGCAAGGCTGGCCTGAACATGGAGGAGCGGGCAGCCTTAGATCAGGCGTTTTAACACCTGCAGCACCCCAGATTCGGCATTGCTAGGCGCTTCGAAGCGGGCCAGCTTTTTCACCTCGGGATGGGCATTGGCCATAGCGTAAGAGTGGTAGCTGGCGGCCAGCATCTCCACATCGTTAAAGTAGTCGCCAAAGCTCATGGTTTGCTCGAAGCTAAAGCCTAGGGTTTGCTGCAGATGCTTAATTGCGCTGCCCTTAGAGGCCTCGGCATTCATCACATCCAGCCAGATGGCGGCACTCACTACCACTTGGTGAGATTGGCCAAAGTGCTGATTGATGCTCGGATAGACCAATGCCTCGGTGCCATCGAAGTGACAAATCGCCACCTTGATAAACTCATCGTCCACCGCCAGCAGATCTGCCACGCTCTCGCGACGGTGGTAGTACTTGCTGATCTCGGCAATCGCTTTGGGGTCTTGGGTCTCGATATAGGCTGAGCGTTTGCCGCACAGCACAATATGCGCGCCGTCGATGGCGCGCGCCTCAGTGATTACCTGCTCAATCTCTGCTTTGGCAATGGTGCAGCTATACAGCTCCTGATCTTGATGCATCACTAAGGTGCCGTTCTCGGCAATAAACAGCATCTGCTCGGCGATGGGGGCGAAGGTTTGCTTGAGGCTGTAATACTGGCGACCAGAGGCGGCAGCAAAGTGGATCCCTTTGTCGCTAAGCTGCTGGTAGACATCAAAAAACTCAGGGTCGAGTTGACCATCTGGATTGAGCAGGGTGCCGTCCATATCGGCGGCGATAAATGCAATTTGCTTGGAAGCCATAGTTAAGCCTTTGGGTACAACATTAGTGAGATGAAGCGCGAGTGAGCACTTGCTTTAAGGGCGAGTTGCCCGCCCTGGAGCGGTGCCTCTCACATCAGCGCCGCCAGCATAAGCTTGCCCCCTAAAGATTGCAATCATCTCAATTTGCCGATGCCACTAACCAGTCGTGAATCGGCCAGTCACGCTGCTTAGCCAAGGCGTGCAGGCGTGGGCAGGGGTTAATCACCTCCACATAATCGGCCTGCTCACACATTGGCAGGTCGTTGATGGAGTCGGTGTAAAACCGTAGCTGCTGATAGTGTTGCTGGCGCTCTGCCAGCCACGCTTGCAAGCGGGTCACCTTGCCTTCGCGAAAGCTCATGGTGCCTTTGACCTTGGTGCTGTAATAACCATTGTCTTCATGCAGGTCGATACCCAAGGCATGCTCTACATCTAATAAACGGGCAATCGGTTCGACCAAGAAGCTGGCGCTGGCGGAGATGATCAATAGCTCGCTGCCCGCCTCACGCAGTTGCTTGAGCAATAGCCGCCCATCGGGGTAGAGGCGTGGCCGGATCCGCTGTTGGCAGAAGGCCTCAACCAAGGGAGTGAGCGCTGCGATGGAGTGGTGCTGCACCGCCTGCATACTGAAGCGGATATATTCGCGCATATCCAACTGGCCATCGGCATATAACGCCATCAGCGCTTGGTCGCGCTCGATAAAATCGGCTTGCTCAACCAAGCCTTGGTCAACGATGAAGCGATGCCACAGCATCGAACTGTCCCCGCTGAGCAGGGTTTCATCTAGATCAAATACTGCGAGTGTGTGTGCTGGTCTCGACATGATAAGGGGCTTCCATTTGCTCGGCCTTACAGTATCAGAGTAAAGTATGACGGTTTTCTTTCAATACCTTAGGGAGTGGCCTTTGTTGTGCAGCAGACGGATTTTCTCAGCGATTTGCTTGATATGGAGTGGGCTTGTAGGGAGTGGGCAGGCCGCGGCGGCGCAGTTTGATTGTGTCACCATCAATGCCGATACCGATTGGATGCAGCGTGCCCAGTCTGAAGGCTACTACCGCCACCCGCTTGAGAGCGAGCTCAAACGCTTTGATTTCGCCAAGCAAAGCGCAGCCAGCTATCAAGACTATCTGGCCCACACCCGTCGCTACCTTGCCGAGGTGAACCCGCGCGCCGATTGGGCGTGCCCACTCAACTCACCCCTGCGTGAGGCTTTAGCCGAGCAATATGGCTGGCAGCATCCGCCCAAGGTGCTCGATTTTGTTGCCCCCTATGAGCTTAAATCCGCAGACGATAATAAGCTGGCGTTACTGGTACATGGCCTGACCGACTCACCGTTTAGCTACCACGATATGGCCTTTGATTTGTGGTCACAGGGCTATACCGTGCGCACCCTGCTGATCCCCGGCCATGGCGAAGCACCTGCCGCGATGCTTGGGGTGAGAGTGGGTGACTGGCGCGCAGCGGTGGACTATGCGCTGGAGCAAGCAGTAGCCGATTACTCCCACGTGGTGCTCGGTGGCTATTCCACCGGAGCTACCTTGCTGGTGGAAACCTTGATGGATCATGCCGACTCGCTCCCCGAGCAGCTCAAAGGCGTGATGCTGTGGTCGCCCGCGGTACAATCCACCAATCGCTTTGCCTGGATCTCCCCGTGGGTGAACCCGCTGTTTACCCCGACTCGGCTTAAGCAGTGGCTGGAGCAAGATGCCGATACCGACGTGGCCAAGTATGAGTCCTTCACCCTAAAAGAAGCCGCCGAGGTTGAGAAGCTGATGCGCAGCCTACGTGGGCGTTTAAGCCGTGGCCAACATGGCGCAGATCTGCCGATGTTTGTGGCGCTTAGCGAGGTGGATGAGACCACTGTGGTGGGCGAGGGCATCGCCATGCTGGAGAGCTGGCACAACACACCGGGGCGCACTACAGCCCAGCGCGATAAGCTGTTCTTAGTCGCCCCCGAGGGACAAGTGAGCACCGTCGAGAATGGGCTTACCACTGTTCTTTCAAGCTGCCCCAGCGAGGATCAGGCCCATGCTTGTCACCGGGTAGTGGGCGCCTCCCATGCCTTGGTGCTGTCACCTGAGAACCCACTGTATGGCGAGCAGGGCGCCTATCGCAACTGCGGCCACTATCTGGGGGATTGGCCACGCTATCAGGCCTGTAAGAGCACCACCCCGATCGTGTTTGCCGAGAAGACCGAGCAGAACCTGCAGCGCTACCAGCCGATGGCGCGGTTGATGTTCAACCCCTACTATCAGCAGCAGTGGCAGGCACTGGAGCAGTTTCTGGATAGCCTAAGCAACTAGCGTAACTGTTCGGGTATAGTTTCATCAAAGCATGCGCTGAAACCAATTATGCTCATAATATCAATCGCTTGTGACCGGTATCGCAGCGCTGTAACAGGCGCTGTGCTCCACTAAGGCCAGAGATGCTTTATGGAGTGATACAAGTGAAATTAGGTAATGTGGCCGCGTGGGCCGGTTTGTTTGCAGGCGTTACCATGCTGCTGGGTTGTGGTTCTACCGGGGCCAAACAAGATGCAGAAGTGGTGCTGGATCCAAGCTACTACAGCGATATCTACAACTGGAATGACAGCCGTGGCCTGGAGCAAACCTTTTTAGGGCGTGGCATCAATATGGGTAACTTCTTCGAGTCGCCCAGCTATGAAGGGGAGTGGAACGGCAATCTAACCATCAAGGACAGCGATTTTGCCAATATCCGCGCCGCCGGTTTTGCCAGTGTGCGGATCCCGGTGCGCTGGAATGCCCATGCCTTGAACGATGCGCCCTATACCATCGACCCGCAGTTTCTTGAGCGGGTGCAAGAGGTAGTGGACCAAGCGCTCGCCCACGACCTACGGGTAATCATCAACACCCATCACTACAACGAGCTGTTCTACAATCGCCGCGAGCTGAAACACCATATGGCGCGTCTGAACGGCATTTGGGATCAGCTGGCGGATCACTTTACCTTAGCGGACTACCCGGAAGACCAACTGGTGTTTGAGTTTCTCAACGAGCCCCACGAGGCGGTGGGCGTGCGCGAGTGGAACACCATGGTGGACGATCTGGTTGAGCTGATTTGGCAAGACAAAGCGACCACCCAGAACAACGAGCTGGGGCAACGCAAAATAATGATCGGCACGGCCGATTGGGGCGGTCCCTTTAAGCTGCCCGACCTGCGCCTGCCAGAGGCTTGTAACGCCGACAACACCATTATCACCGTGCATTTCTATGAGCCGATGCCCTTTACCCATCAAGGCGCTGAGTGGACCCCCGGTGCCATGGATTGGGTCGGCACCCGTTGGCTTGGCAGCAAGCGTGAGCAGCAAACCCTGTTTAACTACCTTAATGCTGTATCACGTTGGAACGAAAAGCCGGGCCGCGGCTTTGAGATAAACATTGGCGAGTTCGGTGTCTACAGCAAGGTGTCGCGCCCGGAAGACCAGCGCGCCTGGACCGCCTTTATTGCCCGCGAGTCAGAGAAGCGTGACTTCAGCTGGCACTACTGGGAATACAGCTCAGGATTTGGTGCCTACGACCCCTACGCCAAGAAGTGGCGTAGCGCCCTGATTGAAGGGCTGATTCCCCAGCAGTAAGCTCGCAGCTATCGAATAGAGCTACCGCATCTAGAGGGCGAAGTAGACTTCGCCCTTTTTTTATCTTCCCGTGACAGGTCTTGGTTTCATCAAAACCAGAGCCGCCGCCGATTTTAAGCAAATAGTCGCAAGCATGTGACAAGCGTCGTTGAGCACCAAGGAGCGGCTGTGCTCCACTAGTGATAATATATTTTGAGGGAAGAATTAAATGGAATTAACACGCTTACTTCCGCTGACGGCGGTTTTCGCAACACTCGGTATTATTGTCGCCTGTGGTTCATCCAGTGGTGACAGCGGTGGTGAAGATGGCGCTGAAGTGGTGCTGGACGAGGCCTACTACAGCGATGTCTATAGCTGGAACGCTAGCCGCGGTTTGGATCAGAGCTTCTTGGGGCGCGGTATTAATATGGGTAACTATTTTGAGTCGCCCACCGAAGAGGGCGAGTGGAATGGCGGCCTAACCATCCAAGCCAGCGACTTCGAGAACATTTATGAGGCCGGCTTTGCTAGCGTGCGCATTCCAGTTCGCTGGAACGCCCACGCCGACGATGCCGCCCCCTATACCATTGATGCCACCTTTTTGAATCGGGTACAGGAGGTTGTGGACGAGGCCATCCAGCAAGGCCTGCGGGTGATTATCAACACCCACCACTATAACGACCTGTTCGATGAAGCGGATGAGCTAGACCATCACACCGCTCGCTTGCTTGGCATCTGGGATCAGTTAGCAGCGCGCTTTACCTTGGCCAACTACCCAGAAGACCAACTGGTATTTGAGTTTCTTAACGAGCCCCATGCGGCGGTGGGCATCAATGAGTGGAACGCCATGGTGGCCGATTTGATTGAGCAGCTGTGGGTGGACAATGCCGCCACCCAAAATAACGACTTAGGCCAGCGCAAGGTGATGATTGGCACCGCTGACTGGGGCGGGCCGTTCAAGCTACCTGATTTAGAACTACCTGCAGCAGCGAATGCCGACAACACCATTATTACCGTGCATTTCTACGAGCCCTTTGAGTTTACTCATCAAGGGGCGGAGTGGGTCCCAGGTGCCAATAGCTGGATAGGAACCCGTTGGCTGGGCACTGCCAGCCAGCAGCAAGTGCTGTTTGATTATCTGGATGCGGTATCAAGCTGGAATGATCAGCCGGGGCGGGGCTTTGAAGTGAATATTGGCGAGTTTGGTGTATATAGCCAGCACTCGTCCCCGCAAGACCAGCGCGCATGGACCGCCTTTATCGCCCGTGAGTCCGAAAAGCGTAACTTTAGCTGGCACTATTGGGAGTACAGTTCAGGCTTTGGTGCTTTTGATCCGCAAGCCGATCAGTGGCGCACAGCGTTGATTGAAGGCTTAATCCCCACCGACCTGCCTTAGGCGGTTCCGCCAAGGTGTTTACAAGGGCTGGCGTTTGTCAGCCCTCTTTAGATCTAGGGTCGCAAAGATTCAGCAGCAAGTTGGCAGGTCTTGCCAGCGCCCCCTATCCTAAGAAGTCTTTACTCGGAGTAACTGCAGGAGCCTCGTATGGACCATCCGCTGGGGTCTTCCCTGCCACTGGCGATTCTCGATATCCTTCCTAACCCGGTGCTGGTCAAGGGCAGCGACCTTCGCTATGTGTGGGTCAACAAAGCCTTTGAAGAGTTGTTTGCGGTGCAGCGTGAGCAGGTCATTGGCCAGCTCGATGTGGATATATTCCCCGACCGTCAAGCCGCCCAGTGCAATGGCGGCGACCTGCGGGTGCTATCTAGTGGCAAGGTCGACGAGGCCTACGAAACGGTACTCAAAGATGGCGTAACTCCGTGTATCACCATTACCCGAAAAAGCCGGCTAAGCATGGGGGATATGGACTTTTTGGTGGGGGTGATGCACGACATTACCGATGTCACCGAAACCAACCGCGAGCTGGAGCAAGCCAAGCAGCTATTGGAGGCGCAGTCTTCCAAGCTGGAGGAGATGGCCTATTCAGATCCGCTTACTGGCGTGCTTAACCGGCGGCGCTTAGAGCAGCTAGCGGACGCCGCCTTCGCCAGTCACCATCATCGCGGCTGTGTGCTGCTGTCAGATCTCGACCACTTTAAGCGGGTCAACGACCAATGGGGGCATGATGCTGGCGATGCGGCCCTGGTCCACTTTGTCGAGATCGTGCAGTCGGTATTTCGCGACAGCGACCTGATTGCTCGTATCGGCGGCGAGGAGTTCGCTTGCCTGCTACCGGGGGCGGATAAACAGCAAGGCTGGCAAGTGGCCGAGAGGATGCGCGACGCGCTGGAGAGTTCGCCCTTAGATTACAAGGGCGAGCAGATCCCCATGACCGTAAGCTCGGGCATGGTGGTACTCGCTGAAGGTGAGGCGCTTCAATTGGCGGAGCTGCTGTCCAGAGCGGACAAGTGCCTCTATCAAGCCAAACAGGCCGGGCGCAATAAAACGGTGTGTGAGTAGCATCGAATAAGTAAGAGTGAGTTTTCAATCATCGCTAAAACCCTCATAATTACATTATCTTCCGTGATACCACTTGCCAGGATGCCGTGTGAACTATTCGAAAGTTGTTAATTGGCCTGCCTACTATCACCCCAAGCATGCCAGCTTCCATATCAAGAACAGTATTGTGACGGAACATAAGGTCTCGGATATCTGGATGCAGCTGATCCGTGCCCACTCGTGGCCATCGTTTGGCAGACGGCGTACCTCGGTGCAGTTTCTTACTGGCGATGGTGAGCACTTAAGCAAGGGCAGCGTGTTCCGTTGGAAGACCCGAGGGTTGGAGTACGAGTGCACGGTGGTGGAGTTTATTCCCGACGACCGCCTAGCCTGGCGCGGCAAGTGTGGCCGGGTAGATTTGTACCACGCCTGGCTGCTCTATCCAACCGACGAGGGCTGCGATATTGTCACTGAGATTACCCAGCGCGGCGGTTTAACCCGCTTTACCGCGCCGCTACTGAGTCGCCGCTTTAGCGCCTACCACCAAAAATGGCTGCGCAAGCTGCATTGCGACCCGAACAAACAGCCCGCTCAGTAGCCTCTTTAAAGGAAGTGCTTTGATGTTCAGGGAGATGAGCAAGCAAGATTTCATCGATTTTTGGCCGACCTTCTCAGCGGCGCCGAAGTAACAGTGCTCCGGCGCCAAAGGTTTCTCCAAGCCTCGCTAAAACAACAGGGTGTAGGCCACCCCAGCTGCTATCGCCATACTCAGCACCACGCCAACAAAGGCTGCAATCAGCGGGTTCTTAAACAGCGATTTGAGCAAGATGACCTCGGTCAGGCTGGCTCCGGCAGAGCCGATAATCAGCGCCATTAGTGCGCCAGTGCTGGCGCCTTTGGCGATCAGCGCGGCTGACAGTGGGATCACCGCTTCTGCACGCACATACAGGGGAATACCCACCACCGCCGCAAACGGGATCGCCAGCAGGTTGTCGGTGCCCGCATAACGGGCAATCAGCTCGGTTGGCACAAAGCCGTAAATCAACGAACCAACACTGATACCAATCAGCAGGTAGGGCAGGGCCTGGCGAAAGTCCTTCCAGGTGCTTTGCCACAGGCCGCGCCAATCAGGCTTGCGACGCTCAGCGCTGCTAGCACCACAGCTGGTTTGGTTGCTATTTTGATTGCCAGCTGCACAGCTCGATGTAGCGCTTGCCGAAGCGCATGTACTGGCTTCTTCTGGGGCGTAGGCCTGTTCGCGCACAAAGCGCTCAAACCCAAGCTTCTCTAGCAACCAGCCTGCGACCAGTGACACACCCAACGCAACCGCGAAGTACAGCGCAGTCACTTGCACGCCAAAGCTAAACGCCAGCAATCCGATGATCACCGGGTTGAGCAGTGGGCTGGCAAACAGAAACACCAGCATGGTGCCAAAGCTGGCTTGTGCGCGCAGCAAGCCCTTGAGAAAGGGAGTGGTGGAGCAGGAGCAAAACGGGGTGATCGCCCCTAGCCCCGCCGCAAACAAGTAACCGCGCCCGCCCTGACTGCTCAGCAGCTGACGGATCTTAGCGGGCGGAATGTAGTGTTGCAGTATCCCCACCAAGTAGGAAATCGCCAAAAACAACAGGCTGAGTTCTGCAGCCAGAAAGAGCCACATGCCCGCAGCGTGGGTGAGCGATGGATCAATATTCATGCTTGTCTCCAATATTTTTTGTCATAGAAATTATATTTCTAGAATGTTCGAAATATAGGGTCGGTTATTGGATTGATCAAGATATTTCTAGTAATATCGAAATATATTTTAGCTAACAGCTAACAGCTAACAGCTAACAGCTAACAGCTAACAGCTAACAGCTAACAGCTAACAGCTAACAGCTAACAGCTACAGCTACAGCTACAGCGATAAGAGAGAGCGTTTATGGAACTAGATGATGTGGCTAAGGCCCTAAAAGAGCTGGGCCATCCCACCCGCCTGCAGGTGTTTCGCCGAGTGGTGCGTGCTGGGCATCAGGGGATTGCGGTGGGGGATATTCAAGCGCAGCTACAAGTGCCTAATTCCACCTTATCGCACCATATTGCGGCGCTAAACAAGGCGGGATTGCTGGAGCAGCGCCGCGAGGGGCGCACCTTGTTTTGTGTGGCCAACTACGCCTGTTTGCTAGGCGTGATTGGCTTCTTGCAAGAAGAGTGTTGTATCGATGAGCAGGACTTAGCTGCCAGCGACTAGATCAAAAAATCCAGCGCCGCGCAGATAGCGGTCACTTGCGCCTGAATACAGTTCTCTGCATCCACCCGCTCGCTGTCAGGATAGACCTCGGTGGTGGTGGAAAACGGCGCGCCGGTGATCCCGGTACATAGGTGCAGGTTCTCCACCGGGTAGTGGATCACTCCGGGCTGTTTCATCTGGGCGTCGTAGAGGCGGCCTTGATTGTCGGGCTCAGCGATATGGGTCACCTTGGCCACTTCGCGAATAATCGCCTGATGAAACTCCGGCTGCGGCTGGGCCTGATTACCCACCAAGTAAAAGCCATCGGGGATATAACAAGGCTCAAACTCTTTGCCATCGCGCGCCGCCAGTGCTGGGCGAAACTCAGTTTCGTCGCTGTCGGTGGTCTCGTGCAGATCAATATGCATCAGGAACTTACAAGAGAGCTCGCTCAGTTGGCCCATCAGCAGTTGCGACTCTTCACAGTCTGAGTGAGCAGAGAAGCTGCGGTTTGGATCTTGGGCATGCGGGTTCCAGCGGTTCACCGTTTCAAAGGCCCACGGGCTCACGCAAGGGGCAATAACAAAACGGAAATCATCCAGATAACGGCCCAAGTGATGCTTGGCAAAGCGCAAAGCACCGAGCACGCCGCTGGTTTCGTAGCCATGCACTCCGCCGGTGATCAGTACTGCCGGCTTATCGCTGTGCCAGTTGGATGATTGCAGTAGGTACAGCGGGTAGCGCTCGCTTTGATAGCTAAGTGCGCCGTATTGCAGCACCTTCATGTCGTAGCCAAGTTCTTGTAGCGGGTCGAGCACCAAGCTTTGGTAACTGCGTTGTAGCTTGGCCTGGTTTAGCCAAGTTTGCTTGTCGCGCTGTTGCCAGGCTTCGCCTGGGGTTCCTATCGGGTAGTGTTGCATGTGGTTGGCCATCCTATACTGCGCTGGCTCTATACCCAAACAATCTCATACTGCTCCTTGATTTAGACCACTAGATCGGCGGAGCTACGCCTTGCCTGAGAGACTGGTAAATCTCGCTGAACCAGCATCTTGAGGCTGCTCGGGTATATGTCTTTGAAAAATCGGCAAGTATTGTGACTGATAGCGCCCCAACTAGCCATTAAAACTTTGCTTAACAATTAATCACTGAGTGTCTTGTTCAGCTTTTGCGAGCAAGTTCGCGATATGTTGCTCGAAGGGGTAATGGCCCTTGGTCCAGCCAAGCCGCACAAACACCGCGTTGTGTGAGGGCAACACCATCACCAGCTGCTTGCGGTTGCCGCGCATAGCGAAGGCATCGGCGGGCAGGGCTGGCCAGCGTAATTCGCCCGGACCGTTTAGCCAGAGCTGATAGCCATAGCGGGGATCGTTTTCACTGTCATTCGCGGTGGTGGCTCGCTTCACCCACTCTTGGCTGAGCAAGCGCTGGCCGTTAAGCTCGCCTTGATTGAGCAGCAGCTGGCCGAGGCGCGCCCAGTCGCGACCGCTGGCATAGACATAGGAGCTACCTACCAGATAACCAGCCGGGTCGGTCTCCAGCACGGTATTGGCCATGGCCAGTGGGCCTAGCAGTTCGCGCTGCAAAAAGTCTGCGGCTTGCTGGGGGCCTCCCAACAGCTCGCTCAAGTAGTAGCTCAGCAGGTTGCTGCTGCCGGACGAATAGGCAAAATGCTCGCCACGAGGGTGATCGGACGTTTGCGCGAGCGGAACACTGGCAGCCTGATGGGCAAAGAACAGCATCTCGGTGGCGTCGCTGCCCGGCGTGTAGGCCTCATTAAAATCCAGTCCGCTGGTCATCTGTAGTAAATCGGAGAGGGTGATCTCTTGCCGCGCGTCGTCCTGCCATTGAGGAAACAACGCATGGTTTTGGGCGCTCGCCAAGCCCATGGCCTCTATCCGCCCTTCCCAGATCCCACTCAAGCTTTTGGCCATCGACCAGCCGAGCAGTGGGGTTTGCGGCGTTACGCTGTCGGCGTAGACTTCGGCCTGCAGCTCGCCATCTTGGATCCACAATAGCGCGCGGGTATTAAGCTGCTGTTGGTTGTCATCAGTAAAAACCTGCTCAAGCTGCTCTTGCCAGAAGGGGTCGATAAGGGTGGTTTCCCCGGCTGGCCATAGCGAACTGGTGGTGGGGATATCGGCAAGCACAAGTTGTTGGTGAGCCGGGGCATTGGGTTTTTGGCTGACCAAGGTGCAGCCCTGATTGTCTTTAAAGCGCGCCTGTGCCGGGTACAGCGACGAGCCCAGAGTCGCGGTGACTGTATCGTCGCTCAGGCTTAGCTCGACCAAGCGGGTGGCTGGCGAGTAGCTGGCGATATCGTCGGCCAGCTGCTCAAGGCTTTGAGCAGAGATAAAGTAACCCGAGCAAGCCAGTTTAGCCGAGAGGGCGGTGGCGGTACGCAGGGCGGCGGGCAGCTGCCAAGGGGAGAAGCCCAACAAGGGCTGGGCAATCAGTGTGAGTAACAGAATACAGGCCAGCAACAGCATTAACACTGGCCGCAGCATAAAATCGCCCAAGCGCATCGTAAGTCCTTTTAGCTTTAGCGTTTACTAAAAATAATATAAAACTTAACAGCTTACGCGGTATATGGGTATGAAAGTTTTATGGTTGGCTGCGCTGCCACTGGGTACAGTAGGTGCCAGCGATGTTTTGCGCGTCGCGAATAAAGCGCGGCGGCGCCTTTACCCGGTTGCCAAAGCCATCCACCTGATGAAAGCGTAATGAGGCAATGGTATGGATACGCGCCAAGGTGAATACCTGCTCGCGATTGAGTTGCTCGCTATAGATGGTTTGGTGCTGAAAGCTATCGCTGGCCGCGCCATATTGCTCCAGTAGTGCAGCGGTTTGCTCGTGCCCTTGGTGCTCTGGCTCTTCGTGCTGCAGCAGCGACAGGTAGCTGAGGTAGCCCGCGCAATTGGCCCAGCTTTGCAGTGAGTTGGGCAGCTCGGCGGCGGCGCTGCTCAAAGGGGAAAGCAGTACGCCCGCAAGCGCACAACGGATAAGGTGTTTGATAGGCATAAGGGTACTCAGATCAGTGCCTTGGATGAACTGCCCGCTACCTTAGCACAGCCCGCATCGCACAGGCACAAGCCGGTGGTGAAAGTGTTATACCAATCCGGATAAGTAAGTGGTCAGGTATTGCGCAGGGAAAGTCGTTGAAGACAAGGAAGTGCTTGCTGTAACTAGTGGACTAATTACAAAAGCGCTGTATTAATCTTGGTTTATCTCGGAGACGGTCAGCACCAAGCCCTGGCTGCCCCAATCGAGCATGCCTTCCACCTGCCAGATGGCGCCGGGTTCAAAATCCACCGGCTCGCTGATAAGCCGGATCTTGCTTTGGCCCACATCGGGCAACTGAGCAATCATCCCGTTGCGGGTGCTGGCGGTAAGCTGCAGCTCGCCACTGACAAAGGCCGGGTTGTCGTGGTGTGGGTCGAGGTTGCGGATCTTGCGGAAATGGCTATCGGGGGAGAGCGTAAAATAGCTGAACAGACCGATAAACAGGGCCATCACCACGAACACGCGTTTATCGAGTTGTTTTGGATCTTTGTGCATGTAGATACCTTGCATTCCAGACATCTGGGAGTTTAGTTGGTATACGAACAGTCTGGAATTCGAGATTGCCAAAAAAAGCCGCTATTTTGCATCCCTTACGTCACCATAGCTATGTCTATTCGTTACTATTTTGGTTAAAATTGCGCGTTTTTAGTATTTACCGGATAGGTTTACGCGAAGATGTTTGAAGTCAACGCCATCAACAACACCATCGCCGATATTAAAGCGCGTACCGACGTGCTTCGGGGGTATCTTTGACTACGATGCCAAGCGCGAGCGCTTAGAAGAAGTTAGTCGCGAGCTTGAGCAGCCCGAAATCTGGAACGAGCCCGAGCGCGCCCAAGCGCTGGGTAAAGAGCGCTCCAACCTCGAAGCAGTGGTCGACACCGTCGATAAACTCGAACAAGGCTGCGAAGACGTAGCTGGCCTAGTCGAGCTGGCGGTTGAAGCCGAAGACGAAGAGACCTTCGAGGAAGCCGAAGCGGAAGCCGCCGAGCTACTCACCCAGCTAGAAGGGCTGGAGTTCCGCCGGATGTTCTCTGGTGAGATGGACGAGAGCGACTGCTACATCGATATCCAATCGGGCTCGGGCGGTACCGAAGCCCAAGATTGGGCCAGCATGATGCTGCGCATGTACCTGCGTTGGTGTGAAGCCCACCAGTTTAAAGCTGAAGTGATTGAAGTCTCCGACGGCGATGTGGCCGGTATCAAGAGTGCCACCGTGCGGGTAAGCGGCGAGTATGCCTATGGCTGGCTGCGCACCGAAACTGGAGTACACCGCTTGGTACGTAAATCGCCGTTCGATTCGGGCGGGCGTCGTCACACCTCGTTTGCCTCGGCCTTTATCTATCCGGAAATCGACGACAGCATCGAGGTTGATATCGACCCCAGCGATCTGCGTATCGACGTATACCGCGCCTCGGGTGCCGGTGGTCAGCACGTAAACCGCACCGAGTCAGCGGTGCGGATTACCCACTTGCCGACCAACACCGTGGTGCAGTGTCAGAACGACCGTTCTCAACACAAGAACAAAGATCAGGCGATGAAGCAGCTTAAAGCTAAGCTGTTTGAGCTGGAGCTGCAAAAGCAGAACGCCGAGAAGCAAGCCGCCGAAGACAACAAGTCGGACATCGGATGGGGCAGCCAGATCCGCTCCTACGTATTGGACGACGCGCGCATTAAAGACCTGCGCACCGGCATCGAAAACCGCAACACCCAAGCGGTACTCGATGGCGACCTAGACAAGTTTATCGAAGCCAGCCTCAAATCAGGGCTGTAAGCTAATTTTAACCAGGACCAAACAATGACAGATCAAGTAGAGAATCAAGCCCAAGCGCAAGAAGAAGAGAACAAGCTGATTGCTGAGCGTCGCGCTAAACTGGATAAAATTCGCGAAACCTGTAAGGCTAACGGCCACCCCAATGACTTCCGTCGTGAAAACCTGGCTGCCGATCTGCAAGCCGCCCACGGCGAAAAAGAAAAAGCTGAGCTGGAAGAGCTGAACATCCAAGCGTCTATCGCTGGCCGTATTATGGCGAAGCGTGGCCCCTTCCTGGTACTGCAAGACGTAAGCGGCCGTATTCAGGCTTACGCACCGAAAGACGTGCAAAAAGAGCTGAAGGCCATTGGTGGTCTGGATATCGGTGACATCATCGGTGTAAGCGGTGCCCTGCACAAATCGGGCAAGGGCGACCTGTACGTGAACATGGATCAGTACCAACTGCTGACCAAGGCACTGCGCCCACTGCCAGAGAAGTTCCACGGCCTGACCGACCAAGAGCAGCGCTACCGCCAGCGCTACGTTGACCTTATTGTGAACGAAGAGTCGCGTGCCGCCTTCCAAATCCGCTCTAAGCTGGTTGCCGGCATTCGCCGCTTTATGGAGTCGAAAGGCTTTATGGAAGTGGAAACCCCAATGATGCAGGTGATTCCCGGTGGTGCGTCAGCGCGTCCGTTTATCACTCACCACAACGCGCTGGACCAAGAGATGTTCCTGCGTATCGCTCCCGAGCTATACCTAAAGCGTTTGGTAGTAGGTGGTTTTGAGCGCGTATTCGAAATCAACCGTAACTTCCGTAACGAAGGCCTGTCGCCACGCCATAACCCAGAATTCACCATGATGGAATTCTACATGGCCTACGCCGACTACAACGACCTGATGGACCTGACCGAAGAGATGCTGCGCACTGTAGCCATCGAGGTGCTGGGCAGCTCGGCCATGCCTTACGGCGACGAAACCGTTGAGTTCGGTGGCAGCTACCCACGCCTGAGCATGCTGGACGCCATCAAGCAGTACAACCCAGAGCACGCCGACATCCAAGCGCTGGACTACGACAAGGTACAAGATCGCGACCACATGGTAGCGATTGCCAAGTCGGTAGGTGTTGAAGTAGAGAAGTTCTGGAACTGTGGCCAGCTACTTGAAGAGATCTTCGGTGAAACTGCAGAGCCTAAGCTGATTCAGCCAACCTTTATCACCGAGTACCCAGCCGATATCAGCCCGTTGGCGCGCCGCAATGATGACACCCCGTTCATCACCGACCGCTTCGAGTTCTTTATCGGTGGCCGCGAAGTAGCCAACGGCTTCTCGGAGCTGAACGACGCCGAAGACCAAGATGCGCGCTTTAAAGCCCAAGTTGATGCCAAAGACGCCGGCGACGACGAAGCCATGTTCTACGATGCCGACTACATCACCGCACTAGAGCACGGCCTGCCACCAACCGCAGGTCAAGGTATCGGTATCGACCGCTTGGCAATGCTGTTCACCAACACCCACACCATCCGCGACGTAATCCTGTTCCCAGCGATGCGCCCACAAGGTAACTAAGCCTTAGGCTGGTGTTCCCCATCTCTTAGGTGGGGTAGTGAATTCATTAAAAGCTATCAAGTTTTGCGACTTGGTAGCTTTTTTTTGTGTGTCATTTGGTGGAGGTTTAAGGTTGCTTGGGCGCCGTTGTTTAAAAATGATTCTGCCCGCTTGAATTTATTAGACATACATATCAATCACCTACCAAGCACTATGATAATGTCATCAGTTATTCGGTTGGTATATGGAGGGCAATTTGGCTAGGAGAGGTAGTGGCTTAGGTACCGCTGTTAGGATCGTTAAGGCTATAGACAGAGCCAACAAACAGGCTGCTCGGGAAGCTCAAAGACGAGAAAAAGCCCATCAAAGAGCTGTCGCCCAAGCGCAAAGGGAGCATGAACGTTCGCTCAGAGAAAGAGAGCGTGAGGTAAAGCGCCAAGCTCGCTTGCGTGACTCTATGCAGAAGCAGGCTATAAAAAACGCTTTGGCAGCTGCGAACGAAGAGTACTTAGAGCGATGTGAAGAGCGAGCAGAATTGAGAAAGCAATTTATACAACAAGTTTTAAGGTAAGCAATGGATACCAATATTTTAGTTGTTATAGGAATTTCCTCAGTAGCAGTATTACTAACCTATGTGTTGACGAAGAAATCTGCAGACAAGAAGGCAGGTAAGTATAAGACACTGGATGAAGCATTAATCAAAGCCAATGATGAGTACGACAGTGTTAAGTCATCATTCGAGTCAGCAAAAAGAGAGCTTGAAAAGGTAAACATTGAAACTTATGAACTTCAGAAGCTCGTAGGTACAGAAGAAGCCCTGCAAAACTCAATTGCCGGGCATGAGAAGAAGCTGGATAGCATCAATAAATTGCTAGCAGAGACTAACGAGAAACTCGAAAGTGGAGAGAGCAATCTTGAAGAACTAATGGGTGATATTGATCTTTACTCTCGTTTGGATGAATACATTGCTCATGGCCATTATGCTCTGACGAATCCCCACATAATTAGCCGATAAATCAGAGTGTTGCGCTTGGAGTGCAACCCGCGAAGTGATCTAATGGTATGTGCAACCAAACCAGCAGATACAAGGACTTCACGGGATGCACGAGTTGCGAATTGTATATCAAGCGCTTTATCAGAACTGCCCTGAGCTGCACAAAAAGCGCCTCGATACCCTTATAACCGCTGTCAAGGCGCTGCAAAGCAGCGACACGCTGACGCTCACCTCGCTGGGCAGGCACATCGGTAACAACACCAAAGTAAAACACAGCATCAAGCGTATGAACCGCTTCTTGGGCAACCCGCATATGCACGCCGAAAGAGGCAGTGTA